>CAZKVY010000021.1:2678-55176 GCA_964556305.1 uncultured Nitrospira sp. | reverse complement strand
TGGCTCATCGCCCCCCGTCGAACGAGCGCGTCCCAGCGTGGGCCGGAGAAGCGCGCTTGTGATAGCGATCTTTAATGTCGACGGAACCTTTTACGCGACTGACAACACTTGCGCCCATCGGGGAGGCCCGCTCGGCGAGGGAGAACTCGAAGGGGACGTCGTGACCTGTCCATGGCATGGGTGGGAATACAACATCAAGACTAGTATTTCGCTCACCACTCCCTCAGCTTCGGTGAAGATGTACCAAGTGAAGGTCGAAGGCACTGATGTGAAGATTCTCCTCTAGCGGCCGCAAAGACTCCTCCTTCACGAGCACCCCGTCACTTCCTCCCTCCTTGGCCCATGTCCCGCGAACGAGGGTGTCGGCACTAACGGATCTCGGGGCTTGAGATGGGATTGATCCACAGCTGGCATCATGAAAAGGATGGTGCACTCGATGTCATGACGACCACCATCAAGAGAGCAGTGCACTGCGCCAGGAAAGGCTCATGCAGGCTTGATCTGTTTCACCGCTGTGGTATCGGCTGTCCTGCCCACCCGGGGTTCGAGGCGAATCCTTTCCCATACCGGTCATAGAGTTGAAAGAACTGGTATGCCCTGCAGTCGGTGAGGACTTCTTTGATTTCCGTGAGGTATCGTTCGAAGCTGTATTCGAACACGACGCCTTGTCCTCCCACCAACTTGACGACCCTCTTGTCTGGATCAATCGTGCTCTCCTGATGGAAGACATAGCGGTAGTAAGGACTCTCAGGTCCACCGATATGCTGAAGGAACTGGGTCCAGGTCGGGGGCTGATCAAGCGAGAGACGCTGCTTGATGTTCACCCCTTGGATAGGGCCAAATGGTTCGAAGAAGTCCTTGAACATCTTGTCCCGCCAGTTATGTTCGTCGGCAATGTGGTGAATCGCATGCTCGAACGGCACCACGGTGTGAGTTTCCCATCGCGATCCAGGTGCCCAATGAAAGATGACCCCATGCGTCGGGCCATTCCATTCTGTACCTCCCACTTGCTCGACTTGATGCTCGATGATTTTGTTCGCCCAGATCCAGTAGAGGAAATCAACAAACCGCGGATCGTCCTGGGTCAGGGTCAACGCTTTCGTGCTGAGTGGCCCTGTTTGATTGTAGGTGCTTCTGATGGCTTGGCAATGCTGCTCCCATTGAGCCTCTGACCAGGCAGCACTGCTGACAGGAAAGGCTTCCGCACCGGGGCTGGTATGAAATAATCCCACCATCACAAGACAAACGAACACCCCCGATCGTCGCATCGCAGGTAACCTCTTTTTATATTCGGATGACCAGAACCAACTCATCGCCCAGCTGAGAAGTAGGATCATCTCATTCATAAGCATCTGTGGTTGGTCCCTATCGAAGGATACACGAAAGTCCGCTGAACTTCGATTCACGAACATTGGCAGTCAATGCAGGCTGTTGAATGGGGCTAGGATGAGGTCAGTCTGCTTTCGTCAGCCACGCGCACCAGCACCTTTCCCATGGGCCCTTGCCCCAATCGCACAAATCCCGCCTTCACCGCTTCGAACGGAAGGATGGCGTCCACCTGTGGCCGCTGACCCATGGCGTCCAATCGACCAACAATCTCCGTCCACGCCACGTGCGCGGCTTGCGCCGTATAGTGCCCGACCGAAACCCCGCCCATCCGATTCCGACGGAACAACAGGCTCGCCGTATTGAACTCCGACACGACTCCCCCGCTCCTGCCGACCACGCTGATCCGGCCGCCATACCCAAGCATGGCTATCACTCGCGGCAACAGGATTCCACCAACGCTGTCGACGGCCAGGTCGACTTTCTTCGGACCGATTGCCGCTGTCACAGCCTTCACTAAGTTCCTGTCCGCTGGATCAAACACAAAATCAGCGCCGAGCGTCTTCAGCCTGGCACCCTTCTCCGCACTGCGTGACAGGGCTACCACTGTGAGAGCCATCGATTTCCCGAGCAGGACTGACGCCACACCGACCCCGCCTGACGCGCCGGTCACCAGAAGGACAGACCCCGCGTGCGGAGGCGCCGGAGGGTCATTCCACTGAGTCAGAGCCTGCCAGGCAGTCAGAAAGACCAACGGGGCGCCGGCCATCTCCTCAAGGGACCAGCCCTGGGGGATTCGGGTCACACAGTCCGCGGAGACCACGACCTTCTCAGCCAGAGTTCCCCACGCTTCCACCCCCACATTGCAGCGTAGGATGCCCACGGTTTCGCCCACCCGGACGTGGTCCACGCCAGGCCCGACCGCAACCACGTCACCCACGCCATCACGCCCGAGAATGTGTGGCAGCGACGGCTTGGCTGGATACAGCCCCCGCGCCAGAAAGGCATCCGCCGGGTTCAGCGCCGCAACCCTGACCCTCAGCAACACCTGTGCCGGACCCGGCAGAGGATCCGCTACCTCGCCAAGCCGCAGCCTGTCGACACCCTCATATGAATCCATCAGCCATGCGCGCATACGCTCATCTTACCTTGGCAGGGCTCACAGCCGCCGCAGAAACTGTCCCAGGTGACCCTATGATCTGACAGCTGCCCCTGTTATGCATGACGTTCAGCTCGGTATGCCCGCACGATCTTCCTGCCCTCGCGACCACCACTCGCAGGCTCATCCTGCACAATCGCAAGCCTTTGTCATGGTGGTTTTTCCATGTTTGCCTGTTTGGTAGTTCTCTGAAATCGATGGGTTCAACAAGACGGTGTGAGAGGGCTTCAGAAATTCGGACAGTGTGATCAGTGGTCACCTTGCTTCACCGAAGCCACCAGAGGGTGGCGAACTAGAGGAGCACGGCGCTGAAGAGAACGAGACGCAATCACCGGGCATCTTCTAAGGCGCAGGTGGCATTGGCCGCGGTCAAAGGCGACAAGACGCTGGCAGAATTGGCCGAGCAGTTTCGCGTCCATCCTACCCAGATCACAGCATGGAAGCAGCAATTGCTGGCGCGGGCCGCGGACGTGTGTTGCGGGACCACACCGACGTCGGACCCGCCGGATCTCAAGGTCCTCCACGCGAAGATCGGACAACTGGCGCTGGAGAATGATTGTTTAGAAGGCGCGCCTTACGGAGCATAACGCGATGCCTTATACGAATCCGTAACAGACCTTGACTCACGCACCGAATCGCAGCACCTCGTCCACAGTTACCTAAAATATGTGGGCAGCCAGCCTGTTCTCGTTAGTCGCGCGATCGGGTTGTCACTTCCCTTTCGTCCCTAACACTCTTATGGCTTCCATCACGGAGATCATCACCGTCAATGGCTCAGCCGGTGAGGCCACGAACCCGCGCTCCTCATAGAACCGCTTCGCCGTTGTTGAAATCGCATGCACCAGAATGGCTCGAATGCCAGCAATCTCCGCCGCTTGGACCGTCCGCAAAATGGCATCGCGTAGAAGACCGGCTCCAATTCCCCGGCATTGATACTCTTGATCAACGGCAAGCCGCCCGAGCACCATCACTGGCAGCGGGTCTGGCATATTGCGCCGCACACGCCTAGGCGCTTCTGCCAACGCCACCGCCCCAACCGCCAGGGTATAGTAGCCCACGACCCGCTTCTCCATACAGACGACATACGTACGGGACGCGCCACTCGCTTCATTCTGCAGCGCGCGGCGGCGCAGCCAGTCATCCAAGGTCGGCTCGCCGGAATCGAAATGGGACACATCATGCTGCGCGGAAAGTTTCTCTGGAGGGCGGAGTCCTTCAGGAGGGGTCATTGCTCCCACGGCGCACGCTGTTGAAGGAGACGTCGCAGTTTCGGGTTGCTCGACGGAGGAGTATCGAGCATCGCGGTAAAGCGCTTGAATGCGTCCTGAGAGAGGGCAAAGTACCGTTGGTCGAGCAACACCGCTTCCGCTTCCCGACACACGGTTTCGAGCATGAAATCAGAGCGGCTCTTTCCCAGGGCCTCCGCCGCTCGGTCGATTAGCCCTTTCTGTTTCTGGCTGGCGCGCAAGTTGATTGTCTCGCTGCGTCCCGCTGTCTCTCTCGAGATTGTCCTGCCCATGATGTCCTCCTTGCGTCAGGTACCAACTATACACAAATGTATACACAGTGTAAATACAATCGGCTTCCTTCATACACCTAACTCGGTGTCTTTGAACCGGCAGCAGGCCACGAGCACCCTCTCCAAAGAACGCCTGGTAGACTTTTGTCGCAGGAATTCTCCGGTCGTCCACATCGGAACGCAGTTCAGCCACACGAGGGGAATCCGCAACCTAGGCTTGATCTAACCTGGCGTACAAATCGTCAACAACGGTGTCCATCATCGTTACCGGCCAAGCGCGTCATTCGCGTCCTGGAGCAAGTGGTGGCCTGGCGCGGACGACCGCAGGCGATTCGGCTCGACAACGTACTATATGCGGAACGCAAGCAGGCCGTGCGGACAGTTCTCCTCGGTGCCGTCGGAACGGCCACTCTGCACGAGTCGGCAAACACTCCCAATGGTCTTCCACGTGGTGTGAGGCGCTGCTCACCATAGTGATACAAGGTCCTCGTTCAGGCCTTGACCGTACTCCACACAGCAGGCAGCCCCAGTGGAAGCTCCGAGCATTATCTACGAGGTCAGTGCCTGCCTCGACGGCCCACGCGAACGGAGTGCTCCACTGGGAGGGAGTGCCTCAAAGTACGGCCGATAGTCGGTCCCCGTCTTCATCAGGCCATGGGCCACGCGCGCCACTTTGGCGGCGACGGCGCAGAGGGCCTTGCGCTTCCGATCCGGATTCTGAGGATCGGCCTTGATATACCGCGCATACTTTTCGCGAAATGTATTTTGTCGCATCCGGACCGCCCCATTGGCAGCCATCCAAAAGGCATAGCGGAGTCGCGCATTCCCATGCTTCGACAGCCGACTTGTCCCGCGGAACTGTCCGGACTGCTGCGTGCTGAGATCGAATCCACAAAACTTGAGGAATTGTCGGTGATGTGGAAACCGGCGCAGATCCCCGGCCTCCGCCAAAATCGTGAGCGCGAGAATCGGCCCCACGCCCGGTAAGGTGCGCAGCCGTTGATAGTCGGGATGGGCCTGAAGCGCCTGGTCGGCCTGGTGCTCAATCGCGGCCCGGGTCGCG
This sequence comes from uncultured Nitrospira sp., assembly GCA_964556305.1. GTDB lineage: Bacteria > Nitrospirota > Nitrospiria > Nitrospirales > Nitrospiraceae > Nitrospira_A. Next base: position 50,109 of record CAZKVY010000021.1, on the reverse strand, counting down.
CACAAGTGTTGATGCTCCGCCAACATCACGCGGAACATCTGGATGGCCTCGGAGTCTTCTGCCACGGCAAGCCCGATGCTCTGACTCGCCGTGGCATAGAGATCAGCAAGGAACCCGCGTTTATTCACCTTGCGGCCCACCACGGTCCACGCCTCCTGCTCAAACGCATCCTGGGAATACCGTGTAATGGCGGTGGGACAGGGAAAGCGGTGCAGGAGCTGCGTACACCACTGCGCCCGGGAGTTCGTGTAGTACCGTTCGGCCTCCGGGAAATACAACGGCAAGTAATGCGTCATGATGCTGTGCTGGACCTGCACCTTCCGGAGTGCGATCTGATAATGCGTCTGGGCGAGCTCCTGGAGATCGTTCGTGCGATGCACCAGCGGATCGTGATACCGCTGGGACACGCCGGTTTTGAGCAAATGTAGTAGGACTTGCGTGTCTTTAGGATCGTTCTTATCCCAGGAGTTGTAGAGGGCATCCCGCGTTCTGGCCACCGCAAGCGAGGAAACGAGGCGCAGCTCGAAGCCGCATTGCCCCAGATAATAGGCCAGGGGACGATGGTAATTGCCCGTGGCTTCGAATCCGACGAGCACGGGCGTCTGCATAGCACGGAGCCGGTCACGTAACGCCACAAAATCCGGCTGACAGTTCCTCACCCGCCATCGTTTCCGGCCTCCGGTCGGTGGCTCCACCAACACTTCATGGACCGACTTGGCCATATCAATTGCCACCAAGGTACACGGTTGTGCGCTTGCAGAACGTTCCATCATCGGATGCCCCCTTCCTAGAGTGAGGTGCCACGTGCATTCTAGGGAGATCTCGACGAATGGTGTTGCTGGTCCGCGTATACTACGGCACAGAATCCCCGCTGGCCTTTGCCCTCGCGGTCCAAGAGGCCGGTATCCGCCTCCGCCACATTGCCCCGCGGCGCCCTGAACAGAACGGGAAAGTGGAGCGGAGTCATCGGATCGACGAAGAAGAATTTTGGAGTCGGTCGAGCTTCGACGGGTTGACGTCGGCGGCCCACGCCCTGCGCGTCTGGGAACATCAGTACAATCACGACCGCTTCTCGATGGCCTTGCAGGGCCTGACACCCGCGGAGAAATTGGCGTCGTTCATCTCGCCACCGGCACCATCCTCACCACCCACACCATGCACGGACACGGGGGCCGCTGCTTGACAAGTCATTACAATCTGACTGAGCCGCGACAAAGGGGACACGAGCAATGCACATCCCACACGTCGAGATTGGGAATTTCAGAAAGCTCCAAGCCGTTCGCATCGACTTTCCGAGCAGACGACGATCTTCGTTGGTACGAATAACAGCGGCAAGACATCCGCAATGGTGGCCCTCCGCCGCTTCTCTTCGATCGGTCAGACTTCTCAGTCAACGACTTCACGCTCACGCCAGACTTGCAGGGTAGGTCACTCATCTCAAGGTGACTGGTTCAATTTCCCGTGCTCCTCATAAGCTGTCTCATCAACGGGATCGTTCACAAGAGTGACATCACTCCCCTTTGCTACCAATACCGAGTGCGTAATTACTGAATCATTGGCAACGCAATGCCAACATCTCGATAGACCAGCAAGATAGAAAACTAAAGCATCAACAATCCGAATCCTAAAGACGATCAATTGGGCATAGATACTTAGATCAGGTTTCCCTTGGAATTATAGGCAATGGTGTTACCGATGGTTGATTGCGACGCGCCTGAATTATGTCCAACATTGAATCAAATTCACCAGGGTTCTGTAGTTTTTGACGGCCAGCATCTTTGGCAGCTTTAAAGCTGCGGTGATTAGTCAACCAGACCGTTTCAAGGGGCACCAAATCACCCTCTTGGATAAACCGCATGAGTTCAGAAAACTTGCGTGTATCAAAGACCCAGCCATACCGACTGCTACCACTATTCGATGAGGCCATAACACCCGGAGGGATCGATGTGGACACAGACTGTCCCGGAGGGCCAGCTAACACAAACCTCTCATGCGCTTCATTGCTACGCCAATAGGCCGGTAAAGCATGTCCCCTGAGGAGGATCAATGTCGGATAAATATCGATGTACTCCAGACACGCTGCCAATAGCAGCGCGAGATCAATACAAGTCCCGCGCTTAGCATCAATAACATCCGACGGAGTCCGAAGACGCTGGGTACGTAATGAATATGATGGCGGCGGATTGATGTAGGACAGGTCTGCCTCGTAGGACAAAGCGAACCAAATTGCCATAACCTGACGGTCGACAGACGAAAGCGTGACAGGGTTTTGCTGATCAACCTGCTGATATCCGTCGAATCCAGCACTTGGATCGTCCTGCAGTGCCATAAGATAACGCTGGGACGAGTCAATAATGCGGGCTACCGACGGGTCACGAGGAAGGACGAACGATGGTAGCCATACCGATCGCCTGTCGTTTAGGTTCTTCTGCGAGGCCCCTTGGACATCGTCGTACCATTCGTCAACCGGGAGAAGAGTGACTCGCTCTGTCTGTTGGTAGACAACTTCCTCTCGCACTGCTACCCTCAGGTAAAGCGTGCTCTGGACGCGCTCCCGCAGAGAGCGCGCGAGTGAAGATGTCAAAGGTATCTTAACTTTATCGGTCAGCCTCAAAGGCTCGTGGCCGAGAGTCTCAGTAGCACGGAAGGGATAACTGTCCATACCAACGTTCAGCTCTACGGTCACCTCGACTGGTAGCGACGGACCATCCTTGACCCGAGTGATAAGAAAACTTTTAAAGATGGGCTGCTCATTATGCAGCAACGAGTAATTGATCTCCGGTAGGAACCTTGGATCCACCAGCATTTGATCCCTTGGTGCGTTTAGCTGGTTCTTTACGACCTTGGTCCTAATCTGCGGGAAATGTTGGAACTTCGCTGGCTCAAACGCAGATTTGGCTGTCCACAGCACGATACCTGTGCCGTATAGATAAGCGAAATTGCCGCGCAGCGAGTCCCATGCCGCGCGGAATGCCTTATGGATGTTCCAGCTGTTCAACCGCCACTCTCGATAGAAGACACCAAAAAAGAACTCGATCGTCTCGTCATTGATTTCATCTTGAAAGCCAATTGCTGCTTCGGCGCCTTCCCGAACAGCATAGGCAGCGAGATTGGCGGACGAATGATAGCAGTTGAAAGCCACGAGAACCGGTGGGCGGGTCCCTCCCTTTAAATCGTTGGCGAACTTGGAGGCCTCAACAATCACGGCTTGATTTACAGGGCCTCGCAGAACTACCCCATCCATCAACGAGTTATCCTCCTGATCTGCACCCATCAGCTCAGCATGTTGGTGAGCATCCATGCCTGTAAAGTGAACGATGTCGGGACTGTCGTTCTTGAACCGCTTCCTCAGCTGCTCTTCGGTCTCGGTTTCTGCAACCTGAACTTGCGCGTCAGGAAAATCGAATGCTCCAGCAACAATTCGCCGCTCAGATGAAAAATCGAAAAATCGTCGTAATCTACCTGGCGCACTCTCTATAATGAGCAGGTTATTCGGGCTTCGCATTTGGCGCCGTGGCATGTTAGCCAAATGTCGGGTAACCACTAAGGAAGCCCCTTTTCGCCGATCGGCGGTCGCTGCACTTAGCAAGTATTCCCATGGAACATGACGGGCGTAGCTCTCCCCCACCCCGCCGCTATGATTGATGGAGATTTCTACATGCCCCGCACGGGCTATACGATCAAGCCTGTTTTCGTCGAGTCCAAACTTTGCTAGTTGATCACGCGCCCGGCTTGCTTGTTGGCGTCGGGTCTCAACTCCTCCCGCCCAGTGACGACGACTTCTGAGAACTACGGACCAGAATCCAACTGCCTCTCTGAAGTCAACATTGCTGTGCAGCCCTGCAAGATTTTTCTCCTCTCTGATCCGCACAACCACGATGGGCCGTCCTAAATCGGATGTGTTTTGTAACTTCTCTTGAGAGATGTGCTGCTGCTCTCTACCGACCACGTTAACCTTAACCTCTCTCGGGCGTGCCACTCTTGATCGGTATCCTGAAGGCAAATCTAGTTTCTTTTTTGCCATTGTTTGATGGTTTCTGAGTGACGTGCAGGCTATAGCAAGGACACAGTTGCAATTTACAGCATGTAATTCTGATCTCAAATGCTGCCTAGAGGGCTTATCTCCAAAAACGTCTTTTCCTATGAGTACTCCGACCAAAGATGGAAGGCATGACCAAGCTTGACGGAATCAAGACCATCAAACTTTCCCTGTTTCGCCGGAGTTTGCCGGCCCAGCAGTGAATGGATCGGGCTCTATTACTTAGGAGCTCGCACCAGGCCTGCCCCGATATCACTTGGCTCGAATCCGGCCACAAAGCCCTCCGTCCCAGCGGTACCGATGAGGCGCTCGGCGAGCAATTTTGCGTTAAACTGACCTGATTCTTTTAGCTTCTGTGCCCATAGTGCGGCTACGCCGGCCACGTGAGGAGTGGCCATGCTAGTTCCATTCATTAGGGTAAGGTCTCCACCTGGTTTCGCGGAATTGATACCCACGCCTGGTCCCGAGACGCGCGCACCTACATTAGAAAATGGCGCAACGGTGAGTCCTTGAGTAGTCTGGGCAAGTGCTGCGACCGACACGATGCCATCGGCGACTGCCGGGGGACTAACGGCGATCTCAAATTCCGGGTTTACATCGCGCCTGCTTTCATTTCCCGCTGCGGCTATTATCAAGGCAGACCGCCCAAAGGCATTTTGCGCAACGATGAATGAAGCCAAGCGTTCGAAAAGCAAGACATTGGTTCGGTATCCTTCCAATGCCATCGATGTGGCCAATTCTTGTGGAAACTTGTGAATCTCTACCAGTTCTTCTACATAACCCGGAAAGTCTATCCCCAGTGACATAGAAATGACGTTCGCCCCCTCGGTTACGGCCCATTGAATAGCGCTTGCGATCTGGTCGCTGCCCCCTCCTCCTTTACCAAGCACCTTCCCGATTAAAACTTTGTTAATACCGGGAGCAACCCCTATTCGGATTCCCCTGACATTGCGACCGAATATCGTGCCCGCGCAGTGAGTGCCGTGCCCGTGTACATCGTCCTCAGTGTCAGAAGTGAAATTCTTTCTTATTACATCAACTCCTGTAAACGCGGGGTGAGTTATATCGATACCAGTGTCGAGCACCGAAACTACAATACCTTCACCTGTAAAGGGGGAAGTGTCGGCGCCGACAGCTTGAACACCCCAAGTGACGCCAGCAGGAGTTTGAACAGGCTGCACATTGGTGTCCACCGGCTCGATCAGTCGCATTGGCATAACAGGCGCGACACCTAGGATATTCTTTTGCCGCGAGAGGATGGCTGCACGTTGAGGCTTTAACTCATCCACCTCAACCTTTGGAGTGACAGGTTGTGACTGAGCTGCCGGTCCCGCCCTTCGTTTGCCCAGAGGATTTGTGGACGGAGAAATATTAGTTACAATTACGTACTTCATAGACTATTTCCTGCCTCCGTCCACAAAACTATCTTCGTGCTATAACCGGATCATTCTACCGTCCACTGCCACCCACCTTGCCTTTCTATAGCGAATATATATGGATAATACAGACAAGGCCTGGTCCTCTTTTACACTTGACATCAGCAAGGCTATTGCGAACATACGCCTGTATTTCGGAGTAAAAACTGAGCTCTGGCATAGCACGTTTGTGTAGGGTGACAGTCTGGTTAAAAATTCACTCAATGCACGCAAGGCACTCAAACACACATCTCAAATAAAGCTCGGTTTGTCACAATGCTTGGATCTAGATTATGAACGTAGCGAATGCGTTGTTTCACGGTGGTTAGGGCTACCTAATACGAGTTTGCAAAGCACGAAGCATGCCCAATTCCCAGGCTCCGTTCTCACAAGTAATCAATTTAGATTATAAGAAATTATAAGAAATAGTCGATTCATAGAGTATCGATTCCGATACTGCGCGTATCAAAACTGATACAGTAATACCTCCTCGAATGCCCCCTTTTCTGTCTTTCAATGATTTAGAGTCGCGATTTGATAAAGCAAGGACCGCGTCAGAGTGGGAAGCTATGCGGTGACATTCAGCAGTACCCCACCTTTGGGTATCGGCGATTGTGGGTGATGTTGTGCTCTCGGGATGGCGTCGCCGTCAATCGGAAGGCGGTCTATCGTGTGCTGGAACAAAAGGGTGGTTCGTGCATCAACGCGCCATCACCCCACGTCCTCGTGTGCACGGCTGGACCAGTCGGACGAGTCGCAAGCAACGAACGGTGGGCCATGGATGTGACGCATATTCCCTGTGGCCAAGACGGCTGGGCGCTCTCGCGGCCGTGATTGATTGTCACGATCGGGAAGTGATTGGGTATTGTAAGCTCCCCGTCAAGGCGACACTGCCAATGGAGAACTTCGGTTCGGTGGAAGTGAATTTTTGATAGCTCTAATCATCTCTTCTAAGGTGCAACCTTCCTTGAAATATAAACGGCCCAGAACTCCAGCGCGATCTGCGGGGGGCGGCGGCTTCGTATTCGGACAGAAAGCTCATGGAACCTCCTAGGCGTACGCCCCAGCGGCGAGCCCGCGCAGGGCGCGGATGCCGGGCAGGAAGAAGTAGCCGCCGCCCCGCACGGTGACGAAGCGGGGCAGCCCGCTAGTGCGTTGGGCGACGGGAAAGCGGTTGACCGTCATACCGGTCGTACCGTCATTGACTCCCACAATGGGATCGCGCTCCTTGCCCAGGTTGATAAAGGCCGAGCTGTTCAACCAGGCCTGCTGGATGAACTCGAACTGGCGTCCGTAGCTGGAGTTGATCATCATGATCAGCACGCCCCGGTCCATGCCATCATCTTCCAGCACTCCTTCGGTGAGGCGTGGACCGTAAGGCAGCCCGCGGCGCATCAGGCGGTGCCGCCTAGTGTTGAGTGCGACGTCGCCGGGCTTGCGGGGGTTGGCCCGGCGGATGTGGGCACCCTGTGGACATTTGAACCCCTTGGGGTCCTCGTCGTAGTTGAAATTATTGGTTCGGCCGATGTCGCAGGCGAGATCCACATCGTCCCGGTCGGGGGAAAGCACTAGCGGTGCGCCACCGCGCCAGCGGCCCATCATCTTGGCGGCCATCGCTTCCTCGCTGCCGGCGATGTTGGCATTATCGCGCAGGAACTTGCGGAAGGCTGCCACATCTTGATGCAATTTGCGCAGCGCCATAAAGCTGCCGTTACGGGCGATGTCGGCTGGGATTGCCGCGCCTGCGATGTCGCCCTCCTCGTCGGCGTAGCCCAGCACGAACTCGCCGGGCGCAAGCGGCTCCTCCTCGCCTGGGATCGAATCCATACCACTGCCTCGGATGATCGGCTGTGAGAAACCGTCGCGATAGCCGAAGTGCTCCCGCAGGTCCTGGGCGAGATCGAGATCTTGAAGGGCGATGGTGGCCATGCCGCCCCGCGCTTGGGCAATGCGGACGAGACGCTCGGTTTCGCGCTGCCGAATATCGGGAGTCTGGGTGCTGAGCAAAAACAGCACATGGGCATCCCGATCGTTAATGCCGGGGTCCCAATGCTCCGGGCTGCTCGGGCCCACGTCACCCAGTATGTTTGCGCGGCTGGCTATGCCGTTCCGGAACTCTAGAGGGAAGGTCTCCAACGCTGCGGGCCGCAGCCCAATCGCAGCGAGTCCGGCGTGGGAGAAGCCGACATTCATGCAGAATTCGGGTTTCTTGTCCCACCGTTTGGCCGTCGTGATCTCGTCCACGAGATCCTTGATCAGCTGACGCGCGCCTTCCGCGTCGAGTATACGCAAAAAAACGCAGCGGCAATAGGGCATCGCGTAGGGCCGCACGATCAACCCTTGAATCTCCTCGATTTCCAGCATGGGAGAGAGCTCATTGTTACTGAAGTGAGTTGAGCAGATCGACAAACTTGTCGCGGACGGCGATAGCTTTGAGCACGTCCTTGCGAGTGTTTTCCGGATACGCGCTGTAAAACAGTTCGGCCTTGGTCTGATGGGAGCGAACCCATTCCTTGAAAGCGGGGCGGTCGATGGCGCCCTTTTCCGGGTAACCTTCGCAACAGCCCCAGATCCGGTCTAGGCCGGCGCGGAGCGGCTCGTGATCCACGAAGTCGTCGAGGTACTGATCCCAAGTTCCGTCGAAGTTGCTGTCGAAGAGCAGGCGCGTATTGTTATCGATGATCACCCAGCGCGCAAAATGGATAGTCCCGATCTCCTCGATCAAGCTGGGCCGAACCCCGGCCAACACCTGTCGCAACAGGGACAGCTTTTGCGGAATTATGTTGGTGATCAGTGTCAATTCGGTTTGAACCATAGGGTACTCCTTCTTTGAAACAGGGGGTACTCTCTTTATGTGATGATCAGACACTTATACGGCACACGCAAAGCTTATGCCGGCAGTGGCATTTCGGTTCCCCAATGATTTATCAAGCACATGCCCTTGCTTTACTCTTATTTGCTGCTAAGCCTGTATCTGTTCAGATGGATTATTATCCAAACTGATACAGATGGAGGCGGACAAGGATGCTACAAGAGAGAAGCCGTCGCACCAGCGCAACATTATATCTAGAGAAGTAGTCGAGGGGATAAATTGCGCAGATCGGAAGAGCAATAGACCGTCCTCCCCGACGATCTCCGATTGGACGAGAGTAGGACACTGACACCTCAGCTGAAATCGACAACAACCTAGAGCAAGAACCAGCCGATTGGGTTCGGCGCTCTTGCGTGAAAGGAGGGTCCACTTCAACAGCCCAAAATTCTGCGTTGCTCGGCTTCGCCGGAGTGCTATCCGGGGTAGCCTCAGCATGTGTATCGTAAGGGATACTCATACAACACAAACGGATACAGTAGCACGCCCCTATCGGGCACTCAGTACCCACTGGATTCTCGATAATTTGCGAACAACCAATAGAATGACAGCGCTTCCCTTCTTATTTGCCTGGCCTACAGTTTGCTCTAGGTCTCTTCACTAGGCGAGTCGGTAACCGGACGGAAGAAAGGCAGTGCAACTTTACATCTCCCTCACGCCTCTCGATCTTTACTGTGGGATCTGACATGGAATTTCTTATCACCTCTGCTGCCGATCGAAAACTGAATATAGTCAGACACGAGGGAGAACGGTAATGCAGCTCTCCCAAGCATCACGACAAGCCGTGACCTGGGATAGAGCAGGAAAGGACTTTACCTTCAGGCGTCTTAACCGGGTTCGAGTCATTTTCTTGATTTTCTTGCACGCCTGGAACGATCACGATTGTTGATGAAAGGAAAGGCTGATGCCGGTTGTATTTGTGCACGGAGTCAATACCCGAACGGGCCCCGGTTACGAAGCCGGGCTAAAAGTCAAAACGGCATTTCTCCGAAAATCTCTGGCGGGCGCAAAGATCAACGGCAAAAGCTTTGCGAAACCGATTAGCGTCACTTTCCCCTACTGGGGCGATCTTGCCACGTCGTTTGCGTGGGACATGGCCTCTCTACCAAAAGGCGACATGCAGGCGCTGAGCGTCGACGCCGATGCTGATGTCCGCGCGTTCCTTGCAGTCATCCGAGACGCACTTCCCGGTGGAATGGCGGAAGAACCGCTTGTGGCATTGGCCAAGCGAGGGTTCCTTCAGGCTGTCGAGACTATCGGCGAAATTGCATTAGAGCACACGCCCGTTGGCATGGAGGCCGACGTCGCCGCATTCGTAGTCGCTGTCCAGGAGTATGCGGCAACCAATCGAGCTCCTGCCTGGCTGGCCACGACGACCACCGACCTCCAACTGCTCAGCAACTTGCGGCTGGCTGTTGCCCCCACGACGCCAGTTCAAGCTCAAGGACTCGACGATATTTTGAATTTTCTCAGTGGAGCCGCGCTCAAAATCAAGCAGGCTGCGTCGGGCATGATCGGCACCGCAGTGGACAAGGTGGGAGACTTCGCATCAACCAAGTTGCTCGGCTGGACACGCGAACCGTTGAATGCGACCCTCGGGCGGTTTTTCGGCGATGTGTTCATCTACTTTGACGGCCGCGGCGGGCAAGCCGCTCCTGGCCCCATCCCCACTCTCATCATGCAGTCCTGGGAGCAAGCTCTGACGGGCGCGCCCGCTGACGAGCCGTTTGTAGTCATTAGCCATAGTCTGGGTGGCGTGATTACCTTTGATCTCCTGGGGCATTTCTGGTCTGGTCGTCCAGTGGATCTGTTCGTTTCGGTGGGGTCACAGGTAGCGCATTTTGAGGAGATGAAGCTGTACAAGACCAGTTTGAAGTCGATACGGGGTCCGCAGAAGGCACCCACCCCTCCCAGCATCACGCGATGGATCAATGTCTACGACGAAGTGGATATCTTTTCCTACGCTTGCAAGAAGATCTTCGATCGTGTGGATATCGACGCTCGGTACGATACGGGAACCTATGTGATCAAGGCGCACGGAGCCTATTTCGAGCAGGCGCGATTTTACGAACGGCTACGCGCCCGAATCGATCAACTGCCATGAGCTGCTACTGGCCACCCGATATGCAGGCAGTGGAAACGGGATCGCCCCGCCTTCATGCCTTGGTTATCGGTGTCGGCAATTACCATCACCTCGGCTTGGACGCCCAGAAGCCGTCGACGCTATTGAATGGCCTCGCCCCGCTTACGACCACCCCATTAGCCGCCAAACGCATCGCGAGCTGGCTCGAACTCCACTATCAAAATCCGGACTGTCCGCTTGGGTCGATCGAATTACTTCTATCACCAACGGAAACCATTACTCGAGGGGACGGCTCAACCGTCGTGATCGAGGATGCAACGATGGCAAACATCGGTGCCGCCTTCAAACGATGGTATGCACGGTGCCATGCTCAGAAGGGGAACATGGCCATGTTCTATTTCGCTGGACATGGGATTAGTACAATCAGCCACTTCCTGCTGCCCGCCGACTTCGGCAATCCGGACGAGCCGGACGCCTGGGAAAACTGTATCAACTTTTCCGACATGCAAGTTGGGATGGCGAAGTGCGCGGCGCAAACACAGATGTTTTTCGTGGACGCGTGTCGTGATGCGCCGATCGCGGCACTCACCCAAAAGAACCCACACGGGAAGTCGCTCGCAGCTGCCTCATTCCAGGACAAGGTGGATTTGTCTGCGGCGTACTTCGCCGCCTCGGAAGGTCGGAAGGCGTATGGACGAGACGGTGAAGAAACATTTTTCTGTAAGGCGCTGATTCTCTGCCTCGACGGGGTGGGGGCACGCAGAGCGGGTCCCAAGTGGAGGATTGACGCCGCGTCATTGAGCAGCGCATTGGTATCGGTCATGGAGACGCTCGGAGTGACAGAAAACTTGCCGCTGACAAGCGATTGCCGTGTACAAAAACCCGTCACGCTGCACTATCCGAACGGGGGAGCCGTCGTGCTCAAAGTGGATTGTGAGCCAGATCAAGCGAACGCCGAAGCGAACATTTCGGTCATGCAGGGCCCAACTGTGATTCATACGTCACCAGCAGGCGAACGGCGGCCCTGGATGGGGCGGGTCACCGCTGGCCAGACCAAAGTCGAAGTGACCTTCGCGAATTATCCATCTGAACTGATCGACGACGAAATGTCTCCGCCGACCTACGAGATCGAGGTTCGCCGATGAGTGGCACCATGCGAATTCGGTTCGCGCCTGATATGCCTATGGCGGCCGTCGAGGTACTTAGTCCCGACCTACAGACGGTGAAACGCGTCTCGGTTCGCCCGGGAGGTGAGGAGCAGGTTGAGGTGCCGTCAGAACGCTCCTTTATTCGTCTGCATCTGCCCTCAGGTCGCATTATCACACTTCGGCATGAGGGGAACCTCTCCTACGACATTAGCCGGTCTGCTCTTCAGGGTGGCCGTGGGCGCACATGGATCTCCTCCCCTCGCCGCCCACCGATCAGCGTGCAGGAGGTCCGAGGCTACCACTCATTGCGTTCAGCGGCCAATCAGGTAAGCAAGACAATGAGAGGAACCTCCTTTCCAATGGAGATGTTCGGAACCGAGGCACCTTCGCCACCGACAGCTGTCCCTCAGGTCACCCTGCCGGATTCGATCATGGCCGAATGGGAACCAAACGTAAGCGGTCGACTGTCATTAGATGGGCGGGAACTCGCCTATTCCCCTCCAGTTCAGGCCCATCCCTACACACTTCGCGTGCGGGTGGGCGAGACCAGACTCGTCGTCTCCCTACCTGGGAAATTAGACGCCGCCTATGTGCGGGCGGACGAAGTGGGCGAAGGGGGACGCCTGGTTAGTGTTCGGGTTGCCACAACCTCCAAGGACGCCGACACGGTTGGGGCTTACTTGGCTCGGGGTGACTATTACGCAGCGGAGACCATGGCATCTTGGGCTGATGAAGCCGTCGAGATGCTGAGGGATAAGATGGAAAATCCTTATGCGGCAACGGTAGGCGCCTATCTTCTATTACGGCTGGAGCGGTTCGATCTGATGCGAGATTGGGCCCACAACCTCGCCACTTACTTCCCATTCCTCTCAGATGGCTACGTGATCTGGGCTTGGCAGAACATTAGACAGCGAAACAATCCGGAGGCAGCCACACAGTATTTGCTTCAAGCCGTGACAACTGGCCTACCTGTTCACACTGAAGGGCTACGGCTGCTCTCCGAAGGGCTCCGCCTGATCGGGTTACCAGGCAAGCACGCGTTAGAAAATTTGAACCGGATGTCTGGCCGAGTGGTCTGGAACTCCCCCTTCACCGCTCGACTGGAAGGCACGCCTCTATCGACCGGTATCACGACGACGTTTGACGTGGATTACATGACTGCCATCTAACGATGGCGAGTATGGAGAAGATGACAACGATTCAGATGCGACTATTGCGTTACTCAATCGAGTGGCGTTTAACATCCCTCTGATAGGGCCGGATTCCATTGCTGGAGATCGACTCGTGAAACTTAAAACATCTTCACCGTTTCGGCTGTAGGGGCATCGTTGGAGACAGTGCCTTTGCAAAATTGCATGGAGCCGTTTTCATTAGAGGCCTCAGTTGGAGAGGGGCTTATTGGATTCCTCGCTAACTATGGTTTGGCGATACTGAGGCGACAGGATGCCAACCAAAAGATGCAAGCCAAGTTTGGCCCGTCCTTACTTCACGTACTTTTCGTGTCTCAAGTATAAAGGCTTGCATTTTTGACAACGTTGATCAGAGATCTTGACAGGGTAAATCTTTCGCACTACTGTTCGCTTCCATCAGAAAATCGATGATTTCTTCGCAGTGCCGAGAAAGCATCAGGAAAGAACTGAGTCATGGCGCTTGGCGGGAGGCCGCAGTGATGACTGGACGCAACCGACAAGCCTTTCCAAGCAGAACTTACGACTATGAAAGTCAGACGACACAAGCAGGTGCTCCAATCACGCTTGCAGCGGGTAAGGTCTATCAATTTATCAAAGGGCGCGACAACGCCCCGGTCGAGATTCTGCCGCCTTCCTGTCGGACGCTCCTTTCGGATCCCTTCGCCGAACTCGTTCTGCTCAGTGGCAATCCGTTGCCATTGACAACTCGCGCCCTCCTCGCCCGGCTTGATGCAGTAAACAACAATCCGCGCGGCCTTCCGGTGCAACGCAGCTTCGTGGTCGCCGATGGGGGGCATATTCCTTGGACTCTTGAAACGGACGATTTAGAGAGAGCTTTTCGCATTTCGATTGCCAGAAGCCAGGCGGGATCTCCTCAACCTGATTTACTCATCAGCACCGGCACCGACTTCGATTCAGAGTCAATTTTTCTTCAGGTGATCGGTTGGGATGCCCAAAGAGACACTTTTCAATTCTACGAAAGAAGAAAAGGCTCTTGGGTATGGGCCGGCAGTTCCTGGGATGCATTGAGCCCTGATGCACGCGGAAATGGGCCTTTCGACAGCCATGTGAATGGCGCCCTCAACATGAAGGAGCTCAAGCAACCGTGGGTGAATTGGCACAGCATGGCAGCACAGATTACTGATGAAGTCTTGGCACCTGATGATCCTTTGCGTACCGAGCCACTTTGGACCCAGCGCAGTGCAGCGCAAGACTTCGAAGTCCAGATCGTCCGTCCAGGAATCTTGCGTTGGCACAATTCACGATTTCAGAAGTCGACTAAGAATGGACAGTTGGTAAATCTGCCGCATTTTTTTCGCCAGGTTTTAGAAACCACCACTGTGAATTTAGTTTCGTCCAGTGTTTCGAACTCTAAACTGGCCACCGCGCAAGACGTACCGTTACCATTAACATTTTTTATCAATGGCGATGTACTGATTGACATTTTGGGGCTTGAGCCAAACATTCAAGTTCCCAAGGTTCCGGGGACCGTGTACCGAGCGATCTTGCAGCAGTTCGACGTTGCACTTACAGACGGCAAACATCGCTTTCCCGGCGACACCAACTTCGTTTTCGCGGTTCCGGAAGCTTCCTTTGAGGACAACATGATCCTGCATGGACTTCTCCGCAGAAAGGTGCTCACGCGGAAATTAGCGGCAGCCTTGATCATGGTGGATTTCTGCAATCCAATTTATTCCACACGCCGCTCGGCTTTGCTTAAGTATGTGCCAGAATTTTCCGCCGTCGACAATCCGACGTCGTTTGAAGCAAGTTTAGTTGCCAGCATTCGCACTGCTACTACTGCTGGAAGTGCCGAAGCTGAATTTCTGAATGGCTTCGACTTGGCAGATAGCGAATGGGAACACGTCTTCAAAGAGCGCATCGAGACATTCTTTCATCACTTAGAGCCAATGTTCGGAAGTGCGGAAACATTTGCCAAGGTTTTCGAGCTCGCGGAATCGCGCCGTCGAGAATTCCGGAAACGTCCCTTGGCAGAATTCCGCCTCACCACCCCCATAACCAACATTCCTGAGACTGCCTCATTTCTGGAATTCACTTCGAACGCCACCATACGACCCAAATCTTAGGAGGGACTATGATCCTTACGCAATTTGATCCCCCAGGCTTCCTAAAGGATTTGGATGTAGCCGGCCTGAAAGCTTGGAGCGATTTCATCTCCGACCACTTCGACGCCGCCCGTGAACGCCAGCGTCAGGACTTGAGCAATTACGGACCGCGGCATCAATTTTTCAACCCAATGAAAAATCCTCCGGCAAGCGATGCCGTTGAGAAAGATATTGCCTGGACCGCTTTCCCCCGAATCGTCCAAATCAATTCGATTAGCGACATCGGACGCTGGAGGACCGCAGATAGCAGCCGCGATAACCAGGACGAATATTGTGAATGGAGCGTCAGACGCGATGACACCACCGGAAAGATTACTCGTGTTACTTTCACAAGTGAGGGGCCGGAATATTGGGAATTCTTGGCCGCTGTGAACCCCGCGAAGGTGCTGGAACTCTATAAGACGCATGTTGATTCCGCAGTCGAAATGAAACATCTCTTCAGAAACGGAAAGTATGATCGTCGGAACCGTTGGAATAATTCGACAGTCATGGGCGCGATGCATCTGATACAAGAAAATAACACGTTGGGAGCCGAGATCGAACTCGCGGCAGGCGCCAGCTTAACGCGTATGCGCAACGGCGCCTTTATCAAGGATGCGCAAGAATTAATTGAGTGTGGGCGATACGGGGCAGGAAACCGTCATAGTGACCCGCACATTGGAGCTGTCGTCAATGAGCTCGCACGAACTAAAGCCGATATAACTCTGGCGAATCCTGTAGGATTGTACATCGCAGGGCTCTCAGTAGCGGGCTGGGCGACTCCCGACGGCTCAAATCCGATGGAGTATTGGAAAATCACGCGAGGAACTGAACAAAAGGCCCTGAGAGCGGTATTTGAAGTGCCGGAAGACAAGGGTTTTGTGGTAGGCGACATCCAGATCAGCGGAAAAACTATCGACTTTGGCGCTCAGATTGCTGATTTTATCACCATCAAGTTGACCGGCATGGCTACTCGCGTTGGGCAGAGTATCGTGAAGCCTCTAAATGGATGTGTGGCGAAACGGGCGGACTCGGCTGGCCTGGCCCCGCAAAAGGTTCGAGAGGCTTTGACCGCGTGGTTTGGGGAAACCACCAGGTAAAAGATAAGAATTCCTTGGAATAGGCAGAAACTATCAGGTCCCACGCAAGGTGAAAAGTGAATGCTCCTTCTCGCGCTTGCATTGAATCATCCATAAATTGCCCTCCATCGGATGAGGCGCGTCCTCCTGAGTGTCATCATCGTCCGGCGTAGTTGATTGAGTGAGGACTTCGTACGCGCGTATGTCAAACCCGTCATCCGCACCAACTCGACCTGTCGACTCAATTGATTGCCATTGCTTAAAGTCGTAGGTAAGCTGACGGACGAGATCCTCGAACCGATGGGGATCAAGGTCCTCGAAGTGAATCGGGCCAAATGTGCTTGTGATGTGCGGCTTCGCCATGGGCTATGACATTAGTTGAACGACATGTTAGGCAGCAATCTGCCGGGGAAGCACTTGGAATGGACCCTTATCTCATGCCGAGTTTGGGGAGTTACTTCGATAGGCCGCGAAGCACACTGCTGGCTTCTAGTATTTTGTCCATGCGTCTTGCGAGATTCCAACTGCCATCGTCGAGGCCTGAGTGATGGAGTCCCAAGACGGCGTGATCTCGAAGCGAGATTACCGGTGCTCCACCGCTACCTGGCAATGTGTCGCATGTGTGTTCGAACGCCCCCGGCTGCGCCTTCGGGGTGACTACAACCACGCATCGCTCGTCCTGCGTGATGGCGACGGGTTTTGCTCCGCTGTGGTGTAGAACCATCAATCGCTCGCCGGCGACTGGGGCTCGCGAATTCATTTTCAAGGGAGCGAACTCCATGCCTGGCGCTCCTGCCACCCTTAGTATCGCAAACCCTTGGGACTTGCTGATCTCGACAGGAGTCTTGGCTACATCGAAGCGCTTTGGACCGCTCTGCGCAGAGGTATACCCGAGTCGAAGCGTTAGCTTGGAAGTAGCAACGAGGTCCGGCCGGATACAGTAGTCGGCTGTCAAGGCCATGTCGTTTGCGATCAGCCACGCCGTGCACAGCCCTTGGTCATTTGCCTCCAAGAGACCTATGGCGGCAGCTAACTTGTGGGCAATGTGATCCGCCGCGAGTTCAGCGAGTGGGGCACCTGCTGAAGCCTCTATTTTTGATCCGGCAGAGGGGAGCACGGGCACGTTCGCCCTTTCCGCGATGTACGCTGCAATCTTGTCTGACTCGTCGGCGATGAACCCGGCCTTGATGAAGAACTCAATGTTCTTTGCAGCCTTGATGGGGTCGCCCGTCTTTATGGCCTCGACAATGAGCGAGGATCGAAACTTGTCGTTCTCAAGCGCGCGTGAAGCTTGGTGTTTTGTCTCCTCTAGTTGGAGTGAACTTCTCCCCTGAAGGTAGGTGGCCACCACGTTCCCAAGAAAGCCAACAAGCGCTGCAAATATCCCGACTACAACCGGATCAAACTTGAATGTCTTCCGGGTCTCCAGGTCCGACAGCTCTTTCGATTTGATCGCGATCTCTTTGTCCTTGAGATCAATCTGGCGCCTCAGATAGAGAAGTTCGAGGTCGTTTGCGCTCGAATTCTTTGGGTCTTCGGAACTCTTCAATTTCTCCTCCGTAGCAGCAGCGCCTGACCGCTCAGGCGCAACCGTACCACACGGCCTGAACTTGCTGCCTAACTATGTTTAGGCCGATCCGCATAAGAACCGGATCCGCCAATTTCTGTCCGCATAACACGCCACTACTGTCCGTGAAGAATACGCCATGCTCGTTGTTGTTACAATGAGTTGCGACGGTGGGACCATGTAACACGGGTTCTTATGCGGATCGGTCTAAGCCCCCATTCTGATAGCCGTCGGTCGTGTACTTCGGCTCAGGGTCGGAGGGCTGCCATCGGCCAACGCCAGTCAGTCGCCCTTCTTTCCGATAGCGACCCCTCATGACCTATATCCAGCACTCCTTGATTAGAAGTTATCTGAGCGCTTTCCGTGCTGTAGCGAAACCGTGAAGATCGTCGCAGTTATTGAAGGGGCGAAGGAGTCAAATCTATTAGAGGCTCACCGCACGGGCCGAGAGTCGCCGATCTTGCAACCCTTAAGCCTCCTCCGCGCGATATTGACCACTCTAGCGGCGAAACGTCCACTCTGTCCCCTCAGTATCGCGCCCGCCTCCGCCATCGTAAGGCTCCGTTACTGCCGCCGCTCGTAGAGTTCTTCGAACTGCATCTGTCGTCGCACATCCTGTAGTCCCCATGTCTGTGTCATGGTGGCCCTCCCTGAGGGATCACCCTAAACCGGACAAATTATGTGACATCTACACTTCAAGAGTTAGAGCTTGCCTATCATGTAAAGCGAGTCTATATTTGGGCCGAAACTTGAAAGACTCTTCGGAGGAGTTTTCATGCTAAAACGCATCTTCATTGTGCCTCCGCTGGCATTTGCTCGCGTAGGTACATCGTCCACACCATGCGCCGCCTTTTTGTGGGGACCGAACGACGTCTCTCCGCGGGGCTCCGGAACCACTACCCTTCAACCGATTGAAACTCTCGAGATTGCGTCGGATGGGACAGTCAGCTCCAGTACGCCAGATACGATTATCTTTCGTGACAATGAGGGTATCCGGCCAGTCTGTCCGTTTTTCGAGCTTCATGCGGATTGGATCAACGAGGCAGGGATACCGCACTCAGGACCAGTGACGAAAGTGCTTTTGGGCGAATGGGGCATCGCACTTTCTGACATTGAGTGGAAGGTGGAACTCGGAAATCTGAAGGCGTTTCACTATACATATGCCGCAGGCGATAGGATACAAGGCCAAGCGGTAGTTCGGGCAGACCATCACAACCGCACGACTGTCATTGGGTCTTCACCCAGTGGGAGTACGCCACCTCTAGTCAGTGCTGAGAGGGGCATGCCACTAGGAGTCATACAAGCCGTAAGACCAAGCGAGGAGTTCCCTGAAATTCGCTTGCGTTTTTATGCTCCGAGCGGCGCAATCTATGGCCCTGAGGATTTGTCGGAACGAATGAAGACTCTTAACTATGACGTTGAAGTTGGAGGGGGTAAGCCCAATGCGGAATGGCGCGGATTCAAGTTGCCGGACTCAAACCTGATCGTCAACCCGGCCGCAAGCTGGCCGCAGTACGTGCCCGACGCGGCAACGCTCGGGCCGTTCTTCAATGAAGACTATCGAAATACCCCCTCAGGACTGCTCGCGGCCCCGTATTTCTCCATTCCTAGGCTCAAGGACACACCACTTCTTCAGCGTTCTCTTGGACTTGTCGACGATGTAAGCGATGGGTTTGTGAAGTGCAAATTCAAACTCAAAGAGAAAGAGTTTATTGCGGTGTCTCGTGTGGTGGTTGGGCCGCCTGACTTTGCACCCGCGAATCGACCACCTGTCTCGTTGGCCGACAACTTGGCAGACCGTGAAGATCGCAAAGGCCCGCGCGACTTCGATGGTTGGACGCACACGGAACTTGGCGAGATTGTCCTAGATATTCTTGAGCGAGCACTGGAAACCTCGGATCTAATGCACCGGGACTACCAGAATGCGCGGGCAGTGCGTACGAACATGAACGAACTCGCGGAGGCTGGCTCAAGGTCACCATTTGATGCCGACGATCTTCGATCGATGCTTTGGCCGGTGCCTGACGCAACGCTTATCAAGGAAGGCCGGATTAGTGGGATGACTTTGTCAGAGGCGGGCACTTGGAAACACCGTCGCTTCGCGACGCTTGAGTATCTTGAGGACCGGTTTCGAGAGAATCCAACAGTTTTCGATCAGATGATCAGGCGCCCAGTCGATCCCAATGGTTATTACGACCGGCGCATGCCCGCGCTCATACGAGGCTCTGACGGCAGGCCGCTTCATCTGACTCGTCGGCAATGGGAAATTTTTCGGCTATGGATTGCAGGCCTCAAGGCTGCCGCCCCAGCCGCTGGCATGCAGCCAGGGGAAAGGCTGAAATGAAGAATGCTGCAGACTTTCACCTCTTCGAAAGCGAAGTTGGACGCCATCTACTTGTAGCCGATGGGAGCCGCCTCTACGATATTCCGCAGGAAGTGCCGACTAATGTGGAGACTCTACGCAAACTGGTTGAAGATATCAGTACAGCGGGGACGCAGCGAATCGACGGCACCGCACTGTCTCCGCCACCCTTACAAACCCTATCGCTCAACGTGGCCCAAGCATGCAATATGGGCTGCAGTTATTGCTACGCTGGCCAGGGGGCCTTCGGCGGCGAGCCAAAATTAATGCATTACGATGTGGCAAAAGCCTCCGTCGATCGTTTGATTGCGGAATCCAGAGAGGGCGCAGACCTGGTGATTGGCTTCATGGGCGGCGAGCCGTTTGTTAATCGGGCGCTTCTGCGTTCGATCATGCCTTACGCCGAACAAGCAGCAGCCGCCGCCGGACGCACCGTTCGCTTTTCTCTCACAACAAACGCGACTTTGCTGGAGCCTGATGATGCCGAGCTTCTGGCGCGTCATCGAACGCAGGTCGCCGTGTCTATCGACGGTTCGAAATCCGTCAACGATGCCATGCGTCCGATGAATGACGGAGGCAGCTCTTACGACCGTCTCATTCGCGGCCTGCAGCTGTTCGAAAAACACGGCAGGCCATACCATCTCTCAGCGCGAATCACTGTGACGCCTAAATTCAAGGATTTACTGAGCATTCTCGATCACGTTCTATCTTTAGGTTTCGATTCTGCCGGGTTCTCACCCGTATTGGTTTCTCCGGATCCGAGTCAAGCTCTTGAGCAGTCGGATTTTGATTGGATGCTGGAAGGCATGATCGCGAGCGGACAGAAGGCACAGCAATCAATACTCAGCGGCAAGCGGTATTCATTTTCAAATTTCGAGACTGCTCTCCAGGAAATTGATCGCGGAAGCCATCGGCCGTATCCATGCGGCGCAGGCGCCGCATATCTCAGCGTTAGCGCCGATGGAGGCTTGTACGCCTGCCACCGTCTCGTGGAAGACCCAAAGCATCGCTTTGGCGACGTTTGGAGTGGCAGTGACTATTCGGCACGGGCCAGCCATCTCACCGTGCGTCATGTAGATGGCCAGGAGCCATGCCGTTCCTGCTGGGCTCGGTATCTTTGTGGCGGGGGTTGCTATCACGAGGTAGATCGCCGCGGTCGGCCTGCCTGCGACTACATCCGCGGTTGGCTCGAATTTTGTTTAGCTTCTTACGTTGTACTCAAGGATCGTGCGCCAGGCTATTTTCGAAATCCCGATCTGTACTTCGGCACAACGGTGCCCGACAGGCTGCAATCTGCATATTTCGATAATTAGGAAAATCTTTCATGCCGAAAGGTGATCCCAAAGAGTTTAAGTTGTTTCCCCGCAATCTCACAGCCCGGGCCGATGCGCTGGTGCGCGGCAATCCAGTAACAAGCCGGCCAGAGTCCGGCGTCGAAAACTGCTTTCCAGGGCTGGAGTTTGATCAACGCAACATCGATAGCGGCTTCTTCCCGGGGCTCCAGTTCGAAATGCATCACACAGCGGGCGTGATCCTGAGGGATTTCGACAATAGCGCACCAGCCGCAGCCCTCCTGAGGCGTAACGACATCCAGCAAGGAGTGTTTCTCGCTTACGTCCAGGGAATATTTGCCTCTCGGATAACAACAGTTGCACCAGCTTCGCGGATTGTCAGGTTTGCGCCGCCAGCCGGCCTCGAAAGCTGGAGGTTCGTACGTGACCTTGAGATCGGCGAGATTGCAGTCGTTCTTTGCGACAGGCAGGCGCTTTCTAGAGTGGCAAATGGCAACCTTGATCTTGATGTGGTCACGGAATGGCTTAAGGCGCGCGAGAATCGTGAGGAGAATCTTCCTGGCATTGGCCGCTTCGTTCTACTGTTCGGCGAACGCGCGCGCTTCCTGACTTCCGATGGTGTCATCGACCCGGATTCGATAGAGCCAGGCAAGCTAACCCAAAGTCTTTGCTCGCCCTGGCAGTACGACTTCGCAGACTGTGGCTGCTTCTACTGGGCTTCCAACAAACCAGACCTGGTTTCCAGCGATGCACAGCCGGCACAGGTGCTGAATTTCCAGCGCAAAGATCGCACCGAAGACGGGGACCGCGCGACCACTACTGACGACTGGGTCCTCAAACATGACAACCGCTGGGACGGCGACAGCGTGATCATTAGGCATGCCGAAATGCTGACCAGGTGGGCGGATATGCCCTTTGTCATCAGGCGCAGAGAGACGGATCGCTATAAACCGACAATTTCGAAACCGCCGAAGAAGCTTCTGGACCGTGCAGCCATCATTGATCGCCTGAGTAAGTTGGCCACCGTCGAGCACGCGTTGGCGATTGAGTATCTCTATGCCTACTACTCTCTCGGACTTCCTCCCACCAGGCCGCCCGGGCTAGGCACCGTCCAGGCGTGTATCCACACTGCCGGCAGCGAGATTTTCCAGGTCGCCATCGACGAGATGCGGCACTTGAGATCGGTGAATGAAATCCTGATTGAACTGGGCGCACCCTGGCAGCTTGAGCGGGCTGATGTCATCGGTGAGGATTTCGATGGTGATGGCGTCGGCTTCCAGCAGCCATTTGCGTTACGCCCCCTCGACCGAATGCAGCTTGATTGGTTCATAGCCGTTGAGGCCGCCAGCCAGAACCAGGGTGATGAGAACACGATTGACGGGATGTACACTCTCATTTTGCGAAGCGTCGCGGCAAGCGATGAATTTTCGGCGGACCAAAAGAAGAGGCTGGGTGCTCTCATTAAGGTCATCATTGACGAAGGTATCGACCACTATGCGCGCTTCTCGCGGGCGAAGACTGCGCTGGCCGGAATTCCTGAGAACCAGTATTTGAAGGTGCAGACGGGACCCGAGATTGTGGCAGCGGGCCATCCGGACAGCGTGCTGCAGGATGCGGCAGACGCATCCTATCTTGTGGTTCTGCGATCGCTCGACTATGTCTTCCAGGCCGGGGACTCCCAGAGGGGTGCCATGATGGAATCTGCACGCCGGGCCATGTACAACATGGACGATGCTGCCCGCTCCCTTGCTGCGCGATCGCGTGGAGCGTTGTTCAACTATCGCCGCTTCGGACGGATACAAATGCAGCCTGTGGTCAAGGTGGAAACTGCGGCTGGCGCTATGGCCCCTGACGCTGCCCAACTCAGAACCCGCAAAATCGAGGAGGCGCAGGCGATCGGCGCGCCGCTACGTGCCGTGCTCAATCAACTGGAGACAGCCTCTGGGGGCGAACACGTTGAACTCGCGCGCCGCATGGGTCAGCGGCTTGATACAATGACCCAAGCCTTCGAGGCCATGGATAAAGGCACCTGACAGTGATTCGAAGCCCGCGCATCGAAATTGTTGGCTGCGGAATCGCAGCGGCCACATCCGCCCTGTTGGCTTCCCAGAGAGGGTATGCGGTCAGCTTTGAGAGCGGAAGCAATCCATCCGAACGTATCGTTTCAGTCCCACGTGACACGGTTGATCTCATTCAGGGTCTGACCGGACTTTCCATCGCCCAGACTGTGCCATCGCGTTGGGTAACTGCCCGGATCGTTGCCTGGGAGAGCCGCGAGTTCTCGATCATGCCATTTGAAGCAATGGTTTTCGATGCCGACGCATTGGCCCGTGCAATAGCCGAGCGGTTCGTTTCACAGGAATTCGAAGTGATCACCGCAACAGAAAATGGCCCGCCGTCGGATTGGACCGTTATGGCGGAAGGCCGTACTGCGGGTATCGCGCGCGTAACTGCAGGAGTGCGGCAAGCCGTTGGTGGTTGGGTTGCCGGCTTGCCGGGACTGGATGAAGAGACGATGGTTGTTGCGTGCGTTCCCCACGCATGGATTTTCGCGGCCCCGCACCCCGTATCGGGAATCACGCTCGGCGCATTTCACCTGCCTGCACGCAGCGAAGTGGCTCCGTGCGACATCCTAGGGGATGCCGTCGATTTCCTGTGGCCAGGATTCGGGGCGAGCGTGAAACGTAATAGCGGACGCAGCATGCCGGCAGCACCATCCTTCACACCGAACTGCGCATCACATGGGTGTATTGCGGCTGGTGAGGCCGCGGTTTCCTTTGATCCATTACGCGGGGACGGCGTGGGTCATGCCGTACGTGGAGCGCTGCTCGCCCAATCAATAATCGCTGCCATTGCCAGTGGCGCTGATCAAGGCCCATGCCTCGCTTATTACAGATCACGGCTCGCGTGCGCTTTTGTCGAGCACGTGCAAACATGTTCGGCACATTACCGACGGGCCTGGAACGCGCCTGTCTGGAACGACGAAATCGCACTAATGTCTGAGTGCATTGCAAAAACAGCGGCAGAGCGCCCGCTTGGTTTTCGGCTTGAAGGGCGTGAGCTCGTGCCAGCAAAGGCGTTCTCCCGGTCAAACAGCGCATTGTCGTCAGACGGTAGATTTTTCGGAGGGAAACTATGTCAACCCCGCATCGGTACTGGCAACCCGCGCTACGTCGGCCCAGAAAAATTCAGCTAGCAGCCAATGCAGGGCTCGCGCCGGGCCCCGGGAGCGGCATTGGCATTCGTGGCGTTGAAGTTGTCCAAGCCATTCAGTCTGTTGACAACAGCGTGCGGCTGATCGCGGACAAACCTGCGGTCGTCCGCCTCTATCTCAACCCGGACGGCATCGCATCGACTTCGCTGGTCACAGGTGAACTCGCATGGCGGCGGGATGGAGGTGGAATGACCTACCTGCCGGCCATGAATCGTGTGAAGGTAACGCCGACCAAGCGCCCAACCCTGGATGAACAGCGTTTTGACATCAATCTGAGCATCAACTTCCGTCTACCCCAAGAGGCGTTGAAGGCCGGAGAGCTTGAACTCTTCGTTCGACGGCTATCCGTGCCAGGCGGAGCTGACATACCGATTGCGACACCCGTCCAGTTCAAAGTCCAATTTCACAGCGCGCCGGTATTGCGTGTTCGCGCGATCGGCTTGCGGTATAAAAGTCTGACGACCCCCGGAACCTTCGTGTCACCCGAAGCGATTCATTTCATGTACCTAAAATCGTACCTTCAAAGAGCGTATCCGGTAGCTGCAGTTGAATGGTCCCAGCTTGTGGTCGATGCCGACCTAATCGCTCCTCCATTTCCGGAGAATGCCTCGGATCTTGCAAATGCACAACTCTCTGCTTTGCGCGCACGCGAGATTTCGTCAGGGGTCGATCCACGAACGCACTACTACGGTCTTGTCGACAACGACCGGGGCAAGGAAGGGTGTTTCATGCGCGGAAGCGCCGCCTATGATCTGAAGAGGAGCATTTTTGGCCTAGTGGCATCCGGCCCAACAGGAGTACCCAACGGCTGGACCGGGGACACTGACGCAAGCTTCGCCGACTGGTACGGAGCGCATGAACTCGGCCACACGTTTCAGCGACGCCATCCTGGCTTTCCTTTGGGAACGCAACCACCCGATCCTGCAGAAAAGAGTTTTCCTTATCCCGACGGTTTGATCACCACCAGGCCTGGCAACCGTTTCGTGGGATTCGATATCGGAGATCCCTCTTTGCCGACACCGATGCGCGCCTTGCCTGGGGAACTACATCACGACGTCATGACTTACGCGGACAGCCAGTGGCTCTCGGCGTATACCTATGAAGCCATACACAACCGGCTCTTGGACGAAGAAGTCCGTCTCGCACCGTGACAAGCTAGGGAGTTACTCCATGCTGAAAATCGAAACTGGCAAGTTTGTGAATCTTGTGGCTTCAGTAGACCGTAAGAAGGGTATAGGCAAGATCCTGTACGTGAATCCTAGCGCGGTAGCAACGGCGGCAGATGTTGCAGGCGTCGAGCTGGGCATTGCTCCCTCGCCATTTGATGCATTTGAAATTACGATTCAGGATTCTGGTGGTCGTGAGCTACGCCGGTTTCATCCCACCATTCAAGTATCAAGCTGCGAGGGGGACGGACCGCCCGAAACCGGCATGGTCAACGAAGACATCCCCGTGCTGGAAGGCATGAAGCGGGTGGCGCTACTGCACAAGGGAGTTGAGGTAAGCCATTTCGAGGCCGGTGAGTCTCGTCCAGCGCTGGAACGCGCGGCGGGGATGGCGCCTCTCTCCCTCAGTGCCCCGTTGGCCGTCAAGCCCAACCGCAGGGGTTTGAGTACGGCGGCGGCAGTGCCGGCCAAAGAAGGAGTGACATACACTGTGCAGGTAAAACCCGAAGGAGCTTCAGCTTGGCAGACCATCGCGGTGGGTCGGCAAACACCTCATGCGGAGATTGACCGCAACCAGTTTCCGGGATCTAAAGCCGCCACAGTGCGCGTTCTTCGGAGCACGGGCTTTGAGGATGAGATTTTTTCTGAGCAACAGATAGATCTGAACTACTGAGGCAACACAAATGACGAACGGCGGCAACAATGCAATCAATCCGGCCAAGATTGTGGACTTGGCGGTCTATCCGCCGCTTGGCATCGCGCGTGTCGGCAATGCAGAAGGGGAAGAGGACTATTTCACTGCAGCCGAAGTTATCGGCGCCTCGCCCACGGATCCCGGCGCACTACGCGATGCGCAAGGCAAGATCAAACGCCAGGCAGTCCGGTTCCGGATCTACGCGCGATTAACCTCAGGTGAGGTGCGCGAATTGACACTGGACGACGGAGTTGAAATTGAGTGGCACGTGACGGTGGCCAACCTCAAGGCCGGCTGGTATGAGTTCACGAATGCCCTCGACTTGCCGGATGGGCTCTCCATAACTGCGCCGAAGCGAAATGCCGATACGTCTTCCGGCCGCTTCCGTCTGGAAATTACCCCACCACCACGAACAATCGCAGGTCGCGATCTTTCAGGAGCCGGCTATGTCTTTGAAGGCCGGTTCTTCTCAACGACGGTCTATCTCGGTGAACTGCGCACAGATTCAAAAGGACGGCTACTTTTTCTGGGTGGGCGCGGCCTGGCTGCACCTCGTTGGCCAGGCACAAAGCCGACAACATTCGCGAACAATGCATTGTGGTTTGATGACATAGCGGACGGCCCCGTTCGCGCTCAAGTCACCGTTGGCGGAAAAGTGTTCGATGCTATCCCTGGATACGTTGCCGTAGCACCCCCAAACTACGCGCCTGGACTCTTCAGCGTTGTAACAATGGACGATGTAGTACGAAACCTCTTCGCGGAGCAGGCATGGATTAAACTGCCCACCGAGACACGATTTACTCGCGACATATGGCCAATCTTTTCGAGGTTGACAGGAATGCAGTGGGTGAACCATGGACTGTTCATGGCTCATGGCTTTGGCTCACCCCTTGACGCGGAACATCCGGACGTGATTGCGCGGCTAACCAATGTGTCTGAGCAGGGTCGCACGTGGCGCATGGCCATGCTGGCCTTGTTTCGGGATCCTACGGTTGGCGGCACGGTTAGTCGTTTGAAGTTACCATACCTATACGGCGATACTTTCGGCGACAAAGATGACCATGCCCGAGGGCTCTTGGCCGTCACGGATACCATGTATCGGCACCTTACGGCTTGGGCGATAGGCGATTTCGTCAATGACTGGCAAGGAGCACCACAGCCAGTTCAATTCGACGATCTGTCACCTACCGATCAATTGGAGCATCTATCGCGCGCGCCGCTTTACGAGTGCCTCGGTGGCCCATTTCATCCAGGGATTGAATTGACATGGATCATGAGACATGCACCTCTTTGGAAGCATGCCTATCGCCTGAATATACTGGAAGAGGGCGAGCCAGCACGGCAAGACTATGGGGCCAGACTGACGCCCGAAATATGCCTCGGCGCCGATGGGCCACTTCGTGGTGTGATGCCGGGATCGCTCACCCGTTGGCTTGGCGTTCCATGGCAAACAGACGAGGCATCTTGCCAGTCTGGATTCGAGTATTCCCCATCAACGTACCTGTCGATGCCCAGTTATTGGGGGGTGCGCGTTCCAAATCAGGTGTTGAGCGCTGAAGCCTGGTTGCGTTCCACTGACGGCCAAAGTCCAGCGTTACAGCGCCTAAAGCATTCGTCCTATCGGGAGGATTGGACACGGGACATCAATGGCCGCGACTATTACGAACGCATTGCAAATATGGTGCAGGAGTGGTGGATGCTGGGAACGATCCTTCCACGCGACACTCCGGCACACTTGCGCAACCTTGGCTTCCCAGCTACATCACACATCGAGACTGGACGCCATCCTTCATATGCTGGATCTAATGAGAAGCTCAAGTTATTGGAAAGGATTGAACGGATAGGTTCACCTGTTTCGTGGGACGACACGGCGCATGGTCCAGGACCGTTTGAGGAGAAAAAGCCACCGCACCGCGCCTACCATCGCGGCGAGGTATAATCCTTGACAGGCATTCCATACGTCTGTGAGGTAGCTATTGCCGGTGGAGGGCCGGCTGGCGCGACGGTAGGACGGATCCTGGCAGGCTGGGGCCATGATGTCGTGGTCATCGCAGCGCCGGAATGTGAAAAGTCTGGCGAAGTTATCGGTCCGGAATCCATTCCTATTCTTGATGCACTAGGCCTAAGCGAACTTTTCGCGCGTTCGCCGGAAATGGCGACACCGTGCGACGGTGTCATTTCAAGGTGGCCGTCGTCGGGAGTGGATTGCGCGGATCACAGATTGCGCGGCTCATACGGCTGGATGATTGACCGGCCTCGCCTTGGACTGGCATTAATGAAGCTGGCTGTTGAGAATCGATGCCGTTGG
The DNA here is from genome assembly GCA_964556305.1 of uncultured Nitrospira sp. Taxonomy (GTDB): domain Bacteria; phylum Nitrospirota; class Nitrospiria; order Nitrospirales; family Nitrospiraceae; genus Nitrospira_A. The sequence goes on along the minus strand of CAZKVY010000021.1, from coordinate 21,578 downwards.
CTCCGCGGTATAGTAACCAAATGCAGAAAACTTGATCCGCTAGGATTTCAACTCTTAATAAATATGCCCAATGAAGCGAGAGTCGTAGATGCGAGTTTTGTTGTCGATGCGACCGGCCGCACTGGAAACATCGTCCGACGGCTTGGCGCGCGTCGAATCATCGATGATAGGCTAATAGCTGCTGCGATCGGTTTTAGTCGTACGACATCGCACGCCGACCGCTACCTGCGTCTTACCGCAACTTCAGACGGATGGTGGTATTGCAGTGATGGCCCAGCGGGTGACACGCGTATAGTAGTGGTAGCGGATCCGCGATCTGGTGCTGGCAAGGCACAGGCTCTCAATCGTTCCCTACAGCGGATCACCCAGAAGTTTAATCAAGGCTGTATGGGCGATCAATCTATGTCGCTCCCGATTTTACTGGATGCCTCCAGCTTTCGTCTAAATCATTGTGCGCAGGATGGATGGCTAGCGGTAGGTGACGCGGCAACGGCCTTTGATCCACTTTGTGGGCAAGGGTTGGCACAAGCGTTTGGCTCGGCACTTGCTGCGGCTCACGCTATCCGTGAATGCTTGCGAGGAAACTCGGATGCGTTGGTCGCATATAATCGTGCTATGCAAGGCACCTACCGGCACTCGCGGAATAATCTCGAGCTGCGTTATGCTTACTTAGCAGATTGTGAGCGTACTCCATTCTGGCTGAGCCGCATGCGCCCAATCGTCTAGCATTAGCGGCGAGAGGCTCGGCAAAGACAAAAAGTGGGTATACTGTCTGCTCTATCGCACACACTGGCGACTTCCGACTCAAGCTACTCGTCTTATCCTAAGCAAGCGAAAGCGAGCTACTTTCAGATGAAACCACTAATGCATAACCCTGATTTGGATACGGAGTATTCTGCGCCAGCACCCGCACACGGTATTCGCCTGGTTGAGGATGATCGATGTGTACCATTTCGACGTTGTTGCGTTTGTCGAAGGCTACTCCTTCTATATTGAGATCATCAAACAGTGGATTTTCCAGACGTTTATTGTCATGATTGCCCACGATCGCCGAGCCATTGGGCAGCCGCACGTCCAGATGAAGATTGTTTTGCAGATACACTCCTGGCCGGTCAGTCCAACACAATACGATGCGCACCCGTTCAATCGCGTCGGCCGGCACGGTGAAAGAATACGTACGGAACGACTTGCGCGGCGAGTCCGGAGGCATGCGACTGGCTAAGGCATCCATCGAATTATTTGCCACATCAGCCCAGAAAAGCTTGCGCTCCTTAGCGGCTTTTGGGTTCGGCAAGATCGTCGACAGATCGATGACACCGAAGCCCTGGTCGTAGTCTGGATAACCAGCCATCTGCTCATGCTTCAGTGATACCGCTGGCACCCGTCGCGCTGATGCCACTAAAAGGGCCTTCAGCAACGCAGCGGATGGCCTGGCTACTTGGCGCTCTTCCCGCAAATATTGACGCAGTAACGCTGCCGCCGCAGACACAAAGGGCGCGGCCATGCTGGTTCCAGTACAACAAGCATACTGCGGCCCGTGGGTCATACAGGCCGTCTCGAACAACGATGCTGTAAAAGTATGCGACTTAGTGGACTCAATGAAGACCCCCGGTGCCAGCACGTCTGGCTTAATACTTTCAAAGTCGGTGGGACCGCGGCTGGAAATTGCGGCTGGAAGTAGCGGTGCCCCGCACACCTTCTCATTGGCAGCCGGCGGCTTCGGAAAAGTGCCGTTTTTCTTTTGCCCCCACGTCAATTCTTTGTTCGGACACCCTGCCTTGTCGCATTCGATTCGACACGCTCCCACTGTGATACAATTTTTTGCGCTAGCAGGTGCTCCGATGGTTTTTAACGCGTGCTCGCCATCCGATGCACTACCGGAATTGCCGGCAGCAATGACCATAAGCACTTCAGGATTCTCATAAATATACTTGTCCACCTGGGCCGACCCTTGATCGTAGCTTCCTCCGATCGGCCACCCCCAGCTCATATTCAGAATACGCGCGCCTTCGGCGACTAGCGGATCGAACAGTGTCCTATAGTCGACGGGGAGAATAAGTTTTCCGTCTGCATCGATCATTGAGAGCACAACAAGGTTTGCGGCGGGTGCCGCGCCTCGCACCGCACCATTCGAAACGATTCCTCGTCCGGCAATGATGCCGGCGACGTGTGTTCCATGCCCGACCGTATCGGCCTGAACCGCGTTCGGAAGTGAAAGCTTCTTGGCTATAGCCGGACGCAGGTCCGGATGCATATCGTCCACACCGCTGTCCAGCACTCCAATTACTTCCCCCTCACCCGTCCATGGCAATTTTCCATCGGCCGCCGCTAATGCCGTGAGGCCAATCACCTTTGTTCCGATGCTGCAGAATAGTGCGGGCGGAGTGTGGTCAGCAAGCAGTTTCACCTCATCCATTTGGGAGAGCTTGGCCAGCATCGGCGAATCGGCGTTTACTCGAAACCGGATTGTGTCTGACGAGCACTCGACCACATCCACTTCAGGGGCATTTTCGAGAAGCTCCTTGAGGCGGGGCAAGTCGGTTTCTCTGTACACACTGACGTCATAGGGCAACTTTTCGCGAGGAGGCCCATCGCCCCCCAGTAACGAACCTTCCCCCGGGGCAAGCCCAGCCGACCGGAGCTGCGCCAACTCGATACGGCGCACCACCCCAGGTGTCTGTTTCGGTTCGTCCGTCTCCGCACCCACAAAAAATTCCATGGCCTGTAGCTGTTCCAACTGAAAAGGAGTGAGAAACATTCGGTAGGTATTCTGCCCCACCTTTCTCAGAAGCTCCAGACCAGTAGATTTGATCTGATCCAGCCATGCGGGGCGCATTGGGCCGCTGAAACGCACGAGATAACTGCTTTCCAGGGCAATGTCTTCGGCAAAGGGTATGAAGGGTGGAGCAGCACTCGGCTCTTTGACATTGCTCATAGCGACTGTTCGACTCCCCTCGTTGATTCGTCCACGCCTCTGGGAGGGCAGAATCGGGACCTCCGAGTTCTTCAGGAACTCTCGCGCTTTGACCTTCGGAGCGCGGAGACGGATCGACCGCGCCTGCTCTTTGGACATGGTTGTATCTTCTATGGCCAGCCCCGCCTTGAGAATCTTCTTCAGCAGAGGCTTCGTGATCCAACCCGTCACGACCCCGCTGTACATATGAACTTCATCGGGACGCGTCCGGCTCAACACCTTTGTGGCCAGCTCCTGCTCCCTTTGATCGGCCACGTATACCGCTACCTTAAAGGCTTTGTTATCACGAATAGGCATTGCGCACCTCTTTCGCCAGCAAGGGAGGCAGATTCATCTGCTCGTCGAGGAGAGCAAAATAGGCATCGGATTTCACCTCAACGCTGTCCAGTTCTAGCCTCTCTGCAATCGTTGAGAAATCGGCTAACAGTGAGGGCTCCGCGAAACCCGTCTCGTCCATGACCTCCGCTTCCATGTCGAGCGGGAGCGTAAAGGGCTGCGCGGCCTCCAAGCCCAGTGCCAAGAGAGTATTGTTCTCATTCTTGGCGTTCCGGACAAACTCGGGCAGGTCATCCATGGCGGTTTTGAGCGTCGACATGGCATCGGTGAAGGTTACGCCGTTAATCTCCGAAGAAGTTGTTTCGAAGTAGAACGATTTCGGGGTGCCACCGATCATTACCCGTTCCAGCATGGCTTGTGGCGCGACGCGGAGCTTCTGCATGAATTCCGCGTGACCGTAACGCGCCACACCGTGTACGACGACAAGCATGACCTTCCCCTCTGTAGCATCCAGCAAATGCTGATACGGATCACCATTGGTCCCCTCGATGGCAAGAATATCGGCCAGGAAACCCTTCTTTAACATCCCCACAGCACTGTCCCAAGCTGTCACTTTGGCCGCCTCGCTCGTCGCCAGACGGACCAGGTCCTCATTGGACAACACGTTGTTTTGTTGTTTGGATACCCAACGCGCCACCTTCAACTCCTCGAGGAGGTTCTTGCTGCCGCTCGGGGACCAATCACAACCAAGCGAAAACGTCAAACCCGCCTCGCGCACCGCCTCAAGATTTAGCGTCTGGCCGTACAGCAGCAAATTACTGAACGGGGACCAGACTAGTTTGCCTCCCACACTGCCCACCCTCTGGAGATCCTCCGGATACAAGCCGACCGCATGGATACCTACCAACGACGGCGCTAACAAGTCATTGTCGAGAAGATCTTGAAAGCGCTCCCGCGCATCATCGTTCGTCCCTTCGGAGAGGTGGTAAAAATATGCTTTGTAACGCTCCAGATTCTTGCGGAAAGTCTGAACCCTGTCCGGAGTTGGAAACAGATCCGGCACCAACGTATTAGCATCTGGCAGACGTGAATCCTCGGTTTTCTCCACGTTACGCATCGCGCCGCGAAAAAGCCGTATGCCACCGGAGACCTGTGTCTTGATTCCTTGACCAGTTGTTGTGCCGCCGATCAGTGCCTTGGCCTCAACGTACCGTACGATCGCGCGCGCGGTGGGCGAATACCCAGCCATCGCACGGGCTGGCAGCGAGATATTGGATTTGTATTCCTTGTGCCCCGGCCATTGCTTGCGATTGCTGTACTTCTTCGGGACCTTCCACAGAGGCAGCACGTTATAGACGAAATGATTGTGCAGATCGATGAGGCCTGGATACAAGGTTGAGGCCGTATCAAGCTGTGGTGCAGTAGTAAACCCCGCTGGAAGCGCATCCCCAGGCTTCAGCACCGCAACGATCTTGCCGCGTCGGATCGCCAGCCGACCTTGCTGGATCACGTCGCTCGAAGCGTTGAGTGTAACGATTCGCCCCTTCAGAATGAACGTGGGGCCTGTATCTTCGTCTACCTCTGCCAGGAACCGCGGCTCACTCCCATCGTCGGGAGCAACATCAGAAAGCAGCCGAGGCGCACCGGCTACCAATTCAACGGATGGCACAGTCGCAGGTGCTGCGCCGGGCGGCTCTTGTACCTGGAATCCCGCGAGCCTCGCTTCAGCTTTCAGCACCGGGTCACCTGTCACAAACAGAATCCGGACAGGGTCGAGTTCGGCAATGGCGGCGGCTGCCGCAAAAGCCCGCCTGTCCGGCAACGGGCACGGCAGAGTCGAGGCCAGCACAATCAACGCCGGATCGAAGTGCGCTTCCAGACCACTTGTCTTGAGCAAGAGCCGGAAGTCGTCGGACGACAAACCAACAGGTAAGTTGCACAAAATACCGAGACGGTGCCGCGCCGAAAGGTTCAACAGGGGGCGACTTTCAGTGCGAGGGCGGTACCGGTTGCGCGACCGCTCGAATAACACACCACAGAGGTCGAAGAAAATCACCCCACTATCTGGGTTCATGAGGGCTCCGTTGTGTCGTCAGTGTCGCTCCAGGCTTCCTGCACCGACTTGTTGGGCAGGGCCTGGGTGAGGAGATCGTACTGCGCCTGTTTTTCAGCCAGTAAGGAGGGCAGGCCGGAATCCACGCTCAACAACGCCGGTTGGAGGGAAATCGGTTTCAGCTCCTGTTCGTAATCGCAGCGACCGATCTGAAGCATCGTGCAGAACACGCAGGCACCACGGCCACGCTGCAAGTGGCCCGTGGTCGGGTTCAGCCGCAGCCGATTGTGCTGCGCCTCGTCGATCAACTGGCCCAGCACCTTCTGGCGCGCAGCGTTGAAGTCGGCCGGATTTCCCGTAATGTGCGGGGAAAAGATCACCCGCACTTCCAAGTCCGTCCCGTCACTCAGCGTACCGTACCTCATGCGAATCTCCCGGTGTAAGAGATCGTCCACGGATTCGCCTGGCTGAGGACTGCCCTTGGTAAAGTTGGCTGCCATCTCCGCCACGAACGCGTTAGCAGTATTCTGGCTGAACACTATCAGCACCTGCGGCAGAGACTGGAAGAGTTGTCGCAGGAAGTATTTTCGCTCGCGGAAACACTCCGTGACGATGCCGTTCCGCTCAACCAAGGTCATAGGCGGCAGTTGTGGATCGTTCTCAATCGGTTTGGTCGTCCAGCGTGCGGAAGGACATGCCACCATGTTGACATAGGCGATGTCCTCGCCTACAGCGAGGCGCGCCGTATCCCAATTCATTGCGGCCGCCAAATCTTTTAGCAGACCCTCATAGCCGCGGTACATCGACTGCTCGTCGAGGGAGGCGTCTACCACGCGATGCCCGTGCCCATCGACTGGCACGTTCAGGACAAAATTAGAGAACGGTGTGTCGGCGGGACCACCGCCAAACTCTTGGTACTCGACTTGCCCAACCAGCAGTTTCGCCGTGGACCGGTAGCGAAAATAATGAGCGTATTGCTTGTAGTCGTCAAACAATGGATTCAACGCACCACGCTTGCTCGGATACCATCCCGGCAGGTTCGGGTTAATGCCCACGGCGATGATCGGTGCTTTACGGCACCCGCTCAGGAGTTCCGGCAGCAGCGTAGCACGGCCGATGTAGGTGATTGGCTGTGTGATGCCTGGCGTTGGCGGGGGACCGTCTGTCAGGTAGTCGAAGGTGTGATAGGTGCCCCATTTCCTGAAGTAGCTACAAGGATGCGGCGCTCCCAGCGGCTCCTGCGATGTGCGCATCGCATTGCATGGCATGACCTCGTAAACCAATTCCACTTCGGTCGGCAAACGAGAATCCGACATGGCCGCGCCTCCTACAACCCAGCCGCGATGGCCCACGTGGCCAAGGCGCTCATCACGCTGGTCCAGTATCCGTACGCCTCGTAATACCAGACAGCCCAGTGAGTCTGCATATTCAACGCTCGTGGGGAGTTGGTGAGGTCGGCATTGATCTGGGGGTCAGAAATGTTTCGAATTACGGCCCACTTCGGTGGATTCGCCAATTCGCTAGCCGCCAGACCGAGCACGGCGTCCCCCATCTCCACTCCGCATCCAACCGCCAGCAATTCCGTAGCGTTAGCAGATGTCCCGAACTCGAAGAAGTCCGCCGTTAGAATTGGGTGAAACGGTGAGATCTTCGTATTCGGTGTTGCTCCGAACTCATGTATGATATTCGGCACATAAGGATGATTAAGCGTCCAGGAACCAGAGTGTCGTTTGGTGGGCGGACCGAAGTTTGGCTCGGCCAACTTGTTTGCGAAGACGGACATCAACTGCTCCGCCTTATTGAAGTGCTTCACTGGTATGACCCAGTCGCTCTTGAAAGTTTTGTTGTTGAATGGGGCGGTGCCAAATTCCTGCCGACATCGAAATCTGGCGGCACGAGTCACGAGTACATCGCCAAGGTCATGCTGTAGGTCGATACCGCCGCAGGTGCCGACCGTGAGAACTACCTTCGGCTTACACTCATCGATAATCTGCAAGAATAGATCTTTCACCGGCAGCGTCGCCTGACCCGGAACGGTCTCGATCCCGTCTTGGTTCAAATGCAGCTCCGACTTGAAGCAGAGCACTTTCTGATGCCCAATCCTCGTGAGGAAGTAGCTACCCAGACGACGGCTCTTTTTGGCCGGAGCCCCGTCACGGATCAACGGGTCGTATTTCGTCTCGAAGAACCGGTTGTAGCGGTACCACCGGTTTCGACTGTACCCGGGCGTCATTACATCGGCCATGCCGTCATTCTCGGCGACCGTCCATGTAATGGCCACGACATCGCATTGCGGAAGGGCCTGTCCCGGCAAAGGCACAGGAGTAATCGGCTGGGGCACGGGCGCGAGTCCGGTCGGGAACGGAATAGTCAGGTCGGCAGTGAGAGCTGCTGCCGGTGGGAGAATCGCCGCATCCACTTGCAGCAGATCGTCAAAGGATGTACGGTCGGCGGATAGCAACGCCCGCGCGATCTCTTTTCGTTGTTGCAGATCCAATGGGTCGTACATGTCTCTCCTTATCGGTAACGCTCAATTTGCAGGTTCCTGAAGGTGAAGTGATTGGACACGATTGGCAGAAACTCGTCTGGCTTCTCCGGGTTCTCCTGGCGCCATCGCTTGCCAACGCAACGCAGATACACGACCTGATTCAGCGAATCGTTTCGGATCACCCCACAACATACCCAGTCCTTTGCGTCGACGTCATTGCGGTAGTACGCCGCGAAATACGGCCCGCGACGTTCCAATCGTAGCCGCGCTGCCCGCGGCGTCTTCCCATCGCCCACGGGTTTGCCATACTGATTGCTGTCGTACTCCGACCCTAAGTTCCAATTGATGCGGTAGCCATCATCCTCGTCGTGCTCGACGCCGCAAAATGGCGGTGCACCGTGTGGATCGTAAAACGAATCCTTCCCTCGGAAGCTATCCGGAGGTTTACCCTGATGTGCGCCGGGATCGACATTCGTTACCGCCATTTCCAATGTCGTAGCCTGCGTGATGTTCTCCACCGTATAATCGACTTCTGCCGAAAAGTCGCCGCGAATTCCGAGCACATAGCCTACGCCTCCTCCGGAATAGAACGGCCAGTCCTTCGCCGTATACATGAGCTTAGTCTCGATACGCTGAAGCCGCTCGTCCAATGCATTTACCGGAGGCACATCCAGCGGCTGGTCGTACTCTCGTAAAATCACGTGAATGCCATCTTCCTGCTTCACCACGCCAAACGAGTTGGCTTTGGCATACCCCAACGCGAACTGTTCCCGATTCACCTGCTTTCCCGAGAAGCTTTCCTTTACCAACGGAATTCCTCTCCGTATAAAGGGGGCGACTTCAAGCATGGAATCAGTCGACAGCGCCCAGACGAAATCCTTGTCGCGCAGTGCCTCGAACTCAACCTGACTGAACAACCCCGGCTTCCTGAATGGATACAGTACCGCCCCTACTCGCAGCTTCTTTTCCTGGGTTACCAGCTCCAGTGCTTTGCCGAACTCTGTAAGCTGTCCATCCGCACCCAGGACCGAATCTAGATCCGTCACCAACCCGTCAGCATCCAGATCCTCCAGAAGCTGCAATTGCGCCTGCGAGCTCCTCTCATAGTCAAACGCCGCGATCCGCAAGGAAGGCGCTCGCGACCGAACCAGCCGCAGATTCTCCGGATCCTTCGAATAGAGCACCACGCGGTCATTGAGGCCGTACAACCGCAATCCGTCCAATGCCTTCTCCACGAACTCTTCGCGACGTCCGGTGTCCATCGTAGAATCGTGCTTCATCTCGATCAGCAGTTCGACGTCGTCAGGCAAGTGATCAAGGATGTCTGGAAACGTCTCCACCGGCAGTAATCTCGTCTTCACGGTGTAATAGTGAAAGTTGGGGGAATAACGCGGTTGGAATGTTTCAGCGAAGTTGAGCTGACGCAACTCGTGTAGCGCCTTGTCGATGAACTTTCCCGGCCAGCCCGTCAGTCGATCCGTCGTGCCGTCGTGCGAGAGTACCAGATGGCCGTCCTTTGTAAGCTGCAGGTCGAATTCAAGCACATCTGCACCAGCGGTGTATCCGCTGATGAGGGCGACACGCGTGTTTTCCGGAGCGTGCAAGCGAGAGCCGCGGTGTGCTGCGATTTTCATGATAGAACGTTCCTCAATGGGTCCTGCCAGACATCAGCCCATGGCACACCCGGTACGCGTTCGCGATCTGCGTCAGGGTGGGGTTCGACGCGCCCGCAGTTGGCATGAAAGCGCAATCCAACACGTACAGTCCCTTGACGGTGTGCGACTGACAATTCACGTCCAGCACCGACGCTCCAGGATCTCGTCCCGCCCGTAGCGACCCATGGTTGTGCCCGTAGCCTTCGTTTTCCACTTTCTGTGGGTCAAGCTTGCGGACCTCGCCGCCCGCATCCGTCATGATCTGGCATACCCTATCGAGGGCATACTTGCTCAGCACCAAGTCATAATCGTGGTGCTTGTAAAAGACCCGTGCGACAGGCATGCCCCAGGGATCTCGTACATTCGGGTCTAATTCAACGCGGTTGTCGTACGTCGACATCGTTTCTCCGGTGAAGGAGAACATCACGCCGCCCTGGTTGCGCATCTCTACTAAACGGTCCACCAGGTCTTTTCCCCACAGGTCTTTCGGCTTCTGCTCGCCCATACCCGTCCGCGAGATGCATTTGATGATCGGACTGATCGTAAAGGGATCGTAAATTGAAAATTTGCCGCCCTTACTGAGGATCGGATACCTGGAATCCTTGATCGTGTATAGGTCGCGAAGCTGCAAGCTGCCAAGTGACGTGCGGGGTTGAAACAACCGCTGTGGCCCCTCATCCCAGACGGGGTGGCCTTTGAACGTCAGCTCCGCCCCCCCCTTGGCGTGATACGTGAGGTACCGGCCAATGAGATCGTTCGGATTGGGAATATCCGACAGCAGGAATAGCCTTGCCGATTCGATCGCTTGGATCGAAACGAATACCAGCGGAGCACGGACCACCTGCTCCTGCCCCTTAGGATCGGTCTTGAAAGCGACTCCGACTATTTTTCCTTTCTCGTGAACGATCTGGGTCACACAGTGGTTAGTTCGCAAATCGCACAATCCGGTATGCAGCGCCTTGGCCAACACCGTATTAGTGCTACTGCAGCGATCATTTACGGCACAGCCGTAGCCCTGGCAATAGCCACAGAATGGGCAGCTTGGCCGTCCGTCATAAGTGCGCGTGTTGATCCCGCGAGGGCTCGGGTAAGGCTTCATTCCCGCACGCCCAAATGCCCATTGCAAAAACGGGGTTGAGGCGTGTGGTCGCAATGGCGGCATCGGGTATTGATAGCCTAACCGCGTTGGCTCTTGTTTGTGCGCTACGCCATCTGGTGCGACCTGTCCGGAAACGCCCCATTCCCATTCAGCCATCTCGAACCAGGGGTGGAACTCTTCATATGTCCATGGCCAGTTCACTTGGGACGTTCCGGCAGGCGGCTCCTTCATATACTTGAGCAGCGCGAAATCTTCGTCAGTGTACCGCGGCAGGTTGGCTTCCCAGATCATCGTCGAACCACCCACCATATTCGCGATCCACCAACGCTCCACCGGCTTTGCCTGTCCAGATGAATCGACATACATCATCGGATCGTCCTTGGCCGGTATCAACGCCTTATGTTCAGAAAAATGGAGCTCGTCGTATGGCAGAAACTCGTCGCTGCGTTTATACACTCCCTTCTCCAGCACCAGCACACGCTTTCGATACTGCGTCAGTACGCGGGCTGCGGTGCCGCCGCCAGCCCCGCTTCCTACAATGATCGCGTCATATTGCTCAGCCATGGAGCAGGTCCTCCGGTGGTTGCAAATAACCAATCGCCCGCCACATTATCTTGTCCTTGTTTCCACCCCAGCGAGGATCCGCGAAGCAGCCCTGAATGCAGTGGCGCAGAAAAGTCTTAAAGACGACTTGTGGCCTCATCGTCGGAGGCAGCCCTGCTAGAGTGCCAACCTCCAGACCGGCAAGAATCTCATTCACCGTTTTATCATCGGCTTCTGGAAGAGCCGCGCCGTAAGTCCTCTTGCAATAGTCGTTCAGACCTGGCAACGCCGCTCGGTAGAGCGTGCGCCAATCCTTGATTTCTTGGTAGACCGAATCGTCCATCGCGAGAAGCTGGCTGACGAAATTGCTCGCGCCTGCCGCTACGGCACCGGGAATCTGCCTCCCTGTGTCTTCGGGAAGAATGCGTCGAAAAATCGCGTCGAGCTGCTTGATTTCCTGCGGCGTGAGAAATTTTTCCGCTGGTTTCTGAAGCCAAGACGGCACATCTTGGACAGTCGGTAAGCTCATAGCGCAATCTCCAATTCCTTCTCCATCGCTTGAATCATGTCGTAGTGCAGGGTAATGTCGGGAGGCCCCATTCGCTCCATCAGCCCGACAATCAGTGCGTCATCCGCGTCGGTCAGTAAATCTCCGAGCTGCTTGAATAGTTGGTCGTCCTCCTTTGTACCGTGCTCCTTGTAGAGTTGAACAAAGGCATCGACTACCCCGACGAATTCCGGGATCGCTTTCAAGTTCCCGGTTTGGATACGAGTCAGCGCGATCTCCATCGCCTTGAAATATGCGCGTCCTTGCTCGTGCTCTAATTCCACCCAGGCCACCTGGTCGTGTTTCAGTCCGTGCATCAGCCCGAACGGAATGAGCGCCTCTTCCTCCATTTTGTGATGATATGGGTCAACAAAATGTTTGACTAGCCATACCAGTCTGGACATCGGCTGCAGCAGCGGCGGATTCCCATCGTACGGACTCTCGCCAGCCCTTAGCCGTTCGCTGATCTTCATCGAGCACGCCACGATGCGCTTGCCGACCATGTGTTGACCTTCCAGGATCGCCTCACTAAGCCGCCCGCTCGACTTCTCGTTGACGATTCCCTTCTGTAACACATCGCGCATATAGTCGCCGCCTGGCGGAAATTTCTTGAACCCCGCCGTCATGCCGGCGTTCACTGCGCCCAACAGCTCCGGAAGGTTCTCGCTCACATAGGTGCAGTCTTCGACATTCACCTTCATGCGCTTGGCCGCCAATTCATAGATGGTCTTGTTCGGCTTCTCTCCCTTGGCCGCTGTGACGTCCGGATCTTGGCTCGACACGATGCCATTTGGCTCAAAGTAATCTAGCAGTCCGGCATCCTTTAGCATTTGGCTCGCATCTACCCCGGGGGGAACATTCGTAATGACCCCCAACCGGGCACCCATTTTGTCCCGGACTATCTTCAAAAGAGATTCTGCGCTTGGCCTGAAAGGCACCAGATGACCCTGGCGATCCACTACCCCGAGCGTGTTTCGGATATCGAAGAAGAAAACGTGCTGTTTGGGCTGCATGGTACCTCCCCAAGTCCCTCACCATTCTCGGGGGCTAGTGATATGGTACTAGGCCAGAATAGAGAGAGATGTAATTGGAGGGGAAGGCAAAATCGGGGCCAGGGTTCACGTACTAAAAGACACGCGTTTTCCACTCTAGAATTTGTCGATGTATCTTATTTCGACGAGCAACCCAGAAGAAATGATACACGTATATCTATTCAGATACACAGCCCGAGTCAGAAAAGCACCCAACTTACAGAACAGCCCATCGACACATAGCGCAAGCTCAGTACGCACGATTATCCTTCCGCAGGTGAAGCACACAACAAATGGCACTGCACGAATGCAAAACACGGAATCGAGACACGGTAGATACCCATTCCGTCTTTCTTTGTAGCCACAAATATTTATCAGACGACCATCCATAGAGAAATCAAGAATGGGAAATACTTGCGCACATTCCGATGAATGTGAAAAGTGACGCCATCTTACCGGAGAGTGTTTCAGTTGGTCAGTTCGCGAGTGCTGGTCCGCCATCTGATCATAGACACCGCCTAGGCAACGGAGTTTACATATGATCAATTCTGATGACGCTACCTACTTTACAAAATGGTACTGAATTTGACTGGCCCCTCTACTTACGGACTGATTGGTTTATGCGGGCCGTGGATGTTCATACGGCCTGTTTCAGGCGAGCGAATGCTTTGCATGTTCTGCAACGGTTCCAAGTCTAATTTCAAGCGTGATGAATAACGAAAATTCGTACGACGGGCGATTTGGAAGTGACGTCTCCCCAGGAAACGACAGCGCTTCTAAACTAGAGTACGATGGCGGCTTCGACGGTCCCTTGCGAAAGGAGTGGATCGATGAAGCGGTCACGATTCTCGGAAGAGCAGATCGTCTATGCCATCCGACAAGCCGAAAGTGGGACCCCGGTTGGAGACCTCTGTCGGCAGCTCGGCGTCAGCGAAGCCACCTTCTACACCTGGAAAAAGAAGTACGCGCATCTGGGCGTGAGCGAACTCCGTCGGCTGCGGAAGGTGGAAGAAGAGAATAGTCGGTTGAAACGGCTCGTGGCCGATCTCTCGCTCGACAAGCACATGCTCTCGGAGGCCCTGCGAAAAAAAGTCTAAGGCCCGCTCGCCGTCGAGAACTGGCCCACTGGTTCCGGGACACCTTCTCGGTGAGTTGTGCGCGGGCCTGTCGGTTGGCGCAGTTCGGGCGGGCCTCGTGGTATCGAACCAGTCCGCCACGGATCAATCGGCCCTCCGGCTCCGCATTCGGGATCTGGCCCATGCCCGACCGCGATTCGGCTATCACCGGATCTGGGTGTTGCTGCGGCGTGAGGGCTGGCTGATCAATCGGAAGCGCGTCCGACGATTGTATCGCCTGGATGGGTTACAGCTGCGCATGCGGGCGCGGCGCCGGAAACACATCGCCTTGCATCGTGGGCCGGCCCCGAGTCCAACCGGGCCGACCGAGCGCTGGAGCATGGATTTTGTCCATGATACCCTGGCCGACGGGCGGCCATTTCGAATCTTGACGGTGGTGGATAACTGGAGTCGCTGCAGTCCGGTGCTAGAGGCGAGATTCCGAATGACGGGAGAGACGGTCAGCCAGGTGCTTGATCGCGTCCTCGCGGAGGGCCAGGGGCCTCGCTCCATCACCGTCGATCATGGAACGGAATTCCAATCGCGCGCCTTGGAGGATTGGGCCTATCGGCGGGGCGTCCAGCTCGACTTTATTCGCCCCGGCAAGCCCGTGGAAAACGCCTTTATTGAATCGTTTAACGGACGGCTCCGCGACGAGTGTCTGAACGTCCACCAGTTCGCCTCGCTGGCCGAAGCCCAAGCGATCATCGAAACGTGGCGGATGGATTACAATCACCACCGCCCGCACAGCTCACTCGGGCACCTGACCCCGAATGAGTTGGTCGCACAACGTCAGGGACAATCGATTGTCGAAGAAGCCCTCTGTCCTAGTTAAAGACTGTCTCGTTACGGGACCAACGTCAGCTAGCCGATTTTTCTAGTTTTGGCTGGTCTCGTTTTCCGGGAGGACGTCAATCCCCAAACGCCTTGAGAATCATTTCAGCGGACTATAGTTTCTGCTCGTCCAGCTGCCGGCCCCATAATGACTATTTTGTCACCTACATTTAGATGCTGCAAATCGACCAATCCGGAATCTCCTGGCGACGGCTTATAGTAGAAGGCTTCAGTTGTGCCAGTGTCCTTTTTGACGTCCAACCTTTGACTAGATGGATCTATATGTGCCACCTCGCCAGTGATGCGAAAAGGGCTGAAAGCGAAAGGGGTTATGCCGCCTGGTGTTTTAATGCAAGTGTCCCTTGTCGGTTGTAGACTTCCATCGGCAACGTCGAGCAAATTTCCGAAACAAGTCCGAAACTGATTCTCTGGTTGAGCCCAACCAAGATAGATCGCCTCACCCTTCACCAGCTTGTCCTCCGCAACGGCCTCATTCAGGAAGAAAAGCATAGAAAGTCCAACCAGAGCGCGAGACGCAACGCCATATGCATTTTTAGTTGTCATTGCCCAACCCCTCCTTTGACGTGTTGCGCATTTCAACTTTAGCCAGAACCGTATCATCTGTCGATAAGATATACGTAAACCCATACGGTATCTCTGGGTCTTTTCCCAAAGGCTGGTGAAGAACAAAAAAACGATCCGGTGTTTGAGTGATTAGTTTAAGATCTTGATTTTTGTTTGCTTCGAGGAACTCTTTGGACAAACGACTTCCCACCTCTCCAGCAAACACAAAACTGATCGTCTTGGCCGCTCCCAATCGCATAAGGCGTGCTTCTCTATTCGCGGTAGACATTGAAGTATGAAATGCTGCGGGGAGAACCGCCATCAGTATTGCTGCCACAATTGTAGGATGGTAGGACGCGACGGCAAAAACATAAATGAGCCGCAGTATGGCGATCAATATAAGTACAGCCCACCAGTTCGCGATGACTTGATAGGAATAAACGAAAAAGAAATAAAAGGGTATTTCGACCGATGCCAGGGGAATTCCGAAATGACCGAACAGGAAGTAGGCATAAACCCAGCCGATGAAATACGCATAAATCGCCACCAAGAAGATGACGTTCTTTGCGATCGACATTATCTCCTGCTTCGCCTCTGCACCGGAGGCATCCATTTGTTCGTTCCCCTATTAGCTGGGTCTAGTCTTTTTGACCACCTACTGGAGGCCCATACAACACAAGATACGCAGGGATGCCAGCCCACTGCCATTGCTCGTCAGAAACGTTCCCCTAGCCTGCGAAAAGAACGACTCAAAACCGATCGGTGGCTAGATTATTCGTGCTTACCGTCATGTTCCTGCCTGTAGCCGCCCATCAAGAACCACGCTATTACCACAGAAAACTCTCTGTATACTGGTTGGATGTAGAGCTAAGATGAGTGGCGAACAGGACACCTACTATCCATAGCATTTATAAATGCACCGTCCAATCACGATATGTAGGCAAACTGAATGCCTACGTAATCGCTTGGGAAATGACCCATAAATAGAAGCAAGGACACAGAGGAGTATCCGTTCGGATACGAAAGATGCACAATTAGATACACTTCAATGCACGTATTTATAGAAACGTGAGAAAAACCAGAAAGGTAGGCCAAAGCCGCTGGTGAATCGACGCAGGAAGGTTCGCCGGATGACAGGCCGTCATGTCAGCGCCTCCAGATAGGGCCGCATCACGCGCTCAACCCGGCACAGGCTGGCATTCTGAAGGAGTGTACGAGAAGTCATATGTGCATCGATACTGCCACCTCGGCTATCCCCCAAGCTCCGGGACTCTTAAACGACGACGGGAGCGACAAGCGCGACGCGTGCCAAGAGCTTGTTCTTATGACTAGGCAGCGAGTCGAATGACGGGAAGCCATCCACTCAGGAAACACTCCTGCCATGAATATCCAAGCAAGCGTTCTTGACCACACTCACATCGTCTGAATATCCAAGCACGCCATGCCGGTCATGTATGGCATCGTAGGGATCTAATAGATAAAGAAGTGCGGCTATCGCTCGATGCCGCCGTTCTTCGATAGCAGGGCCAACACCGCCATTGACCACCTTCACCAAATCACTCACTTCTCCCTCAATCTCTTTCCGAACAGCCCCTGGAAGTTTTAACAAGCAGCCTGGGACGACGCTCTGAAGGAAGTCTCGAAGCCCCACAGAATCATTAAGCAGACGCTGTTGTAATGGCTTGTCAAGCAGCGGCACCCGTGTGTGTGCATGGCGTGGTTGGTGATGATGGTGCCGGTGGCGAGAGGAATGTCGCCAATTTCTCCGCGGGCGTCAGGCCTTGCAGGGCCATAGAGAACCGGTCGTGGTTGTACCGATGTTCCCAGACGCGCAACGCCTGGGCCGCCGAGGTCAAGCCGTCGAAGGTCGAGCGACTCCAAAACTCTTCTTCGTCGATCCGATGACTCCGCTCCACTTTCCCGTTCTGTTCAGGGCGCCGCGGGACAATGTGGCGGAGGCGGATGCCAGCCTCTTGGACCGCGAGGGCAAAGGCAAGCGGGAATTCTGTGCCGTAGTATAAGCGGAACAGGCATCATCCTCCGTTCAGATCTCCCCTAGAATGCCGAGCAGCAACTCACTCTAGGAGGAGGGCATCCTATGATCGCGAGTTCCACAACCACGCAGAATGGTACCTCCGTGGCGATTGATGTGGCGAAATTGGTTCATGAAGTGTGGGTGGAGCCATCGACCGGACGCCGGCAGCGCTGGCGGATCCGGAACTGCCAGCCGGATTATGAGGCCTTCCGCGACCGGCTACGCGCGTTGGAGACGTCGGTCCTCATTAGGTTTGAAGCCACGGGCAACTACCATCGCCCCCTGGCCTATTATCTTGGCCAATGCGGCTTCGAGTTGCGCCTCATTTCCTCCCTCGCAGTAGCACGGACGCGCGATGCGCTCTACAACTCGTGGGATAAGAATGATCCGAAGGACACACAAGTCTTGCTCCATTTGCTCAAAACCGGTGTTTCCCAGCGGTATCACGATCCGCTGGTCCACCGCATGAACGATCTCCAGGAACTCGCTCAGACCCACTCTCAGATCTCGCTGCGGAAGGTCCAGGTTCAGCATAGCATCATGACCCATTACCTCCCGTTGTACTTTCCGGAGGCGGAACGCTACTACACGAACTCCCGCGCCCAGTGGTGTACGCAGCTCCTGCACCGCTTTCCCTGTCCTGCGGCCATTACCCGCTACGATGCGGACGCGTTTGAGCACGAGGCGTGGACCGTGGTGGGCCGCAAAGTGAATAAACGCGGGTTCCTCGCCGACCTCTATGCCACCGCGAGTCAGAGCATTGGGCTCGCCGTGGCGGAAGACTCCGAGGCCATCCAGATATTCCGTGTGATGGTGTTCTCCTTGCGCAGACACCAACTATACACAAATGTATACACATTGTAAATACACCGAGAAGAGTTGAAGCGCTGTGCAAACGGCGGCTGCAACGGGAACTGACAATCCGCTGGCCGATGGGCAGCCATTTCGGATCTTGACGGTCGTCGATAACTGGAGTCGCTGTAGTCCGGTCCTAGAGGCAGGATTTCGGATGACGGGAGAGACGGTCGGTCAGGCGCTGTATCGTGTGCTGGACATACCCGCAGTGCCTCGCCCGATCACGCTAGATCATGGGACGGAATTTCAGTCGCGCGCCTTGGAGGATTGGGCGTATCGCCGAGGCGTCCAACTCGACTTCATTCGACCAGGCAAACCGGTTGAAAATGCCTTCATTGAATCGTTTAACGGGCGGCTGCGTGATGAGTGCTTGAACGTGCATCAGTTCGCCTCACTGGCCGAAGCACAAGCAGTCCTCGACGCGTGGCGGCTCGACTACAACACATGCCGCCCGCTTAGCTTACTCGGCCACCTGTCGCCGAGCGAGTTCGTGAGCCAACGTCAGCTTACATCCGGGTCAACGTTTCAGCTTGTTCTTAATGGCAAGCACAAAGAGGGTAGCTAGCGCAGGGCTTGATAGTATTTGAGCCCAACGCCACAACCGAGCTAACCAACCTTTGTCCCAACCTTCCTCCTCAATCGTCAAAACATCTGACTTAAGAAGTAGCATGGTTTCCGCGCTGTAGCGGAGCGCATTCGGAAAAGTCTTCGAGGCTTTCGATTTTGGATCATTTCCACAACACTGAAAGATCAGTCGGATATCACCTGCAAGTCCCTGCTCTCCTCTTGCTCCCTGCTCTCCTCTTGCTCCCTGCTCTCCTCTTGCTCCCT
>CAZKVY010000021.1:0-2578 GCA_964556305.1 uncultured Nitrospira sp. | reverse complement strand
TGCTCTCCTCTTGCTCCCTGCTCTCCTCTTGCTCCCTGCTCTCCTCTTGCTCCCTGCTCTCCTCTTGCTCCCTTTGCTCCGACGGGTCCAGTTGGCCCAACCGGGCCTCCAACTCCAATCGGCCATTTGTCTCCTATAGGACCCCTGCATCCTGGACCACAAGGCGTGCTGCAGGTGCTGGGCACGTCTCCTCCGCTGTCGGTTCTTTTGCTAATGTCCACACAAGAGCAGCCTATTGTTACTAGGAACATAAGAGCCGGACCTCTTGCCCAGACAGAAAACGGCTTATTTTGACTCATGGTTATGGGCTGTCAGTAGCACTTACAGCTTCATTAGCCTTAGAAGAGGGGGTTCGCCTGACACTGTCATCACAGTAATAGAGCGTTCCGCTAAGGAACCAAATTAGAAGAAACCACCAGACTGGTCTTAAGACGCGCTCGCCGTACCCGCTCACCAGCCAGTAGAGTTGCAGTTGAAAGCGAGTAGGTCGAGGCACTTCATGGTTGATTCTCCTCAATTCCTTTTCGGCGTAATGGAAGTCGCTCGCATAGATATAATCCTTATTACCCTCATAGGCATTCTTCAGATCTCGATAGGCTCGCGACAGTCGCGTCCAGTCGTCTCTCCATTTCTCTACAAGTTTTTCATTGAATGGCTGGCCCTCGGCGGCGAGCGATTCGAATGCCCTCTCTTGGGCCCATACCTGGCATACGTGATCGTAATTCCCGTGTTGCTGCCGAGGAACCATGCACGATTGCAGGTAAGTTCGCGTCCCGGGGAGATGCTGAAGAATCAGCTCAATGTAGTGCGCTAGGATAATACGTAACTTACTTAACATCCCGCCACACCAGGAATGGTCTTGAGCATAATTCGAGCGCTGGGCGGCCGTTTCCTTGCGATCGTACGGAGACAGCCAATTTGTGAAAAAGCACCCTGCAAATGCGAACAGTCGTTGCCCCAGCTGCAGAAGCACTAATCCTTCTAAGCCTAAGCGGAATCTTGAGAAACAACGCTTCCATACAGTACCCCGTTGGACTATAAGCGCAAATTTTGTTGCCTGGAGCGGAAAGTGTGTTGGAACCATTGGCCACCACACGTTGCTGAAGTGGCAGGCGTCAAGGTTGGTGCCAATGACCTGAGTTGTTTTTAGATTTTCGGTGTGGAACCGTAACCCGTGTTGAGTGTGAACGTGGACATGGCGAAAGTCAGCCATGAGAGGTATTCGTGGAATTTCACTCTCGGAGGGAATGTCGCACGGGTCGATCTTCCACGGATGCAGCCCCAGGCACTGCTGGAACTCAACATAGCCAAAGATCTGAGCATAAGAGAAATCCATACGTGGTGTTTCGAAATATGGACATTCTCTAAACGCGGGCTTGACGAAGGTAGTCGTCCCCTCAAATGTGGCTTTCGAGAAACATGCTGAAACAAAGAAGTTTGCTCCATCAAACTCCGCACCATCCTTGAAGGTCGCCATTCCAAATTCAGCAAAGGGGATGGAATTATCAGAGACGTGAACCCATGGTGGATAATAAAAATCGACCTCTTCAAAGTAAGCCTTTTCATCGAATGTGCAATCCTTGAAGCTGATGCCATTCAGGCGGCTCCCAGTCAAATCTACGCACCCCGTAAACCGACATGACAAGAACCGAATGCTCCTCCTAAACTCTACCTTGGGCCAGATAAGCGGCTCCTTGAAAGTGCATCGATCAAATTCGAGGCCTAGCCTTACCTCTTCACAAACGTTACCTACCGTGATGGCCTCGCAAAAGATGCACTGTTGAAATCTAAATGTGCGAGGCAATGACTTAAACAGCCTAAAATCACATGTATCCTGTATCTCTCGTTCTTTAATTTCATGACCGGCTAATAGCTGTTTAAGAGCGTCTCGAAAGGCGATAGGTTTCACGGTCGTTCACCAAGAGTTGCCGAACGTTTCATCCTTGAGTGGCAGTACCAGCGAGTTGGTTTCGTGTTGCCCCCCAATAAAGCCATCACATGCCTGTGGCGAGAAGCCGCGTGATCCGCTCAATGGTCCTGTCGTAACTGCTGTGTGCAGAGCACGTAAGAAGTAATGCTTCCTCGAAAATCCAGGACCACATACGGATACGAGGGAGTGGACCGGGATGGAGAGCTGTCGTAGTCTTCGACAAGGGTTTAAGCCACTTGTTCTTCAATTCCGGCTGATCTCCATCCGGCAGTTCTTGTGAGCAGGAAAGGACCGACGTCCCCCCGTCTTGAGTAGCAGCTACGTTTGGAGTCCAGGTGCGACTGTAACCGATTTTATGGCCAATTGCCTGGCATAGGCGGCGGGTGTCAGTCCGCCCAATGCTTTTTTCGGTCGCTCCTCGTTATACTCGCGCCGCCACGCTTCAATGATGGCTTGGGCATGCGCGAGGGTGAGGAACCACTGCTCGTTCAGGCACTCATCACGCAGGCGCCCGTTGAATGACTCGATGTACGCATTCTGGTTGGGCTTGTCCGGTTCAATCAGGCGCAGCGTCACGGTGTGCGCGTGGGCCCACGTCAGCATGGCACGCCCACAAAATTCTTTCCCATTGTCGGTTCGAATCACCTG
>CAZKVY010000020.1:0-55318 GCA_964556305.1 uncultured Nitrospira sp. | reverse complement strand
GTGATGGCCTGTTGCGGCGATGTGCCGACCATGGAGACGCTGGCGGCGGTGGAAATTCTGCGCGTGGCCCAGCCCAATTTGAAGGTGCGGGTCGTGAACGTGGTCGATCTCATGAAGCTGCAGCCGGCGAGTGAACATCCACACGGCATGTCCGACAAGGAGTTCGATGCGTTGTTCACCACCGATAAGCCGATCATATTCGCGTTCCATGGCTATCCATGGTTGATCCACCGGCTCACCTACCGGCGGACGAATCATCACAATCTGCATGTGCGAGGCTACAAAGAAGAAGGTACGACGACGACGCCCTTCGATATGGTCGTGTTGAACGACCTGGACCGCTTTCATCTCGTGGCTGACGTGGTGGACCGTGTGCCACAACTCGGCGCGCGGGCGGCGTATCTCAAGCAGGAGATGCGGGACAAACGCATGCAACACAAGCAGTACATCGAGCTCCATGGCATTGACATGCCTGAGATCAGGAATTGGAAGTGGAGCGGAAAGCGGTAAGACATGGCAGATCCCACGGTGGTCGTGCTGTTCGATGTCGACAATACGTTGATGGACAACGATCGGATCACGGCCGACCTCACGCAACACCTGGATGAAGAAATCGGCACCAGAGGAGAGCGGCAGTACTGGGCGATCTTCGAAGAGTTGCGGGAAAAGCTGGGCTACGTGGACTACCTTGGCGCGCTCCAGCGCTATCGCCAGGAGTATCCCCGAGACCCGCATCTCTTGACCCTCTCCCGGTTCCTGCTGAATTATCCGTTTGCCGAGCGACTGTTTCCGAACGCGCTGGCCGTGATTCGCCATATCTCGCAATGGGCGCAGGCCGTGATTTTGTCCGATGGCGACGTGGTCTTCCAGCCGCGCAAGGTCGACCGTTCAGGTCTGTTTGAAGCGGTAGAGGGCCATGTCCTTATCTATATTCACAAAGAACGGGAACTGGATGACGTCGAGCAACGGTATCCCGCCGATCACTATGTGTTGATCGACGACAAGTTGCGTATTCTCACGGCCGTGAAGGCCTGTTGGGGATCGCGCGTGACGACGGTCTTTCCGCGCCAGGGGCACTATGCGCACGATCCCGAGGTGCTGCGGACATTTCCTGCCGCCGATCTGACTGTCGATCGCATCGGCGAATTGCTCGCCCTTGATCGGGACTCGCTTCTGGCCGCGGCTAAGGCCGGGAGATGATTGTGTAGTCGAGAGGTTGTCGCCGCTGAATCCACCGCTAACCAGGCAGGTGATCCATGACACCGAAGACACCGGTGAACAGAATGTGGTCCGCGATGCTCGACCGCCGGCAGCTCTTGAAAGGACTGGGCGTGGCGGGGTCGCTCATGGCGCTCCGAGGGCCGGGCCGCTTGGCCGAAGCACTGGCCGCAGACTCTTCCCTGAGGGGCAGTTCTTCCGGCGGGATCCCACGGCGTGCGTTGGGAAAAACCGGGGTGCAGGTATCGGCCATCTGTTTCGGGGGCGCGCATTGGGGCCGCATACAGGATGATGCGGAGGCCATTCGGCTGTTGCATACCGCCATCGATGCGGGGGTGAATTTTCTCGACAATGCCTGGGAGTACAACGGCGGACGCTCCGAAGAGCTGATGGGGAAGGCCTTGCAGGGGAAACGGCAGCAGGTGGTGCTCATGACCAAGGTCTGTTCGCACGGACGCGACAAGAAGGTGGCCATGCAGCAACTGGAGGAATCACTGCGCCGCTTGAAGACTGATTATCTCGATCTCTGGCAGATCCACGAAGTGGTCTATGAAGACGATCCTGATCGGCACTTTGCCCCGAACGGCGGGACGGAAGCCCTGCTGGAGGCGAAGCGACAAGGGAAGGTGCGATTTATCGGATTCACCGGGCACAAACATCCCGATATCCATCTCAACATGCTGTCGCGCGACTTTCCGTTCGATACCTGCCAGATGCCGTTGAACGTCTTCGACGGAACCTATCGGAGTTTCGAGCGGGAGGTGCTGCCGGTGCTCAATCAACGCGGGATCGCCCCGTTGGGTATGAAGAGCCTGACCGGCAATGCCGAGCCGATCAAACAGGGCATCGTCCAGCCGGAAGAAGCGATCCGGTATGTATTGAGTCTCCCGATCGCCTCATTGGTCAGCGGGATCGACTCACCGCAGGTTCTGAAACAGAATCTCGACATCGCTCGACGGTTTACGCCGATGACCGTCGCCGAAATGGAAGGCCTGCGCGCCAGAGTGGCCATGTTCGCAATGGACGGACGATACGAACTCTTCAAATCCACGAATCGCTACGACGGCCGCATTGGCCGCGACCAGCACGGCATCTCATAAGCCGGCTTGTTCAGAAAGACCGCGGGTTAGTCGCCGTGCGTCCTTCAGCCTGGCCGGACGACCTTTCTGAACGGTTTGCAAAGGTTCCCGTCGTCCGCCCCTCAACGCCACTCCACTGCTCCGAAGCCGGAGTCCCCTAGGATCACATACATCAGACTGACGGCCGAGACCGTCTGATTGCGAAATTCCACGCTCGGGTAATGCGCATCCCGGTGAGAGACGGAGTAGCGAAGCGCGACGCCGTGCCGGTCGAAGACTCGAAGCGTGAGGGATGATTCTGCGCGGATGATATTCTCCTGCCCATGCCGTTCGGGCGAGAGAAAGTCACTGACATAATATTCCCGCCCCGTGACGTCGAGCATGGCGCGGTTAGCATAAATGAGTCGAAGTGCGATCAACGCCTGCGGCGTTGTCCCGTAGTGGTAGTCCCGTTCTTCCGTGCGTTGGATGCTGCCGGCCGCACCATACCCCGCGCCGCCCAAGAGCGTGCCTTGCAACGCGAGATCATCCGCCAACCAGGACTGCCAGACGGTTCCCATTGAGAGAGCGGTGCTGGAGACCCGGAACACCTGCGGCGAAATATAGTCATAGCTGCCGAAGAGTCCCCAGATGCCGCGGGTTGTGTCGCCGGATGCGTAGGTTTTGCCCGCCAAGAGTCCGCGGGTGGTGATGGTTTCGAGGGTATTGGCCGTAGCCGCAGAGACATGAAAATCGAAATAGTCGAAGGGCCGTGCGTAGCTATACCCCTGCTTGCCGGGAAGCCCATACGTCAACGTAAATTCGCCCACGGCACCGTGCTCATTCACGTTCGAGGAGACGTTGTGGCTGCTTGATGTTAGGGTGCCGCCACCTGCCAGTCGCAAGAATGTGGCAGGGCGGTGACTCGGGTAAACGGCGTCGAAGCGGTCGCCGAACACCAACCGGTTGAATCCGGTGGGTGGAGAAATGATGGCGGCGCCGAGCTCGCGCCAAAACCCCGGGCGGCCATCGTCGGATTCGAGGAGCAGATTCGCCATTCTGAACAAGGGCTCGCCCAGGAAGGTGCCGCCGATCGGCGTCGCGATCATGTCATTGATCGAGGGATTGGTTTTTTCGCCGCCGATTTCCCAGAGAAAACTCCCGGCGACGCTATATAAATACGATTCCCAGAAGTTCAGGCCTGATGAACGGGCCAGCCCAAAGTAGACGCTGCCGCTGTATGGATGTAGGAACTGATTCACGGAGAATTGGTCGTTGTCAAGGACCCATTTCGAATCGGTGAGATGCTGACGAATCGTGGTGCCGGTGGTACGGTACTCGTCCATCGGTTCTGTGAAATGTCGATCGAACTGGTTCAGCAGGAAGAGATATGTGAGGATTTCCGCGGCCGGAATCAGATAACTCCGCCCCTCTCCCGTCTCCCAATTGAGCGCTGTAGACCGGTCTGAATGTTTCGCCGGAGCGTCCGTCTGACCGGCGTGATTGACCGGACCGATCAGGTCCCGGTCGCTGGTTTCCTGGAGGGGCTGGGGGGCCTGATCCTGGGGCAGGCCTCTACCCGCCAATAGCATGACCAGCGCCGATACCAGCGCGAAAATTCGCAGAATCTGACTGTTGCGCAGTGCCGAGCTCATATAGTGCCAGCAACCTTTCCACCTGAGTTGATCCCATCGGTCTACGCGGGGATACTCGGGGAAGCCCTAGCTCATGACACAAAGGAGATTGGGAGGCGACGGGAGGGCATTTCAGCGAGGTTTGACCAGCCGTTGGAGGCTGCCGCCGGTAGCGAGGCGTGCGAACTGCAGCTTCAAGGTGTTCACTCTGGCAAGGTAGCTGCCGGTATTGTGATCACCGCACTTCTGGTGAGGACTGAGGCGGAAGCCGCGAGCGGCGAAGGCGTGACCGGCTCCCGCCCCGCAGAGGTGGATCAGCGCGGCGAGGTCTTGTTTCTGCTGCCTGGTGACGGAACCGGTTCGCCGGCCTCCGATTGCAGCGGCGACCTGGCGATCGAGCAGGGCGGCAGTGAGTTCGATGGCATGGCTCGGCAGCACGCGGGTGTAGAGGCTGTTGAACCAGCAGGAATGAACATTGTTCCAAGAGCCGTCCTCCACCACCACATGGTTGTGGATGCAATAGCGCTTGGCGTCGCGAAATGTGCCATCGGTCAGTTGAAACATCCCCACCGCGCTGGAGGCCGGCCGATACCAGTCGAACGGATTCCAGGAGAATCGCCAACGCCAATAGGTCCGGGCTACGGGATTGCCCGCTCCCTCCACCTGAGCCAGTGCTGCGAGCAGTTCCGGCGTGATGATCGGCGTCGAATGTTTCCGAAACAGCGAACCGTATTCCTGCCAGGTCGCCGCAGGGTTCTTGTCCAGCGCATCCTCCAGGGGAAACAACATTTCTGTCGGCTTGTTGAGCGCGTGATAGGTCCAGTTCAGGGTCAACCAGAGAGAGCTCAGGAGGAACACGCCAATGAGAAGGCGAGGCACTGGATGAGCTTTCCCCAACGCTCCCAGGAACGCTCGAAGTTCTCGCCAGCGACGCCCGGCGAATCGCCAGAGTGCGGAGCGTGTGAACCGGCGGCGGGAACGACTTCTGTGTTGGGGATACGTGCCGGCACGATGAGAAGCTCTAGGTGCCATCACCTCACTATAACCGAAATGGATTTGCGCCTCGCGTAGTTATTATCGGAGCGTATGAGGCTATCGCTCAACGACGGACTCGTCAGCGCCGGCGGCTGCTGATGCGTACGGAAGCCGTTACCGTCCTCGGTGGCCGCCACCGCTGTGGGAATGGCTTCCTCCACTATGCCCGCCATGACCGCTGGATGATCGGGGCGCCATGCTGACCGACGGGCTGTGCTGCGGCATCGATGGGGCACTCTGAATATTCGGCGGACTCGGGCGCCAGAAGTGATTGGGGTGAACCTGGTAGGGCTGCGAGTGGGGAGCGAATTGGCGTGTCACCGGGGGAACCGATCTCGGTGTGGGTATGACCACCACGTCGCCCACCTTGGCCTGCTGACCCTGGCTGTTGAGAAGTGGGGGTGCCTGGTGCTGATGCACATGGGGCAGAGTTGGAACCAGCAGCGAAGGGCGCGACGGCGTCGAGGCCGATGGTTCTGCCGGCGGAGCGAAGTTGTTGTGCGAGGTGATTGTCCGCTGGGCGAGCGAGAGATGGCGATGATGCGGCGAGAGGCGCTGTGCTTGGAGCAACAGGCCGTTGATGCCCGATGCGCCGAACCAGGGATAGGAGTAAAAGCCCAACGTGGGATAGGTCCAACTCGTCCAGGCCTGTGACAGGAGCGCGTTGGCCTGCAACTGGTCGAGCATGTCCTGGCGCTGATCCGTGTATTGCTGAACATCGTCTGAAGTGGAAGCGGCGGCCAGGGCGCGGTTGGTTTCATCGACTTGTGCCTGGAGCCGATCGGTCTCGGCCCGGAGCGCGAGGAGTTCTTCGCGAGCCTGGTCGTTCTCCCTGAGCGCCGCAATGGCTTGAACCACGTCATGCGGCTCGACTTCGGCCGTGAGGTCTACGCGAATCACGACCTGATCCTGCTCCAGCCTCGTGGTCACCGTCTGATCGATCACCTTCACAATTCCGGCGGTGAAGCTCCGGATATCATCCCGGGTGACGTTCAAATCCCGCACCTCGGTGATGCGTTCGACGTAGCTTGCCACCTGCTCGAGGGCGTCCTGCTTGGCGGCCTCGGTGGCCAGGCGGACGGCATCGGCCCTGCTGTCATGATCACCCATCCGATACTCGCCACTTGCGTGCACGGTGCGCGCGTCGGCCGAGCGCATCGGAGGATCGGCTGCGACGGGCGGTGACGAGGGCGCCGCACTGGACTCAGCCTCGAAGCTCCGCTGCGTCAGTTGTCGACGGTACCTCTCCGGTACTGACTCAAGTTCGTTGGTAAAGGTCTGCACGCCCTCGTCGTTCGTATAACTATAAATGGTGGTCGAAGCGAGGGATGGACCCGTGGGCAATGTGAAGCTGGAGAGCCAGAGTGCGAAAAATGCGGAGGTGGTGAGCCAGGGGCGGGAGAAAAGCATGGTACAGCCTCCCGTTCGTCTACTCCTTCAGGATAACACAGGGAGGGGAGCCGATTCTGCCGGCCAGGGCTTAGATATGTTGGGCGATAAAATGGCAGGTTTGTCGGGTGTGGAAGTCCTTCTCTCGGCCGGTGTCCATAATCGAGGGGAATCTCAGGATTTTCTGGCGCCGCTTCCGGAACGCGCTAGGATTGAAGCATCCTATGCTATTGGTCAGACGAATCTTCGCTGTTGTATTAGGGCTCGTGCCTCTTCTGCTCGTGGCAGTTGGGGTAGTCATTGTCTTACGGAAAATTCAGCCCACCGATCCCTTGTTATATGCCGTGCATCAAACGGGGGAATTCACCATGGCCTTCACACTTGTGGTTGTGGGGTGCGCCGGATTAATCGGCTGCCAACGTCTCTGGCGGGCCGATGCCGGCTGGAAGTGGACCCTGGTGCCGATCGCCGTGATGTTGACGGGGGTAGCCATTCAAAATTTGCAATACGGGCACCACGGATCGCCGTTGAATCGGGCGGCCTTCAGTACGTTTCAAAGGCTCGGCACCTTTGCGGGGTCCTCGGTCCACCTTGCTAGGGAACAAGGGCAGTTTATTTGCGATCCTTCGGCCGAGCTGTTGGGGAAGTCCCTTTTCCTGCGAGACGGTCAGCCACTTCCCTATGTAATCCAATGTATTCCCAATGCGACCGGTGCGGCGCTTGCTAGTCCACCAGAACGGCCAGGGACATTGGTCTTCGCCGTCAGCCCTGATTGGAAGCAGGCCTGGTTTGCCGCCACCATCTTAGCTCGCGAGACCGGTCGGTATGCGACCTGGTTGACGCAACAAGGCCAGCCGCGGGTCATTGCGCTCAGCCTACAGGCGGAAAAATAGACGAGACGGTCCGCTCGGCCGTTCAATTTTGTTCCTCTGTGAATCCCCGTCGATTGCCCAGCCTCGGTGGCTGCAAACCCTCTCAACGGAATTGAAGCCCTTAAGGGAACTTGTGTATCCTACGGCCCGTTGTCGCCACCCTGCTGCATGAGGTGCCAGCATGAGCCAATCCGCATCGTCCATTCCTTCCGATCTCTTTTTAGTGTGTATCTCCGGTCCCGATCTCGGCAAACGCATCGCACTGCGTGACGGGGAAGTGCTCATCGGTCGGTCCTTGCAGTGTGACGTGCTGAGCGACGATCAGGATGTCGTGGAGCGGCATGCGGTCCTGCTGTGGCAGAACGGGCAATTCGTCTGCCGGGCGGTCCAGGGACTCGTCTATCTGGATGGACACAGGACGATGGAATCCATCCTCACGCCGCAACAGCAGGTGCGGATGGGGCGTTCACTGTGGCAGCTCAGTGGGCCATCGTTTGGCAAAGGCCCCGGAGGGTGGATCGAAGATTTGAGCGACCGCATCAGCGAGGTCGCGGGAGTGGAGCGGCTTCAAGGTTTCAATGCGCGCGACATGTTTTCCGACGTGCTGCGCAAACGTACCGACGAGGAAATCGAAGAGCATTTCACTGCGGGAACCTTGACGACGACGCCCCCCATTGAGAAGGTCATGACCGGCTGGCCGAAGCCCTGGGTTTTTTTCAAGACCTTCATCCTCTCCGCAGTCGTCTACCTGGCATTCGTGTTCGCGATGAAGGAATTCAACAACGCCAATCTGGTGCCGGGACTCATCATGACGGGCGCGTTCCTCATTCCATCGTCCCTGCTCATTTTCTTTTTTGAAATGAACGTGCTCCGGAATGTCTCGCTATACCAGGTCGTGAAGATGGTGATGTTCGGCGGCGTGACGTCCTTGGTCCTTTCACTGTTTCTGTTCAAATGGACCGACCTCGACAGTTGGATGGGCGCGATGAGCGCCGGGATCATCGAGGAAACGGGGAAGGCCTTGGCGCTCTTGCTGATCATCAATAATCAGAAATACCGCACGACGCTCAACGGCCTGTTGTTCGGAGCGGCGGTGGGCACGGGCTTCTCCGCCTTCGAGTCCGCAGGGTATGCGCTCATGGCGGGGTTGAGCGGGGGACAGTCCGCCATGTTGCACAGCATCACGGTGCGGGGTCTCTTGAGCATGTTGGGCCTGCACATCGTGTGGACCTCGATGGTCGGCGCCGCGCTCTGGCGCATCAGGGGAGATCGATCGTTCACCTTAGAGATGCTGTACGACAAACGCTTCATCCGGATCTTCGGGTTGGCGGTGGCCCTCCATATGTTCTGGAACGCGCCCTTCAACCTGCCGTTCTATCTCAAGTACATTGCCTTGGGGTTCATCGCCTGGGTCGTGAATCTGGCCCTGGTGCAAGTCGGCCTCAAGGAAGTGAAAGCGCTGCAAGAAGCGAGGGCTTCCGAGGCACAGGAGTCAAGATTGAGGACAGCGTAAGGGACAAGAGTGTGAAGCTGCGTATCTTTGCCTGGAAATCAACCGATTCTAGATGTTGCTAAGGGGATGAGATGGATTTGGAGAATAAGTCAGACGCAGAGATTCTCGCGATTGCCGATCCGATCATGGACAATTTGATGGAGGCGTCCACGGCCATTGACCATGCCCGCCATGTCCGGGACTTTACGGATCGGCTGAAGGCGATCGTCACCAAGGACTATCTCGAGCGGGTGTGCCGCCAGTATCAGGCCGATAAGGGTACGTTTGGCGCCCGGAAGCTGATCGCTGTGTTCCGCCGGCCAGGCTCCATCGCCATTGTGTGGAGACAACAATTTACCGGCTCGCCGGGCGACTACGTTGCTGAAATGGTCCTGGTGCAGCAACGCTCCCGCTACCTCGTCGATCACGTGTTCGTGCTGTGACCTGCCGGATCCGTCCATCGGGTCAGAAGAGGGCAAAGAATCGAATCGTTAGGAGGCCGTCGGAGAGGCGGGCAGGTGCTCGACGAAACGTGTCGCTTCTTCCAGACTCACGCCCTTCGTGAGCCGCACGAGTTTGATCGCGTCGAGTTTCCGGCCCTGCGCCAGAGCGACTCTCACACTGTCCAGCAAAAGATCGGCCGGCTCTGCGCCCAGCTGCATCAGGCGACGGATCGTGGCAGCCAACACCTCGCACTCTCGTCTCATCCCGCCCGCGTAGGCCGGCGAGAGCGGAATCTCCTTCTCGTCTGTCACCAGAGCCAGCCGGACCGAGGGTGCAGTCTTCGTGCTTCCGATCGCGCTGTGGATGATGAGCGAGCGGACGCGGAAAAACGGCGCCCGGCCTTCATCTCGTGACCAGAGGCAACGGCGGCTCCAGCGGACTTCTTTCCGATGGGGATCGAAGGCAAACCGGTTCCGTTCGTAACTGGTGAGCGCGCCGAACAGAAACATGGCCGACCCGATCAACGGCGTCGCATCATGCGCGTTCACGCCGCCATTCAGCCAGGCTCGAAGCATCGGAATGGTACAGAGCAAGGCGGCGCTCACGAGCATCCCAACGATTAGCCGTGAGTCAGCGGTCACGACCAGGGTCCCGTCCGGTTCGGTATGATGTTTCATACCTATAAAGGTAGCAGATGGTGTATAGAGCCATAAGAGCTCCTGTATGCGGTCTGGCCAATGGCGGGAGAGGATATGCGCTAGAATGCTCTAGGGTTGAGGCCTCATATGCCGAAGAAGCTCAGTGCGGGCATCCTGCTCTATCGTAAAAGTGTTGGACGCCTGGAGGTGTTTCTCGTCCATCCAGGCGGGCCGTTCTGGGCGAAGAAAGATGCCGGGGCCTGGTCAATCCCAAAAGGGGAGTATCTCGAAGGCGAGGATCCTGCGTCTGTCGCCAGGCGCGAGTTTGCAGAGGAAACAGGCTGTGAGCTGACGGGATCCATGCGACCACTCACGCCGCTCAAGCAACCAAGCGGGAAAGTCATCTCGGCCTGGGCCGTGGAAGGGGACCTCGATCCCGCGACGCTCAAGAGCAATACCTTTGCTCTGGAATGGCCGCCCCGGTCGGGAAAGATTCAACAATGTCCCGAAGTCGACCGCGGCGCCTGGTTCGATCTGCCTACCGCTGGCGATAAGCTTCTCGCCGGGCAACGGCCGTTTCTCGATCAGTTGTCTCGCCTCTTGACCGAATAAGTTCTGCGCCTGCTGCCTGCGGCGGCAGGATTTTGCTCGACGGGCTCCGTTATTGGTGCCGCGACCAGGCGGTAAGACGTATCGCGTTCGTCATCCCCGCCTAGTCTGCCTTGTTCCCTTCATTACAGGAGAGCGAGGGACTCAGGCGGCCTGCGTCCCATTTCCAAAACATACAAAAATCGGTGCGGTGGCGTTCGTGAAAGATATCCCGGTAGCAGACCGTCCCATGGTAATAGAGCGCCGACTTTGCCGTCTGGATGGCCGTGACTTCCTCGGCAGTGAGCGGCGTCTCGCGGACGGTTTCCGGTCGCGTCAACTTGCCGACGAACCACTTCCGTTTGTCCGGCTGAGAATCATCGGGGGGACAGGTGACCCGCTCGAATGTCTTGATCAGTGGGTAGTCGGCAACGGTAATGGAGGCCTGGACGTCATCGATATATGCTGGTGTCCGCCCGATGTTCTTGATTGTCTCCCGGACCCGGGGCGGCACGCCTTCCTTCAGCGCCGTCGGCCCGAGCGCGCGGGCCTCGACGTAGGCACGCAGTTCGAGCCGGGCTTCTTGCTGCGAGATGTATTCCTGCCACGTCGGATACCCCACGAACGCACCGATCACCGCAGCGATGACCACACACGCAAAGACGGTGAGCCTGATGTGAAAGCTCCGCTCGTCGGCAGCGGTAGGATTGGTAGATGGCCGAGGCACGAGAATGTCAGCGGAGGAAGGGCTGGTCGGTTGATCGGCATCCATGCGCAACCTCCTTGTTCCAAGACTGCAGCCTAGCGGTTCTGGGAAGTGGGATCAAGAAGGGAATAAGGCGCTCAGCTCACACTATCCCACAGGCTGCTGACTCGCGTATGGTCGAGAGTCATGAGAATAGGTAGATCATTGCGCGGCACGTCGGTGATCGTGGCGGGAGCCGGGCTGGCCGGACTGACCGCCGCATGTGAACTGCACGCGCGTGGCGCGCGGGTGACGGTCGTGGAAGCGCGTGACCGCGTGGGTGGTCGGGTGTGGACGAGGCGGGACGGATTTGACGCGGGACAACATGCCGAGGCCGGCGGCGATATGATCGATCCTGATCAGGAGGCTATTCGCCGGTTGACAAAGAATCTGGGACTGACCTTGTCGCCGATTTTGCGCGGTGGGTTTACTTTTGTCCGTCAGGCAGCTCGTGGGCCTGTCATAGAGCGAGCCTCGGCGGCCGGCGGCCTGTGGACGCAGTTGGCACAAGCAGCCGAGCCGTGGGTGCGAGCCCATCGATTGAACGAGCGGCGTTGGGATGGTCCGATTGCGCGGCGCTTGGCGAACTGTTCGGTCGCGGAGTGGCTGGATGATATCGGAGCCAACCGCCAGTTACGCGCCAGGCTGAACGGTATGCGTGGATTTTTCCTCGCCGACCCCGAGAATCTCTCATTGCTCGCCCTCGTCGATCAGCTGGCTACGGAGTCATCTGCAGTGAACCAGTTCTATCGTATCAAGGGCGGTAACGATCGTCTTGCCGCCGCTCTTGCCGGGACAGTGAACGAATCGGTTCAACTCAAGACCATGGTGCGCGCTGTCGCGCAGCGTCACGGCCAGGTGCGGGTGACCTTGCGTGGAGAGGACGGAGAGAGCCACATGACCGCTGATGCGTTGGTGCTGGCGCTGCCGGCCACCATGGTGCGGCGCATCGCCTTTACCCCGCCGTTGCCCAGGCCGCAGCGCGAAGCTTTTCGGGATCTGCGATATGGACCAGCGACAAAGACGCTCCTGCAGTTCGATCGGCGATTCTGGCACCGCCCGGGGAGATCACTGGCCTATGGAACCGACCTGCCGATTGGCGCGATCTGGGACGGAAATGAGCAGCAGCGGGGCCGGGCGGGCATCCTGACGTTACTCGCGGGCGGCTCGGCGAGTCATGACACGAAGCACTTCCTTGCTCAAGGAGGGGCCGAGGCCGTGGCGGCAAGGCTGAAGTGGTTGGGGGCGACGAAGGCCCGGTTGCGCGCGTCGCGCCACGTGTCATGGGAGGACGATCCATTCGTGCGCGGCGGGTATGCGGTCTTTCACCCTGGATATGAACCGGAGCAGCGGTCCTGGCTGTCCAGGCCGCATGGACGAATCCTGTTCGCCGGCGAGCATACCAGCTTGCGGTGGCAAGGGTACATGAACGGGGCCGTCGAAAGCGGGCTGCGAGCGGCGTTGGAGGTGGAGACCCTGCTCGGGCGCCTAGAATCGCACGCCCAGTGAAACCAGCGCGAAATTATACCAACCGAAGGCATAGCGGTCATTGTCCACTCCACCTTCGAACACACGGTATCCCGCGGTCATGAACCAGTGGTCGGTGAGGTCATAGCGGACTTTAAGCGCCGCGTCGATTGCCCGCCCTTGGGTGCTGACCAGCCCGTCGAAGTCGAGCAGGGCCGTCCAGCGTGGCGCGATATCGTATTCCACGCTGCCGCTAAGCAGCGGCACAAATCCCACATTGCTGTCGGACGCCACCGTTCCCTGCTGGCGCAGTTCGACCCGCGCATCTCGTATAAACGCCGTGGCGCCGATGCGCCAGCGCCAGCGGTCAGACTCATGGATGAGATAGCGGTAGGTCAGGCGGTAGGAATCAAACTTGTACTCAGAGGCTACCGGGAGCCCCGGGGCAAACGTGCCGCCCGCAAAACGAACAGGGAAGCCGAACGAACCGGTACCTGAGAACCCGAGCGGCGCATAGACGAAGCGGAGCGAATGCCGATGGTTCATGTTCCACGTGAGCTCAACGCGCCGCTGCGCGTCAGGCCCGTTGCCTTGAACGTCGGTCAAGCCGAAGCGGGTGCCGGCGCTGCTGTCGGGTATCTGTATCTGATTTCGCGATTGCCAGACGGCGCCTGTTTCGAATTCCAGGGAGAAACGATGGTCTGGATGCGCCGCCTCTCCGGCGAATGCCAACATGGGCAGAGCCACAATGGCCATGACCGCAATGCGCGTCAGGGCGCTGGCTCGGATGGGGGAGCGGCTCTTCCGATGGTGCGGAAACGGTCCTCTCATCACGAAGCATTCCTTCCTGTTACCGCCGGCCACCCTTTAGGAACTCCTGCCGCAACATGCCGTAGATCTCCACATCAATGCGTTGGCCGAAACGAAGATAGTGTTCACGCAAGCGGCCTTCGTGCGTCATCCCTACCTTTTGTAACACCCGCCCGGAAGCCGGATTGGTATGGAAATGCGGAGCGTAGATGCGATGCAGCTTCAGGCTGTTGAAGCCGTAGTCTACTAGGGCCGCGACGGCTTCAGTGCCGTAGCCCCGGTTCCAATAGGCATTGCCGAGCCAGTAACTCAACCGACCTTGTTCATGTTCCACGACGATCTCCATGCCGACGGAACCGATGACTGCTGCGCTTTCCGTTAACGTAATGGCAAAGGTCACGTCTGTTCCTGCTGCATGGTTCTTGAGACGTTCTCCGATCCAGTCTTGCGCCGCCTGCCGGTCCATTGGATGTGGGAGAAAGGTGCCGGCGGCCACGTCTTTCGATCCGGCCAGGTGATGCACGGCCTCTGCGTCGGTCATCAGAAAGTGCCGCAGCAAGAGCCGATCGGTGCGGACTGTGACGGTGGGCATCATCGGTTGATCTCATCATATCATCTGGTTTGGAATAACTGTCGGCTTTCAGCCTGATTCTTGACGCTCCGCTCGTTCGCGCGTAGGGTTGCCTGGTGTTTACGTAAGGAGATTCCATGGATGTGGCTCAGGTGTTGATTGCGATCGTGGGTTTTGGAGCCTCGGTGACGACCTATTGCCTCATGCGGTTTCCGCACATGCGTCGGGAACCGTTTCGACAGTATCCAGCCTGCTCAGTCCTCGTCTCGGGTCTTGCCGCGCTGGGGGTGTTATGTCTTTCGCTGCTGGTGTTGATCGCGCAATATGCGTGGCAGTCACGATAGTTTGAATCGACCCGACCCCACTCCCGTCACTAGCCAGCATAATTTTGAGGCTCCGCAGTGCTGCCCTCCGTGCGATTGTGGAACGATGCGTCGGGATGAAACAATCCGACCATGTCCCGCAGTAAAGAAACCCGTCTCCCATTTGACACGTCAGTGTTGATCTGACGTGTTCACTCTGCTAGGAATAAATCAGCTGCTGTGCAGCCGACAGGAATGACGCCGTTCATTCGACGGCTCAAGATGAAGCCGTTACGCCTACGCGCTGACTCCCATCGAGAGTTCCAGCCCGCCCGCGGGCCTTTCCGTTGTTTCAAATCGCCAGTCCCTCCACGCGGACATTGTGAAGTCGCGGGGGCGTTAATTTTTTTGCAGGATGCCGAGCCGGTATGGATCTGGTACAAACCACGCGTTCTCTGGAGACACCCTCTAGCGCAAAGACGGCGACCGTCGACGAGTGGCTGGAATTCCCGGAGCCGCCGAAAGAGAAGCCACCTTTCAGCCCTACGGGCATCGATCGAACGGATTGGCTGTGTGCCTCACTCCTGACCCTGGCGGTGGCGGTCGCTTGTCTGCTCCTCGCACGATCGATGCCCTCCTTTCTTTTTCAGTCGATGGATTTCTGGTTCGAAGCGGATACGCTCCGCGAGATCTCGAACATGACCCGCGTCCACGACGACCATTACCGGACGTCCGTGCATCCGTTGTTTTCTCTGCTGACGTTTATTCCAGTCTATCTGGTCAAACACGGGTTCTCGGTCAGTCCGCTCCGGGCCGTGCTCTTAGTGGGCAGCGTGGTTGGCGGTTTGTGGAGCGGCACGCTCTACCTGCTGTTCCGGTTGCTCGGTTGCCGTAAGCCGGAGGCGACCGTCTTCACCCTGCTTGGAGTCGTCAGCGCCTCGGCGCTGTTCTGGCTGCCGGTTCCCAACTCCTATTCCTGGGGTTCTCTGTCGATCATGCTCGCGCTCGTACTGCTGTTGTATACGGAGCAGCGTCCGCTGGGAGCGAGCGTCTACGTGGCGGCCAGCGCCCTGACGCTAAGTTTCACCGTGACGAACTGGATGGCCGGATTACTCGTCAGCCTGGCGCGCTGGCCTTGGAAGCAGGCGGTGCAACTGTCCGTCAACGCGCTCTGCCTGGTGGTCCTCCTGTGGGGAGTGCAGAAGGTGATTTTTCCTTCGGCACAGTTTTTCATCGGCCAACGGGAAGAGACGTCGTTTGTGAACCATCCGCAGGCGGGCGGCATCGCGAATGTTGCGTCGTCGATTGTCTTTCATAGTCTCGTCGCACCATCCGTTCGATTTCTGAAGGATGATGCCTACGCGCAGGCGAACGCCGATGCGTTCCGCCTCTCGGAGCGACTGACGTTTCAATTCTCCGCTCCCGGCTCGGCCAGCCCGCTCGGGCTGGTAGCCGTCGGTCTCTGGTCGGCCTTACTCCTCAACGGCTTATGGCGGATGGTCACGCTGGACCATCATCTGCGATTCAGGCTGGTGTTGGGGAGCTTGCTGGCATTTGAATTCGTGCTGCACATGCTCTACGGGGAGGAAACCTTTGTCTATAGTTTGAATTTCATCCCGCTCCTCTTGGCGGTGGCGGCTGTGGGCGCCCTCGGTACCGGTCGACGTATCGTCACGGGCATGGCCGCAGTGCTCGTGTTGTGCGTCGCGCTGAACAATTGGCAACAGTTTCAGGAAGCCATCCACACCGCGACGCAGTTCACGCCTCAACGCGAGTTGATGACCGCCATGATGGAGAAAGATCCGGAGCGGCCCTGGCCCCGGTCGATCGGGCATGTGCCATTGGCGGTTCCCGGTGCGCCCGAAGGAGGAACGGCCTACCACGAGCCCGGCGGAGATTTCAGTCCGCAGTTGCCGAGTTTCGGTGTGTCCCTGTGGCTGTGCGATGCAGCCGGTGCTCCCGTGGTCGTCAGTCAGACGGTGCCGCTCAACGAAATCACACAAGAATTCGTGCCGTCCGGCCATCCGATCATTCCCGCCATCGTCACCCGAACGCCCTATTACCAGGCGACGTGGACGCGGCTGGATGCCTCGCGCTGGGAACTTCGATTCAAGAATGAAACGAACCATGCGCCCGTGATCGTCATTCGAAGTGTGGGCCCTGCCGGTGGCCCGGTGACTGCGCTGAATCGAGAGGAAGGACAGGTGACGGTGAACCATCGGTGGTCCGTGACCGCCACCCCCGCTCCGGACCGCATTGCGATGGGAGATGAAAATGCGACAGGGTGGATGACCGCACAATCCGCAGCCACCTCCTGGAGCGGCGAGTCAGGGTGGGGATATGCGCGGCTGCAATATGCGATGACCGCGACTCAGCCCGGTGAGGAGATCCGGGTCGTGCTGTCGGATCTCAGACCTCCTGTCGACATAGAGGGACATTATAAGCAGGCGCCGAAGCGGGCTCGCCTCGCGCTGCCGGATCCACGCGTTCAGGCCTCGATGTATGCGCAGATCACCCACTTGATGATGGGGCTCGTCGATGATGAAACCCGCCCCGGCGATCCTGCGGTTTTCTACCGGGCGTGGCATCGCCAGGGCGCCTACATTACTGCAGCGCTCGCACGCGCGGGTGAGCCACGGGTCAGCCGGGTGCTCTCGCAATTTCTGGCCATGCATGACTTCGCAGGAGGATCCGGCCCGGAGGCCGATGCGCCGGGCCTCGCCATCTGGGCGCTCACCGAATCGGCCGGGTATATTGCCGATAAGGTGCATGACGAGTGGTTGTGGCCGCATATTCTCAGAAAGGCCCGGCGCATCGAAGATATGCTGACGACAAAGGTTCCGATCGTCGAGTCGTTCAGGATCCCGGCCCCTCACGACTTTAAGCACCTTCGCCAAACCAGGACGGCGCTATTGGCTCAGCCGCCGCGAGAGGGGCTGATTGTCGGTCGGGTCGGCGATGAATGGCCGTCGCAATACGTGAATGCCGTCAGTTATCGCGGATTGGTCGCCGCGGCCGAGTTTGCCGAGCAGCTCGGGAAGCGCCAACAAGCGACGCGTTGGCGGACTCAAGCGCAGGGGTTGCTGGAGAGCTGGCAACGACAGCCCTCCAACCAAATCATCGAAGGCCGCTCTTCGCCCGTGAGTCTGCGGGCACTGGCCGCGCCTTCATCCCGCCGCCACCAGTTGAAACAACCCCTGACGACCTATCGGCCTTCCTCCGATCAGGCGACGAGCGCAGGGCAACTGTCTTACGCCCATCAGGCCCTGCGACAGGGGAAGCCCGAAGCGGTGTGGACGGTATTGCATCGGCTCTGGGCAGAACAGGCGTCGCCGGGATTGTATACGTGGGATGCGGCGTTGCCGGGGAGAGACGAGGTGGCCGACGGATGGCAATACGCGCGGGGCTGGCACAACGAGTTGGCCGTCACCCCCGACTATGAAACGGCGGCGCTCCTGCTGCTGTTGCACCAGGACATGCTGGCATATCCCGACGATCAGGCAGCGGAACCTACAGTGGTGGTCGGAGCCGGTATCACCACGGCCTGGTTGTCGCAGCCGATGGCCGTTTCCAACCTCGCGCTCCCCGGTGGATCGATCACCTGGCAATGGGACGGGCATGCCATGCGCGTCACCCTGCGCGGGCCCGCTCGAGCGGTTCGGTTGGGAGCGGCGTTTCCCGCCGACACGTCGCTGACCGTCACGCATAAGCCCGCCACTTACTGACTCATCTTTCATGCCACTGTCGCCATTGCGCACTCCATAGAGTGGAGGTCGCCGGCTCTCGATATCCGACCCTCGCATCAATGCGTCCGAAGGATTACAATCCAGTTAATGCGGATCTGTCGCATGGCTACCACCATCGAACCGAGGAGTGTCGCCGATGTTGAAACCGGAACCGGCCGGGGGGCCGACCCCGCAGTTGTTCTTCCAGACGGCCAATGCCTACCAGCGGTCGCAGGCGCTGAAGGCTGCGGTCGAACTCGATCTCTTCACGGCCATTGGATTGGGCCATGACCAGGTGCCGGCACTGGCCGAGCGTTGCGGCTCGTCTCAGCGCGGCGTGCGCATTCTGGCGGACTATCTCACCATCCAAGGGTTCCTGACCAAGGAAGGCGATCGGTACACATTGACGCCGGACAGTGAGGTATTTCTGGACCGGCGCTCGCCTGCCTATATGGGTTCCGTATTGGGATTTTTGCATGCGCCCAGGTTCACCGCTGCGTTTGAGAATCTCACTGAGGCGGTACGGAAAGGAGGAACGGTGGCAGGGGAAGCGGGAACCGTGGCCCCCGAGCATCCTCTCTGGGTGGATTTCGCGCGCTCCATGATCCCGATGATGGCCAAGCCGGCGGAGGAGATCGGCATGTTCGTGCGGCAGTCGCAACCGGACCTGAAAAAGGTGCTGGATATCGCGGCAGGACATGGGCTCTTCGGGATCGAAATCGGGAGCCGCTGCCCTGAGGCAGAAATCGTCGCCCTGGATTGGCCCAACGTGTTGACCGTGGCTAAGGAGTTGGCTCAAAAAGCCGGCATCCAGTCGCGCTACCGAACCATCGCCGGCGATGCGTTCCAGCAGGAGTTCGGCGAGGGGTATGATCTCGTGCTGCTCACCAACTTTCTCCATCATTTTTCCGTGCAGACCTGCGAATCGTTGTTGCGCAAGATTCATCGGTCGCTCGCGCCGGGCGGCCGGGTCATCACGCTGGAGTTCGTGCCGGACGAGGATCGAGTCACACCACCGCCGGTGGCGGAGTTCAGCCTGATCATGCTCGCGACGACACCGGAAGGCGACGCCTATACGTTCCGCGAGTATGAACAGATGTTTGCCGCGGCGGGATTTGCCCGGACGGAACTTTATCCTGTGGCCGGATCGATCGAGCAGGTCCTCGTCTCGACGCTGTAATCACACAGGAGCCTGGCAGGACAGTCCGCTACGAAGCCTCAACACCGGCGCCAGTGGATTGTCCGCTGGTGTCGGTTTCGGTCCCGTCCAACCGACGAGGCGTCTGATCGTACGACGTTCGTTTCACCCTCCTCACGCACGCATCTTCTCCGATCTTTTCGAGACACCCTTCGCGTCATCATCTGACTTTCGAGTCCTCATTTGAGCGGCTTCATGCGGCTAGGGTTTTGAGTAGGCATGTGACGAACCCTGCCATGGTCTAATGGATCGGCTGGTATGATGATCGAATGACCAGTCGGATGGGGCCATGTCGATGAGCGATCTCATTCGTTTGCAGCCGGAAGGGCTCGTGGGGCCCGGCAGTCGATTTCACATCGATGCGTGGGGAAAAGCCGCCGTCAATTTGGTTACCCATGCCCACGGCGACCATGCACGGGCGGGGAGCGCCGAGTATTGGTGCGCAGAGCCCTGCGCGCAAATTCTCCGGCATCGGCTCGGTTCAGACGTCCATATCCGGGCTG
Source organism: uncultured Nitrospira sp. (assembly GCA_964556305.1). GTDB lineage: Bacteria > Nitrospirota > Nitrospiria > Nitrospirales > Nitrospiraceae > Nitrospira_A. The sequence continues at coordinate 35,629 of CAZKVY010000020.1, read as the reverse complement.
TGCCCTATCGCGAGCCGGTGCGACTCGATGATTGTTGGATCTCGTTTCACCCGGCCGGACACATCCTGGGCTCCGCGCAGATACGAGTGGAACAGGGCTCTCGTGTCTGGGTCGTGACAGGGGATTACAAGCGCGATCCCGATCCCACCTGCGAACCCTTCGAGCCGGTGTCGTGCGACACGATGATCACGGAAGCGACCTTCGGGTTGCCCATCTACCGCTGGGCCTCGACCCGCTCCGTCACGGCCCGAATTGTCGATTGGTGGCAGAGATGTAAAGAGGAGGGAGTGACGGCCCTCTTGTCTTGTTACGCCTTGGGAAAAGCGCAACGCATCCTCGCCGAACTGACACATTTCACTCAGGAAGAAGTGCTGCTACATGGGGCCGTCGCGTCACTGACGCACATCTATCGCGAACAGGGCGTAACGATGGTGCCGACCAGGCTGGTGAGTGACGGAGAGGGGTCGACCGAGGGGCGACTGATCCTGGCGCCTCCTTCTGCCCACCGGAGCCCATGGATGAAGCGGTTCCGATCCGTCTCCACTGCCTTTGCGTCCGGCTGGATGGCCGTACGTGGGATCCGGCGGAGGCGCGGCTACCACCGGGGCTTTGTCTTGTCGGACCATGCGGATTGGCAGGGTCTCCTGAGCACGATCGAAGAGTCGCGCGCTTCTCGCCTGTTGGTCACGCACGGCAGCTCCGACATCCTGGCCCGGTATCTTCGCGAGGTGAAGGGAATGAAGGCCGATGCCTTGACGACGCATTTCGGAGAGGGGGAAGGCTAGTGCAGGCGTTTGCCACTCTGTTCGAACAGCTCGACCAGACCACCGCGACCAACGACAAGGTGCGGATCATGACGGATTTTTTTCGCCGCCAGGATCCCGACACCAGCGCCTGGGTGCTGTTCTTCCTATCCGGTCAAAAGCCCAAACAGATCGTCGGTTCGAGCAAGTTGCGGCGCTGGGCACAAGAGAAAGTGGGTTACCCCGATTGGTTGATGGAGGAATCGTATGCGGCCGTGGGGGATACGGCGGAACTGATTTCGCTCGTACTCGCCGCGGGTGAGCGCAGCGCTCAGGGATCGCCCGCTCACACCCTGTCCTTGGGTGAATGGATGGAACAGCGCATCCTGCCGCTCGCGGGGATGGACGACCAGGCTCGCCGTTCGAACGTTCTTGACTGGTGGGCGGAACTCGATTCCACCGAGACGTTCATCCTGAACAAGTTACTGACCGGCTCGTTGCGAGTCGGAGTGTCGGAGACTCTCGTGTACCGCGCCCTTGCAGCGGTCTTTTCCCTCCCTCCGGCCGTGATCGCCTCCCGGCTCGTGGGGACCTGGCAGCCGAGTGGCGAATTTTTTGCCCGACTCGCGGCGCCGGCGGAACAGACCTTAACGGGTCGGGGGCCCGACGAGACCCTGCTGCCACTGCCATTCTGTTTGGCTGCTCCCATGGAAGGCGAGCCGGAGGGGCTGGGTGACATCTCCGACTGGCAATGCGAATGGAAATGGGACGGCATCCGTTGTCAGGTCGTGAAATCTGGACCGCGAGTCGAGATTTGGTCACGCGGCGAAGAACGGATCACCGGGTCTTTCCCGGACCTCTTGCAACTACTCCTTGCGGTTCCCGATGACTGGGTCATCGATGGAGAAATCGTGGCGGGGGATTGGCATCGTCCCGGTTCGTTTCAATCCCTGCAGCGGCGATTGAATCGTAAAAAACCGTCGCTGGCTCTCATCGCCTCCAGTCCGGTCTCGTTTTTGGCCTACGACCTGCTTCAAGCCGGGGGACAATCCTGGCGACATCGCCCACTCTCACAACGGCGAGCGATGCTTGAAGAGAAGCTGAATCCCTTTCTCGGGGAGCGCCTGGGAATCAGTCCCCTCCTGATGCTCTCGACTTGGGAACAGGCCCGGTTGCTGCGGGGGACTTCGCGATCGGAGGGGGCGGAGGGCCTCATGTTGAAAGCGAAGACCAGTGAATATGTGACGGGCCGCAAGCGGGGCGTGTGGTTCAAGTGGAAGATCGATCCGTTGGCGATCGACGCCGTGCTGACCGCTGCCCAGCCGGGAACCGGCCGGCGCGCATCCCTCTATACCGATTACACATTTTCTCTCTGGGAGGGAGAAAGCCTCATTCCGGTGGCGAAGGCCTATTCGGGGCTCACGGATGAGGAAATACTCGAGCTGGACGGCTGGATCCGCAAGCACACGCGAGAGCGATTCGGCCCGGTCCGCACCGTCGAAGTGCAGCGAGTCTTCGAAATCGGGTTCGAGGGCATCAGCCGGAGCGATCGGCATAAATCGGGATTCGCGCTTCGCTTTCCACGGATTCTGCGGGAGCGAACGGATAAGCGAGTAGAGGATGCCGATCAGGTCGCCACGCTCGAAACGTTGCTCGGATCGTTGGAGTCGCCGCAAAACAAAACTATGCGCGCCAAGTCTGGACACAAGTCCTCGATTGCCCCGGAGCAACTGCAGTTCGATCTCGGATTGGCAGAAAAGCATTCATGAGCACCTCAGCGAAAGTCTTGCGCGGTATCCAACGGCTCAATCGAACAGGCCCGCCTCGTCTGCGCCTCGACGCCGATGAGCAAGCGCGCGCTCGTGTCAGACCCTGGCCGACGTTGTCGCGCGTACAAGCCTGGGAGCAGTGGAACGGATGGTTTGACCGACAAGGATGGACACCCTTCCCATTTCAGCTCGAGACCTGGCAGGCCTTCGAAGCGGGACGCTCCGGGCTGGTCGCAGTCCCGACCGGTAGCGGAAAAACCTATGCGGCTGTCGGCGGGCCGATTGTGAGTCTGGTCTCTCGTCCAAAGAACGCACGCAATCCGGCCCTCACAATTCTGTATGTCACCCCCCTCAAGGCCCTGGCCCGTGATATTGCCCAGGCCATTCAACGACCGCTGGCTGATCTCGGCTGGCCGATCCTGGTGGATCTCCGCACGGGCGACACGAACGCACAGGCGCGCCGGCAGTTTAAGGAGCGCGTGCCCCATGTTCTGGTGACCACGCCCGAGTCCCTCGCGATCTTGCTGACCGATCGAGGCTGGGAAGAACGGATGCAGGACGTTCAGGCGATCGTGCTCGATGAGTGGCACGAGTTGATGGGGACGAAGCGGGGCAGTTTGCTGGAGTTGACCCTGGCCCGGCTGCGCAGGGTGGCGACGACAGCCAGAGTCTGGGCGTTGTCCGCGACGATTGCGAATCTGGAAGAAGCTGCGGCAGTCGCGGTGGGGGCCGGTAAGGAACCGACCATCATTCGAGCGGACATTCCACGGCACATCCGGATGCACTGTCTCCTGCCGGAGTCGATTCAACGCTGTCCCTGGTTCGGGTACTCGGGGTTGAGCCTGCTGCCGGAAGTCGTTGCACGTATCGATCCCAGTCACAGCACGCTCCTGTTCACCAATACCAGGTCGCATGCGGAGCGCTGGTATCAAGCCATCCTCGAAGCCAAGCCGGAATGGTCCAGCCTGATGGCCTTGCACCACGGCTCGCTGGATCAGGACGAACGGCAGCGCGTCGAAGACGGCATCAAGAGTGGCGGGCTGAGATTGGTAGTTGCAACCTCTTCACTGGATCTTGGGGTGGATTTTCCCCCGGTTCAAAACGTCATCCAGATCGGGTCGGCCAAATCGATTGCCCGGGCGGTTCAACGAGCAGGCCGTGCGTTCCATCGGCCGGGCGAGGACACGTTGGTGCAGCTCTGCCCGACCAACGTCATGGAGATTCTTGAAGCGTCGGCCCTGCGTGAAGGGATGCAGGATGGAGTGTTGGAGGAACGGACCCCGCCGGAAAAGCCGCTGGACGTGCTGGTGCAGTTTCTCCTGAATTCTTCATTCAATGATGGATTTGATCCAGCTGATCTCCTTCAACAGATCCGGTCGACCGTTTCGTTCGGGGCCGTCACCGAGGAAGAGTTTTCGTGGGCCTTGCATTTCATCCGTTCCGGAGGGTCCCTCTCTGCGTATCCCGAATTCCGCAAAGTCGAAGTGGTCGAGGGATGGTATCGGTTCGTCTCGGCTGAGGCGGCCCGCCGGCATAAAATGAACATCGGCACCATTCTCTCCGACAGCGGCGTGACGGTCCAGGTCCGCGGCGGTGCCAGGCTGGGCATGATCGATGAAGCCTTCGTCGCCAAGCTCCGGCCTGGTGATGTGATTCAGTTCGGAGGCCGCACCGTGCAGTTCTTGCGGATGCGAGAGATGACGGCGTATGTGAAGCCCGCTCGCCAACGGAGCCCGGTGGCCGCCGTGTGGAGCGGCACGATCCTTCCGCTCAGCCTGCAGCTCTCTTCCTACCTGCGGCGTGAGGTCGATCGCCTCAGGCAAGCGGTGGAGTGCCTTGATCAGCCGTCTCCCGAAATCGAGGCGCTGCTGCCGATTGCCCGCATTCAAGCCATGCGATCGCGCATTCCGTCGATCAGACAGACGTTAATCGAAACCTGCCGGACAGCGGAAGGGCATCATGTGTTCGTATATACGTGGGAAGGCTGGAGCGTGAACGAGGGCCTGGGGCATCTCGCGGCCTCCCGCTTGTCACGGCTTCGTCCGAATACGATTGCCGTATCGGCGACCAACTATGGCTTCGAGTTGCTCTCAACGGAGCCGCTCGGCAGTGATCGCGAGATCGGCCTCGCCCTCACCGCTCTTGAAGGACTAGAGCAAGACATTCAGGCGTCGCAGAACTATCCGGAGCTTGCCCGGCGTGCCTTCCGTGAAATTGCGCGGGTCGCGGGGCTCATCTATCAAGGGACTCCCTCTGCGCGGAAGACCGCCCGTCACCTGCAAATGAGCGCCTCGCTGTTGTTTGACGTCTTTCGACAGTACGAGCCGTCCCATCCGCTGCTGGCCCAAGCCTTTCGTGAGGTCAACGACCGGCAGTTGCAAATCGATCGGTTGCGCGGCCTGATGCGGAGAATGGGCGAGCAGGAGCTGTTGGTTGTGCCCATCCCGCGGCTGACCCCCTTTGCCTTTCCCCTCTATGTGGAACGGATCAAATCGCGACTCTCCACCGAGAAGCTTGAGCAGCGCCTGGCGCGGCTGCAACGGGAGGTCTTTCGCTAAGTGAGGATTACGGTCCGCGACGAGTGGTTCGAACTACTCCCTGAACGCGCGTTGCTCTGGCCGGCCCGCGGTCTGCTGGTCGTGGCCGATTACCACCTGGGGAAAGCAGAGACTTTTCAGCAGCAGGGATTCTGGTTGCCTTCACAGTCGGGACAGCAGGACTTGAAGCGGCTCTCCGCGCTAGCACTGAAGCTCGAAGCGAAGCACGTGCTTTTCTTAGGCGACTTGGTCCATTCATTGAGGGGGGTGACGGAGGCGGTTGTCGCCGAGTTCGCCCGATGGTTGCAAGAGTTCAAGGGGTCGGTGCAGGTCGTACTGGGGAATCACGATGCCGGCCTGGCTCGCCGCTGGCCGCGAGAATGGTCAAAGGCGGACCGCTGCGCGCAGGCGACCATTGGACAGTTCCGTTTTCAACATCTGCCTGTGGAGAGTCCGGCCGGGGCCGATCTCTTTACCTGGGTGGGGCATGTCCATCCGATGATCCAACTCACGCAAGGGCCGGATCGCGTCAGGCTTCCGGGTTTCGTGATCAACGCGTATCAAGGTGTGCTTCCTGCCTTTTCCTCCGTCAGCGGAGGGTACGATGTGCCGTTGAGTCAAACTGAGCGACGGTTCGCCATTGGTGGCGATCGTATCTACGAGGTGTGACAGCCGATGAGCGAGGCGTGCCCCTTCTTCCTGCCTACAATCCCAGCCGGTGTGCCCCAACCTTGGAACCGTGAAGAATTTTCCCTCACAAATTCTACCGAGTAGGACTGCGCGATCAGGAGGTCAGCGTATTCGCTCTGAAAGAGGACACACTGAGATGCCCATTGGACTCGCTCCCGGATAGCAGGGAGGAGTAGTCGGCTTAAGCATTCGGGGTGGCGTGATGCCCGCTCTCGTGGGGGGACCCCACCGCGAACTAGGGTTTTTGAGAGGCACGTTCCTCCTGCCCATTGTTGTTTAATGGCGCACGTCGCCTCGAACCGGCGATAAAGGAGGGGCCCATGCGGTACGCCATTACCATGATTGTCTTGTGCCTGTCCGTTGCGACCGCTGTCGGGTTGGCCGACGCTCGGGATCGCAGCGGCGTATTCAAGGCCAGTGAGTTAATCGGGATGAAGGTGGTGGGAATCGACGGAAAAAACCTGGGTGACATCAAGGATTTGGTGATCAATCCCGATGACGGGGCGATCGATTATGCGGTCCTGGATTTCGGGGGGTTCCTGGGCATCAAGGATAAATACTTCGCGATTCCCTGGGATGCCCTGGAGGTCACGTCCGATAAAACCAAGATTCTCATCGACGCGACGAAGCGGGATCTGAAGAACGCGCCGGGCTTCGACAAAGATAATTGGCCCGACTTCGGCGATCTGGCGCAGACCACCCGCATCTACGAATTCTACGGGGTCCCTGTTCCTAACGTGAGCGGAGAGCACAAGACCACCAGGTGAAAGAGGCTGTCACGTTCACCACGGACGGCCCAAGTGCTGCGCGACCTCGATCCTCGCAACCGGGCGCTAGAACCCGCGCCCGCCTCCGCCGCCGAATCCGCCGCCCGACGATCCTCCGCTGCTGAAACCTGATCCGCCCGAACTGCGGGGTGCTGACGTCATCGTCGAACCGGTGCGTGACGCCATGTCGCCCATGCGACTCGTGAATCCTCTCGTGTTGAACTGCGCCAGCTCGCTTCCCTGGTACCAGGCAGGAGCGGTCATGACGATCGACTCGAATGCGCGGCCCCAATTCTTTTCCACGCCCAGGGCCATAGCATAGGGAAGAAATTTCTCGAACAGTTCCGGGGTCTTGATGACTCGATCGAACCGGTCGGCTTCGACGCGCGTGAGAAATTCCTCAAACCCCAGCACACCTTCCAGCGCCCTCGTGCCTTGCTGCGTGCGAGCCGGCATGATGCGGCCGAATCCAACCACGATCACCCCCGAAAGCAACCCGGCGGCCAGGGCAGTCAACGGCGCCAGTCCCCAGTGGTCGGCGAGGACGGCGAGCGCGATGGTCAACAGGATTCCGAGTGCGATGCCGCCGACCAGATACCCCTGCTTCACGCGGTCGGGCCGCTGGCTATAATATTTGCGCCTCTGCAGCGAGTCGAAGATTGCGTCGCGAATTCCGGACAGGGATTTGTAGAAGCGATTTTCCAGAGAACTGAGCAAGACCTCGTCAGCCTCGCTGTCCTTGAACAGGGCCTCGAGCAGGAGCCGTTCGAAAGCGGGCAAGGTCCCCCATTCCTGTCGTGGCCTTGCCCGACGGAAGAGATAATCCATGCTCGACCAGAGCCCGAGCAAGTGTTCGGCTTTGCGCTCGGTGATTCGCAAATATCCTCGCACCGCCAGATCTACCACGGTTGCGGTGATATCGCGCGTGTCCGGGCTTTCATCCACGAGCGTGCCGATCTCCGCCGGCGTCAGGTGATCCGGGGGCTCGTACCTGACGGCGATCGGCCGGAGACGGGGGTCTTTTCCCCGCGTGGACCACAGGCGATACATCACACTGAAAATCAGCAGAGGTATTCCGAGGGGCCAGTTGCTTACGAATGAGATGCGAGCTTGATCCAAGGCGGTCGGCGCAGTGACGAGGCCCTTATCCCAGCCGACCACGGCAGTGAGTCCCTCGCGGAAGCCGAGGGGACGGGTCATGGTCATTTCGATACCGGAGCCGATGATCGAGACGGTGGCCGCCTGCTCGCGCGCGCCGTAGGCTCCGGTGAAGGCCTGGGCGCGGACGCCGGTCGCGTGCGGCGGAAGGATGATGCGCACGGAGGCCTGCTCAATGGGCACATCCCATTCGTCTCCGGTGACGTTCCAATACAGTTCGTCGTGGTCCTCGAAAAATTTCAGTCCGTTCCGGACGCGGTATTTCAAGACGAAGGTGCGCGTGCCGTCGGTCGCGCCGGGAATCCAGATCCGGAAGTTCCGATAATGCCGTTCCCGGCTGCTTTCGAATCTGAGCGGAGTGCCCTGCTCATCCGTGACCGTGACCCGATCGAGCAGCAGTGAGTAGTTGAATCCTTGCGGGGTGCGGTATTCGATCGGGATCAGGCGTTCGATGCCGTTCCATGCACCTTCAAAACGGGGGCTGACGGTTTCCGTGACGAGCAGGTCGCCGCCGGACAGCACTTGAAGCTCCACGTCGAAGCGGCTGAGCACGAATGATCGCGCATGTGCGGGCAGCACGATCAGGCATTGAAGCAGGCACAGAAGGGCCAGGCTGAACAAGGCCGGAGAGAAACGTGGGCTTCGTCCGGAAGTCACGATCGGATCGCCGGCACGATCCACGTTAGAACTGTACCCGTGGCGGCTCGCGCTGTGTGTTGTCGGCCAGCTCGAAGAACTGGCGCCCGACAAAGTGGAACCATCCGGCAATGAAGTTGGTCGGAACTTCCTGGGTCTTGGCATTGTAATCGCGGACGACCGCGTTGTAGTAACGCCTGGCATTCTGAACCGCGTCTTCAATCTGATTCAGACTGCCCTGAAGTTGGTTGAAGGCTTCGACCGCGCGCAATTGCGGGTAGGCTTCGGCGAGCGCGAACAAAGACTTCAGTGACTGGCTCAGCTGATTTTCCGCAGCAGCTTTGGCCTCGGGTCCTTGAGCCGACATGGCTTTGGCCCGGGCATTGATCACGGCTTCCAAGGCTCCTTTCTCATGGGCGGCATAGGCTTTGACCGTTTCGACGAGGTTCGGGATCAGGTCGTAGCGGCGCTTGAGCTGGACATCGATATCGGCCCAGGCACTTTCGCACCCCGCACGGAGACGGACCAGCGAGTTGTACATCCCGATGACGATCAGCACGAGGGCGGCCAGCACGGCGAGGACGATCCAACCCATCGGTATCTCCTTGCGGCTTTGGGTGAAGGTACGTATGGACCTCCAGGGATGATAGCCTGCCCCTCCCAATCTGTAAAGGATCTCGCCCAGTTCCTGCAGCCCCGTCGGTGCATGCTGAGGGCTGCCTGACAGTGGGCGACGGCCTCGTGACTTTCCTAACATCTCCCGCTATTCTTCCCGCGACGGATCTGACGTGAACGGCCATCCCGGTCTGCCGGCAGTTCGCGCATCATCATTTTCGTGGAGGATCACATGATGCATCGCAAGGGACAAATCGCACGCGGTCTCATCGTCGTGCTGGTGTGTATAGCGGCGGGAGGAGCCGTGGTGGTTCCCGTGACGTCGGCCGAAGAGCCGGTGATCGAGGTCAATAGTCAGGAAGCGCTACGCCAGGCACTTGAGTCGCAGACGGGCAAACGCGTGAAGGTGAAATTACTCTCGGGGCAGGACCTCGACGGCAAGGTAGCGAAAGTCGGTACCCAAGCACTGGTGCTGACCGAACTCTCCGGGATGGAGTTCTTCGATGCGACCGTGCGACTGGATCAGGTAGCCGCCGTGATCGTGCGGCGCGGCAAGTAGCGTCGCCCAAGTCTGTTTGCAGAACCATCCGGAAGGCAATGATGCCCAGCCCAACTCTACGCAGAACCGTCGACCTGTCCGGCTTTCCGGATCTCGTGGTCATCTACCTCGGGATGAGGGTGAATCGCTGGACAGGGTTGAAGACGCTGGTCGGCTTCGGCCCGCAAATCGGCCGGTCAGTCGAGGCCCAACCGGAGGGGCTGCTGCTTCATGAAACACTGCTCTGGTCGCTGATGCCGCCGCACGTCGGGATGCGGCAGTATTGGCGCGACTTCGACGCGCTGGAACGCTGGGCCCGTTCAGATCCCCATCGGCAATGGTGGCAGCAGTTTCTCCGTGACAGCGGTGGAACGGGATTTTGGCACGAAGCCTACTTCATGCGCGGCGGGATGGAGGCGGTGTACAACGACATCCTGCAGGACATCGGGTTCCTGCGATTCGCCCCGGCTCAGGCGGCTAAGGGTGCGCTGTTCACTGCTAGGAGCCGAGCTGGACGAACGGGTGGATCGACGTTACCGCCCGCGGTGACGGAAGAAGAATTGGATCGGCAACCCAGCGGGTGAGTTGGGCAGGATGCTCGTCGCTCGCCATCAGGCCGGCTTTTCGGACAGGATAATGTTGACGGATGTTTCGAGGGCAAATCGACCGCGCCCGCGCGGCACGAGCCGTACGTCCGGACACTTCTGCTCCAGCCGCTTCCGCAGCAGAATCAATCTGGTTTCGAAGTTATCCTTCCATTCGGGCAAGCCGAGCCAACTATCCATCCGCAGTTCACGATTCGTAAACTCCACCCGTTGCTCGTCCTGATGTTGTTTCAGGATCCGCCACAGAATGCGTCCCGGGACGTTCTTGATCAGGTATTCGCCGTCGACGAAGATGCAATCATCTGCGTGATAGAAGCAGAACGAACGTTGCGAGAGGGGTGAGCGGACAGGGAATGCGGCGGCGACAGGGGCGTCTACGGAGACGGGATCGTCCGCTTCGTGCGCCAACTGCTCAATCCCGGCGGCCAGGTGACCAGCCACGATGGCCATCAGCGCTTCCTCCCGAATCAGGAGCGTGAGGGGTTCCAAGGTTTCAGCGACCAGCACACCCAGGCAGCGGCCACGGAGCATCAGCGGTACCGCGATCTGTGTCGAGGCATTCGACAAGCCGGGCAGGGGAATTTCGCGGCAGACGGCATCGGGACCTGACACCGCTTCGGCGCGATCACGTACCGCCCGGGCATAACGAAGCGTGTGGTCGAGGCCGGAAAGCCGCAGCGGTAGTTTCGCCGTCGCCACCGTACCGATCAGCCCCTCACCGAAGCCTACCTCGGAGCCGACCCCGTTCTCCGGATATCCTCGGCTGGCAATGGTTTGCAGTTTGCCGCGTTTCTCATCCGCCAGCAGCAGCATCGTCTGATGGAGGCCGAAGAATTCATCCATGCAGTGCAGTGCCGTCTCCAGCAGCTCTCCGAGACATTCCGCCCGGTTCAGTCGTTCGCCGATGACCCGCAAGGCATGGAGGTTCGGGTCGATGAACAGGGACGGAGGTCGCTCGTCCTGCGCCGGAGTAGGCAACGATGTGATGCCCTCCACCCGTTCGATGCGCTGCACGGCATAAATATCGGCGGCGCGCAGGCGGAACACGTCGGACATGCCGGCATGGGAAGCAATGGCTTGGAGTTGCAGCGACATGGCTTGAAACAAGGGCCCGGAGGCTTCCGATCGCTCATATCTCAGCGAAAGCCGGTAGGCTTGCATCCCGCGAGGGTCCAGGACCATCACGCAGGCGAAGGGATGTTCGGCGATGTTCTTGCGTGTCTTGTTGAAAAACTGAAACGAGATCGCCACGTGATCGGAATCGACGTAATGTACCTGGCTCACATAGCTGATGCTTGGTGTGCCGTCCTTCGCGCAGGTCGCGATGGTCGCGGGGATGATGCCTTCGAAACAGGGCCAGAGGTCTTCGAGCCTCAGCGGGGCGCTGTCCATGCGTCAGACCTTTTCTCCGGCGCCAGGGCCTGGTGTTTGGGCAAAGACGTCGGTGACCTGCATCTCGACTGCGACTGCTGGCTGCATGATGATGGCTTCGGCTTGCTCGATTGGAACGCCGACTGCGATAAGTTCCCCGAGGAATGCCCGTCGCCACTGTCGTTGCCGCTCGTAATCCTGGGGGGCCGCCGGACGGATGCGAGTGACGGTACCCTTGAGTTGGCAGGTGACGTGGTCTGTGGGCCGGGAGCAGGTAATCGCGATGAGCCCGTTGGCGCGGAGGTTCAGCAGGGTCTGCGCCGACGCGGATTCCGTCAATAACAGGGTCACCGCCGTGCCATCTTTTTCCACCCAGATGCCCCAGCCTCTGGTGCATTCCGGCATGAGGTCCGCATCACGGGTGCCGACGTTGACGGAAACGCCGGTGTGGAGCAGGTCGACGATGGCAGGGGGGATCATCGCGAGTGTCGTGGCTTCATATTAGGAAAATTTTAGGGGCACCATAGCATATTCTTAGGAAGGAAGTCGGCGCCTCCCGTGATACCTTCCCTTGCGACGGAGTGTTGGGATGTGTTCACGACTGAGGAGGATGATCATGAAGATTCGTCTACTTGCTTCGCTGTGTGGGGCGGCGCTGGCCGTCACGTATCTTACCGGACAGGCCCAGGCGGCGCAGCCGGGGCAGTTCACCATGACCGCGACAGACTATGGTTTCGTCGGGCCCGAGCAGGTGCTATCCGGTCTGACCGCCGTGGAGGTCGTGAATCAGGGCGCTGAAGTGCACCATGCGCAACTCGTCCGGTTGGCCCAGGGCAAGACGCCGGCGGACTTCGCGGCGGCGATGAAAGCCGACCCTGAGCATCCGCCAAGCTGGGTCACGTTTGTCGGGGGACCAAATGCCGTGGTGCCCGGAGACCGGGCGACTGCGGTGATGGACCTGCAACCGGGCCAGCATCTGGTGCTCTGCCTGGTTCCCAATAAGGCCGGCGTGGCGCACGTCGCACTGGGGATGGCCAAGCCGTTCATGGTGATGGAGGCGGACGGGACCCGCATTGCCGAGCCGAAGGCCGATGTGGTCATCACCGCCCGGGATTTTCAGTTTGTGCTGTCCAAGCCCATCACGGCAGGGTCGCACACCATTCAGTTGGTCAACGATGGTTCGCAGGCCCATGAGGTCGTGTTGGTCAAACTGGCACCGGGCGCGAAAGCCAGGGACTTCATCGCAGCGTTCGAACCGGGAGCTGATGGACCTCCGCCGGGGCGGCCGCTGGGTGGCATTGTAGGAATTGAACGGGGACTCCGAGGCGTCTTCACCGCCATGTTTGATCCAGGGCCCTATGCCTTGATTTGCTTTTTCCCCGATACGAAAACCGGCGCGCCCCATTTTGCACAGGGCATGACCTGGGAATTTGATGTGCGCTGACGTCTCAGGGGGTGATCGGGTAGGTCGCGTCGCGACAGTTGCAAGGGGGCCCGGATGGCACCGTATACTATGCGCATGCATGAGATGATGCCGAGCAACGTCGAGCCGGTGGTGGCCGATCATAGCGCGGCCTTGCTGCAGGTGGCGGAGGTCATCGCCGCACACCACGATTTGCCGTCGCTCTTCCAGGACCTGGCGCAATGTCTGCCTGTGGTGGCGCCGTTTGATTTCGTCGGGCTGGTGCTTCATGACGCCACCAAGCACGTGATGCAGGTACATGTGTTGGAAACGGCGGAAGAGCAGCGGGTGACGCGACGCCTTGACGGGCTTGAGATTCCGTTGAGGGATTCGGCCAGCGGGTGGGTGTGGGAACATCAACAGCCCATCCTGATTCCCTCACTGGCGGAAGAGGCGCGGTTTCAAGTCGGAATGGACGCCTTGCGAGGAATCGGCGTCCAATCTGTCTGCTTCTTTCCGCTGACGACTGCTATGCGCCGGTTGGGCGCGATCGGATTCGGCTGCTTGAAGCCGTTTGCCTTCGACGAAGGCAGTGTCTCGTTCCTGAATCAGGTGGCCAAGCTGGTCGCGGTGGCCGTGGATAATGTGCTCCATCACCAGGATCTGGCCCGCGATCGGGACCGTTTGCGTCTCCTGCTCGAGGTCACTGAATCGATTGCGTCGCATCACGACCAACGTCTGTTGCTGGCCGACCTGGCCAAACGATTGCCCCAAGTCGTGCCGTTCGATTTCATGAATGTCGTGCTCCACGATCCGTCACGGAACGTCATGCGGCTCTGGCTGTTGGTGACCTCGGAGCAATCCACGATCGAGCCCGGATTGGAAACGCCGGTCGACGAATCACCCGCCGGCCTGGTGTGGAAGACGCAGGAGCCGTTAACGGTGGATGACGTCGAGCGTGAGCAGCGGTTTCCCGCCTTGATGACCCTGTTCCGCGAGAACGGCGTGCGCTCGTTCTGCGTGGTGCCTCTCACCACCGCGCACCGTCGTCTGGGGGCGATGGGGTTTGGGAGCCTGCGCCCGCGAGTCTATCTCGACAGTGAGATCGCGTTCATGAAACAGGTGGCGCAGCAGGTCGCGGTGGCGGTGGATAACGCCCTCAACTTGGAGCGCACCCTGGCCTATCAGACGCAATTGACGCGGGAACGGGATCGCCAACGTCTGCTGCTCGAGGTGAATAATGCCGTCGTCTCGCACCTGGATTTGGACCAACTGTTTCCCGCCGTCAGTGCCTGCTTACGCCGGGTGATCCAGCACGACGGGTCGAGCCTGCTATTGTGCGATGAGGACAACGGCCGCTGGCGTATCCATGTGCTGGATTTCGATCGGAACGAAAACTTCATTGAAGAGGGGCGAATCGAGGAGAGCACGCAGTCGCCGTCCTGCCTGGCGATTACGACGGGCAAACCGGCCTTGTTCGGTGAGCGAGACTTGCTGACGATGGGAGACACCTCACCCTGTGCGAAGGACTTGCTCGATCGCGGCATCAAGTCGTTCTGCTCCGTGCCGCTACTATCGCGCAACCGTGCACTGGGGGCGTTGAATGTCGGCCGACGGAAGGATGCCGGGTTCGATCCCGAAGATGTGCAGTTGCTCGGGCAAGTCGCGCAGCAAATTTCCATCGCCGTGGAGAACGCCTTAGCGTTCCGGGAGATCGCGGCCCTGAAGGATAAATTGGCAAAGGAAAAGGTCTATCTCGAAGAGGAAATTCAAACCGACTACAACTTCGAGGAGATCGTCGGGGAGAGCCGCGCCTTGAAACAGGTCTTGAAGGAGGTGCAGACGGTCGCCGCCACCGATTCGACTGTGTTGATTCTCGGCGAGACCGGGAGTGGAAAGGAGTTGATCGCCCGGGCCCTTCACAATCTCAGCGATCGCCGTGAACGGACCTTCGTGAAGCTCAACTGTGCCGCAATTCCCACCGGCTTGCTGGAAAGCGAACTCTTCGGACATGAAAAAGGCGCCTTCACCGGAGCCATCGCCACAAAGATCGGACGATTCGAGTTGGCGGACCGGGGGACGATTTTCCTCGATGAAGTGGGAGAGATCCCGCTGGAATTGCAGGTCAAACTGCTGCGTGTGCTCCAGGAACAGGAGTTCGAGCGGTTGGGCAGCACAAGGACGATGCGGGTGAATGTCCGTGTGATCGCCGCAACGAATCGCGATCTGAGTCACATGGTGGACGAACAACAATTTCGGAGCGATCTCTACTACCGCCTGAAGGTCTTCCCGGTGACCGTGCCACCGCTTCGTGAACGAGTCGAGGATATCCCTGTGCTGGTCCGGCATTTCGTCCAGAAGTTCGCCTCGCGCATGAAAAAACATATCGAAACCGTGCCGGCTGATGCCATGAGGGCGCTGCAATCGTATGCATGGCCCGGCAACGTGCGGGAACTGGAAAACTTCGTCGAGCGGGCGGTCATCCTCTCATCCGGGTCGGAGCTCTTCGTGCCGACGGCGGAATTGAAACGTCCGGCGTCCTTGCCTAACGGATCGGCCACGACGTTGGAGGATGCGGAGCGCGACCACATCATCAAGGCCCTGCGGGACACGCACTGGGTCATTGGTGGATCGACCGGCGCTGCCGCTCGTTTAGGGATGAAACGCACCACACTCCAATCCAAGATGCAAAAACTCGGCATCGCCCGTCCCCGGTAGCTGAGACTTCGATTCATTTCCTCGCCCTTCTCTACGCGCCGACCGATCGACAGATGCCGAGATATCGGCAGTCATTCCTTCGGCACTGGTCTGTGTCCGAATCGGGTCGTCTCGATCTCTTCACGCGAATCCCTTATGGCATCAGGGAATCCTGTTCCTATGGCGTAGCTGCGCGGGGTGGTACAAACCCTGCTATGCACCTGGCTACGTGGTGATGATAGAGGAACCGGAGGGAGAGGCCGATGGAATCGCTGGGTGAGTTGTTGCAGCAAGAGGGAGCGTGGGTGTTATTTGGCGGCGTGCTGGCCGAGCAACTCGGATTGCCGGTTCCGGCATTGCCGCTGCTGGTAGCGGCGGGGGTGTTGGTCGGCACCGGGCACCTCTCCTGGTCCGGGGCATTGATGGCTGCGCTGTCGGCTACCCTCTTGGCGGATCTCGTCTGGTTTCTTGCCGGGCGGTGGCGCGGGCGTCCGGTGCTCACGCTGCTCTGCCGGATTGCGTTGGAGCCGGATGCGTGCGTGAGGCGGACGGAGGACTTCTTTCGCAGGCATGGCGTGCAGTCGTTGCTGGTGGCGAAGTTTATCCCTGGATTAAGCACGATCGCACCGCCGCTGGCTGGAATCGTCGGCCTGGGTCTCCCGCTCTTCCTGCTCTACGATACGCTGGGGGCCCTGGTCTGGGCCGCGTCTGGACTAGGCTTCGGCCTGCTCTTCAGTGAGCAGGTGGAGCATGCCCTGGCCTATTCGGAGCAGGCCGTACCTGCGCTCCTGCTGACAGCGATTATTGTGTTGCCGGCCTACGTCGGCTGGAAAGCCTGGCATGTTCGCCGGCAACTTCGGCGGGTGCCGAGAATGACCATCGCGGAACTGTTGGACAAACTGGCGGCTCCCGAGCCTCCGCTGCTCATCGACGTGCGGCCGCGGTTGGCCATTGAGACAGAGCCAGGCATTCCCAACGCGCTGCACATAGCGTTAGAAGATCTGGCGCATCGGTATGCAGAGCTTCCCCGTTCCCGCGACTTGGTGCTGTACTGCGCGTGCCCGGCTGATGCCGCGAGCGCGCAAGGGGTGATGCTGCTGCAACGGAAAGGGTTCTCGCGGGCGTGGCCGTTGGCCGGTGGCCTTCATGCCTGGCGGGCGATCAGGGAAGAGCCTGAGCCTGTACCGATGATACAGGTGGAGAAGCTGGCGGTCTGACGGCAGAACCAGTTCATATCAGCAGGGAGGAGCCGTATGGAACTCAAGATACCGGATTCAGAACAGGCGTACTGGGGATTACGCGCTATGAAAACGGTGGCGTTGGCGGACGGCGCGCTCGATGAGTCAGAACGGCACATGCTGGAGGCCGTACAGCGGGTGTTCGGCACCACGCACGAGGTCGATGGTCTCGAAGTGATTACACCGGAGGAATTGGCGGCGGGGTTGCCTGATCAGCAAATCCGGCGGCAACTGATGAACGGCCTGATCGTGATGTCGTTGATCGATCAGGAGGTCACGTCGGAGGAAGCCCAGTTGGTGGAGCGATTCGCCTCGGCGCTGCAGGTCAGTCTTCCCGAGGTGACCAATCTCCGGCGTGTCGTGAAGAAGGAACTCTTGCACTTACGCCTCGATCTGGTTCGCCGCTTTTGGTTGCGCGAAAAAGTGGCGGAAATCTGGGATCAAGAAGGGTTGCGGGGGTTGGCGAAGTTTGTCGGTGGGATGACCGGAACCTATGCGAATGCCGAATTGGCGGCTCGGTACCAGGCATTGGAGCAGTATCCCGCAGGGTCGCTGGGACGGAGTTATTGGGACTATTGCCGCAGCAATGGCTTTGCGCTCCCCGGCGAAAAGGGCGGCGCTCCCGAGGTTATCCTATTTCATGATTGCGCCCATGTCCTCTCGGGGTATGGCACGGATCCGCAAGGGGAAGTGCAGGTGGCCTGTTTCAGCGCGGGGTTTCAACGGCGCGATCCGTTCCTGTTCGTGTTTTTTGTGCTGCTCCAATTTCACCTGGGCGTTCGCATGACGCCGATCACCAAGGCTCGAACCGGATTCTTCGATCCGGAGTTGGCCCTGATTGCCATACGGCGCGGCGCGGCCATGACGGTGGATCTCAATCATGGCTGGGATTATTGGCCTGTCATGCGGGAACCGGTTGATACGCTTCGGAAGCGATACAACATTCTGCCGATGGAGGCGTTTCGCCGGCAGCCTGACGCGCCTGGCGTGTAGGGTGCGAGGTGATCATGCCGCTATTTCGGCAGGTGCCGAACAGAAGGCAGGCAGGTTTCGGCAGAAGATCATACGGGGCGTGACTGCAGGGGAAGGCGCAGGGATTGTGTCGATAGGAACAGTAGTTAGAGGAAGTGGCGGCGATGGGTTCGGCAGGAACGCCATTTGCTAGTTGTCAGTCAGCGTTGTCCAGTGGGTGTAACCAGTCAGGTACCTGCTTCATCTGTCACAGGTTGGGGAGGAGTGGTCATGAATCGTCGTGGATGGATCGGATCGTCGTTACTGATGCTGACGGTGATCGCCGTTGGAGCGGGACTGGGTGTGTGGAAATACGGCAGCATCCAAGACCAAGCCGCTGCCTCGACCAATCAACCGGAGCCGATGGAAGTCGTTACGGTGGCCGTGGCCAGGGCCGTAGACCACCATCAGACCTCTACGTCGATCGGAACGGTGCTGGCTCTCCGCTCCATTACCCTGCGCAATGAATTGGCCGGGACGGTCAGCCAGGTGCGGTTCACTCCAGGCCAGATCGTGGAGGCCGGTACGGTTCTCGTTGCGCTCGATGTCTCGGTGGAGGAAGCCGATCTGCGAGCGCAGCAGGCTCAAGCGGTGTTGGCGCGCACCGTCCTCGACCGGCGCCGGGCGCTGACTCAGGACCTTGCAGCGGCCCAGGAAGAGGTCGATCGCGCCAGGGCTGATCTCGATGTCGCGCAGGCGCAAATCGCCCGCACGAAAGCGTTGATCGCCCGCAAGACCATTCGCGCGCCCTTCCGTGCCCAGGTGGGCCTCGCCGATGTGCATCCGGGACAGTATCTGAATGAAGGCACGCAGCTCACGACGCTGCAGGGAATCGATGAGGCTGTGCATGTGGACTTTGCGGTCCCGCAGCATGTGGCGGCCGGATTGCGCCACGGCGATATGGTGGATGTGTATCCGGCCGGCGAGTCTTCTTCTATTCAGGCCAAGATCGTGGCGTTGGATGCCCGCATCGATCCCGCCACACGTAATGCCATGGTACGCGCTCGCATCGATCGTTCTCCCTCCATGCCGGTTCCCGGCTCGGCGGTGCGCATCAAGGTGCGGGTGGGTGCGCCGCGCAGCGCGGTGGCAGTGCCGGTCAATGCCTTGCGCAAGGGCCCGGGTGGTGACCAGGTATTCGTGATCGGTCCCGACGGCCACGGCAAACCACGCGCACAGTTGCGTCAAGTGGAGAGCGGCGCCATGTCGGGCGATGACGTCATCGTCTATGCAGGGTTGGCTGCCGGGGAGCAGGTGGCGGCGTCTGGTGCGTTTAAATTGCGCGACGGAGTGCTCGTGGTTGCCGCCGGCGGGCCCGTCGCGCAGTCAGATTCAACTCCTTCAGCGGGGCAACCGTGAGTCAGAGAGGCACGACCATGCGTTCGTTTACTGATGTCTTCATCAAACATCCTGTGTTGGCGGTGGTGATCAATCTGGTCATCGTGCTCGTCGGCTGGCGCGCGCTGACCACGCTTCCGGTGCAGCAGTATCCCAAGATTGAAAGCTCATCGGTCATCATCACCACGGTCTATTACGGGGCCAGCGCCGAGACGGTACGAGGATTTCTGACCACGCCGATCGAACGGGTGGTGTCTGCCATTAGCGGCGTCGACTATCTGGAGTCCACCAGCCGGGCCGGCGTCAGCACGGTCACGGTGCATCTGAAGCTGAACCACAGCAGCACGGCGGCGCTGGCCGAAGTGACGGCGCGGTTGCAACAGGTCAGATCGGAGCTGCCCTCGGAGGCGGAACCCCCTGCGGTGGAGGTGCAGCGCGCCGATCGTCCCTATGCGTCGTTTTATCTGAGTTTCACGTCACCTGACCGCACGGTGCCGGCCTTGACGGATTGGCTGCTGCGGTCGCTCCAACCGCAATTCGCCACTGTGGCCGGTGTGCAACGTGTGACCATCGAAGGTGGACGACAGATCGCCATGCGGGTGTGGATCGATCCGGATCGCCTTGCAGCATACAACCTCTCGCCCGGCGACGTGCAGGCGGCCTTGCGGCGCAACAATTACCTGGCCGCGGTCGGTCGGACCAAGGGGAATCTGGTGCAGATCAACCTCCTGGCCAATACGGACCTGCGGAGCACCGAGGAGTTCGAGGATCTCATCGTCACGGATCGCGGCGGAGCCATCGTGCGGCTGAGAGACGTGGCACGGGTGGAAAACGGCGCCGAAGAAGCCGAGATCATCGCGAAGTACAACCGCACAGAAGGCGTGTATCTCGGGATCTGGCCTCTGGTGGGTTCAAACGAGATCGAAGTGGCGCATCGGTTGCGGGAGGAGATGGATCGGATCAGGCCGACCCTGCCGAAGGACATCGACATGCAGCTGGTATGGGACGGCACGATGTTCATGCGGAGCGCGTTGGAGGAAATCACCAAGACGCTGGGCGAAACAATTCTGATCGTGGCCACGGTGGTCTTTCTGTTCATGGGGTCGGTGCGGACGGCCTTGGTTCCGCTGGTGGCCATGCCGGTGTCGCTGATCGGCGCGGCGATTTTCATGTATGCGTTCGGCTTCAGCCTGAACCTGCTCACGATTCTTGCCATCGTGTTATCGGTAGGGTTGGTGGTGGATGATGCGATCGTCGTCGTCGAGAACGTCGAGCGGCACGTCCGCGAAGGGAAAAGCAGAATGCAGGCTGCGCTGCTCGGTTCCCGCGAACTGGTCGGACCCATCATCGCGATGACGATCACGTTGGCTGCCGTCTACGCTCCGATCGGGTTTCAGGGCGGGTTGACCGGGTCATTGTTCTTAGAGTTTGCGATGACACTGGCCGCGGCTGTGGTCCTGTCCGGCGTGGTGGCGATCACGCTCTCGCCGGTGATGAGTTCGTACTTCGTCCATCCTGAAGGCAAGGAAGGGCGGTTGACCAAGCTGGTGAATCGGGGTTTCGACGTCACGCGCGCGGCGTATGGACGTCTGCTCGACGGCGCGTTGGAGATGCGCTGGGCGATCGTCGTCGCGGCCTTGTTGGTGATGGTGGCGGCCTGGCCGTTGTACCAGTTCTCGCGGCAGGAGTTGGCACCGGTTGAAGATCAAAGTCACATCAGTCTGTTTCTCGAAGCGGCCCCGGACTCGACGGTAGCGGCCACAAACCGGGATTCCTTGAAGGTGATCGACGCGCTCCGAACATTTCCCGAGGCGCGTTTCACCTGGTCGCTGACTTCTTCTTGGGGCGGGTTCGGCGGCTTGGTGGCGAAAGATTGGCGCGAACGGTCTCGTTCGACAGAGCTGATGTATGGTCAGGTGTACGGCGCGGTCTCGCAAATTCCCGGGCTGCGAGTCTTCCCGCGGCTCGATCCGCCGCTGCCGACGCCAGGCCAGTATGACGTGGAATTGATCCTGGAAAGTCAGTTGCCCCCGGAGCAGCTGCTGGAAACCACTGCCGCGGTCCTTGCGGCCGGCTGGCAGAGCGGGAAATTCCTCTACGTCGATACCGATCTCAAGATCGATTTGCCTGAAGCGCGTGTCGTGATCGATCGCGAGCGGCTGGCTGACTTGGGATTCGACCTGGCGCGCGTGGGCCAGGAATTGGGCACGCTGCTCGGCGGCGCCTACGTGAACCGGTTTAACTTCTACGACCGGAGCTACAAGGTTATTCCCCAGATCGGCGATAAGGATCGGGCAACATTGGATCCGCTCCTGGATTTGAAGATCAAGGCGCCCGGCGGGCAGTTGGTGCCCGTCTCGACTTTTACCCGCATCGAGACCAGCACGGCCCCGCGGACACTGAATCGGTTTCAGCAACGCAATGCGGTTCGCATCTTCGGTGGCGTAAAGCCGGGCATTACGAAGGACGAAGCGCTTCGCGTGCTGGAAACAGCCGCTGCGGCTGCGGCCGGTTCTCGCGCGACCCTCGATTATGCCGGCGAATCGCGCCAGATCCGGCACGAGGGGTCGGCGCTCATTGTGACGCTGGGGTTCGCGGTGGTGCTGATCTACCTGGTGCTGGCCGCGCAGTTCCAGAGTTTCCGTGATCCATTGATCGTGCTGTTGGGCTCGGTGCCCTTGGCGATTTCCGGCGCCCTGGTGTTCAGCTTCCTGGATCTCACGACGATCAACATCTATTCGCAGGTAGGCCTGATCACGCTGGTGGGGTTGATCGCGAAGAACGGCATCCTCATCGTGGAATTCGCCAATACCTTGCAGCAGCGAGGCCTCTCGAAAACGGCAGCGTTGCGCGAGGCGGCCATGACGCGGTTGCGGCCGGTGTTGATGACCTCGGCGGCGACGGTGTTCGGCCATCTGCCGCTGGTGTTGGTGTCTGGGCCAGGAGCGGCGGCGAGGAACAGCATTGGGATGGTGCTGGTCACGGGTATGACGGTCGGTACCCTGTTCACGTTGTTCGTGGTGCCGGTGTTCTATTCATTGATCGCGACGCGGCACCAGCCGGCGGAAGAGTTGGAAGCAGCCGAGGAGTCGGCCTTGCAGCTCGCCGGTGCGAAGGGGTGAATGAGACGATTATGCTGAAAATTACATCGGAGCAGACGGGAGATTCCGCACGCCTGACCCTGGAAGGCAGCTTAAGCGGGCCGTGGGTGACGGAATTGGAACGAGTGTGGCAGATCGTGCGACAGTCCGGCATGTTCGCTCCGGTGGTGGAACTGGTCGGGATCACGTTCATCTCGGAGGAGGGCAAAGCGCTCCTGGCCAGAATGTGGCGGGAGGGTGCGGCATTGATCGCCCATGGCTGCTGCACCAGGCATATTGTGAGTGAAATTACGGGTGCGGGACCAGTCGCGGCCTCAGGCCAGTGCGACCCAGCATAGGATTGACGACACATGCGTACGATTGCATTCATTATCACGCTCCTGGTTTTGTCCGGCTGTGCGGTCGGACCAGACTATTCACGTCCTGACCTTTCGGTGCCGAGTGGGTTTCGAATGGCGGCCATGGACGGGGAGACCGAGTCCATTGCCAATCTTCCCTGGTGGGACCTGTTGCAGGACGAAGAGCTTCGTCGCCTCATCCGTATGGCGTTGGCTGAGAACAAGGATTTGAAGCGAGCGGTGGCGTCCGTCGAGGAATTTCAGTCGCGCCTGCTCATTTCAAAAATGGATTTTGCTCCGAAGGCCGATGTCACGGGCAATGCGCCGTCGTTCGGCCGGAAGGCAAACTTTTTGTTTCCTGGCTTCCCTAATCCTTTCAACTACTATCTCCAAGGCAACTTGTCCTGGGAGATGGATATCTGGGGGCGGGTGCGCCGCTCGAACGAGGCCGCGAGGGGAGATCTGCTCGCCAGGGAAGAAGCGCGACGCGCGGTGGTGCTGCAACTCGTGAGCGGTGTGGCGGAGGCCTATTTCGAGTTGTTGCAGTTCGACATGCAACTGGGCGTTGCCCAGCGAACGTTGAAGTCCTGGGAGGAATCGGTCCGGATTGCGGAGGCCCGGCTGCGCCAAGGCATGATCTCACGGATCGATGCGGATCAGTTTGAGGCGGAACGGGCCAATGCCGCCGCTCGGGCAGCGGAGTTGACCAGGCAGATGGTGCAGAAGGAGAATCAGCTCAGCATCCTGCTTGGCCGACCGCCTGGGCAGGTGGCGCGGGGCCGTTCTCTGACGGAGCAGGTGTTGCCGCCGGACGTGCCTGCGGGACTTCCGTCGGACTTGCTCCAGCGCCGGCCAGATCTGGTGCAGGCCGAACAGGAGCTGGCTGCGGCCACGGCGAGGATCGGTGTAGCTAAGGCGGACCGGTTTCCAAAGCTGAGTATCACAGGCATCCTGGGTGTGGCCAGTCCGCAGTTGTCGCGGCTGATCGCCAACGAGACGGCGTTCGGGGTTGTAGGCCCGGGGCTGGCCGGGCCGTTGCTGAATGCGCAGATCCTTGGTTTTCAGCAGGACGCAGCCGAGGCGCAGGGGCGTGAAGTGCTGGCACGATATGAACAGGCAGTGCTCGTCGCGTTCCGCGAGGTGGAAGACGCGCTGGTGGCGGTGCGCACGGCGCGGGAACAGCGTGACGCGCAGGCGCAGCAGGTCGATGCCTTGCGCTCGGCCTTGCGGCTGGCGAATCTTCGGTATAAAGGCGGACTGGCCAACTACCTGGACGTGCTGGTCGCTCAACGGAATCTCTTCGAGGCGGAACTGGCGCTGACCGGCACGCACCGGTTGCAACTGGTCTCTGTCGTTCAATTGTACAAGGCTCTGGGTGGGGGATGGTCGCCGCTGGATATGGCGCAACAGCAGCCGGGGGAGGCTTCTGGATCTCGAAGCCAGGTCATTCCGGCCGCAGGTGCTGTCCCGGCTCGTCGTGGATAACCGGCTGTGTGAATCGGCTTCCTTCTCTCATCATCGTACGTATGCCGGATCGGTTTCATCACTCTCATGATCAGTATGAACAGAACCAGCGCGGCGAGGACGTGACAGGCCATGGACAGCTGCTGCCCTTCCTCGACACAGATGAGAATTGGTGACGTATGGAGAAAGGAGCGGTGATGAAACCCAATCTTGAAAAAGTGCAAGCCTTGGCTCGCGACCTGCGGGATGACAAAGAAGCACCCCGCAAACCGCGCGAAACCCTGGCTGGTTACGCCTTGGCCGCGCGAGCCGTCGACAAGTGCCGGGCCGCGCTCGTGGGATGGGAAGGTGACTACTACTCAAACTGCCCGCTCGATCAACGTTGGCTGAGATTCGCCGGGATTGACTACGAGGACTTCAGGTCCTTTATCGCGACGGGAGCCACCGATGAGCAGATCGCCGAATGGATTGGAACGCATGCCAAAACGCGGCCCCAGGCTGAGATTGAACTCTGGAATACACGTGAGGGTGCAGTGATGATCAGCTGACGGAGAACGTCGGGCCCAGGCATCCGAGACGTGACGCGTGGCTCGATACAGATAAGGCTGGTGATTTATGACGGAACTCCTGCACATCAAGACGAAGCACGTGAAGGAAGTGGTGGACATGACCGAGATGATCCAAACGGTTATTCGGAAGGCCAACATGAAGGAAGGGCTGTGCTCGGTCTTTGTGACTCACACGACCGCCGCCGTGACGACCGGTGAAATCGGAGAAGGCACCGAAGAGGATTTTCTTCAGATCGCAGAGGAAATGATTCCTCGCATTCGATTCCGGCACGCTCACGATCCTTCCCATGCCTGGTCGCACATGGCGGCATCGATCCTGGGGCCGTCTCTCATCATTCCGGTTTCAGCGGGATCGCTCATACTCGGCAGGTGGCAATCGGTGATGTTCGTGGAACTTGATGGCCCCCGTGAGCGGAGTGTGTATGTCTCCTTGATGTCATCCTGACCTGTCACTGACAAGGCCGGACGTGGCTGACTCTGGACCGCGTTGCCTCCAATAGCCACATCGTTTGCTTCTCAATTTCCCGGCCTGGCCCATGTTGACACTCTTTCACGCGAGCAGTAGCTTGAGGCTGTGAAAATGTCAGGTGACCGTGCTACCGGTTTGATCGCGAACTTTCTCGAGGAAGATCACCGGCGTCTCGATGGATTATTACAGGCTGCCGACGTTCATCCTGCCAGGATACACAGCGAGGCGTACGACCAGTTTCGCGCCGGTCTGCTGAGGCACATCGGCATGGAAGAAAAGCTGCTGTTGCCCGCGTTGCAACGGTGGCCAGGCGGGGAACCAGTCCCGATGGCGGCGAAGCTCCGGCTCGCCCACGGCGCGCTAGCGACCTTGCTGATGCCCACGCCGACGTCTCAAATTCTGGCGACGATTCGCCGAATCTTATCAGAGCACAATGGATTGGAAGAAGGTCCCGATGGACTCTACGCCCTCTCCGGCCGGTTGCCGGATATAGAGATGGAACGACTGTGGGATGCTCTCCAGGCTGCGCCGCCTCTCAACGTCATGCGGCATTCGGACAGTCCGGCGGTCATGAAAACATTGGAGGGCGCATTGGCCAGGGCCGGCTATCGCCTGGAGGCGGTTGCTTCCCCGAAGGAGGACGAACTTCGATGGATGTTGCCGAAGGAGCCGTCACGATGATGATGACGACGGCCGCGTGTCCAATGAAAGCGCGACTGATGAATATGGTGCACGCCGCGATCTTGCGTGAATTTTTAAGGCACGTTCGGTGGAAGTCGATCCGGTGTGGAATCCACTTTGGAAGCCGGACCTGACGAGTCCGACTGCAAAGGCCCAATTCGGCCGCATCTGAGCATCGGCCCGTGAATGTGGAGGCGCAGCGTTTCACCGCCCAAAAGGGAGCCTGATCGTGAGCGAGAACCAGTCTCAGCCGGTGCGGATCCTAGTGGACGAGGTCTACCGCAGTCAGTCCCGTCAAGTCCTGGCCACTTTGATTCGCCTGCTTGGAGATTTCGATGCGGCCGAAGAAGCGTTGCACGAAGCCTTTGCCGCCGCGGTGGACCAATGGGCGCGCGAAGGGGTCCCGGCCAATCCGCGGGCTTGGCTTGTCTCGACGGGGCGCTTCAAGGCGATTGACGGCATGCGGCGGAGGGCCCGATTCGATGCGTCCCTGCCCGACCTTGCCCGGCATCTGGAACTGACCTCCGACGTGGCCGCTGAGGAGGAAGACTCGGTTGAGGATGACCGGTTACGACTGATCTTCACCTGTTGCCATCCTGCATTGTCGCCAGAAGCCCAAGTCTCAATGACGCTCCGAGAGGTCTGCGGGCTCACGACCGACGAGATCGCCCGCGCGTTCCTCACGAAGCCCACCACCATCGCGCAGCGCATCGTCCGCGCCAAGGGCAAGATTCGGGATGCCCGTATTCCCTATGAAGTGCCGTCGGAGGCGGACTTTCCTGACCGCTTGGATGCCGTCCTGAGAGTCGTCTACCTCGTGTTCAACGAGGGGTACAGTGCTTCGTCCGGACATTCGCTGACCCGGCATGATGTATCAGGGGAAGCGATACGCCTGGGGCGGGTGCTGGTCGCGCTGCTTCCGGAAGCAGACGTCTTAGGGCTCCTGGCGCTGATGCTCCTGCAGGACTCGCGTCGCGCCGCGCGCACCTCCCCGACGGGCGATTTGATTTTGCTCGAACAGCAGAATCGCGCGCTCTGGAATCGAGAGCAGATTGCTGAGGGCACGGCGCTGGTGGAACGGGCGCTCGCATCCCGCCAGGTCGGTCCTTACACCATTCAAGCGGCGATCGCCGCCGTGCATGCAGAAGCTCCTGATGCTGCGGACACCGACTGGAACCAGATTGTGGGACTGTACGACGTGCTGTTGCGGGCCGAGTCATCACCGGTGGTGGAACTCAACCGGGCGGTGGCGGTGGCGATGCGAGACGGGCCCTCCGCGGGTCTCGCGCTTGTCGATGACATTCTCTCGCGGGGCGATCTCACCAATTATCATCTGGCTCATTCCGCGCGCGCGGATCTCTGTCGGCGACTGGGGAGAACCATGGAAGCCCGAAACGCATACGAACGCGCGCTGGCGCTCACGCAGCAGGAACCGGAGCGGAGGTTTTTGGAACGGCGGTTGGCCGAGTTGTCAGTATGAGAGGGCTCCAATCAGAGAGGCTATTGATCGACACGAACGTTCAGGGGGGAATCGCAGAAGGCTGCTTCGTAGAGCTAGGTGTGGAAGCCGGCTGACCTTAACACACTGTGCGAACGAGCCCGCCTTCGGCACGAATGCACGAGCCATTGATGATCGCAGCGCGACCGCTACAAACAAAGGCGACGATATCTCCAACCTCTTTAGGGTCGATCAGGCGACCGATCAGCGAGGTCGGGCGATTCTCCGACATGAATCGATGCTCCGCGGCTACCGGGCTCACATCGGGAAACAAATCATGGATGAATTTCTCGACGCCCGCCGTGCGCGTCGGGCCGGGAAGGACTGAATTTACGGTCACGCGCGTGCCCTTCGTAAGTTCGGCCAGCGACCGAGCGATACCTAGCTGCATTGTTTTGGTGGCGCTGTAGTGGGCCATTTCAGGCGCCGGAGAGATTCCCGATTCACTGGAGATGAATACGATCCGACCATGGCCGCGCTCAAGCATGCCTTTTAAATAGTGCCGGGCCAGACGCACGCCGCTCATGATGTTCACCTCGAACATCTTCTGCCAAGCTGTGTCCGTTTCGTCAAAAAATCCCACGGCTTCGTAGATGCCGAGGTTGTTGATCAGGAGGTCGATGTCGGGCCGAGCGGAAATGGTCTGCAGACATCCCTCGGCACTTCCATTGTCGGCTACCAGGCCGGTCAATTCGGCGTTGGGCAGATCCCGGCGTATGTCTGCCATAGCTTTGTCCACGCTGTCCTGCGTGCGTCCATTGATAAGGACCCTCGCACCCTCGGCAGCCAGCGAGCGGGCGATTTCCAGTCCGATGCCTCCGGAGGAAGCGGTCACTAAGGCGCGACTGCCAGACAAATTAAGGTTCACGATAAGTCTCCTCTCAGGGGGGCGGCAATGGTGGAAAGTGTGCTCGCGCAAAGGTCGGCCACGCCCGCATCGTCGTCGCCGAGAGATTCATGAATACCGCGACTGGTTCGTTGAGCCCTCGGGAGGAATATTCCTTCCTATTATAGTAGGAGTGGGGAGTTCTTCGAATCAACCAGCGGGACATAACTTCGATGGACAGCTTCATGCTTCTGGAGAGCACATCCACGACACCAGATTGTCAGGGAAGGCCAGGAGTGATGGCATGGATTCCAGAAAGACATAAACGACCGAAATTCCGCTGAAATGGTCAATGTCGATTTTTGCGGTCCTCCACGACTATCTCATGACAAGAGCCGTTCATATTAGGAGGATGCCATGGCAAAACGTACTCCAAGCCGAAAGACGACCAAGAAAGTCGACTGTCCGGCAAGCCTGGTCTGGTTCGATATTCCTGCGGACGACCTGGCCCGGGCCAAGAAATTTTATAGTTCGTTATTTGGTTGGAAGATCACCCGCTTTCCCGCGATGCCGGACTATTGGCATATCGATACAGGCGGTGAGAAGGCTACCTTGGATGGCGGCCTTCTCCCGCGCCAACAGCCTCGTCAGCCCATTACGGCCTATGTCTCAGTTCCTTCTGTGGATAAAGCCGCTGCCAAGGTTCAGAGACTCGGCGGGACCGTTTGCAAATCAAAAACCCCTGTGCCGGGGATGGGCTATTTCGTGATCTGTCAGGATACCGAGGCGAATACGTTCGCCCTGTGGGAGATGAATCCCCAGGCTTCGTGACCCTGTAGGGCATGGGAGCACGAATCCCTTATCCATTTGATACCAGAGGAACCCATCATGAAATATCTCTGTCTGGTCTATGTCGAAGAAAAGATCCTGCATGCCCTCCCGAGTGCTGAGCGCCAGACGCTTTCGGACGAATCCATGGCCTATTGCGACCGGTTGCAGAAGCTCGGCCAACTTGTGACGGCGTCGCCTCTTCACCCGGTGGAGACGGCTACCACCGTGAGGGTTCGTGACGGCAAGACGTCGACGATCGACGGACCGTTTGCCGAGACCAAAGAACAACTCGGCGGTTTTCTCCTGCTCGATGTGCCGGATTTGAACGATGCCATCCGCATCGCCTCTCAGTTTCCCGCTGCTCGCATCGGGAGCGTGGAGGTTCGGCCTATGAAGGAGCAAGGGTGCGCTTGATAGCGTGCAATGGAAGAACGAGGCCGGGGATGCGATTACGAAATCAGGTCGCGCCGCATGCCGGTGGGAATTCAGAAAGGAGTCGGATATGAGCCGGGTACGGGTACTTGTCGGAACGAAGAAAGGCGCGTTCATCCTCACATCGGATGGCACACGGAAAAAGTGGGAGGTCACTGGGCCGCACTTTGGCGGCTGGGAACTGTATCACCTCAAGGGCTCACCAGCCGATCCCAACCGCGTATATGCATCGCAGACCAGCAGTTGGTTCGGCCAGGTCATTCAGCGTTCTGATGATGGCGGCAAGACCTGGAATCCTCCGGGCACGAAACCTGAGGATCTCATGGGGGCAGACGGCATGCCGAACGGCGCGAGTAATATGTTCGTGTATGACCAGTCTGCGGAAACAGGGAAGCCGCTTACGACGCATCAACATTATGACGGCACGCAACGTCCGTGGGAGTTTAAACGAGTCTGGCACCTGGAACCATCGGCAACCGATCCGGACACGGTGTACGCTGGGGTTGAGGATGCGGCGTTGTTCCGCTCCACCGATGGCGGGCAAACCTGGAAGGAACTCGCCGGCCTGCGTGATGCCAAAGGAAAGCTGTGGCAGCCGGGAGCCGGTGGAATGTGCTTGCACACGATCGTGCAGGATCCGCGGAATGCTCAGCGGATGCATATCGCCATCAGTGCAGCAGGTGTCTTCCGAACCGACGACGGCGGCAAGACCTGGCAACCGACCAATCGAGGACTGAAGTCGCAGTTTGAACTGCCTGATCCCGACGCGGAGGTTGGTCATTGTGTGCACTGCATCACCATGCATCCGTCTCGACCGAACGTGCTGTTCATGCAGAAACATTGGGACGTGATGCGCAGTGACGATGGCGGAGAATCCTGGCACGAAATCAGTGGAGACCTGCCGACTGACTTCGGATTCCCGATCGCGGTGCATGCGCATGAACCAAATACCGTCTACGTGGTGCCGATCAAGAGCGATTCCGAGCACTATCCACCAGAAGGCAAATTGCGCGTCTACCGCAGCCGCAGCGGAGGCAATGAATGGGAGGCTCTCACGAAGGGCTTGCCACAAAGCAATTGCTACGTGAACATCCTGCGCGACGCGATGTCCGTCGATTCCCTGGATCCTTGCGGCCTGTACTTCGGGACGACCGGAGGCCAGGTGTATGCCTCGGCGGACGGCGGAGATCGTTGGGAGCCGATTGTGCGGGATTTGCCGGCGGTTCTTTCCGTCGAGGCGCAAACGCTGTAACGGCTGCTGAAAATGGCCGTGACGATCCGCTCAAACGGTCTCCAGCGGCGTTCTCGTCTCGGACACGTCCTCAACGTAGCCCAGGGCTACGCCTCCGGCGCGTCTGTCGGCGGCGGCCTTGCTGAATGTCCATTTTGAGCAATCTTACGGAATTCATGATTCATGGTTTCGTTCGGTCAACCGAAACGCGAACGACGTTTGGAGGAGGCAAATGGTGCGAGTAATATTACCGCAACACTTGCGGACATTGGCAAAGGTCGAAGGTGAGGTGTCTTTGGAGGTGGTGCGACCAGTGACGCAGGAGACGGTCCTCGATGTACTGGAGGGGCGTTATCCTGTGCTGCGGGGAACGATTCGAGACCACGTGACCAAACGGCGTAGGCCGTTTATCCGGTTCTTTGCCTGCGAGCAGGATGTGTCACACGATTCCCCGGATGTGCCATTGCCCGAGTCGGTCGCGAGAGGAGAGGAGCCGTTGTTGATCGTGGGAGCCATGGCCGGCGGTTAACTCTGCTGGCACGTAGATCAATGGAGACACGTGCATGAAATATCTGTTGCTGGTTCATCATAGTGAAGAAGCCTTTGCCAGGATGGCTGAAACTACGCGCCTAGAGATGTTGGCCGAATCTGTGCACCTGACCCATCAGCTCCATGCAAACGGGCAGTATGTAAGTGCGTCCCCCTTACACCCGACTTCGATGGCAGCGCGCGTTCAGGTTCGTGAGGGGAGATCGATCGTGACCGACGGTCCCTTTGCGGAAACACGCGAGCAGACGGCCGGCTATTTTCTGGTTGAGGCTCAAGATCTCCAGGAGGCGGTTGGCATTGCGGAGCGGATTCCCGGCGCACGGCTCGGTACCGTGGAGGTACGGCAGGTCCGGGAGATCGATGGTTTGCCGTAATGAGATGGAGGGCAATACAGATGATGAGGGTTCGGCTTCTCCACGCGTTGATTCGATCGGGAATTCCCCCGTCATGCTTGTCGATGAATCCCCGATCATCACACGCTTGGGCCGGAACCGCTCAAGGGATCGCCGGTCATCATCCATCTTTATGTCGAAGATGTGGATGCAGTCTTCAACCGAGCCGTTTCGGCCGGCGCAAAAAGCACGATGCCAGTCACCGACATGTTCTGGGGAGATCGTGACGGCCAGGTGGAAGATCCTTTCGGTCACCTTTGGTGGGTTGCCACGCATGTTCGTGACGTCGATCCACAAGCATTGCCGGAGGCGGCACGGAAGGCGTGCGATTAAGAATCTGTCTTGGTGAGCAATACAACCTACAACGGAGATCACGCATGCGCTATGTCGATGGTTTTGTGCTGGCGGTCCCAAAGAAAAACGTGACTGCGTATTTTAAGATGGCCAAGAAGGCCTGCAAAATCTGGACGGAGCATGGGGCACTTGAATACCGCGAATGTGTTGGCGACGACCTCGCGGTAAAGATGGGCCTGCCGTTTCCACGATTGGCCAAACTCAAACCGGGAGAGACCGTGGTCTTTTCGTGGATTGTCTACAAGTCGCGAAGTCATCGAGACCGTGTCAACGCCAAGGTCATGAAGGATCCACGGATCAATGAAATGTGTGATGAAAAGACCATGCCCTTCGATGTCAAGCGCATGGCCTATGGCGGATTCAAGGTGATGGTTGATGGGGGGACACGGTCATAAATGACGTCGCCTTCCAATTACTGGCCACACGTCGTAGGGCGCTGATCTGCCTTCGACCAAGGCCATTCTTCTGAGTCGCATCACTATGTGTTTTAATCGCTTGGAGATTTGTTGTCGGAAAGGGTGATCCAGCTCCTGTCGATTTGGGCGGTGGTCGACGACTAATGCGTAGAAGAAGGGTACATCATCGACACGTGCTCAACCTGACATAGTTGGAGGGATGCATGCGCTTTATGATCATCATCAAGGCGACCAAAGAGTCGGAGGCCGGCGTCATGCCGAGTCAGCAATTATTGAGCGAGATGGGCCGGTTCAACGAGGAACTGGTCAACGCCGGCGTGATGCTGGCGGGTGACGGACTCCACCCGAGCGTGAAGGGCGCGCGCGTCAGGTTCTCAGGCACTCGACGCACGGTGATCGATGGGCCCTTTGCCGAGACCAAGGAATTGATCGCCGGTTTCTGGTTATGGCAGTGCCGGTCGAAAGAGGAGGCGATCGAGTGGGTCAAACGTTGTCCCAATCCGATGCCCGGCGAATCCGAGATTGAAATTCGCCAGGTTTTTGAGGCGGAGGATTTTGGCGCCGAGTTTACACCGGAACTGAGAGCGCAGGAGGACCGGCTACGCGCACAGATTGCCGAAAATACATAGGGCACATGTGTCAGAGGGCGAAGGGCTGATGAAAGGATGTAGATATGGAGGCTGCCACGCCACCAAATTCGTCGCCTACTGCCTTGGTCACTCGTGCATTGACCAGACCATCGCCACGTGATTGACTGGATAGAGAGCCCCTGTACATCGAGAGAAGTTACACGCCATTACGTCAAGACATTATGAATCGGATGACGCCATGGGATTCACAGCGTCATCTTCACCCATAAGGAGGCCACCATGCGGTTTACATCAATTGCGTTTGCGTGTCTTTGCACGATCATGATGGCGCTGCCCGCGTCAGCTAAGGAAAAGAAGTCTGAAAAGGCTATGGATCAGCAGGCCATGATGGAAGTATGGAAGAAGGCCGCCACGCCGGGGGAGCCCCATAAATTGTTTGCGACGCTCGCCGGGAGCTGGACGACTCAGACCAAAGAGTGGATGGAACCTGGAAAGCCACCCTCGGAATCTGCCGGCACGGCTGAAATGAAGATGTTGCTGGATGGACGATTTCTCTATCAGGAGTTCAACGGCAACATGATGGGACAACCTTTCGCCGGGATCGGCATCGACGCATACGACAATATGAGCAAGAAATATGTCACTGCCTGGATGGATACTATGGGAACCGGCATTTTTACCATGCAGGGGACGGCCAGTGCCGACGGAAGGACGATTACGCTGAAGGGGTCACATCCGGAGCCGGGCGGCGGGCAGATGCATCACCGTGCGGTCTGGAAAATCATTGACCAGAATTCACAGATCTTTGAGATGTATGGAAACCATGGGCATGGCAAAGAAATGAAATTGCTGGAAATCACTTATACGAGAAAATCCTAACAAGAAGCCTGCATCTTCGGAGCCAAGGAAGATATACAAGTCGCCACAACGATCAATGGCTGACGGGGATGCGCATGTACCAGGAATGGTCATGGGTATCCCACAGTCGTCAGGCTGTTGAGTCCCAGTTCAAGGTGTCGATGAACTCTTCTGTTGGCTGTTCCCTGAAGCTGGCCCCGCTTGGGTCCATCGTGCGGAGAACGAGTTCTTGACAGTCTGCGTGTCGTCGCCATGCAGCAACTGCGCTTCCCCGCCTCAATAGAAACGGGCCTCCCATAAATTCAGGTTCTCGACGGGAAGTGGCTCCGTTGCTTACGTGCCAGCCAACCAGTAAGATAGGCTCGTTTTTACAGCAGATACAGGTGCAGCCTGAAATCTTATCAGGGAGTCCGCATGGCCGGCCGATCACCATGGTTTACAGTGTCCTCGATCGTCTGGGGGTGTCTCGCGTTGGTTTTGCTGCCGAGCTGTAAGCCTGAAGCGGGCACGTCACAGGCGCCTCCGGTTCCGGAGGTCGGCATCGTGGTTGCAACCGCGCAAGATGTGCCTGATGAGCCGGAGTTTATCGGACAGTCCGAATCTTCCCGGCCGGTGGAAATCCGCTCGCAAGTCACAGGCATTCTCAAGGCCTGGTTCTTCAAAGAAGGCCGCCCGGTAAAACAAGGCGATCGTCTCTATCAGATCGATCCAGTCCCTTTTCATGCTGCAATGTTGAGTGCGAAGGCGAAAGTGGCTCAATCCGAGGCGCGTCTGGTCCAGGCCAAGCAGAATTTAGCCCGTGTGAAACCGCTCTTAGCCGAACAGGCTGTCAGTACTAAGGACGTGGATGATGCGGTGGCCGAGGAGCTGGCGGCCAAGGCTGCGCTTGAAGGCGCCAAGGCCGAATTGGTCAAGGCGAAATTCGATCTGGACAACACGCTGATTATAGCCCCCATCAGCGGCATGATTGAGCGAACGCGCGCCTATGAAGGTCGATTGGTCTCGGCTCAGACAGACCTGTTGACCATCATCCAGCAAGTCGACCCCATGTATGTGATCGTAAGCGCGCCGGAAAGTTTTCTATTGAAGCGGCAGCGCGACGTGATCGCGAAACGTATTCAGCATCCGGGTGTCTATCAATTGCGGGGCGTGTTGACCTTTACGGACGGGACGACCTACGGACAAGAGGGCGTGTTGGACCTGCTGGATGTCGGCCTCAAGACCGATACGGGATCGCGCCAGGCCCGAGTGGTGTTCCCCAATCACGATCTGGTGCTGCTGCCGGGACAGTTTGTCCGGGTGCGGTTCAAAGGCACCCTCAAGACGGGCGCGATTCTCGTCCCGCAACGTGCCGTGCAGCAGGGTGCGAGGGGCTCTATCGTTTTTGTCGTCGGAGCCGATGACAAGGTTGAAATGCGGGAGGTGCAGGCGGCGAGCTGGCAGGGCAACCAGTGGATTGTCGAGCAGGGGCTGCAGGTCGGTGACCGCGTGATTGTGGAGGGTTTGCACAAGATCGCCCCTGGAGCGCCGGTGAAGCCGGTGCCGGTTCCCGCCGCCGGCGCGGCGCCCAATCCGACTGCCGCTCCGACGCAGCCGGAGCATACCTCGTGATCTCACACTTTTTTATCGACCGTCCCATCTTCGCATCGGTGCTCTCGATCGTCATCATGGTACTCGGGCTGGTCGCCTTGCGGGCGCTCCCCGTCGCCCAATTTCCTGAAATCACTCCTCCCGTCGTGCAGATCGAAGCCGACTACCCCGGCGCCAATGCGGAGATCCTGGCCGATTCGGTGGCGCGTCCCATCGAGGTGCAACTCCCGGGCATCGACAATCTGCTGTACTACGATTCCACCAGTACGAACGACGGGCATATGTCGATCAAGTTGACCTTCGAGATCGGCACGGATGTCGATAT
>CAZKVY010000019.1:0-55450 GCA_964556305.1 uncultured Nitrospira sp. | reverse complement strand
GGTCTGCCAACGAGGTGTTCAAAGAGTACAAGCTCGAATTGTTTCAATCCGTCTACGATCGCATGCTCGCCGATCAGCGGGATAACATCGCGCTGGAGGGGCAGGTGGATTTGCAGGGACGTTTTCTGACCATCGGTGTGCATTGCTCGCGCATGAAGGACGAGTCGAACAAGAATCTCGGGTTTGTGCTCATTTTTGAAGACTTGTCGGAGCTAATCAAGGCGCAGAAAGCAGCGGCCTGGCGGGAAGTCGCGCAGCGGATCGCGCATGAGATCAAGAACCCATTAACGCCGATTCAGCTCTCTGCGCAGCGACTGCGCAAAAAGTTCCAGGACAAGGCGCCGGATTTCGACCGTATCTGCGACGAGTCCACCCAGGTGATCGTCAACGAGGTCGGCAGTCTCAAGCAGATGCTGGATGAGTTCTCGAAATTTGCGCGCATGCCGGCGCCGCATATGACAATGAATTCCCTCGACGAGGTTGTGAAAGAAGTCGTGGCTCTTTACGAGAGTGCGCATCGCGAGATTGCCTGCGTCGTGTCGCTCGACGCTGATCTGCCGCCCTTCAATTTCGATCGCGAGCAGATCAAGCGGGTCTTGGTGAATTTGTGCGATAACGGCATCCATGCCATGAACCACAAGGGCCGTCTGTGGATCACGACCCGGTACGACACGAAGCAACGCCGCGCGGTGGTCACGGTGGCTGATGAAGGCACGGGCATTGCGCCCGAGGATCAGGACAAACTCTTTGTGCCCTATTTTTCCAGAAAGAAGACCGGGACGGGCCTGGGGTTGGCTATCGTGAGGCGGATTGTGACCGATCACGACGGCCAGATTCATGCGGGCAATCATCAGCCGAAGGGAGCCTTGTTCACCTTCGAATTGCCGGTGTAAAGGCCAGGTCGTTCGTGTGGGCGCCGCCGGATCGTATGTGGGGGATGCATGTCTGCTTCGATTCTCATTGTCGATGACGAAGTCTCTATTTTGAACTCCTTGAGCAGTATTCTGGAGGATGAAGGGTATGACGTGAGTGTGGCCAAAAGCGGCATGGAGGCCCTCAGGCAGTGCGCTCTCAGTCCGCCTGAACTGATGATGCTGGATATCTGGATGCCTGAAATGGACGGCCTGGAGACGCTCAAGCGCTTACGTGAACTGGTGCCAAGCACGCAGGTGATGATGATGTCAGGGCACGGATCGATCGAGACCGCGGTGAAGGCGATCAAGCTGGGCGCCTACGACTATATCGAAAAGCCGCTTTCCCTTGAAAATGTGACTCTCAGGGTGAAGCACGCCTTGGATCAACACCGCCTGGAACAGGAGAACCGCAACCTGCGCAC
Source organism: uncultured Nitrospira sp. (assembly GCA_964556305.1). Taxonomy (GTDB): domain Bacteria; phylum Nitrospirota; class Nitrospiria; order Nitrospirales; family Nitrospiraceae; genus Nitrospira_A. Next base: position 54,114 of record CAZKVY010000019.1, on the reverse strand, counting down.
AAAAGTCGAGCGGAAATTCGAACTCATCGGTCAGGCGCCCGTCATGCAACAGTTGAAACAATTGATCGAAACGGCCGGTCCCACCAACAGTCGCGTGCTGATCGGCGGCGAAAATGGAACCGGAAAGGAATTGGTGGCCAGAGCCATTCATCAACACAGCCACAGGGCGAACCGCCCGTTCGTGGCGGTGAACTGCGCGGCCATTCCGGAAACCTTGATCGAGAGCGAGTTGTTCGGCCACGAGCGAGGCGCCTTCAGCGGAGCGACCACCATGAAGCGCGGCCAATTCGAGCAGGCCGACGGCGGCACCTTGTTTTTGGACGAAATCGCGGACATGAGCTTGAGCACTCAGGCCAAGGTGTTGCGGGCGCTTCAGGAACAGCAGTTCACGCGGGTCGGCGGGACCAAGCTGATCAAGGTCGATGTGCGGGTGCTGGCCGCGTCGAATAAAGATTTGTTGCAAGAGATTGAAAAGGGAACGTTCCGTGAGGACCTGTTCTACCGGCTGAACGTGGTACCTATCGTGGTGCCCACGTTGCGCGATCGCCGCGAGGATATTCCCTTGCTGGTCAAACATTTTCTGCGTGTGCATGCGGAAGAGCAGGGACTGAAACTCAAGCAGGTGTCGCCGGAGGCCATGGACGTGTTCATGCAGTATGAATGGCCGGGCAACATCCGTGAACTGCGGAATCTGATCGAGCGACTGATGATCATGGTGCCCGGGCCGGTGATCGAGGCGGCGCATGCGTCCGTCGCGCTGCAAGTGCGTCCTCAACTGCCGGTCTCGCAATCAGCCGCCGGAACGCAACCCGCCAATACGTTGCTCACCAGGCCGTACGACTCGCTCCGTGATGCGCGGAACGCGTTTGAAAAAGAGTTCATCGCCCGCAAATTGCGCGAGCATCATTGGAACATTTCCCGCACGGCGGAAGACCTCAAGATCGAGCGCAGTCATTTGCATCGGAAGATTAAGTTGCTCGATGTCGAGATGCGCCCAGAAATGTAACCGTGATGCTGTAACGGCTCCCCCACGTCGTTCTCGGCTCGAAGCGATCCTCACCGTACCACAGAGGGTACGCCTCCGGTTCTTTCTCGCCTGCGGCCTACTTGGATAACCTGTTTGAACAGCCCTGTCTGCAATGTTGAAGTTGAGCGTCTCACGAAGCGAGTGCAGGCATGAGACTATTGTTGACCCGCTATCAGTCGGCTCGTTAAGATGCGGCCCCAATGACTACCTATCGTGATGCCGGAGTCGATATCGATGCCGGCGATGAATTTGTCGAACGAATCAAGCCGCATGTGCGGGCGACGTTTCGCCCTGAGGTGATGACCGATCTGGGCGGCTTCGGCGGCCTCTTCCGGTTCCAGGCCAATCGCTATCAGGATCCGGTGCTGGTATCCGGGACTGACGGCGTCGGGACCAAACTCAAGATTGCCTTCCTCATGGATAAACACGATACGGTTGGCATCGACCTGGTCGCGATGTGCGTCAATGATATCGCCGTGAGCGGAGCGGAACCTCTGTTCTTTCTCGATTATTTTGCCACCGGTAAGTTGTCGATTGCGACGGCGGCGGCGGTGGTGAAGGGGATTTCCGACGGATGTCGCCAAGCCGGATGTGCGTTGATCGGAGGCGAAACTGCCGAAATGCCCTCATTCTATGGCGAGGGTGAATACGACCTGGCTGGTTTTGCCGTCGGCGTGGTCGACCGTTCGAAGATCATTGATGGAAAGCAGATTGTTCCGGGTGACGTGATTATCGGCTTGGCATCGAGCGGCGTGCATAGCAACGGCTTTTCCCTTGTACGGAAAGTGCTGTTGGAGCGAAGCCAGTTGACCGTCGAGACGGTCGTGCCGGAATTGGGTGGAGCGCTAGGCGAGACCCTGCTCACGCCCACGCGGATTTACGCCAAGCAAGTTCTATCGCTTATGGAATGCTGTCCGGTTAAGGGCATTGCCCACATTACCGGCGGCGGCATCACCGATAATCTCCCGCGAGTCTTTCCGGCGCGTTGTGGCGCGCGGGTTCACCGTGGGTCCTGGCCGGTGTTGCCGATTTTCGAGGCGATTCGCACGCGCGGATCAGTGGCCCTGGATGAGATGTACCGTGTCTTTAATATGGGGATCGGCCTGATCCTGGTGGTTGCTCCCGACCATGCCGACCGGGTGATGGCGAAGGCTCGCGAGTTAGGGGAGCAGGCCTATCACATCGGAGAAATGGTCGCACAGCAAACCGATGAAGGGGTGGTCGAATATGTCGGGTAAATCGCCTCGGCTCGTACGGCTGGGGGTGTTGGCCTCTGGGAGGGGGTCAAATCTGCAAGCGATCATCGAGGCGATCGAACAACAGGCCCTCTCGGCGGAAATCGCGGTGGTGCTGAGCAACAAGCAGGACGCCGTGGCCCTCGAACGCGCTCGCAAACATGGCGCGCCGGCGGTCTGGCTAGACCCCAAGCCTTTTGCGGGACGACCGGATAGTCGTGAGGCCTACGATCGGGCCGTCCTTGAAGTTCTTCAGAAGCACGAAGTGGACCTGGTCCTGCTGGCCGGATACATGAAGATCGTCACAGCGGTGCTGGTCTCGGCCTATCAGAACCGGATGATGAATATTCATCCGTCGCTGCTCCCTTCCTTTCCGGGGCTGGATGTGCAGAAAAAGGCTCTCGAGCATGGCTGCAAAATTGCCGGCTGCACGGTACATTTTGTCACGGAAGGGGTGGATGAAGGACCGATCATCATTCAGGCGGCTGTGCCGATCACCGAAGGGGACACGCCGGAATCCTTAGCGGCTCGTATCTTGGACCACGAACACCGTATTTTTCCCCGGGCCATTCAGCTTTATGCCGAGGGGCGGTTGCGAGTGGAGGGGCGGCGTGTGGTGGTGGCAGAGCCGGGTACGCCCACGGTCGGATTCCACTATCCATGACGGACTACCGGGCAAGGTTCTTCACGGTCAACTGCATCTAGCAGGTGGCGTGAAAAAGGCTCTCAAGCAAGGTCGAGCGAGGTCCACGGCGCGAAGAATCATGCGCGGCACGTTCGTGAACGTCGCTGACAGACTTTTTCTATGGCCCGCTAGAGACTGGCGCGCTGGTTGTGTATAATGCCGCGTAAGTTGTGGGGGGCTAGCTCAGTTGGGAGAGCACTACGTTCGCAACGTAGGGGTCGGGGGTTCAACTCCCCTGCCCTCCACCACTTTCATTCGTCAAGTCTGCCAGTAGTCGGTCGAATCTCTCGGGAGCGGTGCATCGATAACCTCGCCTCCCATCATCTCCCACGGCCTTAACCCCTTGGACAAGCTCCCCCTCCGTCAACTGAAGGTCACACGGTCCCCTGGTCCAGTCTCGTCGATTCCACCACCACCATCTTGTTCTAGCCTCCTCCTCGTGAAGTGATATGGCAGTAGCGACCGCGCCCTTGCCGTTCACGATGTCTTCCATCAACTGATCCAGCCCGGTCTTACCTCAGGCCTCATGATGGAGCCTGTGGTTTGTCTGTCGTCACCCGTCTGAGCAGAGAAATAGAACACTTTTTGAGGCTTTCCAGCGGTTTCCCTAGGTCCACAGCGAGCGGGGAAGTCGTACGATACGAGTATGACGCATGAAATCAAAGGCTGGTTGCTTCTGATGGCGAGTCTGCTGCTGTTGGCAGTAATTTGTGGTCTTGCGATGGTCGGGGTGCTTACGAGACCGGCCCGGTGGACCGACCGGTAGCCGCCGCTTCCTCCACAAGGTTTAACGGAGCGTTCTACGGCAACGTGTAGAAGACGGAGGTGATGTCCATGGCCTGGTACCAAGACCCCGGAGCCGAGAATAAACTCACGGTGTTAATCAAGTATCTCGTGCGCAGTTTCCCGCTGGCCAGTATTTTGTCACGGCGAGTCGGAGACCGCTATCACGTGTTTGTCATTGTGCCGTTTGATGGCTCACCAGAGAAAACCCTTCAGGTCGAGACGGCCGTCTTCTATGACCAACAACTTCAGATCGGGGGATTCGCGTCGCTCCTGTCAATGCTCAACCTTCGCACATTTTATGAACGGGGAGATCGCTATGACCTCCACTGGTTCGGTCGGCATGCCGACGCTCACCATACTCCAGCACTCTCCGGTGGATTCCTTCCCAAACAGACGCAGGTGCGAGCCATGGTCATGCATTAGGGGCCGGGAGCACTAACAACCAGGGATCTTCCTAATCCACCTCGCGGCATGATTCCGGTATCTTCGCCTCATGTTGACCAGAACATTTGTTGCGACGTACCCATTTCCTGCAGGGACCAAACCCTCGAAAAGAACCCCCCATCCACACCATTGGGTGTCCGACAACACCCCGGGGCAAATGGAGTTTGAACGGTGGACCTGTGCCTTATGTGGGCAGAAACGGATCAGACTCACCGCAGCGGGTGAGCCGACACTCGTGCGGGATTGGCTCAAGCCAGAAGTGGTGGGAGTCGGAATTGGCTAGCTGTTTGGTTTGACGGAGTGGGTGGTCGATAGTCGCAGGCATTCTCATTCTTGTCCTACGGGCTACAATCGCGCTTGAGCCGATTGCCCGCATTGCTGCTTCTCCTTTCTCCGTATTCAAATTCTCCAACCATTTTGTGCATGGTTCTGTACCTTCGAGGCTGGTAGAAAACTGGCGTCATGTTGATCACTTCACCATAGAGATGAGGTCGGATTTTCTTTCATGATGAAATCATCAAGCAGATATGATCTGCGTACCTCTTCATCGAATTTATGCTCATAGCCACCCGTGTTAGGCCGCATAACCGAAAATAGGAAATGTGAGTCTCGATTCACAGTAAGAACAGCGGTGAGTGTGTGGATCAGCACTGCGGCTCTCGGAGAAACTCGCCGTCAAGAAGGCTTGCGTCGGCCGTAACAGCGGCGATCAACATTGATGCTGGATGAGGACCTCAAGCGCGAGATGGGGTGCGGCTTCCTTCCCTGACACGTTGATTCAGGATCTTTGCCAGCTTAGAGGGAAGCTCAGCGGATTCCAGGTCTTCAATGGAACAGGGAAGCGCAAGCGACCAATTCGGATAGTTGCCATTGGAAGTGGGCATGTTCGGTCGTTCGTTCACCGCGCAGGCGGCCTCCATGTCCGCCATCACCACTGCGCAAGGGGACTCCGCCAGTTCAGAGAACGTTTTTGTCATAACTTCCTCGAGGCCGGTACTGACCTCAACGTGACTCGTCTCCATGATTTTTGCTCGGAACTGCTCCTGTGCCTTTTCATCCGGCTTGACCCCGCACTGTCCTTGCAACGCAAGGTCGGCTCCTGTCCACACGCCCGCTAAAGTCGGCAGGTCATGGGTTGTGACCGCGGCTAAAGCCTTCCACGGGTACTTCGACGGCGGACTGTCTTCGAACCACAGGAGGCGATAGGACAAGACATTCTGTTCGGCGAGTATTTCTCGCACACCCGCTTCAACGGTTCCGAGGTCTTCCCCCACTACGATAGCCTGAGCGCGCGCGCTCTCGACTGCCAGGATCGCCAACAACTCCTCAGCCGGATACCGTACGAAGGCGCCATCCTTGGGAAGGTTGCCCCTAGGCACCCACCAGAGACGGAAGAGACCCATCACATGGTCGATGCGCAGTCCACCTGCATGGCGGATGATGGCACGGACGGTCTCGATGAATGGATGGTATCCCGCTGCCCGAAGTGCATGCGGAATGAACGGGGGAAGCCCCCAGTCCTGACCGGTCGTATTCAAGAGATCAGGCGGGGCACCCACGGTCATATCCGGTGCCATCAGGTCTTGCCATGCCCAGGCATCGGCACCATCCGGTGAGAAACCAATGGGGAGATCCTGCATCAACGGAATGGTCTGCGCGGCGACGGTGAGTTGTTGGTTCAATAACCACTGTTGCCACATATGAAACCTTGCACGATCGGTTTCCCCCGGCGCGATTTGTTTGACTTGAAGGGAATCGGGATGTCGATAGGCCGCAGGCCAGCGGCGCCAGTCTGCGCCGTATCGCTTCACCAGGCAACAATGTAGCGCATACTGGCGCAGGGAGCGCCCGCCTGCTGATTGAAATCGGTCGAAATCCTCGTCTCCGTCAAACGACTTCCATAAGAGCTGTAACGCTTCTTGCTTGAGATGATAGATCCGGTCTCGGTCGATATGACGCTCTTCGTTCAGAGCCCGGCCCATGGCTGCCAGTCGTGACAGGTCGTGGGAGATTTTCTTCGCGCCAGGAAGGTCCTCGATGCGGAGATATAACGGATTCAGATAACGGCGGCTGGAGGGCGAGTAGGGGCTAGCCTCCTGAGGCACACGCGGCGGTACGGCATGCAGCGGATTGACCAACAAGAGGCGCGCGCCCAGGTTCAGGGCCCATCGCGAGAGTCGGGCGAGGTCACCCAAGTCGCCCATTCCCCAACTCTCGTGGCTCCGTGTCGCATACAACTGTGCGCCCCATCCCCAGATCCGAAGATCCTCCGGCAAATGACAACGACCCGGCGTGACGATGATGTGCACGAATAACTCATGGTTGGAAACAGCAACGAGTCGGTGATAGCCAATGGGCAAGGGGTGAGGGACTTGGCTCGCAGGTTCCGCCCTGGTTCCGTCCTCGAGCAAGAGGACGGCATCGGCCGGAAGAGCATGGGGCTCATCCTGCCGTATCACTTTCACCTTTTCGTCGAACCATGCAACGACTGGTCGAGGCGGCGCGCCCATTGCTGATCGAATAGGGGCCAGCGCGTTGTTGGAGACGTGCCGCTTCTTCCCCGCCGCATCTTCATACTCCAGCTGAATTCCCCATGCATCGGTCTTCATTCTTCATGACCCCAGTGGCTTTTGATGATGCGTTCTCGCCTACGTTCTCCTCGTGCTTCGATGAGGGATGAGCATAAGTAGCGAGACGTGCTGTCTTGTTTCTCGGGACGGAGACCCTACTCAGGCGCGGTATGCAATGTTCAGACTTGTTGTACCTTTAACGACCCCTGCCCAATATTCAGTAAAAACGATTGAATCGGGCCCCGTAAGCTTCGATGGGACGAAATGTCGCGGCGTTTTGTCCTGAGGCGGACAACCTGTCCTTCAAGACGTGTCCCCGCAGGCTTACCTGCGACCGCTTCACTCGTTTAATGCCGGGACCTTCTCTCCAGCATAGTTTCCAACAATGCATTCTAGGGTAGCTCCTAGTGATGGGCCCGGAAATATTCCGTTACTGTCGGCACTCGGCTAAAAAATGTGTACCGGTAGGATTTACTTACAAGGGGGATCAATGGCTTCAACACGGCGGGCTGTTTCAGGACTCATCAGTTGCGGATTCGTTTTGGGAACCACATTGACATGCCTTGCGCAAACGGGAGCGCCGGTGCAGGAACAACCACCGGACGTCGGTCCTCGGACGACTGAACAGGCGTCTCAGGAACGAGTGGTGACGAGGGATCGGGCAGCTGATCGAGTGGTTGTCGATGAACGAGTGGTGGAACGTCGGAGGGAAGGCGAAGTCTATGTAGCGGGGTACGGAGGCTTTACGTGGGGACATAGCTTCTCGGATCTCGAAGGCAGAGGATCTATCGCAGGTCAGCAGTTCGGCGGACGTGACTTGGCGAATTCCGGAGTATACGGGGCAAAGATCGGCTACTTTCATCCGGGGCGATTGAATTGGCTGGGGATCGAGGTGGAAGGGTTTAACTCGACGCCTCACATCGAGCAAGGCGGGGGATTGCCGGGATCGCACCTTCGTGTCACGACTCTGGCGTTTAATGTGATTGCTCGCACAAAAGTCGGCTGCCGGAACCGCGATGACGTTCGCCATCGGGATGACGTCCGACGCGCTGACGGTACGGTGGCGGATGCCGACTCTGATCGGAGGCATTGGTCGCCATTAGACGAAAATCTCCGCTGCCCGTTGCAACTCTATGCGGGCGCCGGTCCCGGGATTTTCTTTGCCGAAACCTCCAATCAGTTTGGACGCAGTACCGACAATGGGCGGATCGGTCTGAATGCGCTCGCTGGAGTGAAGTACTTCATGACCCGGAATCTTGCGGTGTTCGCCGAATACAAATTCAACTATGCCCAGTTCGAGTTATCGCAGATGCAAGGCACAGGGGCGGGATTCAACGGCGAATATAAAGCCAGTCATGTGGTGGGCGGACTGGCCCTTCACTTCTAAGCATTTCTCGATATGAGGTTTTCAGGGTTCAATGGCCTGAGAGGGGCCGTTGAACCCTGAAGGCCCACAAAGAAGACCACACTGGGGCGCAGGTTCCCGAGGAATTCGTCCAGAGCCTAACTCGGCCTGTCGGAGGAAATCGATCTATTTACAGCGAAAGGGGAAGAAGCAGGATGATGCATTAACGTGTGTAGACTACGTCGACGCGACTCAGGAAATCTTTCAGTGCAGCCGCTTGCCTTTCGATTGAGGGCCCGTCTTGGGCTATCACGGCCTGCTCCAGATTGTCGCCGATTGCGCTAATCTGATCGAAGCCGTATCCGCCGCCGTCGCCTTTCATCCGATGTCCCAATATACGGATCGTGTTGAGGTCGCCTTGCTTCAGGCACCCTTCGATCGTCGCGAGGTCCCGATGGCGGTTGGCGAGGAATCCTGGAATGATGGCTTCAAGATCCGGATCGATATGAACGATGATCCTGGCCGGACCGGCCTCAGGCTGGGGGGGCATCATTGCGCGCGGGTCTTCTCGTAGGCGGCGAGCAACTCAAGTAACGTCGTTCTCTTGAGAGGCTTGGTCATGTGGGCGTTACAGCCGACTTCGAAGATTCTGGCTGATTCTTCTTTCAGGGCCAAGGCGGTGAGGGCGACGATTTGAACCGCAGGGAGTCCCTGTTCCTGCTCCCAGCGCCTGATGGTACGTGTGGCCGTCAACCCGTCCATAACCGGCATCTGCATATCCATCAGAATCAGATCGTAGTGGCCGTTCTGAAATTTGGCGACGCCAATCTGCCCGTTGTCCGCCAGATCTAACCGATGGCTGGTGTTCTTGAGATACGATTGGATCAAAACCTGGTTGTCCGGAGAGTCCTCGACCAGCAGGATTCGCAGAGACCGTCCTTGGGGTGCGGTCGGGAGCGGCGTACCGGGTTGGGATGGGGCCACACCGCGTTGACTGCGTCCCAGAGCAATGCTGATGGTTTGCTGGAGATCGGAGCGTCGGATGGGTTTGACCAGGTACCCGCCCAGACCGAGGTCGTAGGTTTTGGCGATGTCATCGGCCCAGCGGTCGGAGGCCAGCATGATAATCGTCAGGTCGCGCAGCCGGGGATCGGCATGGATGCGTTCGATAACCTCGAATCCGTCCATTCCCGGCATGCGGCAGTCGAGCAAGAGCAGATGGAAGGGTGTGCGCGAGGTGAGCGAGGTCTCCAGAGCCTCCATGGCCTGTTCTCCGCTGTCGGCTTCCACCACGGCGGCGCCCCACGCAAAGAGCGTTTCCCGCAGGATCAGACGGTTTGTCGGGTAATCATCGACGACGAGGCAGCGGACACCGCTCAGGTTCAACGCGCCCGCCGCTTTAGACGGAGCCGGAGCGCTTTGCACGCCGAGCCGAACGGCGCAATGGAACGTACTGCCTTTGCCGAGGGTGCTCTCGACCCAGATACGCCCGCCCATGAGTGCGGCCAGTTGTTGTGAAATCGATAATCCTAGCCCGGTACCCCCGTAGCGGCGGGCGATTGTACTGTGCGCCTGTGTGAAGGTGTCGAAGATGGCCGTCATCTTGTCGTGCGGAACCCCGATGCCGGTATCGGTCACCGAAAATCGGATCGCGCCCGGTGTGGGACAGTCCGGATCGTTGGTGATGGTCATGACCACCGATCCCTTCTCGGTGAATTTGATCGCGTTTCCGAGCAAGTTCAGCAGGATTTGGTAAAGACGGTTGGGATCGCCGATGAGGTGGCACGGCACATCGTTTGAGAGATGACAGACGAGTTCGAGGCCTTTTTCGTTGGCCCGGAGCGCCAGCATTTCGCTCGTCTTGTCGATGAGTTCAGAAAGATCGAAGTCGATGCTGTCCAGATCGAGCCGGCCGGATTCGACTTTCGATAAGTCGAGAATGTCGTTGATCAGACTCAGCAGGCTGGCCCCGGCGCGCCGAAAGATCCGGAGATACTTCCGTTGCTCCGGAGTTAGAGTCGTATCCCATAAAAGATCAGCCATGCCGATGATGGCATTCATCGGAGTCCGGATTTCGTGGCTCATACTAGCCAGAAAATCGCTCTTAGCGCGGTTGGCCACATCGGCGGCATCTTTTGCGCGTTGCAGCTCTTCGACGCGGCGCTGCAGTTCTTTGGAGGCGCGTTCGAGCGCGCGCTCGGCGCGACGGCGCGCGGCTTGCTCGCGTTGGAGTGCTGTCTGAGGACGGGAAGTGGTGCGAAGGGTGCGTTTCGGAGCGGTCCCTGTCGTGCGTCGGGTTTGCGGGATGCGTTTCGCCATGTCGTCGTCCGGTCGTCTTCAGTTCATCATGACAGCATCGTGTCGCGAGGGGGTGAAGCCGGCACGGTCGCCGCGACGGCGAGAAGCCATCAATCCTTGTGAGTATGCTGTACGAGCGAGAGCACGCCGGCTTGTTTGGCGCGGTTGCGCCCTTCCTGCTTGGCCTGGTAGAGCGCCTGGTCGGCCGCACGGATTAAGTCGGTTGGGGCCGCCACGCGGCTTGGTACCGTACTGGCGAAGCCCAAACTGATCGTCACCGGATCTCCGTTCGGATGTTTCATCTCCGCCTCACAGACTTTTCGTCTCAGGGTATCGGCCACCTGTGCGGCGCCATCCACTGTCGTGCCGGGCAGCACGATGACGAACTCGTCGCCGCCGTAGCGCGCAACCAAGTCGCCGGGACGATTGACGTGGCTGGAAATAAGCTGAGCGACTTGGCGTAGGCACTCGTCGCCGGCCTGGTGGCCATGGCTGTCGTTGTAGGTTTTGAAGAAATCGATATCCAGCATGATGAGTGACAGCGGGGTCGATTCGCGCGCGGCCCGGCGCCATTCCTGGTCAAGGAAGTCGTCGAACTGCCGGCGGTTGGTGATGCCGGTCAGCCCGTCGAGGCAGGACAGCCGCAAGAGCATCTGATTGGCCTCCTGCAATTGACGCATGACCTCGAGCAGTTCCTGTTCGCGCGCGCGCCGTCGTTCGATTTCATGAACGAGGCGGAGCACGCAACGGACGCGCGTCAACAGTTCGATCTTGCTGATGGGCTTGGCGACATAATCGATGGCGCCTGCGGCGAAGGCCAATTGCAGATCGACCGGGTCGGTCTTGACCGTGACCATGATGATCGGGATGTCTCGGTACCGTTCGACGGCTTTGATTTGCCGGCAGGCTTCGATCCCGTTGGTAGAAGGCATGACGATATCCATCAAGATCAAATCCACCCGCCCGGCCATCTGCCGCATGCCGTCGAGGCCCAGCAGGCGAAATGCCGCGGCGGCGGATTCCGCCACAAACGTCTCTTCGTATCCGGCGTTGGCGAGGATGGATTGGATCAACAGACGATCGTCTGCCGAATCATCGACGATCAGGATACCCATGGTCAGTGTCTCCCTGAAAGTGTGTCGTAGGTCGATGCTAGCAGCTAGTCTGGGTAAACACCAGGGTAATGCTTTTTGATGCAGGGAGTGCAGAGGCCGTGGCTGAATTCCGCTTCTGAATGCTGTTGGATGTATTCTTCCAATTGCTGCCAGAAACCTTGGTCGTTGCGGATTTTCTTACAGCAGGCGCAAATCGGCACGAGTCCCTTCAACACTTTCACTTCGCGCAACGCCCGTTGCAGGTCTTCATTGCTGCGGCGGAGTTCCAGTTCACGGGTTTTGCGGCAATCCATTTCCTTTTTCAACATCAGCGCGGAATTGACGCGGGCAAGCAGTTCCACGCTATTCACCGGTTTTGTAATAAAGTCCATGGCCCCTGCCGCAAACGCTGCCTGCAGGTCTCCGAGGGCGGTTTTTGCCGTGACAACGATCACGGGGATATCCCGCAGTGCGTCCATGCTCTTGATGTGCCGTGTCGCCGCCACCCCGTCGATGCCCGGCATGAGAAAATCCATGAGAATCAAATCGACGGCATGGGGGCCCTCATACGGTTGTGGGTGTTGAATACCGAGCTGGTCGTACGCGGAGGTGGCCGAGTCTGCGATGAGGAGGTCCTGGTGGCCCGCTTTATTGAGAATAGTCTTCAGCAGGAGTTGCTGGTCAGGGGAGTCGTCGACGATCAAAATGCTCATGTCGCAGCCTCGTCCGGCGGAGGTGGAGGAGCCGGCTCCTTGCTCTGGGGAGCATAGTCAGTGAGATGGAGGCGGGATCGTAATGCTTGGCCGCCGTACATCGGATCCAGTATCGGCGGAAAGACGAGAGAGGTTAAGTCCGGCAGAAAGGCGGTTTAGCGTTGAAGGGCGGTTTTGACCAGGTCGCTGACGACTTTGCCATCGACGGATTGACCGGCTAAACGCGCCATGACCGCCTTCATGACCTGGCCCATGTCTTTCAGCGACGATGCGCCGGATTCTTTGATCACCAATGCGACCACTTGCGCCAGCTCGTCGGAAGAGATCGCGGCGGGGAGATAACCCTCGATGATACTGATCTCCTGCCGTTCCTTCGCGGCCAAATCTTGTCGATTGCCCTTCTCGAACTGTTCAGCAGCCTCCTTGCGCTGCTTGATGAGGGTGGTCATGATCCGGCTCATGCCGGCATCGTCCAGATCCTGTTTGAGTTCGACTTCCTTATATTGCACAGCGGCTTTGATCATGCGAATGACGTCCATGCGCAACTGGTCTCTGGACTTCATCGCCGATTTCAGGTCTTCGGATAAACGGTCATGTAGCGACATCGGATTCCTTTCGGGGGAGAACTGCGTCGTCGCGGAGAATAACGCCTTTGCCGGGGTCAGTCAACGTGGCTCAGGCGTGCACGTTTTCATGTTGAGCGGGGTGAGGGACTAACCCATAATGCAGTGTCGGCGATATCGGTAGCAGTTGGCATTAAAAAAGGGGGGGCTGCATGGGGCATTTGAGGAGCGGAGGACGGGTCATCGGTCTGGTGGGCGGAATCGTTGCGGCGATGGTGGTAATGGTGGGTTGCGCCAGCGAAAAGCCCAAACCGATGGCCCAACCGTCCTCCGAACAGGTCAAGGGTAATGCGGATCGTGCGTTCGATCGGCTCAAGCAGGAAGAGGGAGAGCGCAAACCGGCGGGCATGTAGTCTGGTTCGGCAGATCTCGATCGGTTACGGAACGACACGGGGGCTTTTCCACGACAACAGGGCCGTGAGCGGCTTCACCAAAGGCAGTTGCCATAACAGATGTCCCTGTGGGACAGAGGTGATGCTCCTCGGTTCATCGAACGTTCTGAGCAAGCCCACGGCAATGACCAATCGTAGTGCCCCGGAAAGGCAGAAGAGAAAGGGCAGGTTCGATGCCGGGGTCACATGCCAGTGGCCGAACGACAATTGAGCCGGCAGAACGGTGGCAAGCCAGCTGCCGGTTAATGCCCCCAGACCCCATCCCACCGCATTCATGGCATTGGCCAGCGCGACCCCCCTGGTGCGCTCTTCCGGCCGAAGTGAATCAAAGACATAATTCTGCAAGCCAAGCGACAGTCCCGCCCAAATCACACCGCCGAAGAAGTTCAAAATCAAGAGGAACAGATACTGTTCGCTCAGCAAGTAGCCCATCGGGAGGAGCGGAACGGCCGAGGCGGTCAGCGCGAGCAGGGTTTTGTTGCCGTATCGATCGCCGATGTGTCCCCAGGGCCCCAGCGTGAGGAATTGGGCCGAAATGCTGCTGGCCATCCAGCCGGCGTACTGCAGATATGACCAATGGAGGTCTCTCAAGAGGTAAATGACAAAGAACGGTCCCGAGAGGAGCACGGCGAAATGCATGAGGCCGCAGAATAAGAGAAAGCAGCGATAGTCCCTCGTGGCGGTTTTGGTCAGAAAATGCCGAAATCCATGCGGAGCGTCGATGCGATGCACCGGCAGGAGCGCGGATACCTTCGTTTGACAACGCGTGGCTCCCACGCGAGCAGCAGCGGCTACGATAAAAATGATCAAGAAGCCAATCCAATTGATGCCCCACTTCTGCCCGAGCGTCAGCACGACTCCCGCAATTCCGAGCGCGAGGAAACTCGTCAAGGCCGTCGTCCTGGCTCGCCGCGCGAAATAGGCGCCACGGCTGTCTTGCTCCACGACATCGACTAACAAGCTGTTCCAGATCGGGGTCGTGGCATGTCCGAATGCAAAATAAAGCACCGCGCAACCAATAAAGAGCCAGGGACCATATTCAGGCAAGAACAGCGGAAGCGAGAGGATAGGAAGCCAGCAGAGGGCCTGAGCCCAGCCTCCGGCGATGAGGAGCTGTCCGGGCACACGTAAATATTGGAGCAGCTTCACCGAGACGAGCTGCGCTACGACTCCGACCAACTGGGGTAGCGCGGAGAGGATGCCGATCTGGAATGGTGAGGCGTGCAAGAGCAGGGCAAAGGCGGAGAAGTACTGTTCCCCACTACCCTGCGCAGTGGCTTGAAAGGCCGCATCGCGAACACCATAGTGCCGGCTTCTGAATTTGGCATCCATTCCGGCGGTGATACCATGGCTGGCCTGGACAATCTTTCCTTCGGACAGCGGTGACGGCTGGTCAACTGTTGATCGGTTCATGGGGGCGACAGGCTCGAAACATACAAGCGGCGGTGTGTGAGTATTGCGGATTATATCAAAGCGAGTGACAATTCCTGCTATTTCATGCAAATGCCCACAACCCCGTTGACCCTTCTTACTCGCAGTGAGTACGATAATCGTATGAATCCATCACTATCACCTTCCAACGTGAGTGTACGCTGCCGTGAAGGTCGGGGACAGGCCTTCGGACGACTGATGGCGGTTTCGATCGCGACGGCTTTTCTGGGGCTTTCGCAGGTTGCCGTCGAGGGGCGCGACCTGATGGTTCCAAAGGAGCAGGCCACCACGGAGTTCGAGCCGACCGAAACACCGTCGTTGGATGTGCAGCAGAAGGGGGTTCCTCAATCGCTGTTCACCTGGATCAAGATGGCGCGAGGGTATGACATCGAATGGGATACCTTCGGACGCAAAGGATGGTTTACCCAAGATCCTCGTCTCAAGCCGATTGCCCCGGGTACGACGGTATTCGCGCCTGATACTCCGGCTGTGTACATCGTGTTCGAAGTCGCCCCGCTTGAAGATCCGGCTCAGTTTGCGGCGCAGGTGTTTCCCATCGGGGCAGACGGGAAAACCAGCGACGCGGTGATCGTGCAGGATAGTCTGGAGGTGCCGGGCCACGAACGATATGGCTTCCTCGAGTTGAAAAAGCCGTCATCGCAATGGCCGCAGGGCAAGTATCTGGTGAAGATCTACATCACGTCGCTCGGCCAGCAACCGTTCCATGCAGTGAACCAAGTCGGAACGATGCGTTTCGTGGTGACTGATCAGCCTTCTGGGGATGCGCCGCCCCCCCTATCCGATTCTTCCACCCGTTGAATATCCTCCACAGCTTAGTCTAACGTTCGTCTGCCGAGACTGCACAGGTGGGCGTCGAAATTACTGATCAAAGCGAGGAGCAGGTAGCATGAAGGAAACCGATTCGGAGAAATTGACGCTGTTGTATGAACGTTTTTGTGAGGTCTGCCTAGTCGAGAAAGAAGTGTGGACCGAAATTTACATGCCGCGCACGTTCAAGGACGGAACCGCAGTTCGGACGAATATTCAAGACCGGTATGATGTGATCATCGACGACCGGGGTGTGGAGGATGCCTTGGAGGCGAACATCCCTCTTGGAAAGGCCGCATTGGGTGCGGCCATCCAAGAGTATCGCGCGCACATCAGTTTCGAGAAGAAGAATTAACGACGATCAGCTCTTTGCAAGAAACCGTTCGACGTCCTTGACGATCTCGTCGGCCACCGGTTTCGTTCTATGATGGTAGCGGGCGACCACCTTGCCTGAACGATCGACCAGATATTTTTGGAAGTTCCATTCCACCTCGCCGGGGAACGGGCTCTGCTCGGTGAGGTAGCGATAGAGGGGGTGTTTGTCGCTACCCTTGACACTGATTTTGCTGAAAAGCGGGAAGCCGACACTATACTTGGTCAGGCAGAAACCTTTGATTTCTTCGTTGCTGCCCGGCTCCTGTTGTCCGAAATTATTGGCCGGGAAGGCTAAAATCTCGAATCCCTTGTCTTTATAGGTCTCATACACCTTTTCGAGGTCGGCATACTGCGGAGTGTTGCCGCAGAAGCTAGCCGTATTGACCAGCATGACGACCTTCCCCTTGTATTGGCTCAGTGAAACCGGTTTCCCGTCGATATCGTTCAATGTAAAATCGTAAACGGATGATGCTGTGGCATCCATACGTGTCGCTCCCTGTTCCGCCGCATCGACCGGACCAAGGCCTATTTCGATGGCGCCAAGCCCGAGACCCGCGAGGAGCCCGAGGACCAGTACCTTCCATGAACAAGTCCGTCGATTGATCGGCATAGAAAAACTCCTTGGTTATAACCGTTCCAACGCCGCAACTCGTTCTTCGATCGGAGGATGCGTCGCCAGCAAATGCATAAAGGCGGAGGTGTTACCGGAGATTTTCATGGTGGCGAGTGCATCATGAGTTGAATACTCGAACTGGGCCCGATTCACCCAGCGATCAATAGCTTGCAACGCCTTAATCATCGCCTCTTTCCCATACACCCTTGCGGAAAATGCATCCGCGGCATATTCCCGACGGCGAGAGTGCCAGCTGACCACCAGCATGGCAAGCACCGACAGCACGACCTGCAGGAAAAGATAGACCACGAAGCCCAGTATGGGGCTGCCGCTCTGCCCTTCCTCGCGGTCTCCCTGTGGTTGCGCCACCATTTGGTATACAAAATTGCTGATGTAGTGCACGAACGTGTTCATCAAGCCGGCGAGCACCGTGGTGGAAAACATGTCGCCGTTGAACACATGGCCCATCTCGTGGGCGAGCACAGCCTTCACCTCGTCTTCACGCAGATTGGCCAACAGTCCGGTCGAGACCGCGACCATCGCATTGTTCTTACTCGGACCCGTGGCAAACGCATTCGGGTCGGGCGAGTCATAGAGCCACACTTCCGGCATGGTGATCTGGAGGCGCTCCGCGATTTCACGAACGGAGCCGTAAATGACGTGTTCTGCTTGTGTGCGGGGTTGCGTGATCTGCGTGCAATCCAGCATAGCTCGGGCCATTTGCTTGGAAAACAGCAAGCTGATGAACGCGCCGCCGAAGCCGATCACTAAAGACCAGACCAGCAATTCCTGACTGAAGGCCCCGCGAACATCGATGCCGAACGCCGGCAGGACCATGTTAACCAGCACTCTGACGGTGATCGACAGCGTGAGGTAGATGAGAATGTTCGAAATAATCAGCAGCCCGATACCCTTCAACGACTTCATATCTCTCCTCCTTGAAGATTCGTCCTTTTTTCTACGGAGAGGACCGAATCTTGGATGTCATTATACCGGATGCCAGGGCCGGTTGTTGGCCCCTTGGGCAGGGGAGCCAGCTTACGTCCCGGTGTTCACAGATAATACCAGGTTTTGAGTCCGTCAAGTCGGTTGAACAAGGGCTCGGCCGGCGTGCCGTCGCACGGTTCGGTGCCTGGGCGGGATGTACCTTCGGACCTGCTGCCGGTTGACCGATTCTGCGACCTTCTGTTAGAAGCTTCGCTATGCGTATAGGGCTATTGTCCCTAGGTCTGGGTATTTGGGCGACGATAGGACTCTGCAACATTGCAGGTCCGACCGCTGTCAATGGAGCTGAGCAGGCGCCGCAGGTTCCTCCGCTGCGAGTGCCGGTCGATCAAGCGGACGGAATCCAGCGGGCCACGGTGATTCTGGACAGCTACTCCTATACCCCGCAACATTTGATCGTGCAGGCAGGGAAACTCGTTGAACTGCTCTTAACCAGTATCACCACCATCACCCCTCATAACTTTGTGTTACGGGATGAGGCAGCCGGGCTCTCGATTGAACGGGATGTGAGCGCCGGTAAAACAGTGACGGTTCAATTTACACCGACCAAGCCGGGTACCTATTCCTTCTATTGCGACAAGAAGCTCCTCTTTTTCCCAAGTCACCGGGAGAAAGGCATGGAAGGGACACTCGAAGTCAGATAAACAGGTTGCGCCACGAGTAATCAGCCTTCCAAGCACGAACTCCTTCACGTCATTCTCAAACAGGTATCCCGTTCATTTTACCTGACGCTGAATGTCCTGCCGTCCAATGTGCGCGACGAGATGGGCTTGGCCTATCTGCTGGCGCGGGCGGCCGACACGATAGCCGACACGGACCTGATCGGGCGGGAGCAGCGCCTGCAATATCTGAATATGTTTCGCGCTCAGTTCACAGACGACGGAGTCCAACCGCAAGCCGTCCAGGCGATTCAGGCGGCCCTTCTCCCTCATCAGACCCATTCGGCTGAGCGCGTGCTACTGGAGCGATTGCCGGAATGTTTGGCGCTGTACCGGCAATTCGATCCCGGGGATCGCGAGCGCATTCGCTGGCTGATGGAGGTGCTGCCGAACGGAATGGAAATGGACCTGACGAGATTTCCTGGTTCATCGCCTCAAGACCTCTCGGCGCTGGAGCGCCCGGAAGAATTAGATCGATATACCTACTATGTGGCAGGCTGCGTGGGGGAATTCTGGACGCGAATGATGTGCGCACACCGGCGCGCCATGGCGCAGTGGGATGTCGAGCGGATGTCTGCGATCGGCGTCCGATTCGGGAAGGGATTGCAACTCACGAACATTGTGAAGGATCTTGCCCGTGACCTCCATAATGGCCGCTGCTACGTGCCGACGCAGTGGCTGGATGAGATCGGGCTCAAACCGCAGGATCTGCTCAAACCGGAAAGCCTGGCGGCCTTTCGCCCGATTCTGCTGCGCATGATCGGTCAGGCGGTGGAACATTTGGACCAGGGCTGGCTCTATACGATGGCGCTGCCGCGGCTAGAAATTCGCCAGCGACTCGCCTGCATGTGGCCGATTCTGCTGGCCGGTGAAACCCTCAAGCGCGTTGCCATGGCCCAAGATCTCCTCGATCCCAACGTCAACATCAAGGCCCCGCGCTCGGTGGTCTATCGAGTGATGGCCCTCACCATCTTCACTGGGGCATGTGGCTATGTCCCCACCGCCTACTGGGGGCGTTTGCGGAAGCAGATCATTTAGCCCTGCAGGGATGCGGAGCTGGGTACTCACGTCCGGTGGTGAAAGCCACAGGGAAATGAGAAATCTTTGCGCGTTCAATGAGAGCCTTTTGCGGCCGCGCGTTGCGCGAGTACAGTGGATCTGCCAGGTGATCCGCCTACTTCTTCTGCGGCTCCAACAACTTCTCGCCTTTCTTGAATACGGCATAGATCGCTTGGGAGGGGCAGGCGTCCAGACACAGCCGGCAGCTTTCCAGGCAGCGGGACGGATCGAACTTGTAGGGAGGGGTGGAGAGCCAGGCACTGGTCGGGCAAATGGGGACACAAATGGCTTGGTGGGTGCAGCGGTCTGGATGACGGACAAGGTGATCGCGGATAACCAGCATCGGTTTGACTCCTTCGAAGAGACCCTGCGAAAAGATCTCGAACATGTTTTTTTGCGGGAGACTGCTCACTTCCACTCCTTGACCAGCTGCGCAAGCCGGTCTTTCAATTCCGGGATCTGTTCTACATTGTTTTGAATCGCGCCCAGAATATTCTCAAGGCGGGCAGTGCGTTGTGCCTCTTGGTCTTTCTTGAGCAAGCGGTCGTATCCGGCGTAGGCCTCCGGGTGTTTCGGCTCGAGGTACTCTCGGCCTGACTGCAGGGCTTCGCCTAACTCGTAAGGTTCAGCGTTCAGAAGCGGAACCACCACAAACGATCCATCGCGGCAAATGAGCGCGGCGGATCCGGTCTTGCTCTTCAGCGGCAAGACGGCGTCCACGGTTTTTCCAATCAGCTCATCCCAGGTGCGGAGCAATCCGGGAAATGCTTTCATGTAGGCCACCTTTTCCATGTTGGCCTTCCATTTTTCATCGGCTGGCATACAGATCTCGCGAGATTCGGTGGACGGATCGGCTTAAGTTTTCAGCGGAGAGAGGAGCGGAGGTCGGGCCTGATCGGGCATGAGGAGTCGTTCGACCGGCTCTCCTTTCACGATATGGCGCTCCATAATTTCCTTCACGTCGGCCTCGGACCGAACGCGGTACCAGACACCCTCGGGGTAGACCACCACGCTGGGCCCTTGGGCACAGTAATCGAGGCAGCCCGCTTTATTAGCACGCACGACTCCCTTCAAGTTGAGTCGCTTGGCCTCTTGCTTGAAGCAGGCATGGAGCGTCTCGGAGCCGAGCTTGGAGCAGCTGCCGCGAGGATCATCGGGCTCTCGCTTGTTGGTGCATACAAAAATATGTCGTTGGTAGCCGGTCATCGTCAACGTGTCGTACGGGTCGATTCAATCTGGGGTTGCGAGCTCAGGCGCGCGCGTGGAACTGGTCGATCAATTGTTTTACGTCCGCCGGGTTCAGGAGCGACGAGCCGGCAGCTTGCGTGCCGCCAATGGCGGCGATTTCCCGAAGGCGCAATTGTGCGCGTTGTTTCGCTTCAGGTTCCGAGAGCGCAGAGGCCTGCCCTTGGGCAAGTTTTTCGAATTCCAAGCGGATATCGCGGAAATCGCGCTGCAGATTTTTCATCATGGAGCAGGGCTCGCAATACCATTTCGGACTTTGATCAGAGGAGGGCGACAACCGGTCATAGGTGCGTCCGAAGAAATCTTTGCCCAGCGACAATTTCATCAACGGTGTGCCTGCGGTATTGCAGGCATTACAGGATCCGGCATCCATGCGCGAAGTGCTCCTCGTCAAGAAAAAGAACCAAAGAGATCGAATCTTACCGCACTGGTCTTTCACGTAGCAAGGTGCCGGAGCGGGTCGCGCGTATCAGGCCGGGACCGATGTATAATGCGGAGACGAACGGGCGAGAGGTGAGGTGGCGAGGAGGCGCGCATGCTGATCGGAGTGCCGAAAGAGGTAAAGGATTTTGAATATCGCGTGAGTGTGACGCCGGACGGCGTGCATCTGTTGCGACAGCACGGCCATCATGTGCTGGTTGAGCCCTCGGCCGGACAGGGGAGCGGATTTTCGGACGAGGCCTATCGTCATGCTGGCGCTGAGGTGGTCGCCTCGAAGGAAGAGGTCTTCGAACGGGCGGAACTGATTGTGAAAGTGAAGGAGCCCCAGTTAGCCGAATGTGCGTTGTTCCGCCCAGGCCAAGTGTTATTCACCTATCTGCACCTCGCCTCATTGCCGGAGCTGACCAAGGCGCTGATGGCGGCGGAGATCACGGCCATTGCCTATGAAACCGTCGAAGCAAGGGACCATAGTCTGCCCATGCTGCGGCCGATGAGTGAGATTGCCGGACGTCTCGCTGTACAGGTCGGAGCCCATTATCTGGGCACGGTTCAAGGGGGGCGGGGCGTCTTGTTGGCCGGGGTACCTGGTGTGCTGCCGGGCCACGTTGTGGTTTTGGGCGCCGGGGTTGTGGGAACGTCGGCGGTCAGAATTGCCGCCGGATTGGGTGCACAGGTTACGGTGATTAATCTGGATTTGGATCGATTACGCGTGCTTGACGATTTGTACGGCGGACGTATTGCCACCTGTGCGGCGACTGAATCGGCCATCGAACGAGCGGTCATGCAGGCCGACTTGGTAATTGGCGCCGTATTGGTACCCGGGGCGCGCGCGCCACGAGTCATCTCGCGCAGTCTTGTCTCGAAGATGCAGGCTGGGTCCGTGATCGTGGACGTCGCCGTCGATCAGGGCGGATGTTGCGAAACAACCAGGCCCACGACGCATTCGGACCCTGTCTACACGGTGGACGGGGTCGTGCATTACTGCGTCACCAACATGCCGGGAATTGTCCCGCACACCTCCACGCGAGCGTTGACCAACGTGACCCTTCCCTATCTTGTCCGGCTCGCATCGGACGGGGTTGAGAACGCCATTCGATCGGACACCGGCCTTGCCAAAGGTGTGAATGTGATGAATGGAAAGATTACGTGCCAAGCAGTGGCTGAATCTCACGGCTTGCGTTTTACCCCTCTATTGTAAGACAATCCGGCTTCCGTTTTCGGATCTGCCCGGTCGGGGCGTAGCGCAGCCCGGTAGCGCACTGCGTTCGGGACGCAGGGGTCGGAGGTTCAAATCCTCTCGCCCCGACCAAACAACACTCCCTGGATACCGCCACCGTCTTTTCAACGGCGGCGGGATCACCTTTAGCACCAGCCGTGTGTCTCGGTTATCCAGCCTGGTCATAGGTTAGGTATTGCGCCACGCGTAGGTCTTCTGTCCCTATCCAGCACGTCTGATCACGACGGCTTTCGCCTGCAACCCGGCTCAATCGGGCGCCTTACATCGTGCCGGGGACGTCCATCATCTGGGTGCTTTCTCTTTCCGCGGTTCGCATTCGGATGAGGCCCTCATGGTTTGTTACGTACCTGCCGATAAGGTAGGCGTATGAGTGTGAGACCGCAGCATAAAGATGCAAATCGCGTGACGACCTGTAGGCGCTGTGAGAGTATTCGGTGTAAGGCGGGGGAATCGCGCTGCGCCGACAAGCTGGCATTGAGGAAGTTGTGACACGATGACGGATATCGGCGAATCGGTGCGCGCGCGAATTCTGGTGAGTGGCCGTGTGCAGGGAGTGGGTTACCGGGCCTTCACCTGCCGCATGGCGGCTACGCGCGGGCTGACCGGCGGAGTGGAAAATCTCGATAGCGGTCAGGTGGCAGTGGATGTGGAAGGTGGACGGGCTGTGCTTGAGGAATTCCTGGCAGATCTCAAAAAGGGGCCGGTCGGGGCGCGGGTGACCCAGGTGCAGGTGGAATGGGGCACCGCCACGGGCCGGTATCACGATTTTACGATCCGTTAGTAGGTGACGACGTTATGGCTCGACGTGCAACCGTACGACAAGATACCGAGGAAACTACGCCAGTCTCAACCCGACGTCCGCGTGCGGCGCGCGCGGAAGAGGATGAGGATGCGGAGTCGCAAGGCCACTCCGAGTCGGAGGACTCCGGCGGAGAAATCCGCCATGCGGAATCCGGGCGTGCGGAAGGGCTCGATACCATCAAGAGTTACCTGCGCGAAGTCCGCAAGTCGACTCTGCTGAACTTCAAACAGGAGCAATCGCTGGGCAAACGCGTGATGGCCGGTGATGAAGCGGCTCGGCAGGAGATGATCGAAGCGAATCTCCGGCTGGTCATTAGTATCGGAAAGCGATACATGAACCGCGGGTTCCCTTTTGCCGACATCGTCGAAGAAGGCAATCTCGGCCTGATCAAGGCCGTGGAGAAGTTCAATTACAAACGAGGATTCCGCTTCAGCACGTATGCGTCCTGGTGGATTCGTCAGTATATCGAGCGAGCCATTATCAACCAGGGCAAACTCGTCCGGTTGCCGGTGCATGTCGTTGAACGGTTGAACCGGTACCTCTGCAAAGTTGAGCAATTGGTCCATGAACTCGGCCGGGAACCGCGGGCCGAGGAAGTCGCGGCCAAGTTGAAAACCAGTGTGGCAGAGGTGGACGATTTGAAGCAGCTGGTTCGCACCACCTGTTCGCTCGACAGCCCGATCAGCGACCGGCAGGATACCTTCCTGCGGGACGTGATCGAAGATCCGCTCTGTCTCACGCCTGCGGACACGACCGAAGGGGTGATGCGCCGGGCCGAACTTATGGCCTGGGTCAATGAGTTGCCCGAGAAGGAGCGGACGGTGATTTTGGCACGGTTTGGACTTGACGGCGCCGAGTCGCGGACGTTAGAAGAGATCGGCCATGAGATGGGGCTGACTCGCGAACGAGTCCGCCAAATCGAAACCGCTGCGCTTGCAAGGCTTCGCGGGATCATTGAACGGAAAACCATGAAGCGGGCGGATCTTTTATGAGAACCTCCCGATTCGATCATGCCCATGAACTACAAATCCCTCATTCGAGAAGTTCCCGACTTTCCTAAGCCCGGCATCCTGTTCTACGACATCACCACTCTCCTCAAAGATCCGCAGGCCTTTCGCGCCATCGCCGATGAGCTCGCAGCCCGTTATGAAGGCCAGCGCATTGCGAAGGTCATCGGGATCGAGTCGCGGGGGTTTATCCTCGGCGGCACGCTGGCTGCCAGGCTTGGCGCCGGATTCGTACCCGTGCGAAAGCCGGGCAAATTACCGGCCGACATTTATGAGGTCGAGTACAATCTGGAATACGGTTCCAGCGTGCTGGCCATTCATCGGGACGCCGTATCAGCCGGAGAGCGTGTGCTGATTGTGGACGATCTGCTGGCCACAGGCGGAACGGCAGCGGCCACCGTGGATTTGGTCGGTCAACTGGGAGGGGAAATTGCGGGTTTGGACTTTCTCATCGAGTTGAAAAGCCTGCATGGGCGTGACCGGCTGACCGGGTACAATGTGCACTCCATGATTGTCTATCCGTAGTCCCCAAGATCTTGGGGAGCCGGGTACTTGTCAAACGATCTATAGCGTGATATACCAGCCAAACTTTTTCGCCTTGCACTCATTACGAAAGGGTATGAGCCTCTATGGCGACGAAAGTCCACGCGAAGAAAAAAACACCAACAACGAAAGCAAAAGCCACCGCTCCTGAAAAGCCCGTAAAGAAAGAGCGACCGGCTCCTGTCTCAACTATGACTCAAAAAGACGAAGATAGCGTGGCCGCCCGCGTTGTGGCCGCTCTCACGCTCAAGGAAACGCCAAAAGAAAAAGAAGAACGCCAGCGCCGTCGGGAAGTCTTGCAACGGATGCTGCTCGGCAAGCGCCAGGAGATCATGCGCGAGATCGAGGGCAATCTCGGCCAGTCATTGACGGAAGATCAGCAGCGCCGGTTGGAATCGGCCCGTGATGTGGGGGATCAAGCCCTCATGGATCTGGATCGCGAGCTCGGAATTTCCCTGATGGAAATGCGGAACCGGAAGCGTCAGGCGATTGATGAGGCGTTGACGCGGCTCAGCGAAGGAACCTACGGCATTTGCGCGGAATGCGGCATCGAGGTCAGTGAAAAGCGCTTGGAGGCGGTGCCGTTCGCCAAGCTGTGCGTTCAATGCCAATCCCGCCAGGAACTCCTCGAGAAGATTGAGAAGGAAGAGGATCGAGACTAGCCTTCGGGGATGGTCTCCTTCCATTTCCTCCGCATGTGTGCGGAGTACATCTAGATGAAAAGTCGGTCGCGCTCTCTCCTGTGACCGGCGTCGTGAGTCTGCCTCATTCTTCCCTGTGTCTATGACTCCTCTCCATCCGAAGGCGGTGGTCTTGTTGAGCGGTGGATTGGACTCCACTGTAACGGCGGCGATTGCCCAGCAGGATGGATATCACATTCACTGCGTGACGGTATCGTACGGGCAGCGCCACCATGTGGAGGTCGAACGGGCCCGAGCCGTCGCTGAGGCGTTGGGGGCTGCCGGTCAGGTCGTCGTCACGGTTGATATGCGCGCCATCGGTGGGTCGGCCCTCACGGCGGATGTAGAGGTGCCCAAGGATCGCACGCAAGAGGAACGCGCGGTGGAGATCCCTGTCACCTACGTGCCGGCCCGCAATACCATCTTCCTTTCGCTGGCCCTGGCCTATGCGGAAACCCTGAATGCCTCGGCTATCTATTTCGGGGCCAACGTCTTGGATTATTCGGGATACCCGGATTGCCGTCCGGATTTTATTCGCGCGTTTGAGACGATGGCCAGGCTTGGAACCAAGATGGGGGTGGAGGGCCAGGCGGTCGAGATCCGAGCTCCCTTGCTGATGCTTTCCAAGGCAGAGATCGTGCGGCGGGGGAAAGAACTCAACGTTCCATTCGAACTGACGCATAGTTGTTACGATCCGACGGTCGAGGGGGTCGCGTGCGGCCGGTGCGATAGTTGCCGCATTCGGCGGGAAGGTTTTCGCCTGGCGGGAGTTGTGGATCCGGTCCCCTATGCGATAGTCTAACGAACGGGTGGGGCGGACGCGCACGAATCAGGAGAGATGGACCCATGACGCCTGAAGAATTCTTCATGTATTTGATCATCGCGTTGGTGGTCCTTGCCCCTATCGGCGCACGGATCTACCGGCGGTTGACCTTGAATCGCACCACGCAAATGTTGCGTGACCAATTGAATCAGTCACGGTCCAATCAGTCGACGCCGACCCCGCCGGAGTTACCGAGATGAGCCGGAACGTGTTCAAACAGATGCAGATGAGAGCCTGGATGGCCGGGATCGGTTTGGCCGTTCTAGTCGCGGTTTTGCCCGCATGCGAATCGAACGCTACGAATCAGGATGCGGCTAAGCCCGCCGGAGGGGCCACACCAGCCGATCTGCAGGCGGGCGAGGCAAAGTTCAGCGCCAATTGTGCCGTCTGCCATGGCGTCCGCGCGGTCGGAACGAAGCAGGGACCTCCGTTGGTCCACAAAGTGTATGAACCGAACCATCATGCCGATCTGGCTTTCCAGCGTGCGGCGGAAAACGGCGTCCGTGCCCACCATTGGGAGTTCGGCAATATGCCGAAGATCGAAGGGGTGACACCGGCCGACGTGGAGCAGATCATTCGCTATGTGCGCTGGCTGCAGCGCGAGGCGGGAATTTACTAGCCGAGTCGCCTCCCGTTCGTTTCACTTGAGCTCTTCTTCTCCCTTCCCTGTCTCCGCGTCAGTCTCAAGCCACGTTTGACAAGCTCCGCGTGCGGTTCGTAAGGTATTTGCATGACAAACGTGGCTGTGACGCCCTCGTTAAGGGAGTTCGGCTCGCTGGTCAGACCTTTCACAGGAGGAACCTATGAGACAGGGAGGCTGGTCCGTGCTGGGGATGGTGGGAGTCGTGCTAGTCACCTCAGGCTGTGTGGCGATCGAAGCGGGTCATGAGGGCGTCATGGTAGAGCAGCCGTTTTTCTTCGGCCACGGGGGGGTTGATCCGGCGCCGACCAAGACCGGCCGCGTGTGGGTTGCCCCTACGACCAAGGTCATCGAAGTCGATGTCCGTCCATTGCAGTATTCGGAACACTTCGACATCATCTCTGCAGAAAACGCTCCGGTGTCCTTCGATGCCTTCTTGATTGCCAACGTCGTCGAGGGGCGGACCCCGGAACTCATCGGCCGCTATGGCACGACCTGGTATCAGAATAACGTGAAGGAAGCGTTCCGCACCTTTGTCCGGGAAGAGGTGCAACGGTACCCGCTCTTTCAGTTGACCACCGATCCGACGACCAGAACGAAGCTGCAGGATGCCATTGCCCGAGAGGTTCAGAACAAGCTGATTGATAAACAGAATATGCCGATTCGTCTCAATCGCGTGGTCGTCGGCAGTATTCTTCCGCCAAAGGGCGTGGTCGAGCAGACGACGCAAACCATCGTTCAGGAACAGCGGAAGATCACGATGGTCGAGTTCCAAAAGGCCGAAGAGGCAAGAGAAAAGGCTGAGAAGCAGCGCGGCATCGCCGACCGCGCCTACCGGGAATCGTTGGGATTGACCGCGCCAGAATTTGTCGATCTCCGCCGTATCGAAGTGCAGAAGGAAATCGTCCAGCATTCACCGTCGGCGCTGACTGTCATCATGGGGTTGGAACGGGTCGGCATCAATATGCCGTCGACCGGGGCCGATCGATAACCAGCCTAGTGGCGGCTTACTCAGGCTTGTCGAGGAACGGGAGGCAAGACCGGAGGAGATCCGGATCTGCCTCCCGTCTTTTTGAGAGCTACTTTACGACCCACACACGAAAGGTTTTCGCATTCAGCGGTTTCGGGATTTTGAGCGTCCCCACCTCACCGGGATTCATCACGTCATCACCCGTCGCCGTTTTTCTGGCCGGGTGCCGGCTGCTTCGAACCAGGATGCCCTGCTCGTCGTAAAAATCCACCATCACATCGGCCGATTCCCGCAATCCCCCTTGATAGGCTGTGCCGAGCCAATCGAGACGCTTGAGCGCCTGATAAGTGACCACAAGCGTCCCGTCGGCCTCCTCATGCGCGGCGAGAATTTTGAGCGCCCGATTCTGATCCAGCGCCTGCTCCGATCCGCTCGTGGTCTGAGCGACGAGGACCCGCTCCACGGCGTCCGCTTGGAAGACCGCCTTGATCTTGCAGTACACCGTGCGGCCCTGTTCGCTCTGCTGGAGTATCTGCTGATCGGTAACATGCTTGGTGGCCAGGGTATGGACGAGTGTATGGAACAGTGTCGAATCCACAATCGAGGCCGTGTGTTCACGAACTGCCGCTGAGGTACTGATGGCCTGATGCAGCGCTTCCATGCAGGCATGCTGCTTGGCCTCCGACGCCGTCTCCGGCTGGTGATAGGCGTAACGGTAATCTCCGGTGATATCGACGCGGGAGTGATCAGATGCGGCGTACACCGGGAGGGTGAGAGCCAGGCACTGAACGGAGGCCGCGAAGAGGGCGGCACTTCGGGAGATCGACAGCAGCGGGGTCATAGGAGTCCTCCCCTTTCCTGCAGGTTCTCGTGTGTCCGCATCGCGCGGAGTGTTCACGTCAAATCATGCTACCACGCGTGAAGGGCGGCAGCAATGCGGCTGAGTCCGGAATCGCCGCCAACGTCTCCACAGTAGCCTGGATGGTGAGAGGCGCGTTGCCTTCCGAACGATTATTGACGAGCACCTAGGGGGGTGATGCCCTGCGAGGATGCCGCATCAATCAGCGAGGCGGCTTCCCGACGCATCTGCGGCTGAGGGGTGCCGATTCCGCGAGACTATCTTTGGAGAAACGGCTGGCCGGATAGGGTCGATGATAGATCTGGTCGCGCCATGCCTCATAGGCCCAGGAGCTGGTGCCGAAGCGAACACGTAACCGATTGCTCATCGAGCAGATCGCTTGGGTGGACGGCGCGGTGCAGCGCATCGCATTGTTCGAGGGATATGCCGGTCCCGCGGAAAGATCTCCATGCGGGCATTGTATCGCAACCATGCGGAAAAACGTAGGATGCCTTGACTTGAGAGAGGTCTTCACTCACACTCGGGCACGACACTTATGTACGACGGCACCGAGCAAGACCTGCTTCGCCTCCTCGCCTTACGGGCCGGTATTTCCCCCGATTATTACGACATCGCCGGCACTCTTCACGTCACCACCGACGACACGCGTCGCGCCATCCTCTCCGCCATGGGGTTCGATACGGCGTCGCGAGCGTCGTTGGCCCAGGCCCTGATCGAATGGGACGAGGCGCCCTGGAAGCAAGCCTGTGATCCGATTGTGATTCTCGAACAGGGCTATGGACAGACAGGATGGACGTTTCGTCTTCCGCTGGAGGAGAAGGAAGAGGACCAGTTAGTCCTGACATGGCATCTCAGCGATGAAAAAGGGACGATCGTTCATCGAGAGGATGCCGGTCCGCGCCTTATCCCGCATGAGGTTCAGGTGGTGGCGGGGCGGCGTATGGTCCGCTTCGAATTACCGCTGGTGCAGAGTCTTGATCTGGGCTATTACGACCTCACAGTAGTGGGGACGGTTGGGTCCTCTTCTACGAAAGGGCTTCTCCGCATCGTGGTGGCTCCCGCGCATTGTTATGTGCCGCCAGGGATGGCGCAAGGGGAACGGGTGTGGGGATTGGCGGTGCAACTCTATGCGTTGAGATCCCGAACCAATTGGGGCGTCGGCGATTTCACGGATTTGGCCCGCCTGGTCGAATGGGCGGGTAAGGAATTAGGCGCGGGCATCATCGGGCTGAATCCATTACACGCGCTCAAGAATTCGCGGCCTCACCACCTCAGTCCTTATTCTCCGACGAGCCGCCTGTTTTTGAACGAGCTTTATGTCGACCTTGATCGCCTCCCTGAATATCACGCCTCGCCCGACGCGCAACGACTGAGACATAGTCCTGACTTTCAAAATGCTGTCGAGCAGTCGCGCGCGGCGGATCTGGTGGATTCCGAGGCGGTGGTCAAGGCGAAGCGCACGATGCTGGATCTGGCCTATCGGCAATTCCTGTCGGAGAACTATTCGGGAACCGAGCCCTCGTTGCAGCCCACCAGTGCCCGGGGATGGTTGTTGGAGCGTTTCATCCGGGATGAAGGGGAGTCGTTGGAGCGGTTCGCCTTGTTTCAGGTGCTGGAAGAAGACCGGCGTCTGATTGAACAGGCTCAGAAGCTCTGGCCGGAATGGCCCGCACAGTATCGAAATCCCGGTTCTCCTGCGTTGCGGGAATTTGCGCGGCGCCATCGCAAGCGGGTCAGGTTTTTTCAGTATGTGCAGTGGGTGGCGGCTGATCAACTCCGGGCCGCCAACACCCGCGCGACTCAGGTGCATATGACGGTCGGCCTGTATCCCGACTTGGCGCTGGGAAGCGATCGCAATGGGGCGGAAGCCTGGATGTTGCAGGATACTCTGGCGTTGGGCGCAGACTGCGGAGCTCCTCCGGATGCCTTTGCTCCCCAGGGACAAAATTGGGGATTCGCGCCCTTTCATCCGCTTCGTTTAAAGTCCACGGGGTATCGTTCCTTCATCGAGCTGCTCCGGAAAACCTTACGTCAGGGAGGGGCAATTCGCATCGACCACGTCATGATGTTGTTCCGGCTGTTCTGGGTGCCGCGAGGGTTGACGGCGGCCGCGGGAGCGTATGTACAGTATCCGGCTGAGGACTTGCTGCGGATTCTGGCGCTGGAGAGCATGCGCGCGCAGACCTTGGTCATCGGAGAAGATTTGGGCACGGTGCCGGACTACGTTCGCGAGCAGCTGGGCCGATACAAGATTCTCTCCTACCGTGTGTTCTACTTCGAACGGAACTGGGACGGCTCCTGCAAGCCCCCGTCGGCTTATCCCGATCAATCGCTTGCGGTCGTCACCACACATGACCTTCCGACCTTGACCGGATACTGGATCGGGGAGGATATCCGACTCCGGGCAAGGCTCGGGATGTATGTGAATGAACAGGCGATACAGCTTGCGTTCGAGGAACGGGCGAGGGACAAAAACCATTTCCTGGCGGCGCTGCAGGGAGCGGGTCTGTTGCCTCCCGGCGTGGGCGCTCACCAGGAATCTGTACCGGCCATGACGCCGGATTTGTGTCAGGCGATTCACATGTACCTTGCTGGCTCACCGGCCTGGGTCGTCTTGGCCAACCTTGATGATGTGATCGGTGAGGTGACACAAATGAATTTGCCTGGTACCGTAGACGCCTATCCGAACTGGTCGCGAAAATTGTCGCTGTCGCTGGAGGAACTCCAACAGGATGAGCGTGTACAATCTCTCGCCGCAGCCCTTCGTACGCTCCGCCCTCCTGCCGCACGTCCTTAGTCCGATGCGGAAAACAATGCCGGCGTTGGACTTGCCACCTGTCAGGCCTCAACCTGTCCTTCTGCATGCGCGGCGATTTCGATGCATCAGGATCTCTCATCTCTGGATCGTCCGGGTCACTGGTGGACCGGCGGGGAGGGCCTTTCTTCAGCAAGGCGTCGGATTATCATGAAGAGCCGCAATCAGCTCGTACTCGGTATTGCCGCGGTGCTCTTCCTCATCGTCACGGTGATGGAATGGATGTTCCCGCTGAATGTGGTCGGCGCATTCGGGTTTGTGCTGCCAATCCTGCTGGTGGCCACCGTTCGGAACCGGCGGTTGATGGTCTCGACCCTAGCCCTGTGTATGCTGGTGACATTCATCGGTCTGTTCCAACCGGCCAAGAAGAAGGAGCGGTTCACGACGGTAGTATTTAATCGCATTATGGTCGTCTGCGTGCTGGCCGGGGTTGCCTATATCGGCGTCACCTGGGAAGAGCGGAAAGCCCGCGAAGAAGCGGCGCGGGCCGCACTGGCGGCTCAGACGGAACATCTTCTGCTGGCCAATACGCAGTTGGTTGAGCTCAAGGATACCCTCGCGCGGTCAGAGCGGCTGGCGGCGGTGGGGCAACTGGTAGCGTCGGTGGCGCACGAGGTCGGGACACCCTTGCACTCCATCGGCTGGCATGTGGAAGCGTTGGCGGAAGAACCAGGTCTCAGTTCCGAGATGAAAAAGCGGATCGGGATTATCGATGAACAGTTGAATCGGGTGGTACGGATCATTCAAGATCTTCTTTCATCCACGAGACAACGCAAGCCCGAGCCGACCTGGTATCCTGCGGAGCGCCTCATTGAGCCGGTGGTCGCACTAATGGAACCGGGGTATCATGCGAAAGGCGTGGCGCTTCAGGCGGATGTGGCGCCGTCGGTGTTGGTCTGGGCGGATGCGGAAAAAATTCATCAAGTGTTGGTGAATCTTCTCACCAATGCACTGGCAGCGACCGGACCGGGCGGGCATGTGACGGTGTCGGCTGCCACGCGCGCGGCATCGGCGGAGGAACGGGAACGCGCCTCCTGCACGGGCCGGACAGATCTCGACACGATAGTCACGCTTGTGGTGTCTGATTCCGGCTGTGGGATGCCGCGGGAGGATGTGGAGCGTGCCTTCCAGCCGTTTTTTACGACGAAGGCGATCGGCAAGGGCACAGGGCTAGGGTTGTTTCTCAGCCGTGAGGCGGTTCTGGCGCACGGCGGCCAGTTGACATTGGAGAGCGAAGTGGGACGAGGGACGACGGCGACTGTGGTGCTTCCCGGATTGCCGGCGAATCCCACGGCATCGTAGGAGCGTAAGGCTGATGAGTGAGGCAAAACTGTTTGTGGTGGACGATGACGAGGCTGCGCGGGCGTTGCTGGCTGAAGCGCTCGTGAAGGAAGGGTATGAGGTCGAAGCCTTCGCCAGTGGTCAGGCCGCGGTGGAGCGTGGGAAGCAGGCTCCTCCGGATGTGGTCCTCACCGATATCCGCATGGAGCAAGGCGACGGGTTTTTAGTCTTGAAGGAATTCAAACGATTCAGCCCGGATACCTCGATCGTGTTGTTAACGGCGTTCGGATCTCTTGAAGGAGCGATTGAAGCCATTAAGCTTGGCGCCTACGACTATTTGGCAAAACCGTTCAAGCGAGATGAGATTCGGCTGGTCGTACAACGCAGCTTGGAGCATTGCCGGCTCGTTCGGGAAAATGCCCGGTTCCGTGAAGACGCGCGCGTGCGTGAACCCTGGTCGCATTTGGTCGGAAGCAGTCCCGCGATGTTGGAAGTCTACAAACTTGTCGCGCGGGTATCGGATGGGCGGAGCACGGTACTCATCGAAGGAGAAAGTGGCACCGGCAAGGAGCTGATCGCGCGCGCGGTTCATCTGAATAGTCCACGTCGCGATAAACCCTTCATTCCCGTGAACTGCGGCGCACTGCCCGATCATCTGCTCGAATCGGAGATGTTCGGTTATGAAAAAGGCGCGTTCACCGGAGCGGTCGGCGCGAAGGCCGGGTTATTTGAGGCGGCCAATGGCGGCACGTTGTTCCTGGACGAGATCGGGGACCTTGGCCAGGCGCTCCAGGTGAAATTGCTGCGCGTGATGCAAGAGCAGGAAGTGCGGCGGGTCGGCAGTACGTCCTCCGTCAAAGTGGATGTGCGCATCATTGCCGCCACCAATCGGGATCTTGCGACTCGTGTGAAAGAAGGGAAGTTCCGCGATGACTTGTACTACCGGTTGAATGTGGTCCGGATCGCGCTCCCCTCGTTAGCCGAGCGAAAGGACGATATCCCGATGCTCGCCCATCATTTTCTACAGAAATACGCCAAGCACTCCTCACATGTGAGAGGATTTTCACCTGAAACGATGGTGTTGTTGAAACGGTATCATTGGCCGGGCAATGTGCGCGAGTTGGAAAATGCGGTTGAACGGGCCGTGTCCTTAAGTCATGGTCCGCTGCTATTGCCCGAAGATCTGCCTGAACCAATCAGAGCGGAGCCCAGTCCGTCCGACAAGCCTGCGGGGGAACTGCCCCAGGGAGACCCTGATGTATTGCTGACCTTGGACGAGGTGGAGAAGCGGCATCTCTCGCGTGTCTTGAAAGAGACGCGGGGCAATAAGGTCAAGGCGGCGAAGATCCTTGGAATCGATCGGCGGACGTTGTACAGAATGGCGGAGCGGTTCGGGTTGGATTTCGGCGATGACAGCGAAGACAAATAGAAGAGCGCTACAATAATCGGAGCGCGTTCTTGATCAATCGGATTTCATTGGCGGCGCTCTGCGGTAAGGGCGTCTCCGCATCTTCCCACGCGTCGAACAGCCCGTCTTTCCCACGGTAAAATACCTGCAGACGTAAACGAGTGGTACTGTCATCTTGCGGTACGATGCGCGCCTCCACCCGGCTCTTTCCTACGCCGAATCTCCAGCGCAACAACCCGTTCCAGGGACCTCTCACTTCCTGTCTCATACCAGTCGTCACGTTCCCGGTCTCATCCTGATCTACGGTATAGCCTCCTTGTGTCAGGACATCGGTCACAGCGATGTGGACCTTGTCAGGGGGAGCCTCGAGCGTGACTTCCATCACATCCGGCTCAGGGGCGTGGGGGGGACCTGCGCATCCGACGATCGTGGTGACGAGCAGTAGGCTCGTGAGCATGCGCTTCATTTAGGTTTGGCCTCCTGCAGCCGATAGACGTTATGGGTGTCCGTCTGCTCGACGCCGGGAATGGCGTGAATTTTTGCCAGGACGAGCTGGGTTAGGGCGTCCTGATGAGGAATCTCAACGATCGTGAAGATGTCCGGCTTGCCCCAGCACGGGTCGATTTGTTTGATTTCCTTAATGTCCCCTAAAGCTTTCACGACGTCGGCGGTTTGACCGGGATGCACGTTGATCAACACGTAGGCTCGGTCGGGCATACAGGGATCTCCCTCGAAATGGTGCGGCGGCGGTACGGCCTGTTGCGAATCGAAACCTATCGGATTGCTTCGGATGAAGTCAACACGATGCGCGAGGGTCTGCACCTGCCAATCGGTATCTTCTCACTTCGGCGCCACGATGACTTCGATGTTGTAGGGCCCCACGGTGGAGGAGAGGTCGGCCTCCAACCCGCGGGGGTTTCCCACACGTCCGTCCGGATCATACACAAAACAGACCAAGGTGGTTCCATTCGGCCTGGCGGAATAGTGGGCGGTATCAGCCGCGATCTGTTCGGCGAGGTCCCTGGTCGTCAGTCCTGAGCGGGTCTGTTTGACGACCACAACGGTTTTCTCCCAATCGAGGAGGTAGCTTGTTCGGCGCGCGCCGTTTGTGTAGGCGGGAGTCCAATCTTCCGTGCCGACCTCATCGAACTGCAGTCGGAGAAGCGCATAGAACAGATCCTGCAAGTCATATTCGTCGTTGATTTCGAGCGTCGGGCGATATTCTTTTCTTAACCGTAGTTGGCGCGCGACAAGGTGAAATCGGGCGCAGACCCTTCTCAGTATTTCCAGCGTGCCATGTTCCACGGGGACCTTGGTTTCTTGGGTCTTCTCGGGGACTGAGTTCTGAGTCGATGCGGGCGTTGATGATCGGACCGGTGCGGTTGTCTGTGCCACGAATTGGGGCGCGGGTGGCTCCTGCGGCGGCGCTGTTGTCTGAATGAGTGGAGGCACGGTTCGAATTTCCGGGGACGGAACGGGGCCTGAGGTGGCGATGGTTGCTGCCAACAATGAGGCTGCGGGCTGAGGTGGCTGAGGAACCGGAGCGGGCGTCGTCGTGGCGCTCGTTATCGGCTGCGCCAGTGCCGGTGATTCAATGTTGATGGGTTGCGCAGGCCGCGGACGCAACGTCGTGTGAGGAGCCGGTGGGATGGTCCCTTGAGGAATAGCACTCACTGTGGGCGCGGCCGGAGGAGTGGTCGTGGGAACGGTGGCGTCTACGGCTAACCTTGCACTGGAACTCGTCACTGGCGGCGTGGTTGTCAGGGCAGCACTTGCGGCAATCGGTGGTGGTGTGACCGGAGTCGGGGCAATGCTGACCGGTGGGACCAGGGTGCTTTCGGACGATGCTGAGCCGACTGAGGCCTCTTGCTGAATCAGGCGAGATGCCGGCGTGTCACACCTGGACGGAGGCATGGTGTTCGCGGCCGGCAGCGGTCCGGACGGGGCGACTATCGGTGCAACCGTGGGGGACGGTGACTGG
This sequence comes from uncultured Nitrospira sp., assembly GCA_964556305.1. GTDB lineage: Bacteria > Nitrospirota > Nitrospiria > Nitrospirales > Nitrospiraceae > Nitrospira_A. The sequence continues at coordinate 18,200 of CAZKVY010000019.1, read as the reverse complement.
GACGAAGGGACTGGGCTGATGGCGGTCGTTACGATTGTGGCCGGCGCTGGGGGACTAGAAACAGTGCCGGCTGCCGGCTGAGCAGGACTCGCCGCAGCCTGCGCTGTGGGGGAGTCAGACGAGGTGACGGGAGGAACCACTGTCAGGGAGGGACGAGCTGGTTCTGCCGCGATTACGGCGATGACCTCATCAGCTTTGGGTCCGAGTAACTCGGCTTTTTGAATTTCCAACGCCGCGATGAATTCCTTCAAGAGCGCGGTGCTCTGTGCGGATTCTGCGCGACTACCGACCTTGAGTTTGTGATGTTTGTGCGTCTGATATTCCGGAGATTTTTCACCGAACAATCGTCTGATGGTTTCTCGAAAGGAGAGTTCGGTTCTCGCCCGGCCTGCTTCTCGGTAGGGAAATCCGTCTCGGCTCAGATCGTCGATCTGAACGCTCAGTTCCCGAAGCGTGGCGATGCCGCGTGTGAGTTCATCAACGGCGTTCGGTTTGGTTTTGCTACGTAGTGCCTCGGTTGTTTTTGCTCGTGCCATGCGAAGTATCCCTCTCGTGAGAAAAGTCTATCCGAGGGGGTGTTACCTGACAAGCAATCCCTGCATTTACTCGTCTCAGATGGTGCGACGTGATGGCAACAGGCGGTCAGTCGACCCACTGAACCTCGCCCTTGCCGGATGCAGAGGGTTTTGCAGGGCCCTGCGTAGCCGGAGGTCCGGCCAAGGTCTCGCGGATGAGCGTGAGCAAGGCTTCGCTGGTAAAAGGCTTTTTCAGGAAGGGTAATACCTCCCGGATGAGGCCGCGACTCTGAAGATCAGCTCCTGGAGTGCTGGACATCAGGATGATACGGATCTCTCGTTTTCTCTCGAGAAGGCGGTCGACCAACTCGAGACCGTTGACCCGGGGGTAGGGATTCTTCTCGACGGAAAGTTGGAACCCGGGGGGCGGGAGGAAGATGTCGGTGACGACGAGCTGGATGGGGGTGGGGTGTTCCGCGTAAAGCCTGAGCGCTTCGGCGCTTCCCGGCGCTCTGAGTACGGTGTACCCGTGACCCTGTAATGGTTTTGATGCTAGCAGAAGTGTCGAGGGATCATCGTCAACGATAAGGATCGTCGCGCGCTGTATTCCGTCTGTGGCCATTCCGGAGCTCCTTCAGAACGATTGGTCATGTCCGTGGGTTAAAATCGGGGATGGTACTCCTTTAGCCGTTGATATTCCCGTTGTTCGCATGTGCCCTGAGTAGGGCGCAATGGTTCTGGCACCTCTGCGAAACGCAGCGAGCAATAACGCTGCGCCTGATGACGACGCTCAAGATCCTGTTGTTCTTCGAGTTGCTGGAGGCGGACCGTGAGATCGATGGCGGGAAGGTCCTTGCCGCTGAGGGGATCCGGCTGGGGCGCCGGTGCGGTGTCTTCGCTGGACCGTGGGTTCGGGCCGGTCAGCCGCCAGCGGGTCAACACGTCCTCCTGGTTAAACACGATGGTGAGGCCGAACTGCGAGTAGTCCCAGATCAACTCACCTTTTTCAGGTCGCGCCCAGATTGATCGAGGCAGGCCGTATCGATTCCACACTTCGTCCCGCAACATGCCTACGCGGGGCGTGAGATTCCTGACCGCTGCGACCTGCGCGAGAATTGGGGAAATGTCGGCCGACTTACCGGGGCTGGCATGTCTTGCAAGTCCATCCAAGGCGGTGCGGGGAGCTCGCAACAAGCGCCACACTGTGACCAATCCTGGGGCGCAGTCGGCTGGATGGCTGTCTTCGAAAACCATTTGGGTGTCCAGCGGGAACCCGCCGATTTCCGAGGCGCGCGTGAAGTTTTTGACCTCTTGGACTGCCGCGAGGTAGGCACGTTGACGCCCCTCTTCTACGTTCGGAGCGCAGGATGCTCGTCCCGTAAAAAAGACGTCCTCACCGAAATGAAATAAGGCTTGTTCCGTCCAAAACGGGTGATTCTCGCTGGCGTCGGCAATTGAAGCCGCAAAGACGCTCCAACTCAGAAGGAGAACAAGAGGGTACCGCGCCATAGGCAACAACCCGGTGAATGAATCATCAGAGGAGTACTCCTGCAGTATAACGCGCCGGATAAGAAAATCGACAAAAGAGCGAGATTGCGCGTCAGATGGCTCTACGGTGAGAGTGCCGGGTTTGAGTGGCGAGTGTGGATGGACGAATTGCGCGGGCTAGTTGCTCATCGAAGGGGTGAGGGTCTCTTTCGTGGACGCCGCAGGGGTGGCGTGGTGTCTGCTGCCTTCAGTGGTCATGAGGCCGGACCCCGGGGGGCAGATGTTTTCGGGAGAGACGGAGCCGGGGTTCCGCATGCCCCAGGCGGTGGCTAAGGCATGGCAGGTGAGCAGGCTGATACCTTCCTCGATATTACTGAATCGTTCAGTAGACTGGGCTTTTCCACTCCATTCGATTTCGCCGGTGTTCACATCGACGGCCCGTAAGGCAATCGTGGCTGAATAGACCCGTTGACTACGAGGTAATCCTCCACTCCAATTCAACGCCTCCCAAGATCCCACTTCGGCATTGCTGAATACGACCAGCCTGGCACCGACCAGTTTAGCCATTCGGAGCACATCCGTTTCGAGATACTGATATCCCGAGAGGCTTACCTTTTGATCGGCTGCGGCTTGCAGGACTTTGGTTTGGTCGACGACGAGAAGGCCCTTTTTGAGGAGCCAGGTGCTGGCGCTTTGGACCGTGTCGGAGCGTCCGCCCCAGACGACCGCTCTCGTATAGGGCGCGGGCAGTTTGGAGTGGAAGCCATCGGTCGTCGGAGTTTCCAGAAGGGTATACCCATGGCATCCCGCCGTGGAGAGGAGGAGCAACATCAAACTGATCAATAGATTCGCCGGTTTCATGGACTCTTTAGGGAAGGGTGTGCCGAGACTGCTAGCCATGAAATGAAGCTTTATCAAGAACGGCTCCTGCTGCGCGCAGGGCACGCATCCGACGGTTCCACGATATTATACATGACCAATTCTACCTACGTCTGCTGCATTCGTCGAGTACATTGGGCATTGACGTGTTCTCGATATACCCTTACCTACTTATGGCGTGATTTGGGTAAGTGGTCCGGCGGTTGTTCTAGTCGAGAGACTGGAACGTATGAAGGTCGGTAGTAGGTCAGTCTGGGGGAGAAGGCGCGCACTGGCCTGGAAAGGCGGCGGCTCCACTCATGGCTCGTGAAGCCGCCGCCGGCTTACAGGATTTCGACCTGTGGAAAAGCGTTTTGTTCGCTCTTCTGTTGGGGACGGTCAGCCATGATCATGAGCTGGAAGGCAATGATCGGCAGAAGTGCGTAACCTATGAGGATCAGCGGAAACTCAATCATGATGGGGACTCCTTTTGTTATGCGGAGTCTCCATTGCAAACTCAGTACCGTTCTCTTGAGTTGTGACAACCTGTTGATTCTATTCGTCGCGAAGGTGTCCTACTCCGCAAACGCTCGCGCGAGAGCCGAAATGCGATGGAGAGAACTGTGCAATGAGAACATTTTGCGCTGAGCCGGAAGGCCTAAGGGTAGCAGTATGAAAGGCCAGGCACCTTATCAGAAATGTCTTCGGGGAATAGCCCTCGGGTCTTGTGCCGCTGAATGGAGTGCCGTGCCATCGCGCAACTCATGCTCATGAGCAACGGGAGGCAACCTGCCGCGAGAGGCAAGCGATGCGGCAGAGAATGATCTCAGCTGATTAAATACAAGGCTGGTTAGTGCCCCCGACACGAATTGAACGTGCGACCCGCGGTTTAGGAAACAGGCCTGGACAGTTTTTGAAACGCTCGGTGTATCAAATGGTTTCCCCATTTCGTCTATGAAAACAGGTGCTTGTGCGCATTCCATTGATTCGATCGATTCCAGGGGTATCGGTCGGTTTTGAAAATTTTTAGCACAAATTTAGCACAGCGATTTGACGTGGATTCCTCGAGCGAAAGAGTGTGTGCTATCGCATCTGGTGGTTATTGATGTTGCTCCTTACGGTGGCTCTCGTGGCATAGCGTTCTACGGCGTAGCGCCGCTTAACCGTGAGTGCAGTAGGGACCATTTATCGTCGCGAGGGATGCTGAGGGGCACTTCTCCTAATCCTTAAGTCTATTTGGATCCGCAATCCCCCCATTTCTGCTCTATACCGGGGCTATGCCCAGGTCACTACAAGCGAAGTCGCGGTTATAGTCACCGAGTGGTGAGCAAACGGCATCTCATCTAGCTGTGATCCTAGGCCCCCGTCTCCGCATTATACCGACAGCAACATCGCGGACCCTTTACTCCTCTGAGTTTGCAGACGGACCGTTCAATCGCCCAGGCCTCTGATCGACGTGGAGAGCATCCTGTTCGGTTGTTCCATCAACCGTCCGCAGACGCAAATCCCACCGCGCCTGACGATACCTTCGAACACCATCCCGAGAGATTTGAGGAATAGACCGATGCAATCAAACTTCATACATTCGATGCGTACCGACGGTGGCGACATCCTCAGACGCGAACGGTGTCTTTGGAACCCCCTTGCGATTGATCCGCTGGCAGGCCAGTTCTCGAGCTACGCGGCCTTCCAGGACACGGGGGTCATCAGGCCACTGGTACCTGACGTATCTGTCGACCCAGACCTCACCGATGCACACGATCAATTGAGACAACAAATGTTTGGCGAGTACTATCCGTGCGCTGGCGCAATCTCGGTGTTTGCCCAAAAGAGCTATCGTTTCGGGTTATTCCCGGAACTCGCGAGCAACAGTGCCGTACGTGGCGTCTGTCACGATCTCTATGAATTCTGCCACGAGTTCCCGATCATGGACGACCAGCTCACGACCTTCATCGCGATGTTCCGCGGACCCGCCATCGAATCAGAACAGCATTTTGAGGACCTGCTTTGGAGACAGCTTCAGGCCATGCACGTCATTGATTCCGATTTCTTCGCCTGGGACAAGAGCGTCGACTCCGACCCACAGAACAATAACTTTTCGTTCAGCATCGGTGGTCGGGCAATGTTCGTCATCGGCCTGCACCCCAAGGCCTCACGGCTGGCTCGAACCTTCAAATATCCAACCATGGTGTTCAACTTACATGCACAGTTTGAGCGCTTGCGCGCTCGCGGCAAGTTTGAGACGATGCAGCAGCTCATTCGGGCACGCGAGATGGCGTTCCAGGGTTCGATCAATCCGATGCTGAAAAACTTTGGCAAAGGCTCTGAAGCGAATCAATATTCCGGCCAGGTCGTTTCAGACAATTGGCCATGCCCGTTCCATGCGCACAAAAAGGACGCACCATGACCACTCCGCAGTGGACCCGTATTGCCCCACAGAGTGGCTGCTCACTCTATATCAAGCGGGGGCAAGTGCTGCGCGTTGTCGATCCGATGGGCGAGCAGGTCTCTGACCTGTTCGCCTTCGACGAGCACGATCACCATTGCCGATTGTCGTCAGGTCGTTCGCTGGACTATGCGAGCCGGATCTACCTGACGACGGGTGACATCCTCTACGCCAACAATAGCAAGCCGATGTTTACCATCGTCGAAGACACCGTCGGGCTGCATGACTTCCTGCTGACACCCTGCAGCCAAGAGATGTTTCAGATTCTTTACAAATACACCGGATACCATCCGAGCTGTTTCGAGAACCTGGTTAATTCGCTAAAGGAGTACGGTATCTCCGGACATCAGATCTCGACAACATTCAACATCTTTATGAACGTCAAGGTTGATCCGCAGGGGAAAGTGACGGTGGGCGTGCCCACGTCAAAGCCGGGGGACCACATCGATCTGCGGGCCGAGATGGACATGGTGTGCGGCCTGACAGCCTGCTCCGCTGAAGGTTCGAACAATGGGCGCTTCAAACCTATCGACTTCTCGATCCTAGATTGACCTATCGCTGACGCTAGATTTCGCCGCATTCTAGAGTGGGACGAATAAATCGATGCAGGACATGTTGAGATGAACGCAGGCAGCAGGCCCAAGAAGAGACTGCTATCTCAGAGACAGTTGGAGTCGATTGATCGTCTGTGCGAACGTGCTGAAACGCTCTTCCACCACACGGGTTACCCCACACACCTGGGATGAACTCGATCGCTAAGCCAGTTTGGCAGAGCACACTGTCAGTAAGAGCTCTGCCCCACAATTCATCTAAATTCATTCCTATTCTGTCCTGGCTCTTTCAGCATTTGGCAGCCCAGGACTCAACTCTCTCCGCATACTGCATCCTGTGAAATTTGAGTGCGGGTCTTGACTAAGCAATCGGCTTGCTTTATGCTGATACTGAGAATTGATATCAATACTGAACGACATCCATCCTGTTCATCATCGTCGAGCCGCAATGGACCGGAACCACAGGGTACGTCACTTCGCTCGAAGAAATTCCTCTCTGATTTGCCCATCAGGCGGAAACGGTGCAGCATGGATGGGACCCGCGGGATGGAAAGGGCACGGTAGGTTTGCCCTCTCTATCTCGCGGCTCTTTTCTGCACCTCAAGGGGTAATGAATGCGTTGTCTTCGGTGCGGAGGATGCCTTGCGCAAGAGATATCGAACGATTTTTATCGGACTGAGGGGCAATGGCGATGTATCAATTGCGGGGCACAGTTCCGCGCTGAGGATGCAATCTCAGCACAGCTTTACCGGACGGAGTCCACATCTCGTCTTCGAAATTCGCCATACGCCTGCGGGCAATCGCCGTTGACCGCCGACGCATCAACGCACCAAGAGAGGAGTTCCTCATGAGGAAGTTATTGAAGCAGGACAGCCGGGAACTAGGACTCAATGTATGTGCACATGGCGATGTGCATCTCCAATACAACAGTATGACACTGCATTTTGACGCGAAGCAGTTTGACTGGTTCGCAAAGGGAGTCGCGCAACTTTTTGAACGATATCAACAACGTTTCGCGGACAGGCTATCTCATACGGCCCCTTCGATCCAGAACGAGACCTATCATTAACTTAAGTCTCGACTTGCCTACTCGGAGATGCCGCGCTGCGAGGCGTCAAAAGGTACCGGTCTCCAGTTTGCCGTAGTAAGAGATTATAGGCATCTCGCGAGACTCGGTAGGGGTATCTTCTGTGGCGGTGTAGGAATTCGCTGCTATGCTTTGTAGTAAATTGGACTACAATTATTATCGCACAGTCATTGCGAACCCAATTACTCATTTTCAGAAGGCCAGTCGATTCATCACGAATTTTAGTCTGTGCCGAACAACGCAACTGCCACGACAATCGCGAATCCAGCTCCGAGCTCCAACAGGCTTGGGCGTCGGGGCGCCTTCATGCCCTCAAGGAGAACAGTAAAAGGAGGAAAGACCGCGAACGTCAATGTGGCAATTGCGACGCCGGCAAGCTGAACCGATTCGAAAAAGGTTAACCAATGAATTGCCAGTAAAATGCCTGTCACGAGCAAGCCCCTTAACTGCGCGGTCGTAGGAAACGAGCCCAACCCTCCACTCAATAAGCCAACCGCGGCGATCGCCAGGGATGCAACGCTCCCCTTATCATCACAATCCAAAATGGTGAGATATCCAATTTCCCGTACAGTGCAGCCGTGCCAAAGATGATGGCTGCAAGATTGATTGCGATAAGACCTGACCTCTGATTATCTTCTCTCCTGACGACCACAACCATATTTCCTCTCACCCTAGGCGGTATTTTCGTCTCGTCAGTGAAAGTGTAAAACTACTGGGGATTCCTGGGCTAAAGCAGGGATTGAGCGAAAGGAATGATCAAAACATTGACGTGGGGATTACGAATCAGGCCCGGAGTTTTTTTGAAACGCTCGGTGTATCAAATGGTTTCCCCGTTTTTACTGTGAAAACAGGCACTTGCCTTCATTCTATTGAATCGATGGATTCGAGGTATATGGGTGGGTTTTGAAGATTTTTAGCACAAATTTAGCACATCCGTTTGGGGTGAACCCTTTCACTCATAAGCAGCGGCCCTTCTTTGTGTGCCGTAAATTCAACTGAGTTCGTGCTGCCCTCCAGAGAGACCTCAACGGGGTCCAGACGAGCGATATTTCGCGCTGCTGCCGAATAGACATTCTAGAGGCCAGTCAATTTATCGCTCCCCACTTGCGTCAGCCGGTCCATTCGATTCCATCACAACTCGATATTCATGGACTATCGCCCAATCTTCGGACCACGCACGAAGGGAGGTGTCTTAACAGCAGTAGATAATTGGATATGGAGTCGTTAACTTCCACGCACTTTATTCCATCCAGTAGGTTGTTGTACTTCCCATCACAAATAAGGTGTCCAGTATTACTGGACAGTCACTCCGTCGAGATCTATACTTAATTTATTCGGCTAAAGCTACTGGCAAAAGCTGTATCAAGACCTTAAACTTAACCTAATCGTCCAGAATGTGCCGCTACAGAAGTCAGAGTATTGGAGCAGCACCGACTCTACGAAAAGTATGATAGTGCCAGGAAACACGAGTCGACTTAGGACTTCCTAGTGCTCGGATCATTCATAAGACTCCACCGCAGCATAATCGAACTCTTAGGTGAGGTTCGTGAGGATTGGACCGTAAACCGTCAGGACTGGACATTGCCTGGCTTGCACGCAATCGCCGTCCATCGACTGGGTAGGTGGGCGTCAGCACGGCGATCAGGCATTCCTAAGTCTGTGTTGCTCTTCTTTTACCGTGTGCTGTTTTGTTATGTCCGGAACTGTTACGGAATTGAGATCCCGTTAGAAGTCAAGATTGGACGAAGGCTCGAACTTGACCACCAAAGTGGAATTGTCTTCCATTGGAAAGCAGAAGTAGGTGATGACTGTGTCATTCGCCACAATGTCACGATCGGTGCAGATTACGGGGGCCCAAAAAACTTGCACCGTGGGCCAAAGCTTGGGAATCGGGTGCATGTATCTCCGGGTGCAGTGATATTCGCTGGGGTGAAGATTGGTGATGACGTTATGATTGGGCCAAATGTCGTCGTCACCACGAATATCCTTCCCGGGATGCGCCTTTTTGTTGAAGCCCCTCGGTCCGTTCAATTGCAGCCGAATGCACCTGGTGTGTGACCGTCAAAACAAGGTTATAGCTAGCTTACCCTCATGGACGCTAAACCATACGACTCTGCGACAACTGCCTCTCCCCAGGAACTATCTGGTGATAAGTACCGAGCGAATGGAATGTTTGAACAGGCGATAGGCGTCTATCTTGAGGTTGCAACCTATCCAGCCCCCGCTTCTCTCTGCCTAAGTCTGGCACGATGCTATGAGCAAATTGCAGACTACGTTGAAGCCTGTAGGTGGGCTCTCCCTGTAGTGGATGCAGGTGATGATTTTACATCATGGCAAAAAGCATGGACACAGTTTAGGCGTGTTTCCTTAAAGGCAGAACGGCCGAAAGCCATTACTATCAGGGTGGCCCTCCTTGGCAGTTATACCACGATGCAATTCGGCGACATGTTCTGCCTTGCCGCTAGCCGGCTAGGAATCACAGTCGATCTATATAAAAGCGACTATGGTCAATTGGAGCAAGAAATCATCGACTCCCACAGTGGGTTGTACACTTTTCAGCCTGAGATGGTTCTGCTCGTCGTTCACGAAAGAGAACTTCACCTTCCCGAGTACAGCACAAGGCCAGCGGAAGATGTTCAACAAGAGGTTCGCCGGTGGACTGCACTTTGGAGGGTCATCAAAGACCGGTCTGGCGCGCGCATCATTCAGCATAACTTTGCGTTGCCGTGCGAGATCCCTACTGGTCACCTCGCCGCACGGCTTCCAGATCTCGATATATGATGGCCCAATCCGTCAATGCTTGCCTGGGTGAAGCCGCAGGAAACACAGTTTCCATTGTTGATTGCGAACGCCTGTCCGCCTTTATCGGGAAACAGAGGTGGTGCGATCCCCGTTACTGGAATCTCTCTAAACAAGCGGTAGCGCTTGAGGCCATACCTTTGCTTTCACGGCACACCGCCGCTGTTATGGCTGCTGCACTCGGTTTAAGCCGGAAATGTTTAGTGCTGGACCTGGATAATACGTTGTGGGGAGGTGTCATCGCTGAAGATGGTTTGTCGGGAATTCGACTAGGAAACGGAGTGGACGGTGAGGCATTCGTGGCCTTCCAAGAGTATCTTCTTCGGTTAAAAAATAAGGGCGTTATTCTCTGCGTATGTTCGAAGAATAACTATACCGACGCCATACAGCCCTTTGAGATGCATCCCGAGATGCGTCTCAAATTGGACGATATTGCCCTTTTCGTCGCCAACTGGGATTCAAAACCGGACAACATTCGTAGAATGGCGCACACGCTACAAATCGGTCTCGATTCTCTTGTATTTGTCGATGACAATCCTGTTGAGCGAGACCTTGTTCGCAAGTTTCTTCCAGAAGTGGACGTCATACCTCTCCCAGAAGACCCATCGTATTATCTCCGTGCGGTCTCACAATATCTCATGCTTGAAACCAGTTCTTTTACAGCCGAAGATCACCAAAGAACGGATCAATATCGAGCCCGTGCTCGCATCCTTGAATTGGAGACAGCAGCTGGGTCCATAGATGAGTTTTATCGTAGTCTTCAGATGGAAGCGTTTGTAGCTCCGTTCGAGGAGTCGCAGTTGCCGAGAATCGCTCAGCTGATTGGGAAAACGAACCAATTTAACCTTACCTCTCGACGGCATAGCATAACTCAACTTACTGTTTTCATGAAAGATTCGACCTGCGTACATTTAGCGCTGCGGTTACGGGATCGCTACGCAGACCACGGTTTGGTCAGCCTCATGATTGCGTACCAACGAGGTGCAGTATTGGATATCGATACCTGGCTTATGAGTTGCCGTGTCATCGGACGAACTGTTGAAGCCACCATGCTTGAACATCTGTGCATGCAGGCCTCTGAGCGTGGATGTACCACTCTGCGGGGAACCTATATCCCCACAGCGAAAAATGCGATGGCGGCGGATGCTTATGCAAAAGGTGGCTTCGAGCGTGAGAGAGAAGAGCAAAGTCAAGAAACGTGGACGTATGACCTTTCCGCGAAGGGCATGATTACCAATCAGTTCGTCAGGGCCGTCGAATTTTAGAAATCGTGAATTCTGCCATTTAATCCTCTTTCAAATCTCATTTAGGTCGAGAGTCGTTTATATCCAGCATCTGACGACACGCCAAGAAAACAGATCGACGCTGGGCCCACTTAGCGCTACCTGACCAGAGGACGCTACGTGCCATCAGTCCTTCATTTATCTGTCGGCATCGGCCCCCTCCTTGCACGCGCACATCGCAAGCGGTAGTTCGATCGACACTGAACAACTTCCGACCAGTCTGACCACTTCTCATTTCAATCCTCGCATAACGCTCCATCATGGATTTAGATCCGGCAGATTCATACGCACGAGCACGCCGCTTTCCCTGCATTCTGATAACCATAAAGTGTAGCTCATCCTATTTGACAGGGAATGTACGTGTCCAGTAATACTGGACAGACAGCCGCTCCGGTTACATGGCGATGCTATTCAGTGCCGGACAGTCAAGACTCATGAAATCAAACCTGCGCTTGCGGTCAATTATATGTACCTGAAAGAGGCCCAACCAATTTATGCGTAATGAGGAAAAGCGAGGGACTGTTATCAGTCTAACTTTGGCGGTATTCCTTTTGGGGTATGGCCTACTCTTGCTAACAGGGGTCACGAGCATTCGGCACTTGCTCGATAATGCTATTGCCTCCTATCTGCTGGCATGGGCGCTCTATGGAATGTTTGCACGCGTGCCTCTTTCTGAGGTGGGAAAAAGATTTCTGCTTACCACAAGCGCCCTGGTCGGTTGCTGGTTGTTGGCTGAGAGTGCCGCCCTGTTCCGATTGATTGATTACCGTGCACTATTGGGAAGATTTGAGCAGGGCAATCCGCTAAGCATAGCTGGGAGACGATTTGATAACGAACTTTTGTGGCGGCATGAGGCCTACTATCATTACAAAACGGCTTATCAAGGGAACCTAGGGCAGGCCCTGTGCACTCCTCCTGATCCAGCACGAATCATCGATGTCAGCTATGACAAAAATGGATTTCGCAACAATCGAGACATCAATGAGGCGGAACTTGTTGTCATCGGAGACTCCTACATAGAAGGATACCTGACATCCGAGGCCAAACTGGTTACGACGATCCTCAGTGATCTTCAAGGCAAGGCAGTTGCCAATCTTGGGCATTCCGGATATGGACCACAGCAAGAGCTCGTAGTGCTTAAACGTTTCGGCCTCCCCCTTAAACCTAAGACCGTTATTTGGGCATTTTTTGAAGGCAATGATTTTCTTGATGCCGATGGATATGAGAATAGAGCGCACTTCAGCGGCAACACGTTCTGGCAAGATTTCTGGTTCCGGTCGTTAACCAGGAATGTCGCTATGGCCATATTCCGTCATTCTCCGGCCGCATGCACGCCTAGTGATTCGATCGCGGACCTCAAGGCTGAATTTGCCTACGCCAACAACAAGACAGAGACTGTGTTCTTCGCTCCAACCGAAATTGAACCCCCGTCAGAGTCGACCCTTCAGCAGGCAGCCGCTCTCATCGCAAAGGCTGCAAAACTGTGCCAGAAACAGAACATCCGGTTCCTCGTGGCATTTGTTCCAGAGAAATATCGGGTTTACCATGACCTTCCCAATGTGTCGTTGCTGACAGATGCGGTGCGGAAATGGCACGTCAGCTCGATGCCCGACCAGTTCAAACAGGTCCTTACTCGGTTGGACCCATGCATCGAGTACATTGATCTAACTCCTGCACTGAAGTCCGCCTCCCAGAAGGGTATTGCCACTTATCTGCCCGATGACACCCACTGGACGGACGAAGGGCATCGAGTGGCGGCGGAGACCATTCACCAAGCGCTACTCCACCAGAGTAAATGAGAGTCTGGGAAGAAAGTACACGCCGCAAGTCCGTACTGGGACCGGTAAATACTGTCGAGGGAAAGTTCTGGCTCACCTAGATGCCGATTGGCAAGCGCCTGAGCGCGCTTGAACCTCATAAATGTATGAGAACATTCTTCTCAAGTCATGGAATCCTGGCAATTCAGCGATCAGCTTCTTGTCATGTAATTGTGTTCTGGCTGTTTTGTACGGCGGCAGGTTTGTTACTACCGCCACCATCTCATGCCAGGACCTGCATAGCCTCGGTAGCCGATAAAAATAATTTATTCCATTTTCTAACAAGTTTGGTAGAGGGATTAGGTTACGCGCAAATTTCGATTCAGCGTTACAGTGGCAAAACTCAAGGGTCGCCCATGAACAGCTCTCTTTTCTCCATGTTGTCTGTCATCAAGCTGGCAAAAGAGGATCTGGAATGCAGAATCTCAGCTAGATGGGTACCGAGGGAGTTCACATGCATCTATACGACAGAGTGCAGAAGCTGTGGCATCGTTATTTGCACGACTGTCCAATCTGCATGGGCAAACTATTTTCGATTTCCAGGCAGCCATCGACTCCGGACCTGATAACTTTGACCTCAGGGCATTCGTTGCAAAACAGGCAGCACGCATTGCAACCGCGGATGCGGAATGGAAAAAACTTGTCCCTGCAGTTGTCACGGCAGCCAACATGATTTTCCCAAACCCTCCCTCAACACCATATTTACCAGAGATCGGACTCACGCCTGTAAAAAGGGGGGAAATTCTACAACAACTTAAGGCAACGTTCGGCGACCCTACTACAAAAGGACCGGCAAGAGGTCACAACGCGGTAGTTGCGGCTGCAGCCATTTTATACGAAGCACTGAACATACCGACAGCACCCATGCACTAGCCTACTACTTTGTTCATGCCATGCGCGTTGTTAGAGGGAAGGCGCCTGGCAAATTCTCCCAAGTCTCTCGTTAGGCAAGGAGCTATACCTTTGCCATCTCCTCCTTTTCTATTCTCTATTTTTTGAATCAGTAACGGCGCCCTTCGACCGAAGAGGTGACGTCTACGAGCCGCCTATAGAGTGCCGTATAGCATGCCGCTTGTTGTTCTAAGGAAAATTGCTGCACGGCCATTCGACGACAATTCTCTCCCCATACCGACAACCAATCATTATTCTTCAGAAGTTTCCCTATGCTCATCCCCAGGTCTATTGCGTCTCCCGGCGGAACAAGCAGGCCAGTCTTTCCATGCTGAATCATATCTGAGACACCGCCCACGTCAAAGCCCACTGCGGGGGTTCCGCAAGCCATCGCCTCGAGAACAGTATTCGGAAGATTGTCCTGACGAGAAGGTAGAGCCAGAATATCCGCTGCACTGTAGATGTTGGAAAGCAAACGATCATTATTTACATGCCCGACATTGATATGCCAAATTCGGCGACCAACAGAAGGGCTATTGTGTCCAACTGTCACAAGACACAAGTGGGGGACTTGAGTCTTGATCTGCTCCAGAGCTTCCATCAGCATCTCGAAACCCTTCCGTACGAGCGGCAGTCCATCTGCGACAAAGAGGACTACCTTGGCATCTTGGGGAATGCCAAACACTTCTCTTGCACTTCGTTTATCGCGTGGCGAAAACTCCTCGAGATCGAGGCCATAGGGAATCACGGATACGGGGAAACGGCCTAAAATTGGACTTTGCTTTGCTTGATCACTCAACCAGCAGCTGGGTGACACTATGTGTAATTGATCGATGGGCACTCCTTCAAAGAGTGCTTTTTTCCGTTCCCAAATTTGGTGGGACAAATCTAGCGGCCCTGATATGGCGAGCTGCGGACATTCACCGCATTGCCCCGTATACCGACCACATCCCAGATCATAATGGCATCCACCGGTGAATGGGTTCATGTCATGCAGTGTCCAGACAATTGGTTTGCCCATGGCGCGCTTTGAAAAGAATGAGGGGTAATCGAGAAAATCGGCAACCCAATGAATGTTCAAGATATCATGGGCCGGGAGCTGTGATAAAAGGTCGCTTCCGTGTTCCGAGCGGTCAATGCGGAACGGTTCAAATTTGTCGTTAGCGATGGGGACCGATGAGAGAAGATTTCTCTTTATCTGGTCTCGTTTAATTCTCCGTCTGACCCGCCCAAGCAACGTGTTCGTCGGCTCAAACCGAATGACCGTGCTATCTTTCGTCCTCGCTTCGCGCACAAACATGGAGGAATCGATTCCGAAACGGAGCAATCCGGCATGCAGTCGATTGGCCGCTCTAGCAGCACCTCCACCGACGTCATAAGTACTCAGGTGGAGGACCTTTAGCGTGCGTCCATGAACGACCGTTTGGACGTCAGAGACCACCCTATGATCATTAATCTGCGACTTAGTTTCATCGACCTGGTAGGTTGTTAAAGCCATTCGTTCCTTAAGCACGCCCGGTAACCTTAGTATCTGCCTTGCTTTTCTAATCCCTCGATATCGAATGTGGGAAACCTGCGGAGTGACAAAGCGTCAAACACAAACACGAGCGAATTAGCGGACTCAGTCAAGCCCTCGAGGTAAGCTCGCTATAACACTGAGTGCTGGATCGGCTCGACGTATGAACGTGTGGCACCTGTTGCCAGCTATACTTTACAAGTACGCATTTGCCTTTCCATCCAGGAGGATAGCTTTTACCCGTTCCGTAGAAGTCCCCATCAATGACTTTCACCAGGCTCGCATTGTAGACCCAATCCTGAACCTCCCTGTCGCCTTCTACGTAAGACATTACATGGTAGACCCCCTCTGACAGAGGAAGTTCGGGGAGGCAAAAATCAATATAGCCTTCTCCGGACAGATTGAGTGGAGAGGTATCCACAAGGTCGGTTGACATCAGGAAATAGGCTGTATCGAAATGATTTCCATGTTTTGCGTGCAGGGACAATTCAACGCGGCATTTGCGAACCTGCGAGTTGGGGCGGCAGCGGTAGTGCCATCTCAGGATGGTTTCCCGCCCGCAAATGGCCGTGGAACATGAACTACCGTTCCTATCCACTAGTTCTATTGCGACTGCGATGACTTCTCCTTTGCCTTGCCTATCGGTCCTCTCATGAAGCGAACTTTTTGCTAGAGCCGTACTCATACCTGCATATAGTTCGACCACGTCTTTCGCTTTTCCCAAAGCGGCGACGCGTCCTTTTGATAACAATAGGGCTCTCTGGCAGAGGTTCTCTATCACCGGCAGGTTATGACTGACGATCAGGACTGTGCGACCACCTTGGCTCGCCTGTTTCATTTTCCCTAAGCACTTTTCTTGAAAACTTGCATCGCCGACCGCAAGCACTTCGTCCACAATGAGGATTTCAGGTTCCAAGTGCGCCGCCACTGAAAATGCCAAGCGCATATACATTCCGCTCGAGTAGCGCTTTACCGGCGTATCAATGAATTTTTCCACACCAGAAAAATCAATGATCTCGTCGAGTCTTCGGCTAATTTCCGTGCTCCGCATTCCTAAAATTGCCGCATTCAGGCGTATATTTTCCCGCCCAGTCAACTCCGGATGAAATCCGGTACCGACTTCCAGCAACGAGCTGACCCGGCCGTAAATATCAACGCAGCCTGACGTAGGGCTCGTAATCCTCGAGAGAATTTTTAAGAGCGTACTCTTCCCTGCACCATTATGGCCGATGATTCCAAAGACCTCTCCCTGTGTCACCTCGAAGGAGACATCAGTGAGCGCAGAAAAGAATACTGGTGGCGAGACAGAGGGCCGCCGACGCCTCAGGGATGAAATTGCGGTCGCCAGTCGATCGCGTAGCGTATTGTGTTCAATAGCTGGGCCGATGCGATAATCTTTTGTTAAATTTTCGGCCCGGATGGCTATAGTGGTCATCGCAATTCTCTTGAAGTAATCAGAACTTCCTCCTTGAGCTCATGCCCCTGGCCAAACACACTTTCTTGGAACTGTGAAAACGAGGGCGGTTAGACTTCGGGGTAACACAAGCATGACCGCACACACCCAACATAACTATCGCATCTTCTATCATCACGGCTCTCAGCAGGGCCCTAGCTAAATCCCTAGCCCCACGTCATAACTTTTACGGCTTTTCGCTCCTTTGATTTTCTCATTTATACATTATAGTATGTAGTGCAATATTGTTCTTAGCGAATGATTGTGAGTGAACAGCCATTTTGTATCCCATAATATAGTTGTATTTATGCGAGGCTTTATGAAGACACATGATGCCAAGGGCGAGACGCTTCAGTTTAAGGTGACCGAACAAGAGCGCAAACTCATCGAACGGTGTGCTGCGGAGGAAGGGACGACCGTCTCCAAATATGTTCGCGGGGCTGTCCTCATGAGCATGGTCATGGATGGCAAAGCCGAGGCGATCAAGATCGTGGCGAGAGAAGTAGGCGAAAAAGCCTTTGGCGTCGTCCGACAAAAGCTCGTCAGGCCGACACAGGAAGGACGCTGAAAAGAATGCTATCCGTCACACCATCAGAAGGCAAAGCCGGTCCGCGCCGCATGCCGAAAGGCTGCGGGGCGGAGCGGAATGGCCCCCGTCTTGGTAACACGGGGGCGCTACCCACAGCGCTCCGTACAGGAGTTCGATAGATTCTATGGAGTCGAGCTTCACCCTCACGATTGATTGGCTGGCCTTTACGGTCCTGGCCAGTAACCCGCAAGAGACCATGCAGGTCTTAGGTGGCGATTGGAGTAAGGCCAAAGGCGGGTTCCGAGGCTATCCCTTGTCTTGGATGCGGGTAGGCGGCCTGCGCGGGGTCGGCAAACTGGGCACCAATGCCCCTCGTCATCCGAATGAAATCCATGTGGATCTGTCGGGCGGCCTCGCGTCCGCCCTGACACTGGATCAGATCCGAACCTTGCTGCAGTGGGTGCACAAGCAACAAGGGCATGTGACGCGGATTGACTGCGCGCTCGATGACCGAGCGGGTTCAGTGCCAGTCTCGACGATTCGAGGAGCGGTTGCTGCAGGCCAGTGCGTCACGAGAGCGGCTCAAGTCCGGCATATCGTCTCCAACCTGACGCATGGAACCGGGGCGACGACGGGCGAGACGATGTATTTTGGGAGTCCTCAGAGCCAAACCCTGCTGCGGATTTACGATAAACGGCTGGAACTTCAGAGTAAGGGCCAGGAGAACTGGCAGGACTACGGGACTCGCAGGAACTAGAACTCAAGAAAGACCGTGCGGAACAGTGTGCCCGAGTATTGGCAACTTTGGATGAAGCCGATTGGAAGGAGTTGGTGGTCGGCTTACTTCGATCGTATGTGGATTTCCGACAGATCACCAAAGAGACCGAGGATGAAGAACGGTACCGGGCTCCGATGCTGGAGTGGTACGCCCTCCTGACGGAGGGATTTCAAAAGGGGCGATTGGCCC
>CAZKVY010000018.1:0-57502 GCA_964556305.1 uncultured Nitrospira sp. | reverse complement strand
AATCGTTTCGTCCATTTGCGCCGTCAGTGTTGCGCGAACGCGTCTCCGACTATTTCGTCCTGGACGCGGACAGTCCGTATATGTTGCTGGTGGCTCCCGTGGTCGAAAAACGACGCCTTCCGGTCAGTTCGACGCAGGATGGGTTGTGGGGAATTGAGCTGTTAAATATTCCACGATCTGACATCCCTGCCGTCACTCACCTTGACTACTCGGCCAGGGTTCAAACTGTACATCAAGACACAAATCCACGCTACTACGCATTACTGAAGGCGTTTGAAGCAAAAACCGGGCACGGTGTGCTGGTGAATACGTCTTTCAATGTGCGAGGAGAACCAATTGTCAGCACGCCTGAGGATGCCTACCGCTGCTTTATGCGGACGGAAATGGATGTTCTTGTCCTTGAGAATTGCGTATTACTGAAAGCTGAGCAAAAACCTCTTGAGGGTGATTCAGATTGGAAGAAAGAATTTGAACTCGATTAGCAATAGGCTGGGAACACGAAGGAGGGAGTGATTCATG
Source organism: uncultured Nitrospira sp. (assembly GCA_964556305.1). GTDB lineage: Bacteria > Nitrospirota > Nitrospiria > Nitrospirales > Nitrospiraceae > Nitrospira_A. The sequence continues at coordinate 56,983 of CAZKVY010000018.1, read as the reverse complement.
AGAATTTTGATCACGGGCGGCGCAGGGTTTCTTGGTAGTCACCTATCTGAACTTCTGATCGGACAGGGCCATGATGTCATTGCGCTTGATAATTTGATCACGGGGCGCGCGGAGAACATTGCGCACTTGATTGGAAATCCAAAGTTCAACTTTGTGAAATACAATGTCTGCGACTATTTGCATGTGGATGGCCAACTGGATGCTGTGATGCACTTCGCATCCCCTGCCAGTCCCCAAGATTACCTCGAGATGCCGATTGCTACATTGAAAGTAGGCGCGCTTGGGACACATAAGGCGCTGGGATTGGCAAAAGCGAAGGGCGCTCGATTCCTGCTGGCCAGTACCTCCGAGGTGTACGGTGACCCGTTGCTTAATCCCCAGCCAGAAACGTACTGGGGGAATGTCAATCCCATCGGGGCGCGGGGCGTGTATGACGAGGCCAAGCGATTTGCTGAGGCGATGACGATGGCGTACCACCGCTACCACGGGGTCGACACGAGAATTGTTCGGATATTTAACACCTATGGACCGAGAATGCGGCCCAAAGACGGCCGGGTCGTCTCGAACTTTATCGTGCAGGCACTTCAGGGAAAGCCGTTGACGGTGTTTGGGGACGGCTCTCAGACGCGCAGCTTTTGCTATGTCGATGATTTGGTTCGTGGTATCGTTGCGCTATTGATGGTGAAATCAGACAAGTCCGTTGCGGAACGTACCGATCGCACGAAATTTCTCACCCAGAAACCGGACGCAATATTTGACAGTATTCACGACCCAGTGAATATCGGTAACCCGCGCGAACTCACAGTTCGTGGAATTGCGGAGATTATCTTGAAATTGACCGGTTCAAAAAGTGTAATTGAAGAACGACCTCTTCCCGCCGATGATCCGAAAGTGCGGCGGCCGGATATCACCAGAGCTAAGAGTCTTTTGGGCTGGGAGCCTAAGGTGGAGCTTGAGGATGGCATCAGAAAAGCCACTGAGTATTTTCGTCAGGTTGTCGTGAAATGATTCACGCCTAACATTGATCCACGACCAGCGGCAAGGAGACGCATAACCTCAATGTGTGGGATCGCAGTAGCCATAGGGCTGAATGGACGGCCGGTGGAGCGAGCGGCTGTGGAACGGATGGCCAAGAGCTTGATTCATCGAGGTCCTGACGATGGCGGCATCTACTTAGAGGGTGCTGTCGGAATGGGGTTTCGTCGGCTCTCAATTCTTGATTTATCCGAAGCCGGTCATCAACCAATGGTCAGTCAGGATGGTCAGTACGTTCTGGTGTTCAACGGCGAGATATTCAATTATGTCGAGCTTCGCGACGAACTCCGCCAGTTGGGTTATCAGTTTCGATCGAGCGGAGATAGCGAAGTCTTGCTTGCTGCCTATCGAGAGTGGGGCCGAGAGTGCCTGCCGAGACTCAACGGCATGTGGGCGTTTGTGATTTACGATCGCCGACATCGACGCCTTTTTGGGTCACGCGATCGATTTGGCGTCAAACCGCTCTACTTCAGCCGTGATAACACGATGATACAATTTGCGTCAGAGATCAAGGCGTTGCGTGCCTCGGGGTATCAACGGGCAGGGATCAACTGGCGAACGGCTTCCAGGTTTCTGTTGGAAGGACGTCTCGACAGCCGTAACGAAACGTTCTACGAAGGAATTGAGCAGATTCCTCCAGGCAGCGGGTTTGAGATTGGGTTGGACGGGGCGTGGCACCAATGGGCGTTCTGGTCCCTGGATGCTTTGCCCCATACCGTCACCGCTAATCCCGCCGAGACCTTCGCGGACCTTTTCGAGGATTCAGTCCGTATCCGTATGCGAAGTGACGTGCCGGTGGGGGTGTGTCTTTCCGGCGGACTCGACTCAACGGCGATTATTTGTGCAGCCGCGCGTCATCGTGATGAGAGTGCTGGGGCGCAGCCGGAGTCTCTCCAGGCTTTTTGCTATATGGCCAAAGAGTTTGATGAGTCCAAGTATATTGCGGATACCCTGGTCCAAACCCATGCCCAACTCAGGCAACTCGAAACAAGCCCTGCGGACCTGTGGAATGATTTGCGCAAAGTCCTCTGGTTTCAGGACGAGCCTGTGCATACCATGACTGCTGTGGTCGGTTATCAGCTCATGCGTCTCGCGGCCTCCCACGGAATTCGTGTCGTCTTGAATGGCCAGGGGGCCGACGAAACAATTGGGGGGTACTCGAGTTATTTTCAGGATTATTGGGTGTCTCTCCTTCAACAAGGGCGTGTGAGTGCCGCATGGCAGGCAGTGACAGCCTATACCGAAGCGCATGGAGGAAATTCTCGTGCGCGCATGACTGCGGCGGCCAGCCGTTGCATCTCGTGGGAGATGTACAAGATCGGCATGTACCGCACATGGGCTCAGTCCAGGCGGCAGGCCCGCATACGCCAGAACCCGTGGTTTTCAGGAGATTTGACCACCCATTTTATCAGCGAAGACCTGCCGCCAAGTTCAACAGCACTGTCGACATCATTGAAACAGTCGGTTGTATCGGCTCCTTTACCGTTATATCTTCGGATCGAAGATCGCAATTCAATGGCTCATTCAGTGGAGGCGAGACTGCCGTTCTTGGACTATCGCCTCGTGTCGTTTGTGTGCGGCCTGTCGGACGATTGGAAGGTGCGAGGTCCATGGAACAAGTATGTGCTTCGAGAAGGGATGAGGGGGAGAATCCCTGAGTCCGTGCGAAGCAGAGTAGACAAAATGGGGTTTCCTACCGCAAGTAAGAAATGGTTTGCCCATGACTTATACGAGCCGCTTCGAGAAATCCTAGCCAGCCGCACCTTGCGGGAGCGGGGGATCTATAATACGGGTGCTCTCATAGCCGACTTGGATAGGCATCGTCGAGGCGAGGCCGATTTTTCGAATAGGCTTTTCCATGTCGCCGAGTTCGAAATCTTGTCAGATCTTGCGGGGCAGACGCCAACCTAGTGTCCAGGGATTCGCGTGAATTAGGTAGCATTTCGGGATTCGGTGAGGGGCCGATCGCGATTTCGATGGGAACCAGTCTGGGGTTCTGAGCGCTTCTTCAAAGAAGGACGGATTTCTTCATTCCTCGGTCACTTGTTCCGCGACGAAATTCGCTCTGGTCAGATTGTCTGATAAACACTCAGCAATTAAGGGCTTCGCATGAAGTTGTCGGTAAGTTGGTGAAACGAGTCTTGATGGTTGCGTATTACTTTCCGCCGGTTGCGGCGAGCGGTGCAATGCGCCCGCTTGGGTTTTGTCGAAATCTTGAGACGTATGGCTGGCGGCCTCAGGTGCTCACAACTACGCCGGAATGTGTACATCCCTCGCATCAGGTTGATTCAAAGCTTGGCGAGCGAGTACCAGTTGGCGTTGAGGTCATTCGAGTGCCGTATGTAGATCAGCTTCAACGGGTGTTGCAGTGTCGTGAGACGCTCAGGGGGATGATACGAACGACGGTTTCTCATGACTCAGAGACGAAAACCGCGTCAAACCCTGTGACAACGGAGCCCAGCGCAGGCCGGGCGACCCTAAAGGATTTTCTTCTAGATTGGGCATTCGCATTTCCGGACCGCCAATGCGGCTGGCGGCGCCAGGTTGTTCGGAAACTTCAGGCTATCGCTGGGAAAGATATTCCGGATGTGATTTTCGCGACCGGTGGGCCCTGGACAAGTTTCTTGATCGGTCATACGCTCGCCAAGCTCTTTCATCGTCCGCTGGTGCTGGATTATCGAGACCCGTGGAACTGTAATCCTTATTACTCATTTAGCTCGAATATATTAACGAGGAAATCCCGAGCAGCTGAAGCGCAAGTTTGTCAGACTGCTAGTCATGTCGTTGCCAATACCGAGGAGCTTCGCGAACGACTAATGGATGAATACGGGAGCCTCCGAGGCCGCTGCACCTGGATCCCGAATGGATTTGACCGTGAGACGTTAACATCCGAAGAGGGGCGAGGGGAGTCGGACTGTTTTCCGATGTCTTCAGGATATGAGTTGTGCCATTTTGGAACCGTCTATGGAAAAAGAACACCACGCGTTTTGCTGCAGGCAGTATGGGAGTTGTTTGAGGATAGGCAGTTGAAACCGGAAATAATCCGATTGCGTTTCGTCGGAGGGTGGGACACAGCAGACCAGGAGTGCGAGAGTTATGCAGTCAATCTTGAGAAGCATGGTTTTCTTCGGCGTGAGCCTCCGGTTTCCCACAGCGTTTGTCTGAGGGAAATGCAACGATCAAGCGTTTTGCTCGTGCTTCAGCCAGACTCCCCTTTGCAGGTCCCTGCTAAAATCTACGAATATATTGCGACCGGTCGTCCTCTCCTACTTATCGGGGGAGAGGGCGCGACCGCTAATTTGGTGGCTCGTCATGGATTAGGCGTTAGCAGTCCGAATCAAGTCGCACGGGTCAAAGCGCTATTGAAAAAGTTGGCGGGTGGAACGCAAAGGCTTTTGCCGCCTGATGTGGCGAGTGTAAATCGTTTTGAATATTACTCGTTGACTGGAGAATTAGCCGCTATTTTTGACACCGTTGATCGTGCGAGATCCTCACAGTGACTGTCCTATCATGAGTACGTTGGTATCTTCAGCTCTCGGGCGAACCGACGCGGATGTTTTGGCATGGGACACCTATGTACTGAGTTCTCCCATATCTTCAGGATATCATCTGTCAGGCTGGCGCCGTGTTATAGAGGAAGCTTTTGGCCACCGTACGTATTATCTGGTTGCCCAGGAAGAAAATAAAACTGTCCGGGGCATTGTGCCCCTAGTGTTTCTGGCAAGCCGAGGCTTTGGCCGGTTTATGGTCTCTCTGCCCTTCGTGAACTATGGCGGCCTTATTGCCAGCTCTTCCGAGGCATATCGAGTGCTCGAAGCCGCTGCAATCGAAAAAGCGAGAGAGCTGCACGCAGCTCATATCGAGCTCCGGCACGAACGGCCGATAGAGACCATCTGGGTTTCGGCCGAACGAAAGGTTTCGATGAGACTTTCGTTGCCAGGGTCGTACGAATTGCTGATGAAAGGGTTCCCCTCAAAGTTGCGCAGCCAGGTTCGTCGAGCTCAAAAAGAAGGGATGACGGCACGCGTAGGTGGTAGCGAGTGTCTGGACGAGTTCTATGCTGTGTTCTCCCGTTGTATGCGCGATTTGGGAACCCCGGTATATGCAAAAGGATTTTTTGCAAAGATTCTTGAGGTATTTTCAAAGGAGGCGCGCATCTGTATCGTTTCACATGGGAACGTGCCGGTTGCCGCTGGATTCCTCTACGGATTCCGCTCCTCATTGGAAATTCCTTGGGCGGCGTCCGACAAACGCTTTAACAAGCTCGCACCCAATATGATGTTGTATGGAACAGTATTGGAGTATGCCTGCCAGCAGGGGTTTCAAGTGTTCGACTTCGGCCGATCGAGCCCCGATAGTGGAACATATCGATTTAAGGAACAGTGGGGAGCGCAGCCCCATCAACTTTATTGGTACTATTGGATGGGAAGTGGTCTCCAGGTGCCTCAGCTTAATCCTCAAAATCCTAAGTACGCGCTGGCGATTCGTGCATGGCAGCAATTGCCTCTGGCGATCGCAAATCTGCTGGGGCCGTACATTGTGAAACATCTTCCATGAAGGCGCAGCGGACGCTTCCCCCATCGGCCGCACCGATCGAATGGCGTGATCTCGCACAGGGATTAATCGGTCTCGTGCAGCCTCATGTGACCATGCACCGACTCGAGGAGGAATTCCGTGCACACTTCGGGGTAAAGCATGTCTGGTTTGTGTCATCAGGGAAAGCCGCACTCACGCTTATTCTCCGGGCCCTGCATAGACTGTCCGGACGCAGCCAGGTTGTTGTTCCTGGATATACGTGTTTCTCCGTGCCGTCTGCCGTGATTCGCGCCGGATTGTCGGTCCGGCTCTGCGATATCAATCCAAAGACATTCGACTATGATTTTGTGCGTCTGGCAGAGGTTGCTGATGCTGAGGTGTTGTGTGTATTGGCGACGCATTTGCTTGGCATTGGGGTAGACGTGCCGCGCGTTGCCGAAATCTGTCTTCCAAAAGGAATCTTTGTGGTGGAAGACGTAGCGCAAGCGTTCGGGGGAGAGCGCGACGGCAAGTTGTTCGGCTCCATGGGGCATGTGTCCTTTCTGAGCTTTGGAAGAGGGAAAAACATTACCTGCGGATCCGGAGGTGCCATTCTGACGAATGATGATCGTGTTGGCGAAGCCTTGGCTCAGGAGTGTGCACAACTCCCGTCCGAATCTGTTGCCGCCCGCCTCAAAAATTGGGTGGAAGTGGCGGCGACACAATTCCTCATCAACCCCTCTCGTTATTGGTTCCCGGCGGGACTTCCTTTTCTCAAACTGGGGGAGACAAAGTTTTATACGGATTTCCCCATCACGCGAATGGATTCAGTTCGGGCTGGTCTACTACGTCGCTGGAAGAAACGATTGTCCCGTTCGACCGCGAGTCGGGTGAATCATGCGGAACATTTGCTTCGATCAGTGCCCGCTCACGTGCAGACCATCACGCCATCCGGACGAGGACGTGCAGTTTATCTGCGTCTCCCTTTGTTGATGAGATCAAAGCAAGAAAAGAATGCTCTGTGTCGGAGATCCGGAGAGCAGGGGCTTGGTATCAGCCCCCTATACCCTTCTGCGGTTGAGCAAATCGCCGAGCTTTCCGAAACACTATCCTCTCAGCACGTCCCCCAATCAGCCATGATCGCGGAACGACTAGTTACGCTACCCACCCACGAACTGATGTCCGAGGCTGATCTCGTCCGGCTATGCGCCGCCGTGAATAACGTTCAGCAGGATCAAGGACTAACCATGAACTCTTCTCCGGAAGGCCCAGGCGCGGGGGGGCGCGTGGAAGAATTGCCTCGAGCGAATTGAAGTTGTGAGGGGAAGGAACATGGTCTGGCGGAGCAGGGTCATCGAGGAATAGTGGCGATGTGGCTTGTTGAATGGATATTCTGGGGCTCCCTGGCGTTTATTTTTTACGCTTATGTGGGCTATCTGCTCGTCTTGGTCGGGTTATCCGTTTTTAAAAGCCGGCCGATCCTGGTTGGGAATATACATCCCACGGTCTCTTTTATCATCACGGCCTATAATGAAGAGTCCCGAATCAGGGAAAAGATCGAGAATAGTCTGCAGCAGCAGTATCCAAGAGAGCGTCTTGAAATAGTGGTGGCGTCTGATTGCTCCTCTGACCGGACCGATGAGATCGTGCGGTCTTATGCTTCCTTGGGCGTACGTCTCATTCGTGCCACTGAGCGAAAGGGAAAAGAAGCCGCCCAAAAACTAGCGGTCAGTCAAACCAGCAGAGAGGTGCTGGTTTTTTCTGACGTGGCCACCACCCTACCGCCAGATGGTATTGCGAACATTGTGAAGGCATTCCATGATTCAACGGTGGGTTGCGTGAGCAGCGTGGATCGTTTTGTGGATGCTCAAGGCAAACTGAGCGGAGAAGGCGCGTACGTGAAGTACGAAATGCTGCTGCGTCAGTTAGAAACTAAGGTGAATACTTTGGTCGGACTCAGCGGTTCGTTTTTTGCCGCACGAAGAACCGTCTGCAGTCCGTGGGCAGACGATCTGCAAAGCGACTTCAATACATTGCTTAATTCCATGAAGGTAGGGCTTCGAGGTATCTCAGATCCCAATAGTGTGGGATACTACAAAAATTTATCGGATGAGAAGAAGGAATATCAGCGGAAGGTCAGAACGGTTTTGCGAGGAATTGCTGTGCTGATGCGCAGTCTGCCGATGTTGAATCCGTTCCGATATGGAATGTTCGCCTGGCAGCTCTTCAGCCATAAATTGTGCAGATGGCTGGTGCCGTTTGCCATGATCGGAGCTTCTGTTTCAAATGTCGTGTTGGCCACACAATCGACCTTTTATGGAATCTTGTTGCTGGGACAGATACTTTTCTATGCCACCGCCGGAGCTTATGCAGTGTTTCAATGGATGCCGAAGAGCAGCGTGTTTCGGTTGCCATCCTTTTTCGTTCTGGTCAACCTGTCAATTCTTGATGCCTGGATGAGGTATTTTCGTGGCGACCGGGTATTTCGCTGGGAGCCCTCCAAGCGCTGAGCCCATCTGGTCCAACGCTTGAAGGCAAACCCAAAGTAGTCCTGTTCCGGATAGTCATCTCTTCTGTGGAAAGACAAAGAGGTACTGAATGGCTGCACAGTCTGAAAAGAAAGAATTGCGTCATTTTGGATTGCTCGTTGGCGGCGTTTTCTGTGTCATCGGTGTCTGGCCGATGATTCGCCATGGAGAAGGGGTTCGCATCTGGGCGCTTGTTCCCGGAGCATTGCTGATGTTGTTGGGGTTTATAGCCCCACTCGCACTCGGGCCTCCTTTCAAAGTATGGATGAAAATTGGCCATGTGATGGGATGGATTAATACCAGAATCATCCTTGGGATTCTGTATTTCGGACTGATCACTCCCATGGGTGTGGTAATGCGCCTGTTTGGCTGGGATTCGATGAGGAGAGGGCTCAGTCGAGACGCCGAAAGCTACCGGGTCGTACGCCCAGCGAGGCCACGAAACCATATGACGAGGCAATTCTAGGCTAACGGAGGGCATATGGGTGAATTCCTGACAGAGTTGTGGGCTTTCATGAAGGAACGCAAGAAGTTCTGGTTGTTGCCGATCATTGTGATGCTGGTGTTGCTCGGTAGCTTGATTGTCCTTACTCAGGGATCGGCGGTGGCGCCTTTTATTTACACGTTGTTCTAGCTGAGAAGTCGCACCTGATTAATGATTGTAAACAGCTCGCGAGTAAAACTGGCCATCCGCGAGGCGGTAGCCTGGGCCTTTCACGCATCCCCCATGCCTCACTGGCGGCATCGGGGGAAGGTGGTAGTTCTCATGTATCACCGGGTGTTGACCCGGGAGGAAGTATCGCTTCAGTCCGTGCAGCCCGGCATGTATGTGCTGGACAGTGTATTCGCTCAACACATGTCTTTTCTTAAGAAGAATTTTACGCTTCTTTCGCTTCACCAACTCCTGGATCTCTGGCAATCAGGCACCTGGAATGCCCGTGCCCGGTATTGTGTGATCACGTTCGATGACGGCTGGTTGGACAATTACCGGCATGCGTATCCAGTGTTGAAGAAATTTGGTATTCCCGCGACCATATTTCTTCCTACTGACTACGTGGGAAGTGATCGGTGGTTTTGGCCTGATCAGCTGGCACTTCTGTTTAAAATTCTCGCTGGTCGAAAAGTGACCTCAGGATCACTGAGAGAAATGGGAATAGTGTTTGCTGAATATTTAGACGATAACGGCCAGCAATTTGTTGAGGCCCTGCAACGCGGAGAGCATGTCACCGATCAAGTCATCGAGCAGTGTAAGCATCTTCCGATCGGACGAATCCAGGAATTGGTTGCTGCATTGGAATCTCGGCTGGAAGTATCGCTGCCACAGGAACGAGTGATTGTTAACTGGGATGAGGTGCGGGAAATGTCCCAGTGCGGCATATCATTTGGCTCTCACTCGTGCTCTCATCGTATTCTGACATCACTCACGTCCGAGGAAGTGTCTGTCGAGCTTGCGAGGTCAAAGCAGGTGTTATTGGAGCAAGAGGTGAACTATGTGCCAGTCTTTTGTTACCCAAATGGTAACAGCGACGCAAACATTCAGCGGCAGGTCAGGACCTGCGGATATGAGGCGGCCTGTTCAGTGAAGATGGGTGTTGAAGGCGATAGCCCGGGTAATCAATACGCTATTCGTCGGGTGGGCATTCATAACGACGTGACCAGCTCTATTCCATTATTTTCATGGCGAGTGTTCGGTCCGTTACCTGGTTCAGCATGAATGCGCGAGGCGGCCAGCCGGTAGTGGAGGGAGTGCATCCGTGAGAGTGTTGATTACCGATGGAAATGAGCGCGCAGCGCTCGCGGTCACGAGAGCGCTTGGCCGCGAGCAGGTTGAGGTAATCGTCGGGGCAGAATCTCAACGATCACTCGCCGGATCTTCCCGCTACTGCCGGCAGAGTTTTGTCTATCCATCTCCATATGAAGAGCCCGAACGATTCGTGGCCAAGTTATTGGAAATGGTCCGGAATCATGCCGTCGATGCCGTATTTCCCATATCCGATATCGCAATGCATATTATCGGGCCTGAACGTGTGCAATTTGAGCGCTATACAAGAATTCCTTGCCCTTCATCCGAAGTCTTTCAGGAGATTTCCGATAAGTATCGGTTGATGCAGCAAGCGGTGGTAGAGGGCGTGGGCATTCCCGAGACCATTTTCGTCCCAGACGGAAATCTGGACCGGTTTGTCGATGCAATTACCGTTTTCCCGGTGGTGGTAAAGCCGGGTTGTTCTTTGGTGAAAGACGGTCGCCAGTGGAAGAAAACTAGTGTGTGTTATGCCGAATCCCGGGAGGAACTGCTGCGGTTATATCACGATAGGGCCTACCTGCGATCGCCATCTTTGATTCAGCAGCGTGTAATAGGGGAAGGTCAGGGATTATTTGTGCTGATGCAAGAGGGTACCCCGTTGGGCATGTTTGCACACCGAAGGTTGCGTGAGCGCCCACCTTCCGGAGGTGTCAGTGTGTTGCGGGAAAGTATTGCCTTGCCGAAAGCTATGGTTGAGGCTACCCTCAAATTGTTACAGCGTGTGAAGTGGCACGGTGTCGCCATGGTGGAATTTAAGGTGGATAGGGACAACCAGCGTCCCTTGCTCATGGAGATTAACGGACGGTTTTGGGGGTCGTTACAATTGGCGGTGGATGCGGGCGTGAACTTCCCCTTGCTCTTGCTCAAGATGGCAATAGGGAAAACCGAGATCATCCCTGAAAATGGATATCGTATCGGTGTGAAGTCCAGGTGGCTGTTGGGGGATTTAGATCAATTGTTCATGCGCTTCAAGAAGCGTGATCGTGCGCTGACCCTTCCGCCGGGTGCTCCATCGAGACTTCAAACTCTCATATCGTTCTGTCGTTTTTTTGAACGAGACCTGTTCTATGAAGTGGAAGACTTCGACGATCCTGGTCCCAGCCGTTTCGAGGTCTTGCGATACGTCAAGTTGGCATAGGAGATGTAATGTTGCAGGCTGATTCCCGTTCCGAGATGAAGATACATCCGCTATCTGTGCGGGAACTTGCCCGCTCGATGAAAAGGGCTGTGAATGGCGCGCTGGACCATTGGCGATATAAGGTTCTCGTCAATCGTCAGACTTTTCCGAAGCCGGCGCGCGCCATCCTGGTGGTATGCAAGGGGAATATCTGTCGGAGTCCCTTGGCAGAGGCCTATCTTAAGCATCAGGCGAAAAAAAATGGATTGCCGACCGAGGTGTACTCTGCAGGGCTTGAGACTTCCTTTGGGAAGCCGGCACATCCGCTTGCGCAGATAGTGGGTACTCAAGGTGGGTTAGTACTCAACCAGCATGCGACGCAACCATTGCACAAAGAGCAGGTGGAACGAGCAGACATGATTCTGGTTATGGAGTGGCGGCAGCGAAGCAGGATTGTCAAACTCTATCCCCAGGCGAGACCGAAGGTGTTTCTGCTCCGGCAGTTTTATGATCAATCCGTACGAGAAGTTGCCGATCCTTACAGCGGAACCCTGGAAGATTTTCAGACCTGCTTCTCGATGATCAAGCAAGCGTGTGATGAGCTGATCACGCAGATGCTCCCTATTAGGAAATTGAGTTAGAATTCGCTGGATTCGGAGCGAGAGAGAAGTGTGATGGAAAAGGTTAAGGGAGGCCCGGCAGCGATATGAGCCTGCGCACTAGGTTATCGAACATTTACTGGACGATTCGAAGAACGATCGCCCCTACGCTTCGATTTTCTCAATACTCATATGAGGAATCCCTCAAAAGATATGTTACACCATCTGTCGAGTGGGTGGAGATCGGTTGTGGCCATTCCATCCTGCCGCGATGGAGAGCTAATGAGGAACTTCAATTAGTAAAAACCTGCAAGGCGATATTCGGCATCGACTACGATCTTCCATCGTTAAAGGCACATCGAAATATTACCAAAAAATTGCGCGGGGATGTAACGAAGTTACCGTTTAGGAGTGAGGCGTTCGACTTAGTGACAGCCAATATGGTCGTTGAGCACCTCGATAACCCTAATGAACAATTCAGGGAAATTAGTCGAATTCTTAGGCCAAATGGCGTGTTTCTTTTCCATACGCCGAATGCTTATGGGTATGGGGTCGTTCTCTCCAAAGTCGTACCCGAATGGCTCAAGGGCAAGCTCATTTATTTGCTTGAAGGAAGAGAAGAACACGATGTTTTTCCTACCCATTACAAGGCAAATACTGAAGCTCAAGTTAAAGCGCTCGCTCAGGCCAATAGATTTGAAGTGCTTCAGCTTGACTTGATTCCAACGGATGCAATTTTCGCCATGATTCCGCCTCTGGCCGCCTTAGAACTGTTGTGGATACGGCTGCTTATGACCAAGCCCTTCCGCAACCTTCGAACTAATATGATTGTAGCATTGAGGAAATTACCCTAAGCTAAGTGAAGAATTTCTTATTTACGCAGAATGCTCAATGATTCAGGCTCGTCCACAAACGTCTGGTAGCGCTCAGTTCGGAGCGGCCGTTCGCCTTCAGCCTGCACCGAAAGAATCAAATGTTGGATTCTATCTTGTCTTGTTGGCAATGTTATTTGAATTTGGACGACCCCAAGATGTCCTGCCGCCGCTGAAAGTGATTCCCATCCCAACCCTTATTGACGTCTCGATCTTAATAGCCGTACTGGTTTCTGGTAAAGCAACCTTTGCCAACCTGCAGACGAAGCTATGGATGGGGCTATTGGCATTCATGGCCCTGTGGGTTCCATTCGCCAATAATAACTTCTGGGCGTTGATGACACTGAAGGAGATGACCCTATATTTCTTCTTCTATTTGGGGATCGTCACGTTCGTCAATACGACCGGCAAAATGCAGAAATTGATCTTCATGTGGCTAGGTGTACACGCAGTCCTTGGAATAAACGGAATTTTGCATCACGGGCAGGGGGTTGGTGGCTGGTTGGGAGATGAGAATGACTTCGGCATGGAAATGAATGTGGCTGTTCCAGTCGCCTTCTTCATGTATCAAGCCGCGACCACCCAGCGAGGGAAACTGTTGTACATGGTTCTTTTGGGCGTGTTCGTCATGACTGTCGTGTCGACCTCTTCACGAGGCGCATTTCTTGGGCTATTGGCACTGAGTATATATTGCTGGTTGTATTCTCCGAAAAAAGTTATGTCGCTGATTTTAGGAATTTGTCTTGTGGGTTTAGTACTTGTCGCGGCGCCTCAGGAGTATTGGGATCGCATTAACTCCATCACCGATGATAGCACCATGGAGACCGGTACGGCGGGACAGCGGATGTTCACCTGGGGCATAGGTTGGGAAATATTTACAGCTAATCCAATTTTTGGAATTGGTCAGGGAAACTTCCCCTGGACAATTGGCGAATACATGGGAGGGCGAACCTGGCAAACAAAATCCCTGGCCGGGCGACAGGCCCATTCGCTCTACTTTACGCTACTGCCGGAGTTAGGTCTTGTGGGGGTCATCATTTTTGGATCGATGATCTATTTGAATTACCGGGATACCAGAGTAAATCAATTCCTGCCTGCCGTGCCACGAAGTATGAGCCTGCGACGTGATAAAGAACCGGCTAAGGATGAACAGGTTGTGCGCGCGACCCTATTCGGCAATGCGATTTTAGGTGGCATGATCGGGTATCTCGCGACGAGTGCGTTCATTTCCACTTTATACTACCCAACATTCTGGATCCTGATGGGGTTGGCCGTGGCGCTCCGAAACTCCACGCAGACTTATGCGGCTTCCCAGCAGGGTGCTATCATTTCCACCACCTTCTCGCCGAAAGTGACTCCCTGGATGCGACCCCGACCCGTGAGATGAAGGGTAGTGTAAGGCAGGGTCACGCGAGGCGGTTCCAACAAATTATTATTCTTATTTATGCAAGCCGAATAGGCAGGCGTCGCTGAGCATGTCAGAAGCCAACAGCGTAAAAACCATTCTGTTTCTTTCAACTAGCAGCGGGCCAGGGGGAGCTGAACAAGTCATCAGCAATCTAGCTGCTTCCCTGGATCCTGCGAAATATCGAGGGGTGTTGTGTGTATTTCGCCCGGGCTGGCTTCAGGAGAGAGGCCAAGCTCGTGGAGTTCCTACGTATGTCATACCCACGCAAGGAATGACGGATTGGCGCTGGGCATTGAGATTTCGCGATCTCTTGAAAGATGAGCATGTCGACTTGGTTCACACACATGAATTTGATGCGAATGTGCAGGGGGCCGCTGTCGCGGCTCATTTAGGGATTCCACTGGTGGCGACGGTTCATGGTAAACATTATTTCTGGGAAAAGCTCAGACGTCGTCTGGCGTATCGGTGGGTCAGTCGCCGAGCAACCATGGTGGCGGTGTCTGAGGACTTAAAGCGGTTTATTGTGGAGAAAGTGGGTGTCTCCTCAGACCGAATCACCGTTCTGTATAATGGTGTCGATGTGCCTCCAACTCCGGGCCTTGCCGACATTGAAGCGTGCAGAAGTGAAATGAATGTGCCAGACACGGACCGAGTGGTCGGTGTCGTCGGAAATCTGTATCCCGTAAAAGGCCACCAATATCTCATTGACGCGATCCCTCCGGTGCTTGAGAAATACCCTGAAACCTCATTTGTCTTTGCAGGTAGAGGACAATTAGAGACCGCCCTGAAACAACAGGTCAATCGGCTTGGCCTGGGAACACGGGTTCATTTTCTCGGCCTGAGGCAGGACATCCCTAGAATTCTTGCTCTGCTGGATGTGTTTGTGCTTCCTTCCCTGTCCGAAGGCCTCTCAATGGCGATACTTGAAGCGATGATGGCAGGAAAACCGGTAATTGCCACAAGTGTGGGAGGCAATCCCGAGATCGTTCTCGACGGAGAGACGGGGTTTTTAGTTCCACCCAAAGACAGTCCTGCTTTGGCTGCGAGTTTGATCGCATTGCTAAAGAATCGGCATCTGGCATGCGAGTTTGGAGAGAATGGAAAACGTCGTGCGATACGTCAGTTCAGCTTACAGACCATGATGAGCAGCTACCAATCACTGTATGACGAGCGTCTGCGGATGGAATCGTAATTAGCCATAATGCGCAAATCCTATTCTCATGGATAAGTTGAAGACCGCCAGTGTTCGTGTGAGAGTCTGTCATGTGGCGATGGGAGATCTATGGGCAGGGGCAGAAGTGCATTTGCTTGCACTACTGACGTACCTGGTGCGGTTGGACAAATTCGAGTGCTCTGTTATCTTGTTCAACGAAGGAAAGTTGGCGGAGGAACTTCGTAAGCTTTCGCTGCCCGTTTTGGTCATTTCCGAAAAACGGCAGAACCCTCTTCTCATCGCATATCGTCTGGCCAAAATCTTCAGACAAATTCGCCCTGATATAGTGCATACACATAAATACAAGGATTCTATTCTTGCCACTGTCGCGGCGCGATGCGTGGGGGTCCCGCATGTGATCAGGGTAGTTCATGGTATGCCCGAACCTTTTAAAGGGCGCAACAATGTTAACATGTTCCTATATACGATAGTCGACAGATTGGTGATTGGCTGGTTCGTTACTAGAATAATTGCGGTATCCTCAGATATTGAGCGGGCTTTAGTGCGGGTCTATGGAGCGGCTCGGGTCGTGCGCATACATAATGGTATCGATTTGGAAATCGTCCAAGTTAGGATCCCCCGATCGAACAAACGTAAAGAGTGGAATTTTTCGGATAGGGTGACCCTGGTGGGAACCGTGGGGCGGCTGGTTCCTGTGAAAGGTCACGCGGTGTTGTTGGAAGCGCTACAAATCCTGCGTGAATCGGATCGCACGGTGAATCTTGTGATCGTGGGTGACGGACCATTGCGGGAGCATCTAGAGGCCGAGGTTCGTCGACTTGGGTTGAAAGAATTCGTTAGGTTTACGGGTCATCAAGTGGAGTCGTACGATTTTATTAACATGATGGACGTGTTTGTGCTGCCGTCTCTGCATGAAGGTATTCCCATGGTTCTTCTCGAGGCGCTTGCGTTGCAGCGACCCGTTGTGGCTTCTCGTGTCGGCGGGATTCCGGAGGTGATTGTACACGGACGAACTGGATTGCTAGCTGAACCGTCTGACGCACCGTCCCTCGCGAAGTTGATTCGACGAATGATTGAAGACCAACCAATGGCCGTGGGTCTTGGTAAGGCTGGGCGAACTCGTGTAGAAGAAGCGTTCACTGCAGGCACAATGGCGGAAAAAACTGCGGATTTGTATGAAGATGTATTGAGCACAGGGAGCTAGACAGTAATCAACTAGGCTGACATCATGACAAATTTATTCGGTATCACCTGCCTCCTTGTACTGGGAGTTATCTCATTTTTTTCCCTTTATCAATGGGGGCATGCAATACTGGCTATTCTGCATCGACCTGGTTCTCCGGATTATCGAAGGCCCCGTGCGACCCGTTTCTTAATTCTCATACCTGCCCACAATGAAGAGGATGGGTTGCCCGAAACACTCCACAGCTTGTCCTCTATGGAGTATCCGAGAAACCTTATTCAGGTTGTGGTAATTGCAGATCGGTGCGCTGATGATACAGCGAAGGTAGCGCGGGCTGGAGGCGCTCGGTGTCTGGAACGTAATGAAGGACCGGGCGGAAAAGGCGCGGCCATGTCATGGGCAATGGAGGTGCTTCGTAAGGAAGGCGTATTATTCGATGCGTTGGTCATCGTCGACGCCGACTGTCTTGCAGACTCTCATTTGCTGAAGGCCTTCGATGATGCTCTGGCGAAAGGGCATGACGTTCAACAGGGATATAACTATCTCTCTAACCCATGGGAAACTCCTTTCACTAGGGTGATCGCGGTGACGAGCGTCCTGCGGAACTTTTTATTTTACGGAGGTAAGGAGGCGATCGGCTGTTCAGCGATGCTGAGCGGAACCGGAATGTGCCTCAGTCGATCCGTTGTAGATCAGCATGGATGGTCGGCTTTTTCGGTGGCGGAAGATTGGGAATTTTCTGTTTCACTCCAACTCAATGGCGTTGTGATTCATTTTAACCCCCTGGCTCGAGTCTTTGCTCGAGAGTCCAAGGGGCTCAAACAGGCTTCCCGCCAGAGGCTGCGATGGGCAACGGGCAAGTATGCGGTGATGACGAATGGCGCGCGTCGCCTTATGTTGGAAGGGTTGTCGAAAGGTAAAGTCAATTTGATTGACGGGGCCGTGACCCTCGCTGCTCCGAATTACTCCAGTCAAGCCTCGATGACTTTGTTTGCAATTGTGTGTAGTTTATTTCTCGTTCAGGAGCCAACTTGGAGCTTCTTGTTGCCCTGGTCGCTTGGGGTACTTATTTCCTTGGCCGGATACTTTCTTTTAGGCGCAATGTATACGCAATCTCCGCTCAAGACATTAGCTGGAATTCCGTATATTGCGGTATTTCTTCCCTGGCGACTTTCAATTGAGATATTGGGTTTTCTCGGGTTTGGCCGAAAGGGCTGGGGACGAACCTTTCGAGATTCGGCCTCTCGGCGCGATAAGACTGACTCTTGAATCGCCTTTCCAGCGCAGTGTCCACTTGTTTTCTTGGCAGTGTCATTGACTGCTCTCTTGGTTAAACGCCTCCCATGCCGGTCGGTTTCAGTTCACGCATAGCGAAGTGCTCCAGAGTTGTTCGCGATGCATGGCTGTGACGTGGGCAAGCAGGGGGGCATTTCGCTATTACTTGCCAGGATCCTCGGCAGGGCTTCGTACGGCTGACTCGTATTGATCGCTTAGAGGGACTAACGGGTGTCTGTGCCTGTTAGCCTCGCCTTACGACCGTGCGTTGGCATCGCCCCTGAGTGAAAAGTAGCAGCGCGTTGAACGTCTGCCCAATTCCCTTCTTATCTGCTTTGTGAAAAGATGCCCAGAGACTCCTCTGAGCGTTACAAATGTGTCAATCGTGCAACACGCAATACGCTCCCTACTGCTTTTTAGTCCGCTGAATTTCACAGGACGGTGTTGTGATAATTAGCTTTACAAATTTCTGATGAACGCGACCTGGTCCTTGGACAACCTCAGTCACTTCAGTTATGATGTTGCTGCTTTTCCTATGCCATTGCATTGAAGATGGAAGAAGGTCTGCGCGTGAATACAAATCTCACATCGGGTCAGACGGACCTTGAGGTACGAAACTCCACGCTCAAGGAAATCATCGCAACCGGACAAGTCACGAGCCCGGATGGCCAAATGCTTTCCCTGCATTCCCACGTCTCAGCGATTGAAGCGAATGCGCTGTATGAGCTCGTAAAAAAACGACAGCCGCGCACAGTCCTCGAGGTGGGAATGGCTTTTGGTGTGTCCTCTTTGGCCATCCTGACGGCCTTAGATGAACTGGGGGTGGGTTCGCTGACCTCAGTGGATCCCAATCAGATCGCAGGCGAATGGAAAGGGACGGGCCTAGCGAATGTGCGCCGGGCGGGATTCGAGTCGCGACACACATTGATAGAGCAATCCAATTTTTTGGCTTTACCAAGATTGTTCGAGTCGGGCATGAAGATTGATCTCGCCTACATTGATGGCTGGCATACGTTCGAATATGCATTGCTGGACTTTTTCTTCGTCGACAAAATGTTGGCTGAACATGGAGTAGTCGGATTTAACGACGCGGGCTGGCCTAGTGTGCACAAGGTCATCAAATTTCTGTTGCGGCACCGTAAGTACGTAGAAATCGATGTAGGGCTTCCAACTGTTTATCGAGCACGACATTTTCATACTGCCATCGCGCGCCGAATTCTCAACGCCCCGACGCAGGATCGATATTTCGAGAAACTTGCGCAGTGGGAACCTCCGTTTAATTATTTCGTCAATTTCTAAACACTCTTTTGTATTTATCTCATCCCGGTTCCACTCCTGGTATCATTTGCTATCATCATTCGTGATTGCCAGAAGACTATGATGGCCAGCAGGCCAACGAGAACAGGAGATGGATGGCAGGGGCTTTGGTTATAGTGGGTCTCGCGGTGTGAGAGTAAACCATGCTGGACCTTTGGGCCTGGGATTGCCATTTTTGAAAATCCATTCACTGGGTCCCTGAGCTTCAAATCCAGCTTCAGAGAACAGAAACATTGCCGGACCGTTTCGATCTGTCTGGATGAAACGCCCGACAAATCGGCTCATGCCACCCATCTCATTCAAAATATAGGTGAGCATTAACTGTTCCAGGCCAAAACCCATGGCACGACAGCTCATAACAAAAGACTCAAATATGGCTGAGTCGTCTTGTACCTGAAGGATTACCGAAGCCACCAGGCCCAGTGCACCAAACTTATCTGAGAGTTCAGCGACATAGACACGATGCTGAGGGCTTTTTATAAAATATTCGAGGTTGGCCTTAGAGTATCGGATGGTGGTGGTGTTGAATTGGTTGGTGCGTTGAACCAATTCTGAAATTCGATCGAGGTCTTGGCCACGACCTCGGCCAATTTTCGCGCAGAGTCCAAGAGATGCCATCATCGCCGGATAGTCTAGTTGAGGGTTAAGCGTCTCTCGGCGCTGTGCTTGAGCGCGATAGAGTGCTGTCCGAGAGCGAGCTTCTTCTGTCTGTTTCGTGTTTGGGAATTGCAAAAGAAGATTTAATGATTGCCACGTAAATGGATCAAGCGAGTTCAGGGTGCGGACCTTCGGTAGCTGGGAGGAGACCAGCCCTCGTTCCTCAGGGCTATCATCAATGAGAATGAATGAGTCAAGTCCGAGATCCAGCTCGGCCGCTACCTCTTGAATCGAACTCACCTTTGGCCTCCAACTGATTTTTTGCAACACAAAATCATCTGGAACCAATGCCATTTCACTCCAGCGAATATTTTGAGGATCGTTCTTGCTGACGGCTACCAGCAGGATGCCAGAATCTTTCAACGTACGCAGCAATTGTTGGCGATCGTGGTATTGCGTGACAGTTCCGTCCGCCATGACACCATCCCATAAGGTATTGTCGAAATCAATTAAGAGGACCTTAGCTTTTTTCATAGCCTGATATGACCGCAGGATATGTTCATAGGTCACGGACAAGAACGCTCCGAAATAGCTTGTGTGGAATAGTGCTCGGGCAGCGATATGCTCTGGAACAGCACTCGTCTCACATTGTCGGTAGCCGTTCGCAGTGGCAATCTTCGCCTCGTCGATGAGCACGCAGTTGGGGGTATTCAGAGCCAGCTCAGCGATAGCAGTGTTCAGCGCCATGAGAACCGACTCTTGGGCCAATGAGAATGGCGCTAAAAATCCAAGACGTTTACGCCATTTCATGAGGGGTAGACCACTCACATTATGGAGTAAGAACGGAGCGTCCGTATATGCGCGAAGATCCTCGAGGAAGCGCCTCATCACGGACAGAAGCCCATCTATGCGTCGTGCAATTTCTTCCTGCGAAAGTGTATGTGCTTCAAGCATAAGCGAGCGGTAGAGAGGTAACCCCTCGTACGACAAGAAACTCACCGCAATTAAGTCAACGGGGGTTTTTTCAAGAAAACTCACAACCTGCTCGGTAGACAATGCTTTGCCCATCACGGCACTGAAATAGAGGCAGCGCATATCAAGCGCCATGCCTGCATTGTGGCAACGAGACGGCAGGAATACACGCACTTCATTCATGAGGCAATCACCGATTGCGAGAAGCCGTATGGGGCTGTGCGAATGCTCTATTAACAGGGACTGGTGTATTTCACGAAGTTTTGTCTTTAAGCGATCGGCCGATTCTCTCCCTCCACCGAAACCTTCTACTAGTATGGCCTCATCTTGCTCCAGGAGGTCTTGGAAGAAACGTTTTCGCACTTCAGGGCTTGCTCTGTGCGGTGCATAGCGTAAGCGCTCATCGAGATAGAGATCGCGGAAGACTTCTTGGCCGGTGTATAGGTACTCAATGAGTAGATCAAGAAGGGGCGTGAGAAACACTTCTTCGATGTCCTGGCGATTATTGTCTTTGACACCTTCGATAGCATATTGATTGATACGAGCTGGATCAAAATTGGAATCGTATAAACGGGGAATGATTTGGGATTGCCGATGCTCAAGCCATTGCGCCAACACGATACTTTGCTTGTCGCCTAACCGAGAACGACCCACCCGCCGGTAGACTTCTTTTCCCAAGGATGAAATGAGTGAGTTCAGCAGGCGCATGTCAATCTCCAATTGTCTCTTGTGTTGTAGCTCGCGCCGACTTCGAACAGTTCAAAGCCCTCTCCCTTCCCTGGATGTGACGCAATCGATCGCCGTGCTCTTGTTGCGAAATGGGAATGGCTCTACCGATCAATTGCGTTAGAATGTGGTTCTTGGATCGCGTGCGCCGGTAATGTGTGTGGTGGTGCCCTTCGGCACCCGATGCGCGGCAGTTGATCTTGCCTGGCTCATCCTCCTTTACCATCCTGGTGGCGAGGGCCTTCCATTGCCCAGCATACCACGCACACAGTTCGGGCTCCAGCCGCCTTTGTTCAATCGTACTGACGTGTGCCAATCCTCAAAGCCTTCACAGCGCTCTGAGTTTAAGGCGAATAGGAAGGCGACCGTCGTCTACCAAAGAAATCCCAGGTTTCTGCTCGTGTTGAGAGCGTATCAGGGTAAGGGGGAAGTCCTCGTACCTTTCGTCAGGCTGCGAAAAGATATGCAGGTACCTCAAGTCATTCGACAACTGTGTTCACATCCCGACGATGCTGATGGGGAAAGGATATGCTTCTGTTGCGGCTAGGATGTGGCTGTCTTAGAATTGAAAATAAATAAAGGATGGCGCCTCGAGAGTCATTCCGGAATATACCAGCAGCAGCGTGGCGTAGGTGACGGCTTGAACTGGTACAGGTCTCATGATCCACCACTGGGCGAATCGTTCTAATTTGGGCGTCGGCAATAAGTGAAGCAGGATACCGAGCCCCAATACGACGTAAAATACACTGCTCAGCCTCGTGCCCACGGTGAATTGGCTCAATCCTTGAAGAAACTCGAGGAAATTGTTTAGATCCTGGACTCGAAAGAGTAACCAACCAAATGCGATCAAATGGAAGCACCCGATCTGTCGTGACATTTTTTGTGCGGTAGTACGTGGCAGCTCTGTTTTCGACCCTTCTCTGGCCATGGTAAGAAGGAAGCCATGGTATATGCCCCAGCAAATGAAATGAAGTGCGGCTCCATGCCACAGTCCTCCCAAGAACATGGTGATCATCAAGTTCATTTTCACCCGCCAGGGCGCCACTCGATTTCCACCAAGGGATATGTAGAGATAATCTCTCAGCCAGGTCGAAAGAGAGATGTGCCAGCGAGTCCAGAACTCACGAACATTTTGTGACAGATAGGGGCGGTTAAAGTTCTGGGGAAGATCGTATCCGAGCATCTTGGCGAGCCCAATGGCAATATCGCTATAGCCTGAAAAATCGTAATAAATCTGAAACGTATAGGCATAGAGTCCAATCAAAAGATCCCAGGATGAGAAGGTGAGCGGGTGAGTGAAGATATTGTCGACTGCGAGGGTGGCGAGAAGGTCGGCAATAAGAACCTTTTTAGAAAGGCCTTTGAAGACTAGAAATAATCCGTCGTGGAACCGCTGAGTAGTGACGTTGGGGAGGTGGTGTAATTGTGGGAGAAATTGTTTTGCGCGTACAATGGGGCCCGCAATGAGCTGGGGGAAAAAGGCGACAAAGACGGCAAACTTAAGAATACTCCGTTCAAGGACGCGTTCTCCACGGTAGATATCAATCGTGTAACTCATCGTTTGAAACGTATAGAAAGAGATACCGACAGGCAATAAGAGCTCATGTCTAAGCTGAGACATATCCCACCCGAACAGAGCCATTGCCGGGCCTGAGACGTCCATGAAAAAATTGTAATATTTGAAAAGCCCAAGTAGCCCCAGGTTGGAAGTCAGGCTCACGATTAGAATGTACAGCCTGGCGCGTGGTCGCTGCTCCCGCGCGAGTACTATTCCTACAGAGTAGTCGACCATGGTTGAGAAGGCCAGCAGGCCGGCATATTTCCAATTCCAACTCATGTAGAAGAAATAGCTAGCCGCTAGCAATAAAACGTCTCGCCAACGCTCGCGATAAAATACGAGGGTGTACAGTATCAACACGCAAGAAAAGAATGCTGCAAACTCAATAGAATTAAAGTTCACGATCGCCTTCTAGTGGACGCTCAGTGTCCCGCTGGCAAGTTGTTTGGGAGTATGCGTGTAAAGTTCTGCAAAGATTGTCTCTGCAACTTTCTGATGTCCCTCGGGAGTGAAGTGGACAAAATCTCGAAAGTACTCTGAATGACCTGATACCGCGCCATCGATGTCGACTATGGGGATATTCTGCTCATCCGCTACGCGTTTCAAAATGTTATTGAAGCGGCTGATTGTGTCGAACCATCCAGAAAGAGACAGATATACGTTGTACCTGAATAGCAGATCCGGAACCTCGCTCGGGACATTCGGTATATTTTTCTGACTGTGGCTGGTCGCAAAGGTACACAAAATAGGCTGTGCTCCCACCTGTCTTGCCGTATTCAGAAACTCTTTCACATGCACTTCAAACTCCTCGTCGGCCCGGTTCCCCAACGTATCAGCTAAGACGCGCTGCCCGGTCAGCTTGTTCGAGACATTTCCCTTTAGGAGCGCGAATAGGGAGGTACTTTCGTACCATTGTGCGATACGGCTCGGTTGGGGCGGTGATAGTGGATTGTTTGCCCCTTGACCCTTGGAGGTGCCAGGTTGCTTTCCTGACAGAAGCTGTTTGGATAGTTTGGTGATTTCGGTGGACATTTGATACAGGATTACGACATCCGGTTGAGCGATGGCGCCCTTCGCCGCTAGTTCTGTCCGGTTGGCATCTATATCCATTCCAGCATGGCTGGCATTGATGACTGTAATCGGTTGTCCTGTCGCCTTGAGCCGTGTCTCCAACCGAGTCGGGAAGACCAGTTCCCGACTCAGATAGATATCTTCAGCATGCGAGGATGATGCGATCCAGTAACGGGTTTCCCCTTTTTTTTTGTCAGGGGCGCCTGACGCGGGAATGGCCTTTGGATCTTGAGGAGAGGAAGGCGCAATGGCGGCGGCTGTATCCTGTCGCTGGAAAGTGCCGAAAGCAATCGTGTCAAATCCTCGGACATGGGCACGGATCTCCAAGGCGCTTTCGATGAGCAGCAGGTAGATACATCCCAAGAAGAGTATGCGAAGTAGAGAAAAATTCATATGGTAATGGAGCCTCTAGATGGAGTCCGCCCAGGCGGATTCAGGCAGCTTTGGTGAAGGTCTGCTCCTTCACTTCGAGACCAGGCATGTTTCGTAAATTGGGAAATGAAGCGGAATGCTGTGCGGATCATGCTATGTGGGTCCGATGATCACCTTAGCCAAGCCGTCAATGTTCCGGCCAGAGCAGTACATATCGGATCGGGGTGGGTGCCCAAGGTACAATACATTCAGCGGGGCAAACTGTACACGAATTTTTCGCTTCCGACCAGTGAACGATAAGCGATTCAAGCGGATTCGATAGGAGAAGCCTGGATGGATAGGGCATCGTCTGCCACGGCACGCAACGGGTGGGGACGGCCAGGCCGGGGAAGCACACATGGAACCGGGTGAGGAGTTCTCTGTCGGCCTTTAGGCTTCGACTAGGCATGAGGGCTATCAGGTTCTGACATTTTCCGTGTCGGGGGTGCCGCGCTCGGAGCTAGTGGAGTCCGGCACCCCCACAGGGGAAGGTCGAGATTGGATAGCATAGTTGACTAAGGGGTCGTAACGCTTCTAATTGTCGGATTTGCAGGAGGTCCAGGGGGCTGGTCGGTTGACGCTCCTCCGCCACCCACGGAAACATGAAGATGGTCGATGAAATGGTTCCATTCAACCGTGGGTAAGGGGTTCACATATCCATCCCAGGTCTCAGACCATGCCCATTCATTTAGGCCTGCGGCACCATAATTAAGGTTCGTGTAATTCCCTGCAGGCACTCCATTGATCCACCAGCGCACGATGCCATCCCGTGAGGTCGAGGTCGTACTGGCCTTTATGTAGGCTTCAAGTTTGGTCCAGGTGCCAACCGTCAGGATGCCCGGACCAACATTCGGGTAGCAAGCTAGTCCGCTATCGAGTGCGCAGGCATGGCTGTTATCTAATCCACCGGTATTATGGGCAAAAATCATCGCTCCCGACCCATTGTTCAGCGCGGAGTTGTTGAAGAGGAACACGCCATTGGAGCCGGGACCGCGTATAAAGAAGGTCTTATTGCCGACAATCCTTCCCTGAAACTGAGGGTTTGTGCGCCACATCATGCCAACATACATTTCCCGGCTCGGTTGCGAGGTCACATAATTTAATTGCATGCCGCCGGAGGAATTGCCCGGGTAAATGGAAGACTTTACGGAATTTCCGGGGGAGATGGGAGCCGACGCATCGGACGCGATTTGAGATGAGCCATAGGCATCTAAAATGCCACAGCCACTGACACTGTTAAAGGGGCAGTCCATTACGACGCTGGCACCCGCCGGTTCATTGGTCCAAACCCCGGCTGCCTGACTGTGTGTGGTGAAAGGCCCAAAAGCGAGGGCCAGCACGGCCACAATAGTAGCCAACCTCTTGGAGGCGTGAAGTGTTGCGTTGCCGTCCATGATTGTCCTCTTGTTCACAGTGAGAATTTTGGTGGTTGCTAATGCGGTCATGCGAATAGGCCTGTTGACACTGCCGCGGCAAACCAGCAGGAGTGTATGAACCTACGTGACCGACGCCCTTCCTGGAGGAATGCCTGACCATTTGTTAGGATGAGCAAGTTCGGTGCCCGCAGGGTCCGAATCCGTCCTACCATACAGTAGCGCTCATAAGCTTGCAAATGGTTTCATGATTCTTTGATGTCGCAACTGTGTCAATCCGTTTCGCTGGTTCCAGTGGCCAAGACCCTTAGTGTGTGCGCGAGAGGTCATCGTCGGCCAAATTCGTTCCCTGAGGCACCTAACGGAGTTAGGAACGATGAGAAAATGGTGTTGACGAAGCGGAATGCTCGTGAGCTGGAGTGCCTCCGTAGATATATCTCGAAAGGTAATAATCATTGTGTGAGCCGGTCTCTTTCTTTGACATGAGAATTGTTGCGACTTTGTTGTGAGAGAGAAAAGGGGGACAAATCGGAGAACGATGCTCATGGGAAATCGTTGACGGATTGGCGATATTCTGCCATTCTTTTTTCAACATTGACCTAGTGGTGCGGTGACTGACGAGGGGAGTGACATGGCCAAGAAGATGCAGAGGCAAATTGCGGTAGTGGGATTGGGATATGTCGGATTGCCCATTGCGGTGGCATTTGGGAAGTCTGCGCCGGTGATCGGGTTCGATATCAATAAGACGAAGATCGATGAATTGCGCAAAGGTGTGGATCGGACGGGCGAAGTCTCGCCACAGGACTTGAAGTCCAGCCGGGTCCGGTACACGTGTGAGCCGAGCGACCTGAAGACGGCCGATTTTATTATCGTGGCAGTGCCCACTCCGATCAATGATGCGCTGCAGCCTGACCTTACCGCGTTGAAAAAAGCTTCTGAACTGATTGGCGCGAATCTTTCACCCGGTGCCATCGTCGTCTACGAGTCGACGGTGTATCCCGGCGCAACCGAGGAAGATTGTCTGCCGATCCTCGAAAAAGCTTCCGGCATGAAGAGCGGCATCGACTTCAAAATTGGATATTCGCCGGAGCGCATCAATCCCGGCGACAAGGAACATACGCTGGAGCGCATCATCAAGGTCGTCTCTGCACAGGACGAGGAATCATTGGAGATCGTCGCGCAGACGTACGGCATGGTGGTGAAGGCTGGTATTCATCGGGCTTCGAGTATCAAGGTGGCGGAAGCCGCGAAGGTGATTGAAAACACGCAACGCGACTTGAATATTGCCCTCATGAACGAATTGGCATTGATTTTTCACCGCTTAGGAATTGACACCAGATCCGTACTCGAGGCGGCTGGAACAAAGTGGAATTTTTTGAAATTCAGTCCGGGCTTGGTCGGAGGCCATTGTATAGGCGTAGACCCCTATTATCTGACTGCTAAAGCAGAATCAGTAGGGTATCACCCCGAAGTCATCCTGGCCGGCCGGCGTATCAACAACAGTATGGGGAAGTATGTCGCCGAACAGACCATGAAGCTGTTGAGCCAGGTCGAACGACCGGTGAGCGATTTACGTGTCGGTGTGCTCGGGCTGACGTTCAAGGAAAATGTTCCGGATCTCCGGAATAGTCGCGTACCAGATATCATCAATGAGTTGAAAGAGTACGGAATCCAGGTTGTGGTGCACGATCCGCTTGCAGAGCCCGAGGAGGCGGTGGGTGAATATGGGCTCCGCTTGTCATCCTGGGATCAGTTGAAGCAGCTCGATTGCATTATTCTGGCGGTAGCACATCGTGAATATTTGAGCATGGGCGTTCCGGAGTTGCTCAAGCCGTTGCGGAAGCAACGCAACAATGTGGTGGTTGACGTCAAAAGTGTCTTAAGTCCGGATACCTTGCCCGGTTCCGTGAAATATTGGCGACTGTAAGCTGCTGCCAATCGGTTGACGAGGAGCTCTGCCCCTCTGCCTGAATTTCTGCCCCTGTTCCGTTCCTGAGGTTGTTTTCTCCAGGAAATGGAATCAGTAGCCGGTCTTCTAGGTTTTCTACCTGCCGAACACTCCCCAACAGCTAATGACTCGTCTACGATCTGCCGAAACAGGTATGAGACGGGACGCTGATGCCGGCATCGTTCAAAGCGAGAAACTGATTGTCGCGTGTGTGTCAGTTTGGTATACCAAAGAGGTTGTAACCTTGTTGATCAGATATATGCAGTCACCCTTCCGTTTCACACGCGTTGACATCGAATGTCATTGGCTCCGCCGGCTGGCCGTGGCTGTCGCCGGCTGGGCATGGTGTCTTGCGTTCACGGCCTGTGGCACGTTCAGCTCTCCCGACGTCAAACGCGGTGACCAGCATCTCGCGGCGGGAAATTGGGAGGAGGCCAGTGTCGCATTTCGGCAGGCACTCAAGGATGATCCGTTCGAGCCGTCCCTTCAGAACAAGTATCGCATCTCGAGAGAGCGTGCCGCCGCGGCGCATGATGAACGCGGGCGACAATTGCTGAAGGATCGCCAATTCGATCAGGCCGCCGAGGAGTTCAAGCGAGCCCTCACGATTGAACCGACAAGCAAGGAATATGAGGCAGGCTTGACCGAGGCGCTGCGCTTTAAGGAGTCGCGCGACCGGTATCGAGAAGCGGAGCGTCTGGCGCAGTTGGGGCGGGTGACCGAGGCCATGACCGGGTATATGCGCGCCGTGGAGTTAGATCCCACATATAAGGATGCTCTCGAAGGAGTCGCCCGTTTATCCGCTGAACAGCATGCCGCCGACCGTGATGACCGGCAGAAGCAGCCGGTGACGCTGCAGTTTCGCAATGCAGGGCTGAAAGAAGTCGTAGAGGCACTGGGGAAGGCTGCCCACGTCAACTTCGTCTTTGACAAGGATGTGCGGAACGACCCTATCACCGTTTCGCTGGAAGAGAAACCCTTCGACGAGGCCTTGTCGCTGGTATTGAACAGCAACAGCCTGTTTGCGCAGAAGGCCGGCCCGACGCTTTTCATCATCAGTCCCAACACCAAGCAGAAGCAGGAGCAGTATCAGGATTTGATGATCCGGACGTTCTATCTCTCGTCGGCCAAGGCGAAAGATATGGTGGCGCTCCTGAAATCCATGCTGGATGTGAAGCATATCCATGGGAATGAGGCGCTCAATACCATCGTCGTTCGAGACCAACCGGAAAAAGTGGAGCTGGCCGAAAAAATCATTCAGGCCAACGATCGCGAAGATTCTGAAGTGCTGTTCGATGTGGAAGTGCTGGAGGTCAACCGGACGGTGGATCAGCAGTATGGGTTGAATTATCCCAAGCAGATCGGAGCTTCGCTCGTCCCTCCCGGTTTTACAGGGACGATCGCCGGCGACCTGGCGCAGCAGTTTACCTATCGCAACTTGGCCAGCTTGGGGCAGGACAGTTACCTGTTCAAGGTTCCCACGAATGTGCAATTGGACTTTTTCAAGCAGATCACGGACGCCAAAACGCTCGCAGCACCGAAAGTGCGCGTGTTGAATAATAAAAAGGCCGAAGTGAACATCGGCGATAAGCAGCCGATTCTGTTGTCGACCACGAACGTGCTGCCAGGCCAGGCGGCCACCGGCGCGGTGCCCACGACGTCGACCGTGACATCGATCGAGTTTCGGGACACCGGAGTGAAGTTGACGGTGGAACCGAACATTCACCTCGCGAATGAGCTGTCTTTGAAGATGAAAATCGAGGTAATTCGCCTGGGAGACACCGTCCTGTTGCAGCAATCTCCCCCGATCACGCAGTTCAAGTTCGGCAACCGTTCGGCAGAGACCATGCTGAACGTGCGCGATGGGGAAACCATCATCCTCGGCGGTCTGCTGCAGGAAGAGGATCGCCGCACCAAGGTGACCATTCCGTGGATCGGCGACATCCCGTACCTGGGAAATCTTCTGAGTTCGTTCAAAACCCAGCGGGTGACGACGGAAGTGATCCTGACGATTACTCCGCATATTGTGAACTCGTTGCGTATTCCAGGGCCGCAGGGGCAGGCGTTTTGGTCAGGGACCGAATCCGTGTATTCCACGTCACCACTATTCGCCATGCAACCAAAGCCAGTCTCGGCCCGGGTCGCGGTGCCGTCGGTTCCCGGAACGGCCATCGAGAAAACCGGGTCGAATAAGTCAAAAATGAATACGATGAATCCAGACGTCGCTCCGCCCAGCCTTCACTTGGCCATTCAACCTGCGGACGCCACGGTTCAAATGGAGAAAGAGATTCGTGTGGATGTGTTGGCAACTCAGGCCCACGGATTCGACACGGAAACGTTCACCTTGGAGTTTGACCCGAAGATCCTCGAGTTTCGAGATGCGACCCTCGGTGATGTCTTGGGGACCGAGGCCGGCAAAGCTCCCGTGGCTGCGGCATCGTCATTGACGGATGGCATTGTCGAGCTGCGGCTGCACCGATCTTCGACGGCCACCAAAGATGAAGGCCGCCTGCTGCGATTAACCTTCCTTGCCAAAGCCCCCGGAGTCTCGCCCGTGCGGGTGCAAATGGCCAAACATCCCGGCCAGGACGTACCGGAGGGGGTCGGCGAAGCCTCAGGAGTGGTGAGAGTGCGGTGAAACAGTCCGGCGTGACGTTGCTTGAGTTACTCGTGACCCTGACGATCCTCACCATCCTTGCTTCGGTTGCGCTGCCGTTTACCAAGGTCTCCACCAAACGGACGAAGGAGATCGAGCTACGGCAGAATCTCAGGGTGATTCGAGCCGCGATCGACGCATTTCATCTGGAATGGGCGCGAGACGGCGACACCCTTATGGGGCCAGCCTGCGTCAAGAACCGGCTGAGTTGTAAAGATGTCACTGGCCCATACGGATATCCGAAGTCGCTCGATGCGTTGCTGGGTGTCAAACTTACAGGTGAGCAAGCGACGGTGCGGGGTACGACGATTCGGCGCTACCTGCGTTCAATTCCCCTCGATCCGATGACCGGAGCAGCCGATTGGCGCCTACGTTGCTACCGGGACCCCGCCAGTGTGAAAGACTGGTGCGGAGAAGATATCTACGATGTTACGACTCAGAGTCAAGAACTGGCCTTGGATGGCACGAAATACCGAGAGTGGTAGGGGCGCATGGGCGTGGTCGTCATCGCACGGGTTTACAATTATCGAGTTGATGATTGTGGTGACGATCGTGGGGATTCTTGCCACCTTGGCAGTGCCCTCATACCACGCGGCTATTATCAAAGCGAAGGAAGGCGCCTTGCGTCAGGATTTGTTCTCGTTACGCGATGTGATCGATCAGCACCGCGCCGACAAGGGGAAGTATCCGGAGAGCATTCAAGCCTTAGTGTCCGCCGGCTATCTCCGGAGGGTTCCGACCGACCCGCTCACCGGAGCTACCACATCGTGGCAGGAGATGGTCGATGAAGCCGAGGGCGGGATGGTCGATGTGTTTTCGGGGTCCGAACTGGTCGGTACCAATGGGGTACCTTACAACCAATGGTAAGGCGATGAACATCATGATACAGCCACATGTTCCTGCGCGACGGATGGGTGTCGGGTTACGACTTGGATGCTGGTTGGCCGCCTTGTTGCTGTGTGAGTCCTGGGGAGGCTGCGCACGGGTGACGCCCAATCAGGAACCACCCCTTTCCGATCTCCAGGTGGCGGCGGACTCCCTCAAAGTGGCGGTCCGCGAAGCGCAGCGCACAGCAGCGGAGTTACGTACGGAACTGGATGAGCAGAGAAAAGAGCTCGCCGACGCACAAGTGGCGCGGGCGCAACTCCAAGGGATGTTGCGGGAGACAGAGCGGCGATTGACGGAGGCCCGTCAGATCATTGAATTGCAGCGTGAGGAATTAAACTCAGCCCGTGAGGAACGAGAGCGAGTGGCTCAGGCGATTCAGCCGTTCAACGGGCATGTCAGACAATCGTCTGCGACGCCACCTTCGCGGAGCAAAGGCCTGCCTTCTAGTCCCGACACGGCTCCAACGCCCGTCGATACGCAAGAGTTGATCGATAACAGATCCCGTGTTCAAGAAGAAACGACTTCACAGCCTCTGCCGCTCAATCGCGAGGCCGCACCGGACTCACCTGTATTCCAGGCGGCAGCGCTTCCTGTTTCCCCACAGCCAAAGGGAAACGTATTGGGGAGAACGATCGTGGTGCAAGGCGGGGATACGTTGTGGCGCCTCGCACGCCGGCACAAGGTTGAGATGGAGGCCCTCCGCTCACTCAACGGGTTGTCAGGTAACCTGATCGTGGTTGGACGGAAGCTCCGTTTGCCGGATCCTGGGCCGCAGCATGCGGCTGTGCAGCCGGCCCCTACCGGCACTCTTGTTCAATAGAAGCTGAGATCGTCGAGTGATGTGCCGAGCCCGATGAACCCATGGCTGTCTTCTCATACAGAGCGGCTCGCGCGGATGGCACGACCTTCGAGGGCCACATCGAAGGTGACGACGAGCATTTTGTCCGAGCCAAGCTCGAGGCAGACGGTCTCCTGGTCTTTCGCCTTTCTCGAAGCGGAACGGGGTTTGGTGTGCCTGGCCTGTCCTCCAGCCGCTGGGGGAAGCTTCCACTTCAAGACTTTCTCGTGTTCAATCAAGAGCTGCTGGCCTTAATCAAGGCGGGGCTGCCGGTTTTGCGGGTGTGGGATCTTCTCATCGATCGCACGCAGCGTGCTCCGTTTCGAGAAGCGCTCAAGGCCGTGCGTCAGGATATTCGCGGCGGGGCTTCGGCCTCCGAGGCCTTGGCGAAGCATTCCACCTATTTTTCTGATCTCTATCTGGCCACCATTCGCGCCGGTGAACAGTCGGGTAATTTATCGGAGGTCTTGCAGCGGTACATTGCCTACTTGAAACTGATGATCAGCCTTCGCCAAAAGGTGACGAAGGCCTTGGCGTATCCGGGATTCCTCGTCGTGGTCGGCGTTGCGGTGGTCGGATTTCTGCTGAGTTATGTCATGCCGACGTTTATCTCAGTCTACGGCGAATCGTCCGCGAATCTCCCGACACCCACGCGGTTGCTGATCTCTGTGATTCATATGGGAGAGGCGCAGTTGATCCCTGTGGCCATTCTCCTCATCGTGGCCATGGTCATGGGGCGCGGATGGTATCAAACATCGGCCGGACGCTTATCTGTAGACCGGAATCTGTTGCGATTGCCGTTATTAGGGACCATTCTTGTGGAGCATCATACGATCCAATTGACCCGTACGCTCGCCACCGTGCTGGCCGGAGGCACGCCGATCGTGGAAGCGCTGGAGATTGCGCGGGGAGCGGTCTCGAACCGCTTTGTATCTCGCGGGTTGGTCTCCGCCGTCAATGAGATTCGCGAAGGCAGTACCCTGGCGGCCGCCATTGAGCGGCCCAAAATTTTGCCCAAGCTGGCCATCGAAATGCTGTCGGTCGGGGAAGAGACGGGTTCGCTTGAGCCCATGCTCAGGGATGTGGCTGAATTTTATGAAGGCGATCTCGATGTGCGGCTCAGTCAATTGACCACGTGGATTGAGCCCGTATTGTTGCTAGTCATGGGCTTGCTCGTCGGGGGAATTGTCATCATCATGTACTTGCCTATTTTTCAAATGGCCGGGACGATTCAATAATGCGACAACGCCGACGTCATCAGCCCCTGGGCTCGGCTCCCTTCAGGGGTGGAGAATTGTAGTATGGCCATGCAACGTCATCTCACTCGCCCCTCGCTGGCCGATGTGCTGGTGCGTGAAGGCATTCTGCCTCGCCGCACCGTAGACCAGGTCGTGGCCCGTCTTGGTGGTAGCACCACCGCGTTGGGGCCAACGCTTGTTGAAGACGGTACCATTTCAGAGACGCAACTGGCACAGGCCCTGGCTGCGCAGTATGGCCTTCCCTATGACGCGCTCACTGGGTTTCGTGTGGATTCGGAATTTTATCACACCATTTCGGTCAAGTTAATGCGCCGTCATCCGTTTGTGCCGCTCAAAGATGAGGCAGGTGTTTTGACCATCGCGATTTCCGATCCCCAGAACCTACTGGCCTTGGATGAATTGGAAATCCTGCTCAATCGCCCTCTGCACTACGTCGTGAGCTCACGGAACGCCATTCAGGCCGCGCTGGAGCGGAGCGAAGGGTCGAGCCAGGCCCTACGCGAATTAGAAGCGGAGTACCGGTCGGTCCTGGTCAAAGAGGACGAACGGGGCGAAGAAGTCTTGACCGTGGACCATTTCGGTGAGGATCAAAGCCCGGTCGTCAAGTTGCTCGACACCATTATGTTAAGCGCCATGCAGCGCCGGGCAAGTGATATTCACATCGAGGCAACGGATCGTGCGACAACCGTCAAATTTCGCGTGGACGGGATTCTGGTCTCAGCCATGGACCCGCTCGATGTGAAGCTACATCCGCCGCTAGTCTCTCGCCTCAAGGTCATGTCCGACCTCGACATCGCGGAGCGTCGGGTCCCGCAGGACGGGAGCTTTCGGATGCGCCTCGATCGGAAAACGGTCGATTTTCGCGTGTCGATTCTGCCAAGTGTGTTTGGCGAATCTGTCGTGATCCGAATTTTGGACCGGGAGGCGATCACAACTGGCGTCTCCACCTTGCGGCTGGATCGTCTGGGGTTCAACCCCGAAGATCTCAAACGGTTCCGGCGTGCCATTACGAGACCTTACGGGATGGTTCTCGTGACCGGTCCGACCGGTAGCGGAAAAACGACGACGCTGTATGCCGCCATCAGCGAAATGAATATTCAAGAAGACAAGCTGATCACCATCGAAGATCCGGTGGAGTATCAGCTGCCGGGCGTCGTGCAAATCCCGGTCAACGAGAAGAAGGGCCTCACGTTTGCGCGCGGGTTGCGGTCAATTTTGCGTCACGATCCGGACAAAATCATGGTCGGAGAGATTCGGGATGCTGAAACCGCACAGATTGCTATTCAATCCGCTCTCACCGGCCATTTGGTGTTGACCACCGTGCACGCCAACAACGTGTTCGACGTGATCGGCCGATTTGCCTCGATGGGCATCGATTCCTATAATTTCCTCGCGGCCTTGACCTGCGTGCTGGCGCAACGGTTGATCCGGGTCATTTGCCCCGATTGTCGCCATCAGGTCACGCTCGATCAGGCACTGGCCGAGGAATCCGGCCTTGATTATGACGAGTTCAAGAGCTCGCCGTTTTATGAAGGGAAGGGGTGTTCCGAGTGTCATGACACAGGGTATCGGGGCAGAAAGTGTATCACCGAATTTCTGGACCTGACGGACGAGATCAAGGAAATGATTCTGGCCGACCGTGCGTTGTCTGAGATCCGGTACCGTGCGGTCACCGATGGGATGATTACCCTGCGGCAATCCGCGGTCAAAAAGGTGCTGGCCGGGGAGACGACGCTTCGTGAGATCAACCGAGTGACGTTCAGCGAAGAGCGATAAGCGATGTGGGATTGGATCACCAGCAGACCGCAGTATTGCCTGAAGATCGGGGCGCACGATCTGGCATGGGCGGAGGTGCATCGAAATTGGCGGGGGCGACCACGGTATCAGTGCGTGGTCTCCGCGTTGCCCGATGGGATCCTGCGCCTGTCGCCTTTGGAACAAAATGTGGTGTCTCCGCATGAGTTGGAATCTCATATTCGCGCGATCGCCGGTTCGGCGACCACCCAGGCTCCCGGACGTTCGTCCACTCCTGGAGTGCCTCGCGCCGCGACGGTGATTCTGCCGGACCTGGCCGTGCGCTTGGCGGTCGTTCGTTTGCAGGACCTCCCCTGGAGTTCGGATGAACGGGATGCCTTGGTGCGCTGGCGATTAGGCCAGGAGCAGTTGCTATCATTGAGCGGTGCCAAGGTCTTTTCACAAGTGTTATCCGAGCCAGGCGTGTCCGGCGATGGTCCCTGCACCGTTCTGGCGGTCGTGGTCCAAGAGGCCGTGTTAGCGCAGTATGAAACCGTCTGCGAAGCCGCAGGGCTCATCCCGCAGGAAGTGGATGTTGCGAGTTTGCGCCTGTTCAACCTGTGGTCGCATGGCGCCTGGCGTACAGCGGGCTCGACTGCCGATTTCTTGTGGGTGAATGCGACAGACGGCGGGGTCACGGCATTTATCTTTCACAAGGGCGCCTTGGTCTTTCTCCGTTCCAAGCTACAGGGCGGTGTGGGCTCGGGTGGGGTCTGGCCGTCCGGCTCGGAGCAGCTGGGCATCAATCGGATCGTGCAGGAGTGCGCAGACTCGATTTATGCCTGTCAGCAACAGACGCCGGAATTAGCGATCAGCCAGGCAATCCTGATTGCGGATGAGGCCATGGGGCCCGGGTTGCGGCAGCATTTGGAGAAGGGATTGGGCGTACCCGTGCAGGATCTGGACTGGGAACGAGTGCAACAGGTTGGCGGCGGCCCGATCGCGGGGCCGCGGACGAGCGCGGCCATGCCGGCGATTGCAGGGGTCGTCTAGCCATGATGTTGGACAATCTGGCATCGGTCCTTCGGGATGTAGCTCTCCGTATCGGGCAGCCCTCTGCGCGCAATGGCGTGTTCACGATCAATCTGAGTAGCCGCTATCGTTGGTATCTGGCTCCGGCACGTTTGCTGATCATGGTAATGGCGGGAGTAATCGGCTTAGCCATACTCTGGGACATTTCGCAGTCCTGGCTGGTGTGGCAGGACGTGCAATCGCGAGAATCGGCACTACAGCAGGTGCAGGAGCGGGACAAAGAGTTGCTAAGAGAAGCGCAGCAGGAAGGCCTGGATCTCTCCGACGCCGCGCTGCAGGTGCTGCCCAAAGAGATTGAGTTCGCCAATCATCTGATCGAGAAGCGGAGTTTTTCATGGACCCGGTTTCTGACGGAATTGGAGCGCGCCATTCCCCAGCGGATTGCCGTCAACAGTATCCGGCTTGATCCGGCCAATGCCACGATCATGCTCACCGGCTCCGCCAGAGCGCTGGAAGATGTGACGACGTTGACGGTGATGTTTCAAGACCATCCCCAATTCAAAGATCCCGTGTTGGGTCAGCACAGGGTGATGGGAAACGGCCTGGTGGAGTTCGACCTGACGTTGCGGTATCGGAATCGGAATTAATGATGTTTCCAGGACTCGATCGGCTTCAACTGACGTGGCGTCAACCCTATGCGCCCATCCTGCCTTGGCTAGCCTTCGTGGCCGCCCTGTTCATTGTGAGTTACGGCATTCACGCCCTGGTGCTGGGAGCGGCGGAAGAAGAACAGGTGAGACTCGAAGCCGAATCGGTCAAGGCGCGGCAGCAATTGAATCGGCACAGGGAAGCGAAGAAGGCGAAGGCTGATCTTCAGCGAGTATGGGCCGTCCTGCCGTTGTTTCGGGATTTTGCACCGCTCGCGCTCGGTGTGACGGAAGAGGCCAAGCGAGATCAGGTCACGCTGCCCGCCCTTTCCTATAAGACGGAGAAGACCTCCGTTCCGGACGCCACCAAGGCGGTCCTGCAGGGGACGGTCACCGGGCGGTATGAGGATTTGCGGCGGTTCCTCTACAATTTGGAATCGGCCCAGGAACTGTTGTTTATCGAGGATCTCAACCTCGTCCGCTCCGGCAACATTCAAGACCAGCAACTAACTTTCAATATTAGAATTTCGACCTATTTGCGCGGGGAACATCTGCAATCTCCGACGCCCTAACGCCCATGAATCGAGTCAGTAAAAATCAGGGGCTGCTGTTGCTGACCCTCGTCGTGCTCTGGATCGGGTTGATTATCTGGCAATTCGACCATTCCAGTGAACAGGCACGGGTGCCGTTGACCCACGTCAGTGGACAACGGGCAACGAACAAGCCGCCTCAACCCGCCGCCGGTGCTGCTTTGCACGTTCATCTTGAGCGCCTGGCCGCCATCAAGGGACAACGCGAGGCCACGTTTGCGACCCCGCGCAATATTTTTGCCAGCTTGCTGCCCCAGGTTGAGCCGGTTGCGGTTCCGCCTCCGGCTTCTGGCCGAGGCCGTTCACGTGGTTCTGCCAAGGCTGCTCCACCCGTACGCGAGCAGGCGGAGGAAGCGCAGGAGCAGGCTTCGGAAGAAGAGCAGGAACCGGTGGTCGAAGGTCCGAAAGGACCAACTCCTGAAGAAATCGAACGGCTACGTATTGCGACGGAGCTCAATCAATATCGCTATGTCGGGTTTATGGCGGTGGGCGGAGGGTCGCAGAAAAAGAAGAACATGGCGGTGGTCGTGAAAAATGATGAAATGCACGTCGTCCAGGTGGGAGAGGTGATTGGCGGGGAGGTCCTGGTCAAGGAGGTGTCGTTGAAGGAAATTACGCTTCAGGATGTGGGATCAAAAATTACGCAGGTCATTCCGGTTACGGATGAGCCCGGCGCAGGGGGGCAACCCAACTAGGAGGGTGATGGGATTGCGTGGCCATCTGCAAAATTCCCGTGGCATCACCTACCTGGCCTTAATGTTTTCGATCGTTCTGATCGGAATTTCGGTCTCTGCAGCGGCCCGCCAGTGGACGGTGATGGTTCAGCGTGAGAAAGAAGCCGACCTCATGGCCAAGGGGATCGAAATTCAGAACGCGCTGGCACTGTATTCCGCCTCGATGAAAGTCGGGCGTATCATGGCCACCGAAATCTATCCTCAGTCTCTAGCCGAATTGACGCGCACGCCAAAACCCTTTTTGCGCAGAGTGTACCAAGACCCGATCAGCGGAGGAGATTGGGAGTATATGCGCGCGCCCACGGGAGGAATCATGGGGGTGCGGAGCAAGAGCAAAGTGAAACCGGTTAAGGAACGTGATTTTCCGCTGGCCATTCGCCATTTCGAAGGGCGCAAGACCTACCATGACTGGATGTTTCAGCATCCCAATCCTTCCTCGCAATCCATGCTGATGCCGCCTATGATGGGCCTGGCTCCCGGGACCATGCCTGTCCAACCCGGTGCACCAGGTGCGGCTCCCGGGGCTGCAGCGCCACCGGGGGCGCCCATGATGCCAGGGCCTCCCCGTAACCCTTGACCCGCCTCCAAAGCCCACAGTATCCTGTCACGCTATAGTTTGCCGCACCGACGTTCACCATCTTGATCGGCGGATACATTGGCCTGGGGCCTCATGTATCGCCAAGCAGCAGGAATTCACGACATGGAACAAGACCTTACCGAATCCCCAGCCTCCGAGCTGGAAGCTCCCGTTGAAGTACTTTCTCCTCAAGACTATGTGGCTGCATTGGTGAAGAAGGCCAAGGCGGCCGCCGGTCGACTATCGACCCTCTCGACGGCAGTGAAAAATCAAGCGTTAGAGGCCATGGCCGAAGGACTTGAGACGCATGAGGCCGAGCTGCTGGCCGAGAACGAAAAGGATCTGGAGCAGTTCGATGCCACGCCCGAGCGTAAAGCTATGGGAGACCGCTTGCGCCTGACAGCCGAGCGGATTCGTGACATGGCCGCCGGGATTCGTGATGTCGCCCGCTTGCCGGACCCGCTTGGAGAGATGCCTAAGATGTGGACCAGGCCGAATGGTATGCAGGTCGGACGGATGCGGGTACCCATCGGAGTCATTGGCATCATTTACGAGGCCCGTCCCAATGTGACGGCGGACTCGGCGGCCCTCTGTCTCAAATCCGGAAATGTCTGTCTCCTGCGGGGCGGATCGGAAGCCTTGCACTCAAATATGGCGATTGCCAAGGTCTTGAGTGAGTCAGCCGAACAGGCGGGTGTCCCGGCCGGCGCGATCACCTTCGTCGATCGTCCGGAGCGTGAAATTGTTCAGCTGTTATTGAAACAGGATCAGTATATCGACCTCATCATCCCCAGGGGCGGGGAGTCCTTGATGAAGACCATCGCCGAACATGCCACAATTCCGGTGCTGAAGCATGATAAGGGCGTCTGTCATACCTATGTCGATGCGGACGCCGATCCGAAAGTGGCAGAACGGATCTGCATCAATGCAAAGGTCCAGCGCCCATCAACCTGCAATGCCATGGAAACCCTCTTGGTCCACCACAGTATCGCGAGGACCTGGCTTCCGCACCTGGTTAAGCAGCTATTAGCTGCGAAGGTAGAGGTCCGCGGCTGCGCAAAGACGTGCCAGCTGTGTCCTGAAGTGAAGCCGGCGGTGGAAGAAGATTTCGGGCACGAATTTCTCGATCTCATTCTCGCAGTCAAGGTAGTCAAGCATATGGATGAAGCGCTTGAGCACATTGCCACATTCGGTTCCCGTCATACCGAAGCGATTGTGACCAAGGACTATCCCCGCGCAATGCGATTCTTGCGCGAAGTCGATGCCGGTGCGGTTCTGGTGAACGCATCGACGAGGCTCAATGACGGGTACCAGTTCGGTCTAGGGGCTGAGATCGGCATCAGCACATCCCGGCTTCACGCGCGGGGACCGATGGGGCTGGAGGAATTAACCTGTTCGAAATTCGTCGTGCTTGGAAGCGGGCAGATCCGCGAGTAAATGTCCGTGAATGCCTCGTTACAGGAGATATTAAGCCAGCCCGGTTCGCTCACCTTTCGTTCCAATCTCGCTGATGCGCCGCGCCTGTCGGCCTCAGCGTCGTCGTTTATCCATCTCCCAATGGGGCATCTCGTCGCGTATGGAAGCCATGGTCGTCGCATCCTGGCTACGGACCCCGAAGGGTACCCATTACATGAATGTGAATGGGAATCAGTCGATGGCCGGCTGCGACTCCTTCGAAGCCGCGTGCACCTGGACTGGGGAGCATGGGTTGGTCTGATTCCCGGGGGGCTCGTGAACACGATGACGCTTGATTTGTCCAGGAAGCCGGGGTGGCAGCGGCTCAGGGCCGACGATCTTCGAGGCATGGCGGCACAGGCCATGCGGGTTCCGCTGGAGGAGGTTCGGTTTTTTTACAGCGATCAGGACCTGGCCATCGACGCGAAGGGGACGGCCACAATCCGGCACCGGAAGGATGCGATGTACTATTTGCCGGACGGAACCTTCGACACCAAGCAATTTATGGCCTGTATGGGGGCCATGCACTGGGAAGACATCGATTTTCTGCCGGTCGTCGAGTTATTTTTATCGCTGCTCCCAGGCACCGGCTCCGCCCTGTTTGAACTGATTCGCGGTCTTTATGATGATCAGAATCGCGCACAATCCGTTCCGAGATCGTTGCGATATCGTGGGATTCCAACCTATCCGTCCGAAGCGGCGTATCGTCTCTTTAACAACTTCTTTTCCCCCCACCTGACTGGCGGCGGTGATCCCTTTCCGGTGTTTATGGATGCGCCTCGATCCCACGTGGTGACTTGGATGCCGGTCCCGGATCCACCGAGAAGACATTTCGACGCGACCCAGAAGCTGTGCGTCACGATCCAGGGCCAACGAATGATGAAGGCGACTCGTTGGGATGATCCGGAGGGGCTATCCTATCAACCATTTGATTGGAGAGGCACCGCGCCTTGCCAGCGTGGATTGACGATCCAGCAGGGACAGCTCCTGTTGACCGATGGAGAAGCTACCCAAACGATTCCATTACCGGACAGCTGGGGACCGGTTACCGCTCCTATCACGCCTGGCGCAGCTCAGTGCGTCGCTGATTGGACGTCGGTATTCGGAGGATCCGCACCGCAAGTCAGTCCGGAGGACGCGTTCGGCGCTGTGTTGTTTTATCCAGACGATGATGCGGAAATTGGAGAGTTGGCGACACAGCCTTTTGTAGCCGACTACCTACAAGACCTCCTTGAGCAGGACCGACCATTGGCCGCGCGGATGGCGCAAGCCGGGCATCTGCTGATTTCCGGATTTGATGGCACGATCACGACCTATGTCGGCAACGATCGACCTCGTGCGTATACGGTGCTATACGATCATCCGGCCTTTGCTCAGCGGCAGGCGCAGATGCTGTGGAATCAGTTAGCTCGCGCGCAACGATTGGCATGGCTCGAACATGTGCGCATGAAGCCTCGGACGGACGCAAACGGCGGAGACAGTCATCACCAACTGTACGACGTTGCCTACGAATGGATGCCGTTTAGTTTCTATGACAAGCCAGACGTGATTGGCGCCCGGCTTCAGCAGCTGGCGCGAAAATTGTCTCCAGGGGCGATGGCGTTCATTGTCGGCCCTCCATCGATCGCGGATAGTTGTCGGACCCCCGGACTACGGATGCAGGCCATTACGCCAGTGGCCTCGCTTCCGACGTTTCGCATGCATCAGAGTGTGCTGCCTCGCGCGCAACTCAGGCCAGGGATCATGCTGTATCAGATCGTCAGGCCTTAAAGGAGTAGACCTATCTGAACAGGCAGGCTCCGGCCTGGTACGGATGGTAATGAAACGAGGATTGATGCGACGGGAGTCGACTGCAGTCTCATAGCAGTTCCTGTTACAATTCCACATCGGTCTGATGGTGTGACGCATGGATGCCGGAATCGGGTAAAAGAAGGAGCACAGGGCATATGGGAGTTTGTGACCATCTGAAACATTCATGGAACGGCCACGGCGGACCGGTTGCCAATCATCGTTATGCGCAGATCGAGAGACTGAGACGTTGCGAGGGATTTTCGTTCATCGAGGTGATGATCGTTGTCGTGATCCTGGCCATCCTCGCAACGCTCCTGATTCCCCGGGTGATGGGGCGAACGGAAGATGCCAAGCGGGCGGCTACCAAAGCGCAAATTTCAAACATTGAAAGCGCCCTTCAATTGTACAAGCTTGATAACGGCAATCTGCCGTCGACCGAGCAGGGACTGAAGGCTCTTGTTGAACGGCCTGCATCCGGTCCTGCTGCGCCGAATTGGAAGGCGGGTGGGTATCTTCCAAAGGTGCCGGTGGATCCGTGGGGCACTCCTTATAGATACACGGTTCCTTCCTCGCAGGGGGCCGAATTTGAGATTATCTCGTTCGGCGCCGATGGGACTCCGGGCGGCGACGGCAAAAACGCCGATATCGTCAGTTGGGATCTGGACCGCAACTAACCGGCGGGGTCATGCCTAACCCACCGCTTCCGTATCCATAGGGTCCCTTCCACTGCACCCCCCTCGAGGTGTTTCCAGCAGGGATTTAAGGTCCCGTGCCTCCCGACCGATGAGGAGATGAGACGAATCCTGCCGGGAGGAGGGGGCTATGCGCCGCGTGGTTTTTGTCGACGACGCGCCGGAAATTCTGAAACATCTGCAACGGACCTTGGCTTCTATGGAGTCCGAGTGGAGGATGGAGTTTTTCTCCACCGCCAAGAGCGCCTTGGCCGCCATGGGCGAGGCTCCGTGCGACGTCGTGGTTTCAGACATGACGATGCCAGGAATGGACGGCGCACAATTCCTGACGGAGGTGCGTAAGGTCTGTCCACAGACGATCCGCATTGTCCTGTCCGGCGATCAGAGCCCTGTGAACTATCTGCGATCGGCCTCCGTCGCCCATCGGTTTCTGCAGAAGCCTGTGGATGTGGAGACCTTGAAGGCGACTATTGCGCAGGCCGAGGCGTTACGAGCGGTGCTGGCCAATCCGGCGCTCCGGACGCTGGTCAGCGAAATCAAATCGCTCCCGAGTCTCCCTTCGATCTACCAGGATTTGATGCACGAGATGCAGGGTGCGCAAGCGTCACTGAAGAAAGCCTCACGCATTGTGGCCAGGGATCTCGGGATGGTCACGAAAATCCTCCAGCTGGTGAATTCTGCTTTTTTCGGCCTCCGCACCCATGTGTCCGATCCGGAGCAAGCGGTGGCCCTGCTGGGTTTTGAGACGATCAAATCGCTCGTGCTCTCCAGCCAGGTGTTTGCGCAATTTGACCCAGCCCGATTGCCGGCCTTTTCGCTGGAGGAATTGTGGCGGCACGCGATGCTGACGGCCACCTGTGCCCGTCGGATAGCCAAGGAAGCCGGTGCGAGCCAGCAGGTGATCGATGAAGCCTTTACCGCAGCACTGCTCCACGACGTGGGAGTATTGGTGCTGGTGGCTAATAAGCCTGACGACTATAGGAAAGTGCTTGAACTGATGCGGGACAGGCACATGCCGGACTGGGCCGCCGAGCGAGACATATTCGGAGCAGACCATGCGCATGTGGGCGCCTATTTGCTGGGCATTTGGGGGCTTAGCGACGGGATTGTGGAGGCAGTGGCGTTTCATCAACATCCCGGCGACTGTAAGGCCTCCGGTTTTCATGCTGTGACCGCCGTTCATGTGGGAAA
This sequence comes from uncultured Nitrospira sp., assembly GCA_964556305.1. GTDB lineage: Bacteria > Nitrospirota > Nitrospiria > Nitrospirales > Nitrospiraceae > Nitrospira_A. The sequence continues at coordinate 13,416 of CAZKVY010000018.1, read as the reverse complement.
TGCCTTGGCCGAGACTCAAGCGAACGCTGATGCGGGGACGGGTGATCTGCTCAGCCTGGATCAGAGCTATCTGGCACGTGAGAGCCTTCTGGCCTTCATTCCCGGCTGGCGTGAGCTCTGCGCCGCAGCGTGATCTTGCCTCCTTCGGCTTGACCCTCACTCGTATTCCGCAGTACAACCACATTCTTCTGTGATGTATTTCTTGACGAGGAGGTATGATCCGACGTCAGACATCCCGAGCTGTTCGCCTCACCGTGGCGTTCACTCATGCACTGCTGCTGTTCTGTGCCACAGGGAGTCAAGCTGGCACGATCATGGTCGACCTTGGTGTCGAGCAGGGGTCGATGAACCATCGGGCTAACGGGTATCTGGTGAGCATCGAACCCGCCGAGCCGAGCATGGAACTCATCCTTCCGCTGAAGCCGACCAGTTTTCGAGGCAATGCCGGGTATGTCTTCAAGAATTACGACCGGCTCAAGCAGGCCGGCGTGACGGAGTTTCAATTGACCCTTGGACTGGTGTTCAAGGATCTCCCCCTCCAGATTTTTGATCTCAATCAAATCGGGCAGGATGGATCGTATGAGCCATGGTTGGCCCATGTCGATCGGATCATCGATCAGGTCGTGGATCGTCAATTGAGCGTGCTGTGGGATATTTATAATGAGCCGGATTTAGCCACGCTTCCCATCAACGACAACGAACGCCTCAAGGAAGGATGGCGGCTGGCCTACCAACGTATCAAACATCGCATTCCGGGCGCACAGGTCGTAGGGCCCAGTGTAAGCCGGTACCGATTACTGAAGCCTTTTCTGGAATGGAGTCAGGATCACGGCGTGTTTCCCGACGTGGTGGCGTATCACGAATATGACGATCCATCACATGCTCCAGGGCTCGTGGAGGACTTGCGGAATTATTTAACCAGGCGAGGTCTTACCAGGCCGATCTCTGTGAATGAGATCTTGGGGCAGGAGACGTGGACTATCGCAGGATACACCGTGGGTGTCATTGCGGCGTACGAACGAGCGAATATTCTCAGCGCAATGAGATCTTGTTGGCCGGATCCTCAAGACATTAGCCGCGATAGGGTGGAAAATACGTGTGACAATCCCACGCTTGATGGTCTCCTCTACGTTGACCGGCAGTCGAAGCGGCCAGGATGGCATATTTACAAATCCTATGCGGAGATGGAAGGGGTGCGCCTGCAGACGATGACCGACAGCCCCAAGCTTCATGCCCTCGCCGCGTTCGAAAAAGCATCGGGCACCCTGCAGTTGTTATTGGGTAAGTACGAGGAGTACTCGACTGCAGACACCACCGTGATCCTGAGAAATGCGAAGCGGGTATTCCCAGTCGGTCAGGGCAGTAGCCTCTATCTCTGTGCTGAGCACATTCCTGATACGGGGTCGGGTCCACTCGCATCGACCGTGGTCACCTTGGATCGTGCCCTTCCGCTTGTGGACGAGGACGTCTCGTTCAGCTTGCCTCAGTTTTACCATTCTGATGCCTACCGGGTGGTGGTGTCCCCTATACCTGGTTGCAAGCTCCATAGATGAGAAGTCCTCCGCTGCGTCCATTGAGTCAGGAAATTCCCGGCGCAGCTCCCCAGTAAGCCTGTGCGGTTTCTGCCATTTCACAGTTACTCAATCGATTGGATACAACCGAGATGCGGGCATAGTTTGTCGTGTGCACGTTCGTCCTCCCGCGTCGGTGCTTCCACGTCATCTCACTCGATGCCATACGTCGTCAGATCCGACGGTCCGAAGACCATCGCTTCATACGGCAACAGGTGCCTGGGATGTAAGCTCTGGACTCGGTTTCCACCATAGCGCGTCGACTCAGAGCTGAAGAGCAACGTCGTCAGCTCCTCTCCGGACAACGATTGTATCTCGCTGGTCAGATTGCAGAATACCTGCACCGTGTGTAACACATCCGATTGGGTATCCCCGCGCACTAGCTCCAGGATGACTGGGCCGTGAGGCCCACGATGCAATCGTGCACGACGTGTGGAAAAATTCCGCAAGGCAGGCCATGATCGTCGTGCCTGCAACAGATCCCTGTACAGTTTCCTAAGACCCCCTTTTGACGGCTCTTCTTCCCATCGCCAGCTGAGTCGGCACCGCTCGAACGTCGATTCCGATTGAGGGTCTGGCGCGTCAGCTCCCTCGGCGTGAAAGGCCTCGAATTCCTTCTTCCGTCCGTTGCGAACCGCTTCGATCAACGCTGGACCTTCGAAGGAACAAAAAAACTGAAAAGGACGATCCTCTCCATACTCTTCACCCATAAATAGCAACGGCAGATGCGGCGCCAGGAGAAGCAACGTGGCCGCCCAACGTTGGGCGGCAGGCATTACGAGAGTGCCGAAGCGTTCGCCCGCCGCGCGGTTTCCAATCTGATCGTGGTTCTGGATGCAGCTCACGAATCGATCCCCGGGAAGTCCTGCGACCGGCGCGCCATGGCGACGGTCGCGATGGCGGCTGTAACATCCATCCAAGGCGAACGTGTCTTCGAGCACTTTCTGAAGCAACTCCTCAGGGTGATCGTAGTCAGCATAATAGCCTTGCCGCTCGCCTGTCAGATGCGCATGCACGCTATGGTGGAAATCGTCACTCCATTGTCCATCGAGGTGGTAACCGCCTTGCTCCTTCGGGAGGAGAAGGCGGACGTCGTTGAGGTCACTCTCCGCCACGATGTATGCAGGAAACCCACGGTCGAGCGCCGCCTCATCGGTGCTCTCTTTGATTTCCTCTAAGATGTGCCGGGCGCCGAAGTCATAGATCGCATGCACGGCATCCAGTCTCAACCCATCTACATGATAGTCACGTATCCACATCCGGGCGTTGTCGATGATGAATGTGCGCACGGCTTCGCTTCCGGCTCCGTCGTAGTTCACGGCATCTCCCCACGGAGTGCGATAGTGACCGGTGAAGTACGGGCCAAACTCAGACAGGTAGTTCCCCTCGGGGCCGAGATGGTTGTAGACCACATCGAGAAAACAGGCCAAGCCGTGATGATGGCAGGCGTTCACTAGGCGTTGGAGTCCTGACGGCCCGCCGTAACTCTGTTGCGGAGCATACAGAGAGACACCGTCGTAGCCCCAATTCCTCTCGCCTGGAAACTGGCCCACTGGCATCAACTCGAGGGCCGTAATGCCTAAGTCCCGTAAAGCCGCTAGGCGCGGGATAATGGCATCAAAAGTCCCTTCCTGCGTAAAGGTGCCGACATGGATTTCATAGAAGACCAGGTCTTGCCGCGCAATGCCCTGCCATCGTCCATCGGACCACTCAAAACTCGACACCCGTAGCACAGCGGATTGCCCGGTCACTCCCTCTGGTTGCCAACGGGAGGCTGGATCGGCTCGGTCAGGGCCTTTGTCGAGCGAGTAGGCATAACGCTGTCCGTCAGGCACGTTCTGACCACGATACAAAAAATATCCGCACGGTTCCGCGGCCATGGCCTCTAAGCGGCGGTGTGATCCATCAATCAGAATTAAATCCACTTCCTTGGCCTTAGGAGCCCACACTCGCCATTCCAGTGTCCCATCTGCAGATTCGATTGCCCCGCAACTCTGTCTCATGTATCCCACGCGATCCTCTTTCAACGCTTAAGTGGCCTAAATAGTTACTGCAGTTGGTTCGGTAGGGGATTCCGTGATTCCACTCCGATGAGTACTCATAGAACCATCCTCACCTTGTATCGTACCCGTGCCGGTGGACTTAGTCGATTCGCCGGCGCTGAGTGGAACAATACTCGACAAACCAAAAAGAGTGAGAGAAGTAGGTCAAGCCCGTTAGTCATAGACCTGCCATTTTACTGTGCCGATCCCTTCGAGCGCCGAGTTGCAACGTGTCCTATCAGCCCATCTTGTACGGGGTTGCTCTATACGTTTGTCCCTGGTAAAGGCCCTTGATCCTCCAACTATCCTACGAAGTGCGTCATCGACGAGAAAGACTAGGAACGTGTCTCGATTTATTTCCAGAATCTGTCGTGGAATGATGATACGTAGTCCCCTGATTCACCTGCCTTACAGGAGCGAGTGCAGTGGAAGCTTGCGGAATATTTGCCCCTACGTCATCGGCCAAACCCTCAGAGTGGTTCTGGACACGCTTCAGATGAGGCAAGTCATGGATCTTACCAGGGGGGCCACTATCTCACATTAGTCCGTCTGTTTCGTAAGGGATCAGGAGAATAAACATGCATAACTGGCTTTCCGACTTAGGCCGGAAGCTTATTCCCTGGACCGCCTCGCGCATCTCAACGCACCTCGTTGACAATAGGATCCCCAGAGCGCCTACGGCTCGCCAACTGCGTCTGATAGAAAGGGCCATGTCGATATCAGTCAACGTTGTTGAACATCCCGAGGCAGAGCTACATTTTCGATTCATTGAACCACGAGTTGTGAACACATGACCTTTGGCGCAACTACTTGCCTTTCACCTCACCCCTCCATGCACCGGTCTCATGCCCCCGCGACTCGATGAACTCTTTAAACCGTTGTAAGTCTCCTCCCACACGAAGCGACACGGCCCCCATCGCATCGCCCACGTTTTCCACGGCCCCCTCAGGCTCATAGTCCAGTTGCAGCATGATTTTGGACTTCTGGTCTGAGAGTCGGTGAAACGTGATGACACCTGCATTCTTCGCTCCGTCTGTGCTCTTCCACGCGATCCGCTCATCCGGGTGTTGTTCGGTGATGATTGCGTTCCATTCCTTAATCTTTCCAGCAATATTGGCTTTCCAATGGAGATGGGTATTGTCGAGTTGTGTGACTTGCTCGATGCCTTCCATAAACCGAGGGAATGCTTCAAATTGGGTCCATTGATCATAAGCCGTCCGCACTGGCACATTGACCTCAACAGATTTCTCGATAGTAGACATGGCTTCCTCCTCGCTGGGGGGTTAGGTTCGGTTGTGCCTGCGAGCAGCCTCGCTCTGGCGAGCTGTCGCTTTAAGTCCGCCAACATTTATCCTACCCAGACGACACCCTGTCGTCACCTGGGGATACCCCCCAATTAGCTTCTAACCCTTAGGAACGCAGATTTCAGCCGCATGGTATCTTGGCCATCCTCCCACCACCGAAATCCCTTGGAACGAATGTCCAGAAACAACCGAGAACGCAAAGATGGGTTAAAAGCCTACTGAGGAAGCCGACTCGAACTCGTTACAAGAAGAGATTGAGCAGACTATGACTAGAGTTATATACGGGCGATCATGCACACTGTCGTGCCGCGTACTGAAGAGGTAGCAAGGGGAGAATCGCGAATTCTCGGGAGCAATGACTGAATTGTTGCACTAAGTCTTTGGTCGTGCACGGACGTTGCCGAAGACGACTCCCAGAGTAAACCGCCAAGTCGGTGCGACTCGTTTTCCAGGTCGGCGTGACAGAAGTCAGGAGGACGACTCGTAGGCCGGGTGACCTGGACTAGCACATAATACAGGGGGATTATTTGCATTTCCTTCCGATGCCTATGCATCGCCCCCAAAACGGGTGGCGGTCAAAGATGAACAACCCATGTCTAAGAAGGATCAGATTCTCTAGCCCTTCCGGGGGCACCTAGACACCTTATTTAGGAAACCGAAGTCGTGGTTCTCCGGAGGGCCGACGACTAAGGGCAAAAACGACGATAGGCCCCTAGTCGCTAGGCATTCAAGAATTGCTGTAACTTTTCTGAGCGAGGGTAGGAGGTCACGTGCAGACGAAAGGAGTCATCGGGAAGATGGAACACATACAGCTGTAAGCCCCGCTCGCTGGCTTGAGCAATGAGCAAGCCAAATGGGACAATCGCCTTCGTGGTATCAAAGATCCACGCCGACTCACCCATGCCAAAGACGCCATCTGTATGGGATAGCGCGTCAACTACTGGATAGGCCTCCCTCGTTTCTGATGGGTCAGGCCGCTCCATAATGATCATGGCGTAAGACATTCACGTTCCTCCCGCATTGAGAATAGGTCAGTCCCCATGGACCTCCGGACACATTGTCTTCCTCAGAAGCCTCGTTCGCGAGAAGGACTTCGTTGTACCAACGACTTCGCGCGCGCCGGCAGCGGGCAGGCATGTACCTCAGCCACCTTGTCAATCAAGAACTGCTTCGCGAAGGGTTTGAGCAAGAACGGATAGACCTGCAGGACCCCACACATACCTCGCCCCCCCAAGGTCCAAGGCGTTGAGGCGGACATGAGCAGGATTCGCGCGAGCGGGCGTTTAGTGCGTACGATGGCCCCGAGCTTATCAACGTGTACCCGGGGAGTGACATTTCGGTCGTGATCCACGTCCACCCTGGTTGGATAAAGAAGGACATCGATGAGGATGAGATCAATCTTTATCGGGTAGATGTCACACGTGGCTTGCGCCGCCGTGCTGCCTAATGCCATCAATACCGCATACCCGGCTGTCGGTAAATGCGAGGCGCAGAGCAGCAATAGGTCCGGATCGTCATCGGCTACGAGGATGGTTAAATCTTGTGGAGCTACGTTGGCGGAAGAAGAGGGGCCCATGGTTTCTCACCAAATTTTACCTCTCCTATGTACCGCACATGCCACTGTTCGTCAAAAAAAGAAGAAATTGCGGACCCACGATGGGGAGGAGTGGGTGCCTTCGTGTCGAGACAAGCCACTCCGGGCCTATCCTCTCCTTAGCACGCGGGCCGATGGAGTACATCCAAAGAAAGAACTACCGTTTGAGAGAGCGGTGTGATGCAGGCGGATTGGTGGGATACGTTTAAAGGGTGCCCCAGGGTGGCTATGTTTCCGAGGGGCACAGCGGCCGATTGATAAGGATAAGTAGCGGTCACAAAGGTGTGGGATGATCAGTGCGGATGCCATCGTTTCTACCTAGGAAGTGGAACCCAGAGATCTGGTAGTTACTTTCACTAAATCGATTGGTCAAATCTCAAGGTGCCGTTATAGTAATGAATCGAATAGCCATCTTTCATTCTATTAACCTGTAATTTTTCAGCAGAGGTTATCAATCTTCATGCGCCCGAGCTTCTCGCTGCTTCTTGTGGAAGACAATGATCAGGATGCAGATTTAATGCTTGAGACGCTTCGAGAGGCGGGGTTCAATCCCTCCTGTCGCAGAGTCGATACCAAAGAAGACTATCTCAGGGAATTAACGGCTTCATCCCCTGACCTCATCCTATCAGATTTTTCTTTGCCTCAATTTGACGGGATGTCGGCACTGCAACTGTTACAAGCCACCGGATTAGAGATTCCCTTCATTATTGTTTCGGGGTGCATTGGCGAGGACATGGCCGTGGAGTGTATGAAAGGCGGCGCAGCTGACTACCTATTAAAGGATCGGCTAGGTCGGCTGCCCCATGCTGTGTCACAGGCGTTGGAACGCAAGCGGTTAACGGAAGAGAAGCGCCAAGCGGAACAGCGGTTGTTTCTCGAAACCTTCCATGATCCCCTCACTGGTCTACCCAATCGCTCTCTATTCCTTGACCGGGTTAATCGCGTTATTCTTCGAAACCGGCGAGAGCCGGGCCGCTTGTTCGCTGTTGTCTACCTCAGCCTCGAGGGGTTTCAGATTGTCCATAATAGTTTTGGGCCTTCCGCGGTGGATCGGTTGCTCATCGACGTCAGCAGACGGATATTGATGAGGGTTCGTTCCGCTGATACTTTGGCTCGTCTTGGTGGAGAGGACTTTGTGTTCCTTCTAGATAATCTGAAATCGGAGGACAATGCCACTCGGGTGGCGGAACGGGTACGGCAGGAACTCTTACTCCCGTTCTCGATAAACGGACAGGAGGTTTTTCTCACAGCAACCCTGGGAATCACCTTGAGTGCCACTGGGTATGACGATGCAGAGCATGTGTTGCGAGATGCGACGACGGCAGTGCATCGCGCTGCGACCCTCGGCCGCTCCGGCTTTGCCATCTTCGACCAAGTCATGCACGACCAAGCCATCACACGCCTCAAACTTGAAACCGATCTACGGCAAGCCGTGGAGCGAAAGGAATTCCGGCTCCATTATCAACCGATTATCGAATTGGAGACGGGACAGGTCACGGGGTTTGAAGCGCTCATTCGCTGGCAGCATCCGGAGCAAGGACTTATGACGCCCCATGCATTCTTAGCTACGGCGACCGAATTGGGAATGCTTCCGTCAATAGGGGAATGGAGTTGCCGGGAGGCATGCGCGCAGCTTCGTGCTTGGCAGGAGGCCTTCCCCAACATGTCGCCGTTGACGATGAGCGTAAACCTTTCCACCGAGCAATTCTCTAATCCAGACCTTGTTCCCACACTTCAGGAGGTGGTGCAGTCCACGGGTATTGCGCGTGGGACCCTGAAGATCGAGATTACGGAATCCGAAATAATGGAGAACCCCAAAGTGGTGAGCACTATGCTGCACCAATTAAAAAGCCACGGTATTGACGCCTGTTTGGATGACTTTGGGACCGGCTATTCCTCTCTCAGTTATCTCCAGCAACTCCCGATCACGTTCATTAAGATCGACCAGTCCTTTGTGCGGCGGTTAGGGGGAGAGGATGATGCATTGGCAATCGTGAAGACGATCATGATTCTGGCGCATCAATTGGGACGGAAAGTCATTGCAGAGGGGGTCGAAACCACTGAACATCTGAATATTCTCCGGTCGTTGGGCTGTGAATATGGCCAGGGCTACTTATTCGCTAAGCCACTTTCTGGTGAGGCGGTTCCGAATCTACTGGCAACGAGCCGGCGGTGGTGAGCCTTGACCAGGTAAGACCTTACAGAGATCTCTCAGCAGTATGGGAGCTCACGTTGTCCCTGAGCTGAAGCAGGTCACCCGTACAAGGTGCAAACGAGTCTGCATGGCGATCCGATTTTACCTCACTCCAATTGAGATCGGTTGGGACTTGAACGAGAAAGATATAGCCCACGCGTTCACCCTGCATGTTCCATCTCACCGACTCGTAATTGTTACAGCCGGTGCAAGCGAATTTTCTATCGCAGAACCCAAAGAAAAGTAAGATGTCTCTGGAATGCTATATCTGCTGTATAAATCTGCAGCAATCTCATGGAAAAGAAGGGGACAGCCTATGCATAGGTTCTGTGCAGGGCTGATGGCAATGGTAGCATTGAGTTGGGGATGTGCGGCGACTCCCCCCTGTTCAGTACCAGAAGAGCACGCCACTTCAGTTGGCTCAGTGGACCGATCAAATTCCGCCTTACAACAAAAGGTGAAGGCGCAGGAGAAACGCATTATTGAACTGTCGATGCAATTGGATCTTCTCAAGCGAATTGATCAGGATCGGCAAAGGCAGCGATAGCCATTGAGGCGAAGGGCAAATCCCATGATTGTGCGGCTCGAAGTTCAACGGCACAATTCACTCTCTGCCTACTGGCAGCTCAAACGTTGCCAAGTACAGCGGGGGGGGATGATGGGAGGATGTGAGCGATCCCGCATTATTTCGTCCCATGCGATTCAACACTCTCGAAGAGACAGGTCGGCATGCGAAGCGCGCCACGTTCACCTATTTGGAAGAGAAACGGCACAAGGAGACGCCTGACCAGATCGATTGGCGGGTCATTGACGATACTCGCCATTTTCCTTGCCCACTGTGCCAACAGCCGCTCTACCAAAAAGCGAAGCTGGCTCGTTTTGGAAATACGATAGATCTCAACGACTGGGGATGCCCACGATGCAAGAGGACCGTGACGTTGAGGACAGACGATCTGATGCCTACAGAGGTCCCCTAGAATGCGGCGTCACGCGGAGTTGAATGGGAAGGTGATCGTGCCGGGACCTTCCCCGAACACGAAGGAAGAACAATATCTCATTGACCATATGCTCAAGGTGATTGAAACAGTCGGCTTGCAGCCAGCCGAGTCGAAAGAGCTCCTTCACCGGGTCTCGTTGATCATTGACCAGCAAGTACGCACAAAGCTGAAGCCGAATTAACCGCGATGGGCCCTCCAATCAACAAGACGGCCAACCGTTCCCGGTGCCGTACCTGTCCTCCGAAGTCTCGGATGGATTGATCCAACAGATTCTGGATGCCTTCAATCGTGAAGGGCTGACTACTGAGCAGGCCCGACAGCTCTTGGACCGGGTCAAGCACGTGCTCGACGCCGGAGAACTCATCGCCCGACGGAGCTCTCATTAGCCATCGAGTTTTCCTCCACTCGGCGCCTCCCTCAATCCTACCTCTTTCGCGCACCCCCACAGGTACAGGTACTTCATGCCTCTATGGAATACTCTCTTGAAATTGGTCGGCGTACAGTCCCCGCATGCCCGTCATCACCAAGACACTCACCGTCCATCTTGCGCTACAGATCAGACGCCAGTGCTGGTATTTCATGAACTACGACGTGGAACATGGAGTGCACCTAGGCATCACACTACCCACCGTGATCAAACGGAAATTCTATTCCCAAGCCGCGGCCGTCGACTACGCCACGCGTCTCGTGAGAAGGGGTCTGCGGTCTCACCCCCACCTCGCGAGCAGGGCCCTTGAGATAGTATGCACGGTGACCGGGAACCCTTCGAGTGCCGCTCCCTCGTGTGAGCAGGCAAGGGATCGAAGTCAATCATGAAGAAGATTGTCCAGCCATAGTGGATCACTTGCACGCTCATTCACTTGGCTCAACAGATCTCGGCCCGTCCATGACCGGCATTTATCGCATCGATAACCATGGCGCTCGAGGGTGGCGGATCAGCCTCCAGCGTCAACACCGAATTCATACACGGAAATTTTCGGATCATTGCTATGGCGGCACCGCTCAGGCACTAGACGCCGCCCAAACCCATCGAGATGGTCTTCTCGCTGTAGATCCTCGCATGATGCGGCGTGCACAGTGCGCATTCTTAAGAGGAACAATCGGTCGGGGGGCCCGGGAGTCACGCGGAGTGTCGTAATTGATCGTCGTCTCAAGGCCGTCAACCTCACCGTGTATTGGGTTGCATGATGGCCGGGGGAAAATGGGACGGCTACGCAGCGGCGGTTTTCGGTCAAACGATTCGGCGAATGGGGTGCATTTCTGAAGGCCGTCGAAGCGAGGCAGCATGGTCTGGCCTGCCTCGAAGAGACAGTCCTGAACCATCAGTTGCCTCAAGATTGACTTACCCGTTCTATTTTGCACGCTTCACCTCAACACATTACGGCGTGGATGACTCAACTCCGCATCCCTCCTGTGCATAACTATGGTGTCTTTGGAAGGCCGCGCCGAGCGTAAGACGTACGTAGTCTCCCATGGGATATCGCAACAAGCCACACGCGGCGGCCATGGCCTATCGAAACGCCATGGTATCAAGCCCCAAAATCTAGTGTCGGAATAGTCCGCATATGCCATGCTCAGAAAATGGGCAGGATGGTCGGCAAGGCCTGCCTAGTCGCATTCTGCGCCTCACCCAAACGATATCCACAGACTTATCCCCCAAAACTGTGAACCCGTGAGGGGGGCCTCCTAGGTAGTACGCGGTAATCGGCATGGTGAATTGGCCCGGGAGTTTTGGCTCTATTCCAGGGATAGAGGATGGTGTAGAGACGAGCAGCGATACCTATTTCCGCCATGGAATAGTTCGGGGAGCAGGGACGGACTCTGCATTAGAGGTTGAGCCTCCAGGGAAGGAGTGTCGATGCCGGTTGAACATCTCACGCCCTCAGCGTTGCTTCGGAAGCAGTCGAGAGCATTCTGCTTTGCATGCGGGAAGAAACCCGTCGAGTCCACCGACAACGCCTTGTGGACGATATGGGCACCGGAGATGGTGTACTGCCCGTCGTGCGCAAAAGGGCAAGGCATTGGGCCGGACGATTATTGACCCGCGAACACTGTAGCGGATGTGTTTCGGCCCACCTGCGGAACATCCGGCCTAAACCTCCCCAGGACGCTGGCCTTCGATGTTAATTGTATAATGCCGACACTGGCACAGCAGGCAATACGAGGGCGAGTCAGCGTCGTGCAGGATGTGAATGTGATCTGCCCGTGTACTATGATCCGGGAAGCCCTGATCCTTCTCCAGGGTCAGAGGGTGTCCGCAATGGGCGCATTTCAGTATGGGCATACGCGCTCTTCTCCATCCGCACACGCATAGCGGCGGGGGGGAATATAGCGCGGCGCGCAACCCTCAAAGTATGACATAGGTCATAGAGGCATTCCGTTCGGACGCGTACCGTATCTAGCTTTGTTTTGTTCTGAGTCTCCGCCCGTATTCGAATGGACCCTTGCGAGAGGGCTGGCTGAGGTGACGGTCGAATCTCGACGCGCTAATCCCGGGGTCGCCCAATTACTCCTCCGCCTGTGCGCTCGCGAACCGCATGACTGTTCCCGAGCCGCATCCGTCCACGACAAGTATTGAATCATCGATTCCAGCGGAGTACTCACGCGCCACCTCCCTCGTACAGCCCTTCCCATCCTCTGTGGAAGGTCCGTTTCCGCAGGGCCTCGCGTACAGTCGCGATATGCACACGTCGTGGCCCTCTCACGGTCTCTCGGATTTCCCAATAGCCTGTACCCTTTGTTTGGTGCAAGAAGGCATCATCGGCACCGGCTGGCTGTGGGAGCTGTCTCCGGCACGGGGTCTCGTCCAAAGCGCATTCCTTGCCAGCCCCGGGATGGTGATCAAGGTGTCGGTGCAGATCCCTGGGGTGGCCCTGATTCGCCTGGAGGGTCTCGTCACCTGGGCTCGCGTGTCGGAGTGTGGCATGGAGTGGCTCCACGGCCATGCCGCCTTGACGGAGGAAGGAGTGCTCCATGGGACACCTCGGTAGCGCGTTGTTGCTCGGTGTGTTGTTGGCGATGATCCTGATCCTCGTGTCCTGGGGGAGCCCCCCTCAGCAGGGGGGGGTGCCGGGTAAGAACCCCTTCAATCGTACCCTGAGTCAGCTCGATTTGATCGAAGACCCGCCCGCGCACTGACTGCCGCTCTCTGGTTTCTGCCGCCAGCCTCTTCCTTCGTGGTACGCCCTCTGAGGAATGTCAGGTCATGCCTGGCCCGCTATGCTTCATACATGGTCATCGCGGCATCTACTCAAGGAGGCGAAATCATGTCAGCGCAGAGCACGATTCCTTGTCGCGTGGATTTCCGAACCTTTCCGGCTGAATCATTCTCGGAGGCGACCGGCCGTGTCAAGTGTCTCTGGGCGACGGGCTGTAGCATTCACGCTTCCCTTCCGACGGCCCCCGATCCCATACTCGAATTGCGAATTTACCTCGCCGATGGCGAGTGGCCGCTGATCATCGACCAGGCCTACATCACCTGGGGACATTGGGATTCTTTCACCGTCGAATTTGTCAGCATGCCAGATCGGGATCGGGCACGGTTGAATGCCTATCTCGCCACTGACCACGCCCTCGAGCCTGCCTAAAACACAGGGCCTCGATATCATTCTATGAGTCACCACGAGGAGGTTTTGTGAACTCACGATACAGCGAGCGGAAGCTCACGTCAGCCAAGGTGACCCTGTCAGCCGGCCCCCGCGTGGGCGAGGGGC
>CAZKVY010000017.1:0-59473 GCA_964556305.1 uncultured Nitrospira sp. | reverse complement strand
GCGGACATCGACTGCCCGGATTCCAGCCGGACGATCCATTGGCGATCCGGGTCTCGCGAAATCTCCTGCAGGGCCTCAACCGGCTCGCTGATTCCCAACCCACGAGGAGCCTGTCCCGCCTCGATCAGCTGAAGGACCAAGCCCGTGGTTCCCATCTTGAGCGCCGTGGCATATTCGGCCATATTCGAATCCCCGCACAGAAGGTGGATGCGGCGGTATTGATTGGGATCGGCCAGAGGCTCATCACGCGTATTGACGATCGCCCGGTTGTGCTGCACCCACTCGAAGAAATCGTTCACGATATAATCGGCCCGCTGCGAGATCTGAAAGGGGACAATGGATCGATCCTGCGCATCCTTCAGCCCAGGTCGATGCAGGATGAGCCCGCCGATTTGCACCCATTCGTTGGGATCAGCGGCACAACCGATCCGCCCGGCTCCGGTAAATATCTGACGGGTGACCAGGAAGGTCACCAGGGGGCCGAGACCGCGCCGGGAAAATGGAAACTGGCGCGTCACGAGATAATTTTCGTGCGAGCCAAACGTGGCGTCGGTTTCGTGATCGATATTGTTCTTGATGAGGGAGACGGTGTCTTCCAGCCCCAGCGCAGTCACGGTGTGTTGAATAATCCGGTCCCCGGCGCGGTCCGATGCGACGAGATCTGCCAGGGTGGTGCATTCCGGCGAAGCATATTCCAGATGGCCCATGTCGATGTAGATACGCCCGGCGTTCGTCAAAAACCCACCGTTGCCGGGAGGCTCATCATGGCCACGATGGTGAAGATCGAGGACGCCGCGACGAGCGACATGAAAGATGTGATCCCGGATACGCTGCGCGACCCAGGAAGGCGAATGATCGGGCCGATCCTGGTTGACCAGGAGGCCGTATTCGGTTTCGAGCCCGAAGATACGATTCAGCATGGCAGCCAACTGTCGATACCGGTCTCCGGCTTCGTTCTGGCCCCTGCGGCCATTATCGCTCCACCATACGTTGGCAACATATTAATGAGCATCTGGGACTCGAACGGCCGGAGGCAGCAGTCCGTCTAATTCGTGCGGGCGAAGCGCCCGATATTTGGAGGAACCAGGGCCACTCCGTTCCAGCACGACACATTCCAACGATTTTTCGACGACGGTCTTCCGCACATGAGCGAGCAGGGTTGACGTGTCCGGCACGGCCTCAGCCTCCGCTTTTACCCCCGGCTCGACAACGGAAGAGGGCTCACTCTCCGACCCACCGGACGAGGTTTGTGCGAGAGAGCCCACCGCCCAGGCGGAGAGACCGATTTCGACGGCCTGCGCCAATGAAGCCTGGGAAACTCCCGGCTGCGAATCGATATACCTCCCCATCTGAAGTTGGACGGCGGTGGTGGCACCAAGCGCAGCCCACCCCCGACGCTCTTCAAAATTTCCATCGTAGTTGATGGTCAGGAACAGATCTCGCTCCGGCTTCACGCCCAATTCCGCCAGCAGAATTTTGGCAATGAACGGTGCTTTATAAATTTCCTCAAAGGCCTGCTTGATAGTCGGCGCCAACCCATACTTCATCAGCCTCGCGCCCGTGACATCAGACGGCGATCGATTGAAGCCTTCGACATGGGCCATTTCCAGCAGCGAGAAGCGTAGTTTTTCCAGATCGGCGGGATGCCCCATTCCACCGAGCGCAATACGATCATAAATCTCATAGAGCTTAGGCGTGCCGCGGCTCACGGTGAGCATCACGATGCCATCGGCGTACGCCAACGCCACGACCGGCGCACCCATCGTAAACTGCTCATCGAGATACTGACGCCGATTGCCGACCGCCTCTATCCACCGATAAGGTTCTTCATACATAACGCGTCACCTCTATCCGAATCATAAAGCCCACATACTCGTCGGCCTTCACCGGACGCCCAGAAATTACAGCCCGCGGACGACTTCACGCTCATACAACCGTTTCAAATTGGTATCCGCAATGGTCTGCACGCCGGCTGCGGTAATGAGTTTCACGACAGGATAGAGATTCAATTCACGATTCACGCCACCGGTCGCCGAATCGAACTCCGCCGCGCTGGCGAGCAATCGCAGAGCCTGCACGGTGGCCTGCTCTTCAGGCAGGGCGGCCAACGGTTGAGGGCCCCAGGTGTTGACATAGTGGAGAATGCCCCGGATCGTCGGCGAGCCGGAACCGGACACCGCATACTCCACCGCTTCGAACTCGGCCCCGAGAATATCGTAGAAATAGATCTTGGCTGCGCCCTGCTCATGGTCATACCCGGCAAAGACCGGCACCACGGCTCCGGTCCCTGCCAACGCGGCCGGCACGTTTTCTTTCAGCAACTTGGACACCGCGCGAAGCTTCCCTTCGAAACTCAACTCCTGCAATTGCGTGCGGCGATAGTATTTGAACGAATGCTCCAGCACGCGCACCATCTCATAGGCAGTGGCCGGCACACCGGCAATCGCCATGACGCTGTGGCGATCGATCTCCAACACCTTGTCGGTACGGTCGTACATCACCATATTGCCGGCGGTCGCCCGACGATCCCCTGCGACCAATACTCCGTCACGATACTTCAGCGCGAGAATAGTGGTGGCGTTCGGAATATCCATTCCCGCCGCAGCCGCCACAGGATTGCCGAACTGATACCCCTGCTCCTTCAACAACTGAAAGAAATCCCCCTGCATCCCCATATCTCCACCCTTTCCGAACCGTTCGCTCTCTGTCTTCCACATGGACGCCGAGGTTAGACCTGCCTGCGCGCATCCGACATGGGCCTTTCCAGGCTGCGGATTGCGCAACAAACCCCACTACTCGGCGGCCAACCTCACTCGCCGGTGCGTTGCCGATACCGCTCTGCCTGTTTGGGGTCGACCTTTCGCATCCGCTTCATCAGGTTATCCTTGTCCGGCGAGCCCGTGTCCGGCCGCCGCGGGCCGCCGCCTTCATCGGACGGAGCCGGTGGTTTCGGCATCGGATCACCTGGTGCTTCACGACGTTCCGGCATCGATGTATAGTGCATCATTGTGAGTCCTTTCGTTTTGCCCACGCAGCCAGGGCTTCAGCAGGAGACGCTGCAGTTTCAAACAATGCCGCACAAGCCTGCACCGCTTCCGGCTCGAACAAATCGCCCATCTCCAACGTACGGGCGCGCAACCCGCCGGAGAACTGTACCCGCTCCCACTGCATCCCCGTGATCTGTTCGGGAAAACGTCTGACACACAACCCGCGCAGTCCTCCGCGGGTATCTGATGGACCGGCCGCGAGCGCCTGTGCAATGTCGCGCTCGGTCGTCATGCGCCATGTCTTCCCTTCGGCTTCGAGACCGAGAAACAATCCACGATCGGGGTTCAGGTTATGGTATTCCAAATCTAGGCTGGCGAGCCAGGGATCCTCCCACGTAAGCTGTTCCTCGCGCATAAAAGTCTCTAGCAGCCACTGCTTCGTGACCCAATCCAGCTTTCCGACAAGCTGTGCGCGATCTCGTCCTAACAAACGGAGGGTATCCTGCCATTCGCGCAAGACCCAATCCGCGTCCGGATCACTGCCGCCGCAGAACCGGTTTGCCGCCATCCAGTATTCTTCCTGGATGGCCAAACCGGTCAGGGCCCTACCGTCCTTCAACCGCACCGTCGTCTTGAGATCGGGATCGCGCGACAGCTGCTTGATTGCGGCTACCGGCTGCTCCAGCTCTACGCTTGGGGCCTCGCCGCGCTGAAGCAGATCCAGCACCAGCCTGGTGGCCCCGACCTTGAGCGCAGTGGCGTACTCGCAGAAGTTGGCATCCCCTACAATCAAATGCAGCCGTCGATACTTCGTTCTGTCCGCATGGGGCTCGTCGCGCGTATTGAGAATGGGCCGGTTGTGCATCGTATCCACGCCCAGCTCCGCTTCCATAAAATCGCCCCGTTGCGAGAGTTGAAAGGGGCCAGGGACAAAGCCTGACTCCTGCGCTTCCATTCCCACCTTCCCCGCGCCGGCGAATAATTGACGGCTCACCAGAAACGGCAAGAGGCCCTGCACCAATGTGGGAAACGGTAACGAGCGCGGGACGAGATAATTGTCGTGGCAGCCGTAGCTGTGGCCATGAAAGTCGGTGTTGTTCTTATACAGCTGCACGTAGGAACCGCCCAGCCGCTGATTCCTGCGGTCCGCAGCCCGTTGCACAATACGCTCTCCCGCCCGATCATGAGCCAGGAGATCTTTGAGCGTACGGCATTCGGGCGTCGAATATTCAGGGTGTGTGTGGTCGTTGTAAAACCGCGCGCCGTTCGGCAGGACCAAATCGCTCTTCATCTCATGAAATGAGTAGGGACGATGGGCATCAACCTTGGCGAAGTCATCTTCTTCCTTGTCCTGCTGTAAACCGGATACGCGAAACCCGCGCGCATCCTCATGAGGATCTTCGCCACGGTAATCCCACCGCCGCTCGAACTCGCCGGACAAATGGGCGCGCACCAGCTCCATCGATTCCTCGACCGGATCGACCGCATCGAGATCTTCCCTGGTAATGCCGTACTCTGTTTCAATACCGAAGAGATGCATAGGCTGTGTCAGATAATCTGGTTGACCAATCGCTCTTCCGTCGGCCGCCCGCGGCGGAATGACGAGACTCCGACCACCTGCTCAGGATGATGGTCCAAGAGTTTCAACCATTCTTCCGCCGCATCGTCGGGAGGCAGCATTTCCCCTTCTCGGAATTCTTCCTGCACCGCATCAAGAAGATCCTGAGCGCGAAGCCCGTCTCCGGCCGCCGCGCCGGCTTGCGCCACCGCCCGTTCAATTGCCTTTTCCTTCGCCCGTTGAACGATGGAGGACAGAATCGCCCCGCTAACCAGATCCCCGCGATACAGCACCTTGTTCTGCCCGTTTCGAAGACGAATGGACAGGACGCGATTCTGGTCGGTCCGCGAAAAGAGACTGCCGACCACTTGGTCGATGACGGCTCGACGTGCCGTTTCGTGGTCCTGCGTATTCTGCTCCAGCAAATCGCGATCGAGCGGAAGCGCAGGCGTGAGATAGACGGAAAGAATCTCGACGGCGGCCTCCCGATTGGGTCGCGCCACCTTGATCTTGCGATCGATCCGGCCCGGTCGCAACACGGCGGGATCGATCAAATCCGGCCGGTTGGAGGCGAGAATGATCACGACATCCTGCAACGACTCGATCCCGTCCATTTCAGCGCAAAACATCGGCACCAACGTATTATTGATGTTGAACGACCGCATCGACCGTCTGGTCCCTAATACTGACTCCGCCTCGTCGATAAAAATAAACGGCAGCGCACCTTCTTTGCGCCTGGCACGCGCCTTCGCAAAGAGGTCCCGAACGATCCGTTCGGACTCGCCCAGCCACATGTTGAGAATTTCCGGCCCCTTGATATGAAGGAAGGCTCCGCCCGTCACCGGAGGATTTTTCGTCTGGCCGTCCGAGGCCTGCGCCTGCGACTCCCGCACGAGCTGCGACAAACTGGCTGCCGCCGCCTGGCCGATCAAGGTCTTGCCGCAGCCTGGCGGGCCATACAGCAGGAACCCCTTGGGCTGCGTAAATTGATATTTCGTGAAGGTCTCGGCATGGAGGAGGGGATATTCAATCGCCTTGCGGATAGCGTCGATCGCTTGATGCTGCCCCCCGATCTGCGCCCATGTAACACTCGGCACTTCATCGAGAAGATGTGTCCGCGCCTGACGATTTTCAAACTTTTCAATCGCAATCCGGTGGGTGGGTTCAATGCGGACTTCATCGCCTGCCTTGAGGTCCACCGCCAGCAAATCGCTAGACCGCTGCAGAATCAAGGCCTGCCGGCCCATATCCTGTTCAAACCGAATACGCCCGTCAGGCAAGATCTCCGCGACCTTCAACACCGGCCCATTGCGGTCATATCCAAGAGCCTTGATCACCGTGTAGGCCTCGTTGACCAGGATCTGAGTCCCGATCTTGAGTTCCTCGGCCGAAAGCCGTGGGTCGATATTGGCGTAATACTCCGCCCCGCCGACCACGATGCGCGCCACGCCCTCCGCCGGAACCTCCACGAGCAGGCCCACGCGGTTGGCCGGCGCCGTGAGCTTCGCGACGACCTCATTGAGTTTTTTCAATTCGGTATCCCGGCGGTCCTGCGCGACCGACTGCGCCGTCACGACATGGCGTAACTTATACAGGAGCTTTTGACGGGGGTCGCCGTCGGGAAAGGCGGCGAGACATTCATCTATCAGTTCGACCGGATCCGCTGGCGTCGAGGCCTCGCGGGATGGCGATTGGTGCGCCCCTTGGCCAGGCTGATCCGAATTCCGATGGTCACTCATATCAATTCCTCCGGCTGAAGCAACTCTGGTCATCCTAACAGGTTGTTGAGAAAGGTCGCCAGCGATGTTCTCGCGGCGCTCGGAAGCTCACCGTACCACAAGGATACGCCTCACTTCTCGATGGCTGCGGCCTTGCCGGACGACCTTCCTGAACAACCTGCACCAATTGCCTTGGCGTGAAGACAGTCGAGCGGCATCCAGAAGGACATCCGCATTGCCAGAGACGCCCCTTCGCCCTGCTTTCCCCAGGTCAATTGACGGCCTGCAGGGTCGCCACGGCCTGCATTCGGCGATTGCCGCGTGCGAATTCGATCGTGACCTGATCACCGACCTTATGCAGCTCCATGAGATCCATTAGATCGTCGATCGTCTCCACCGGTTTGCCGTCCACGGCAACAATAATATCGCCTATTTCAATGCGGCCACCGGCGGTTTCGCGCGCTCCGTGCAGTCCGATCCGTTCCGCCGCGCTTCCGCGCCCGACCTTGCCGATGATGACGCCCTTGACGCCCCATCGCCGCGCCATGGCATCAGGAACCAACGAGATGCCCAATCCCGGCCTGATCAACTTTCCATGCTTGATCAATTCCGGCACGATGCGACTGACCGTATCGACCGGCACCGCGAATCCGATCCCGGCAAATGCGCCGCTGGGGCTGACAATCTGCGTGTTCACACCGATCAAGCGCCCGCCGCTGTCCAACAACGGCCCGCCCGAGTTGCCTGGATTGATCGCGGCATCGGTCTGAATCACACCCTCAATGGTCCGGTTGCTCATCGATTTGATGGTCCGGCCCAGCGCGCTCACCACGCCGGTCGTCAGGGTGTGATCGAGGCCGAAGGGATTGCCGATGGCCAGCACTTTCTGCCCGACACGAAGCGACTGTGAGTTTCCGATGGTGACCGGCTGGAGTGTCGTTTCGGAGGTCTGAATCTGAAGCACTGCGATATCATGATCGGGATCTGCCCCGATGACCTTCGCCTTGTATTCGGTACGGTCCGCCAATGTCACCGTGATCGAATCTGCGCCGTAAATGACGTGATAGTTGGTCACAATGTGGCCTTGCCGGCTCCAGACAAATCCCGTTCCGGATCCCTGCGGCACCTCAAACAGGTTGAACGACCAGGGATCACGCTGCATGGCCGAGTTCGCGATGAACACCACCGATCTGGTGGCCCGGTCGAAGACCGCAATCGTCGCCTGCTCTTCAGGACTGAGTTCAGTCGGCGCAGCGACTTGCGCCACGTGCAGAGGGGGCGTTCCTTCACTAGCTCCACCTTCGACAGGCGGGAACAGCCCCGACGCCAGGCTCGACAATAGCCACACACCCACGAACCGGATGACAGAAATCTTTGTGTTCACGCTCACCGATCGCATCTATTCACCGATCATCTGGAGGACCAACTCTCTCGTTCTCGCTCGAGTATCAAAATCCAACACGACGATCTGTTGCCAGGTTCCCAACGTCATCGTTCCGTTGGTGAAGGGAATCGTGAGCGACTGCCCCTGGAGCTGTCCTCGCAGATGGCTATGGCCATTATCCTCGCCCGCATTCCGCTCATTGTGCTGCCAGCGGGGATCAGCAGGAATGAGCCGGTCCCACCAAGCTTTCGTGTCGGCACGAAGGCCTGGCTCATCCTCGACGATCAACACGGAAGCGGTCGTGTGCTTGATGAACACCGTCACGATGCCCGCCCGCAGCTGCGTCTGCTCAAGAGCCGCCTGCACCTGCCTGGTGATATTTTCCATCCGGCTGTCGCCTTGCATTGGCACTTGCATGGACACCGTCTTGACGGCCATCGGTTACTCCCTACCAGCCTGGCGTAGAAATGCCCGTTCCCGCTCGGACAATGCGCGCCCTCTCGCCTGCTCAAGCACGGCATCAAACGCACCCTCTGCCGAGAGTCCACGCAAGGCTTGCACGACCGGACGACTGATGATTCCTTCTTTCTGTAGCCCATCGAGATAGTCAAACGCCTCCGCCAGATCTTCACGTCGCCGCACGTAGTAATCACGCCCCCGGCGCTGATTGCTGAATGCCTCGAATTGTTCGCAGGCGACGAGGATCTCGGCCAGCTGCCGCACCCAGGGCTGCGCGCCGGCCAGTTTTTCAGGATAGTAATAATAGAGCATGATCCGCCCCATCCAGGGCGCCCAGGCAACCCCCAGGTCGCGCAAGCTCGGCTTCACGGTACGTAGTCGAGCGGCCAGGCGGCGGGCATACCCCAGACGCATTTCTACCTGTTCGCAGGCCCATGGATCCAGGGTGATGCCGGCCGTCTCCATCGCGACTCGATACAGGGACACAAAGGCTTCTGTTTCTTTCCCGTAGCGCGTCTCCGGATGGGCCGCTCGCCATTCTCGAGGTCTGGTGGGAATGCCATGGGCGCGGGCCCAAGACCAGATGCGACCGAAGAGTGATCGATCGAGGCCGGCCCGTCCCAAATCATGGAGGAGACAAGCGATTTGATACTGTTTCACGCGCGCAGGTGCATGTCCCAACCGCTGGGCCACGGCCGCGCACATCCGGGCCGTCCTCACGGCATGGGGGCAATCATAGCCCTTGATCATTCGGCCCGGACGACGCGGGTCAGGATAATCGTAGAACCGTAGCAGCGTGGATGCGAATGCGCGGGGAACAAGCAAGGGAAGGGAGCTAGTACGTGTACGTGCCATGCAGGGGTGATGCACCGGGGGCGACGGTTGACCGCCCGGCAGAATATCGTCCAGGAAAAGAACGTGTCAAGCAGACTCCCGCACAGGCAGAGGAAATCCTCGCACTGACCGCGGGGCTTTGTTATTCTGAACCGGATGTTGATCGACAACGGGAGGGAACCATGAGAATGACTCGTTCCATGCAGATCCTGGCAGGAAGCGCGTGCCTCGTGCTGGCGGAGGCAGCCGCTCCCGTATTTGCCCTCGATCAACTGGTGGACGTGACCGGCAAGGTCACCCCCTTTGTCACTCTGCGCAGCCGGGACAATTTTTCGAGTGAATATCGCTACGACGTCACAGTTCGCAACAGTTCCCCTGATCTCTTTGTGGCCGACAGCCTGATCCTGGTCCTGGATCACATCACCAACACCGCCGGGCAGGACCATGAAAACCTGACGGGCGAATCCCTCCTCACGAGGATGGAAATCATCGGCCAGGACGGGACCACGGACGACGGAAAACCCTTTTTCCGCGTTCCGCAAGGCTCGGGACCTGACCTCACCCCCAACAGCGAAAGCCTGCCGGTATCCGTCCGTATCCGGAACAAGGACTACGTAGCCGTCTTCACCCCTTCGTTTCGCGTCATGGGGCAGCGGCGCGAGCCACCGAAGCAGAAGTCCCAGACCGCCGCGGCAGCCGCAGCAGCGGCACCGCACAAAGCGACCACCGACAAACTCATTCAGCTCTTGCTCAAAAAGGGCGTGATCACGGCGGAAGAGGCGCGGACCCTCAGCCAACCATGAGCGACCATCCCTGCAAGGCTTGTGTCGGGACCTGGCCCCGCCAAGACCATTTCCTCGCCGATTGCGGACTCACCAAGGCCTATCTGCACGACGACCAGTTTTTCCCCGGCTGGACGGTGCTCGTCTTGAAGCGCCATGCGACAGAACTCTTCCATCTCTCCCGTGAGGAGCGCAGCAGCCTGATCGAAGAAGTCGCCCAGGTGTCCGCCCTCCTCGCCGAGGAATGGCAGGCGGTGAAGGTCAACTATGAACTGCTCGGCAACCAGCTTCCGCACATCCATTGGCATTTGATTCCGCGGCTTTCACAAGACCCGGCTCCGCTCGAACCGGTGTGGCGCATCGCGCATGAAGCGGTCCGCCTGAAACCGGATACCCTGGCCTCCCTGGTGGACCGTCTCCGGACGATCTGGCCGACTCACCGGCAGCAGGCGCCATTCAGGCCATAACCCGTCCGGTGGCCACGATGTTGACTCCGCCTTCAGGGCCGAACGGAAATAGTCCCCGCACATTCCTCCACACTCTGCTTCGCACCCTGCCCCTACACGTCCTGGTCTCGACCATCATCGTGGGAGGGGCCGCCCTCTTCTACACCAGCTCCGTCTCAAATCATGGGACCTGGGCCACGCTGGGAAGCTGGTCCCTGACCGCCGTGTACGTCATCACCGCGGTCGGCGGGGGGACCGTGGCTGGAGTACTGGACGCAGCCCGGCAGATGGTCGAGCGGTTTGAACAAGCCCTTCGCGACTGGTTTCACACATTACCCGCGCTGAGAGCGGCACAAGACACCAGGAGCCGGGACCTTTCCACCGTTCGGCAGGAATATGAAACCCTTGTCGACCACGCTGTCGCACAAGCAGGGCGTCGCCTCCGGCTTCCACAGTGGCTTGAACGGTTGATACGCGGGGCCTTGCGGGGCATGGTGGTGGATCGCTTCATGGCGTCCTGTATGGCCCGGGGGGTCCACATTGTCGCTCCCCAGGAGTTTAGAAACTGGCTGCTGGCCGAAGGCGTGAGCCTGGGATTCATGCCGGTTTTGGATCAACTGTCCTGGTGGCGCTACCTCATCTTAGGGATGTTGCTGCTCCTCGCCGCCATCGCACTGACACTGGCCTCCTTGACCACCTGATCGATGGCAGTGATCCTCCACTTGCACGTGTTGCCGCGTGCCGACTTCATTCTCGATTCTGTTCCCCACTCCATTGGGTAATGGGCGCAGGTTCTCCGTGAGATCCCGTGGAAATTTCCCGTCATCTATGTGTATATAGTGCGATACCTTTTACGTGGAGCCCTGCCAGCGCTTATGCTCTTGCAACGCCTCGCCTTCGGACGGTGGTTTCTCATCGTCATTGTGACAGTGCCTTTTCTGTCCCTCCCGGGTGCTGCGCAAGAAGAGCTCTCCCCCGGCACGGCAACAGAAACCATCCAAGCGGACGCACCCGTCGTCGAGACGCCGGCAGCTCCGGCGACTGACCAGGCCGCTCAAGAAGCTGTTCGTGTGGAACCGCTACCCAGCGAACCTCCTGCGCCGCCACCACCAGTCGCGCCGCCGCCCCAGGCTCCCCTGACACCACTCGAAATTCTGGCGAAGGCTCGCCAAGCCTTGCATATCGAACCGGATGCGCAAGAGCCTCGGCTCGTCCTCGGCCGAACACTGTTTCAGCTGGGTGATACCGATGGCGCGATCGACGAATACCGGACCGCCCTGCGATTCCATCCCACGGTCGCCCAGGCGCACCTTGATCTCGGGACCGCGCTCATGGCGAAGCAGGACTGGCGTACCGCCATGACAGAACTGCAAGAGGCCGTCCGCCTCGATCCGACGCTCGTGCAAGCGCACTACAGCATGGGCACGATTCAGTACACGCGGGGCAACATCCAATCGGCCATCAAAGCCTACCAGGAAGCGCTGCGGTTGAAACCCGATTTTGCCGAAGCCCATTACCGCCTGGGGCTCGTGCTCAAGGTGGCGGGCCGAGACAAGGAAGCGGCCCAGGAACTTGAGGCGGCCGCGTTGGCCGGCCTGGCCAAGGCCCAATATTTCCTCGGGAATGCCTATCGCTCCGGACAGGGAGTCGAAAAAAGCCAAATCATGGCCATCACCTGGTGGGCGCAGGCCTTCGAACAGGGTTTACCGGAAGCCGCCCAAGCGCTGACGCAACTCAGACGACTGGCCGCCGTCAAAGGCAATCTCCAGACCAAACAATCCAAGGCGGCGGCCGAGGCCTTCAGGAACTATTGCGATCAAATCTGGCTGGATTTTCCCGACCTCGACCGGGATCAGCCCACTGAGACCGTCGGCACCACGCTCTTGAAGCAGGGCCGCACCGCGGAGGCCCTCCCGGTACTCCTGCGTGAAGCCTATGCCCTCAACGAAATCTCCCATGCCACGCTGGTGCAACTGTACGAACAGGGACTCGACGGTCAACTCCCGCCGCATGGCCAATGGATCCTGAGTTATCTGGAATCTACCGCCGCCGATGGCGCCGTTCCTTCCCGCATGGCGCTGGCCCGTATCTACGCCAAAGGTCTCGGCTTGGCCCCCGATCAGGCCAAGGCTAAGAGCTATCTGAAGGGTTTGCCGAAGGACGACGTCAAACGCATCCTCGACGAAGTCACGACTGAACCTCCCAAGCCGTAACAAGCGGACCTGTGCAACCTCCTGTTCGGCAGTGACAACCAATGCGAATCGCCACCCGCCTGTTCGTCAGGAATAACTGGCTGCAAGCCCTGGTGATGGCGCTAGCGGCGATGGCCTTCGCCGAAATCATCTGGACGCCCGCTCCGGCCACGTATCAGACATTGGAATGGGCTCCGTATGACACCTGGATGCGCCTCCGTGCCGAACCGGCTCCCGACCCCCATCTGCTTCTCATCGTCAGAGACCAGGCGAGCGAACAACAGTTCGGCACCGGATCGTGGGATCGCGCGCTCTCGGCAAAACTCATTACCGCGCTGCATGAGGCCGGGGCCGCCTCCATCGGCCTCGATATTCCGCTCGACGTTCCCAGCCCTCCCAATCTCGGAGGCGCCGTCAGCGATGCCCTGTTGATCGAAGCGGTGAAGTCAGCGGGGACCGTCTCGTATCCGGCGGTCATGACTCCCCTCTGGGACCAGGATGCCACCGTGTCTGCGTCCTCCTCATCACACCTCATACCGGGGGGAACCGCGCTGCAGTCGTCACTCGATCTCGATCGCGTTGTCCGCCGGTTGCCGCTCTATCAGGGGACCGGACCCGGCGACCTTCCGGCCCTGGGATTCGCAATGGCGACCACCTTTTGGCAAATCCCGCCGGCTCAGGTCGAAAGGCGAACCGAGCTGATCCGGCTACACAACGCGCACGTGCCGGACGGGTCGATCCGGGACATCGATATTCCCCTGAACCGTCAGGGCCGGCTCCTCATCAATTTTGCCGGACGTCCGCTTTCCACGGTGTTCCCAACCAGCACGGTTCTGGAACTCTCTCGCTTGATCGACAGGAAAGATAGTGAGGCCCTCAACGCCCTGGTCAACGGCAAAGCAGTGATTCTCCTCACCCAACCGCTCTCTCAACCGGAACGTACAACCCCATCCGGCGAAGAAGCATCGGACCTGTTTCTGCAAGCGCATCTGCTCCACACCCTGCTGACGCAGGGCTGGATGCGGGACCTCTCCCCGCTGCAGCGAGTCGTCGTGACGTTCGTCCTTTGTCTCTCCGCGGCCTTGATGGTCCTCCGGTGGACGGATTGGAAAGGTCCGCTTCTGGGCGCGGCATTTCTGCTGTTGTATCTCTTCTTCAGTTGGACAGTACTGGCTACCACCCATTGGGTCTTGCCGTTCGTGATCCCCGTCACCGCCACCGTCATGATCCTCGTCACCGGTAGTCTCCTGGGCCAGCTGCTGGCGACTAGACGCCTCATGCTATTGGAGCAGGACATGCTGCACGTTCAACAGAATCTGGTAGCGGTCCGCGAAGCGCTGGTCTATCGGGAAACGGCGGTGGAAAGCCTGGAGGAGGATTTGGAATCCGCTCGAGCCAGCATGTCTCAGTCGGCGTCCAAAGAAGCGGAATCGAGCAGACTCGCTGCGGACCTGCAATCCAGGATCACCGAGGCCCAGGCACAAGCAGATGCGACCCGGCAACGGATGGAAGAACTCGAACAGCAGCTGCAAGGCATGCGGGCTGCGACGATCAGCACAGAGCCGCTGGGCAACGTCGAACAGGACGCGCTTCGTCGGGAATGCGAGCAGGCAGGGATGATCACGAAGAACCCGGCGATCCTCACGATGTTTCGCGACCTCAAAAAAGGCGCGCGCACGACGGTGACCGTCCTGATCACAGGCGAGGCGGGAACCGGCAAAGAGCTCTGCGCCCGCGCCGTCCACCGGTTGAGCCCACGAGCGGCGAAACCATTCATTGCCGTGAACATGGCGGCCATCTCACCGGAACTGTTCGAGAGCGAACTCTTCGGTCATGTCCGCGGCAGCTTCACCGGCGCGCTGGCAGACCGCAAAGGGTATTTCGAACTGGCACACCTCGGCACGATTTTTCTCGATGAAATCGGCGACCTGCGGGTGGACCACCAAAGCAAACTCTTGCGCGTGTTGCAGGATCGGTCCTTCTATCGCGTCGGCGCTGCGACTCCGACCACGGTGGATGTCCGTATCGTGGCGGCGACCAACAAGGATTTGCAGCGAGGCGTCTCGGAAGGCTGGTTTCGTGAAGATCTGTATTTCCGGCTCAAGGGCCTCGTGCTGCACGTGCCGCCGTTGCGGGAACGTCGTGACGATATCCCCCTCATCGCAGAGGCCTGCGTGCGCGACACCACCACACACAGCCATCGCACATCCGTGCGCCTTTCGGAAGAGGCGGTCCTGGCGCTCACGGAACAATCGTGGCCGGGCAATGTGAGAGAATTGCGGCAGTGCCTGGAGCAAGCCGTGGCGCTGTCGGACGGACCGATCCTCTCAGCGGCGGATCTTCGCCTGTCCGGCCGGCCGGCGGCGAAACTCGCCTCAAGCGGTGCCGCGCCGCTCCTGCCTGATCCGGCTGGCGACCTCGCCGTCTTACACCAATTGCGTCAACAGCGCTTCGACATGCAAGCCACAGCCAAGGCTCTGGGATGGGATCGCAGCACCGTCACGCAACGACTGAAAGGCCTCTGCTTTCAAGCGCTCGTCGATTCAGGAGGGGACCAGGCCAAAGCCGCCTCCGCATTGGCTGGAGACCCTTCCCTCCTGCGCACGGTCGAGTTGAAATTGATGGACTACCATGGGCATCTGATGGAGACCATCACGCCCTTTACCAGCGCGGATGAGGCGCTGCTCGACTGCAAGCGGCGGTTCAAGAATCTCCCCGAGCGCCACTTCAAATCCGTCGAGGCGCTGGTGCGTCGGCATTTTTCCCTATCATGATCCGCACACCTCACCATTCAGCAATCACGCTGACCAGTACGTTGGCGCAGACGCGACGTACCGAAGACACAGGATTTCAGAAAGCCGGTTATAATTGTGGTGATCATGCATGAACCTGCGCGGGTGAGTTGGACGGAGGGAGGGCAGTCTTGCTCCGCGTATTGGCGTTCCGAATGGGGCGCTTCTCCTCCGACCAACGTGATGATCGCCGACGACAGCATGACGGCCGATGCGGCCCATCGGCTGGCTTGCGAGGGCAGCGCGCTACTCTGGCAAGGCGACTTCCACAATGCGCGACAGTTACTCAATGCCATGGCCAGACGAGTAGACCGCCACCCCCCGAAGCCCGGCACTTCTCCGTCGGAATCGTTTCACTTTCATCGACAGACGCAGTCTCGCCGGGCTCGTATCCTGGGCATGTTGTTGGTCGCCTTGGAGAACGATTACCAAATCCGCCTGCGCCGCGCGCCCGACCTCCGGCAAGCCTGCACCGAAGCTTACGGTCCCGCTGAAGGCCGCGCGCTGGTCTCGCTGCGGGAATTGCTCGGAGTCATCGGTGCGCACGAATGGCGCAAGAACGGGATCGACGTCCCTGCCTTGGGCGACCGCATCTATCCGCACTACGGGGTCTTTTCACCGATTCGCAGTGAATATGTCGCGCTGGTGGCCGATGCCCCGCTTCCTGCCTGTACGCTGGCATTCGATATCGGGACGGGCACCGGGGTGCTGGCGGCAGTTTTGGCCCGCCGCGGAGTCTCACGCATCGTAGCGACCGATCAGGATCCCCGCGCCTTAGCCTGCGCCCGCGAGAATCTCCAGCGGCTTGGCCTGAGTGATCAGGTTGAGGTTCTGCAGGCGAATCTGTTTCCAGAGGGCAAGGCCCGACTCGTCGTCTGTAACCCGCCATGGGTACCGGCGCGGCCCACCTCGCCCCTTGAACAGGCGATTTACGATCCCGAGAGCCGAATGCTGTATGGATTCCTCAATGGACTGGCCGCACATTTGGAGCCGGGTGGAGAAGGCTGGCTGCTGCTTTCCGATCTCGCCGAACATTTGGAACTGAGATCCCGGGCTGAACTGCTCGCCGCATTCGAGCAGGCAGGGCTCGTCGTCGTCGGCAAGACCGACATCCGGCCGCATCATCCACGCGCCTCCGAACAGGCCGATCCCCTACGCGCCGCCCGCGCAGCCGAATTGACCTCCCTGTGGCGATTGAAGGGCCGATGACCGGCGGGTAGTTGTACGCGTCCTTGATGGAGTTACGGGGTAAAGCGAGCGGGAAGCGGCCTGGCCGTCTGACAATGACGGGATGCGCAAGGCAAACCGGGGAACCACCGTTTGGCTTGTAATTCCTTCAACCGGCAAAGTTTGCGAGTGGTATCCCCGGTTGAGGCGTAGATGCTTAGCGTAAACCGCTCGGCCTGATCTCCACTCCCCGCATCATCCCAGCGATCGAAATAGGTCGCCCCTTTGTACCGGAACACCCCATACAGCTGGTAATTGGTTTCGCCGGCCGCGCGGCCGTCCTGGCGGGGATTCTGGAGCACCAGATCCGTCAATGCGCGATCGATCCCGCTGAGGTTTTCCGTCAGGACCACGATGGGAGCAGAGTAGGCCCGCCCGATCGATCCATCATTGCGCGCATGACACAGTGATGAATGGAGCTTCAGCACGGGCTCCACCTTCCCATCATTATTGATATCCACCTGCGCCCAATAGGCCCACGGCTCCGATTTGGTGCTGATTCGGCGAATCGTATCCTCGAATTGGCTTTCGTCCGGAAGAGGATTCCCGGCAGACTGACTGCCGGCAGCCAGAAAATACAGGACCTGTTCCATCGCCTCGACATGGCCTGCCACATCGAAGGGCTTCCATGCCGGAGGCTCCAAGTCGAACTGCGCACTGTAATCCCGCTCGCAGGCCGGGTGCACGGTCATCCGTTCAAGATTCTGTTTGCAGGCTTCACAGACGTCGATCCCGTGACCGAGAGTCAATTGATAGTCCGCGGCCTGACCCAACGAACACATCGAGAGCCACCCCACCAACAACCACAAGCATAGCCTGTTCATCGAACGATTCTCCCTGCCTGCATTTATATTCAGAGGATCACCGGGATTTTGGTCGATCTTACAGCAGCACCCACCCCTCTCAAACAAATTCCTGGAACCGCGCCAGCCCCCGAACCATGGGGCAGTCTGAGGGCTGAGAATTTCTCCTCCTCTACATGGGCGGTCGATCCTTGCCCGAGAGCCCCCACAGACTCTGGGAGGCTCGATGCATGGACGCATAAGTGGAGTTGGGAGAAGAAGGCTGGTTGCTGCTGTCAGATCGAGTGGAGTATCAGAACTGCGACCCCGGCACAACCGGCTCGGCACGTTTTAGCAAGCAGCCCGCGTCTTCGGCAAGAGGGATATCCGGGCGCGTCAGGGGAACATCTACAACCCCGGTGCCCTCTAATCAAGCTGCAAGTTCATACCTCATGGTGGTCACCCTTATGCGGGGCTGGCCCCGCGTCCCTGCTGATCCCCGCATGAATCGCTTTTCCCACGCACCAGTCGATTTCTTCTAACTCCTTGTTCTGCCGTTATTTTCTAATCATCAGCGAGGTTGCCGAGCCTGGCCCCTGCCTTGCTCTATGCACCGCCCAACGGCGGGCGTCCGGCAGGAAGGAGGTGAAGATACACAGGCCGACCCCGCAAGCACAGGGCCAGTCGATTCATTACTCAGCAACCAATCGGCCGGAGCAATCCGCCGTCACAACACAAGGAGTAGGCAAACATGCAGAAAGCCCCCACAACTACCATCAGCGCAGGACCGGTCGCCCCCACCATCGTCGGGCCGGACCGAGACATGAAGGATGTCTATATCCTGAGCGGTCTCATCGGGTTCCTCGCCATCGTCGTCGCCGCCTTCTGGTACTACTCCCAGGCCGACGAAGCAGCCCACAGCAACCGATCGTCAGAGGCGCTCGACAGCAGCCAGATATCCCAAGTGTTCAAGGACTCCAGCGACAAGGCGACGGTCTCAGCCGCGATGCCGATCGCTCATGTAGAGACCGCTCCATTAGCGAGTAGAAGCATCGACATCCTGCACGACGATATTTTTTTTGAAATCGGCCGCAAGGGATTGAGCGACGACGGCAAGGCTGCCCTGCAGCGCCATGCAGCGTTCCTGAAGAACGAACCGGATTGGGGCGTGCTACTTCAAGGCTACACGGATCAACAGGGCTCCATGAGCTTCAACAAAATTCTCGGCATGAAACGGGCCGAGACGGTCAAACAGCAGCTTATTTCCCTGGGCGTACCGGAATCGGCTATCCGCACGGTGAGCCTGGGTGAGGAAGGCGCCCTCTGTATCGACAAGAGCGATGTTTGCCGGCAGATGAATCGGCGGGTGCATGTGGAGATGCGGCAGGTGGGCCAGGAGCACATGCTGCTTCCTCCCGTCACCGCCGAACCCGTCACGGATTCGTTCTCTAACACTGCTGACCTGGCGGTTGAATTTGCTCCGATCGATTCAGGCATCGAAACCCCTTCCCCTTCTGATGCTTCCTCCGAGAAGGCGGAAACACCTGCTGAATCGGCGACCGGCAATTAACGTAATGCCGGGGCTCTCCCTGGGAAAGACCCTCCGTTTTTCCCAGGGGACCCGCACACAGGGATCAACCGACATCAACTACTAGAGGATCGTATGACGACTGAATGGTTCTTTGCTCCCCGCTCTCGATTTCACAGACTTATTCCAGGCTTGATGTTGTGCATGGTGCTCGCTACTGCGGGGCCGGGAATTCTTCCCCCAGAGGCCGGCTCTGCCGACTCGGCAGCCACGGTAAGCACCGGGGTCATTCCGACCATGGGCATCAACGAAGTCACGGAAGGTGCACTGCTGTTCCGCACCAATCAGGCCGGTCGATTCATCCCCGCCCCGGTTTTGAAGACCGACGTGCAGATTGCCGTCACCGGCACCATTGCCCGCGCCACGATCCGCCACGAGTTTACGAACCCCAGCACACGAAAAGGCGACTGGCTCGAGGGTATCTACGTCTTTCCGTTACCAGAAACGGCCGCCGTTGATCATCTGCGCATGAAAATCGGCGAACGGATCATTGAAGGGCAGATCAAGGAACGGGCAGAAGCCAAGAAGGTCTACGAACAGGCGAAACAAGAAGGAAAGCGAACCAGTTTGCTGGAACAGGAGCGGCCGAATGTATTCACGACTTCCGTGGCCAATATCGGGCCGGACGAGCATGTCACCATCGAAATCGAGTACCAGGAAACCGTCCGCTCTGAACAGGACCAGTTTCAACTCCGCTTTCCCATGGCGGTGGGGCAGCGCTACATTCCCGGGACGCCGGTCGTCATCGAAGGGCAGGCTCCTACCGGATCCGGCACGATGCTGGGCACGGATCGGGTTCCCGATGCCCCGCGCATTACGCCGCCCATGCACTCCCCCGGCCAGGGCTCGATCAATCCCGTCAGCCTGTCAGTGACGCTGAATCCCGGCTTTCCGATCGACCGGGTCGAGTCAGCCTTCCATCCCATCATCACCATCCCGGATGCAGAGGGGAGTTATCACATCAGTCTCCGGGCCGATGCAGTGCCGGCGAATCGTGACTTTCAACTGATCTGGCACCCTGCCCCACGCACCGAACCCATCGCGACGGTGTTCACCGAACAGAGCAACGGGGAGACCTATGCAATGCTGATGCTCGTCCCGCCGACGCAGCATGACGAGAAGGCGCCGCGCATTCCGCGCGACCTCACCTTCATCATCGATACCTCAGGGTCCATGGCCGGCGCATCGATCGAGCAGGCCAAACGAGCATTGGCCACAGCGCTCACGCGGCTGACCATGCAAGATCGCTTCAACATCATCCAGTTCAACAATACCGTCCGTTCGCTCTTTCCGCTTCCTCAGCCGGTGACGACCACGACCATCAAACAGGCCCTCCGGTATACCGAAGAACTCTCCGCCGATGGCGGCACCGAAGTACTTCCCGCCTTGCGGCAAGCCCTCAACAGCCCGGAAGACAAGTCAAGACTGCAGCAGATCATCCTGTTGACCGATGGCCAGGTTGGCAACGAGGACGAATTGTTTGAGCTGCTGTATCAGCGGGTGGGCAACAGGCGGCTGTTTACGATCGGCATCGGCTCCACGCCCAATAGTCACCTGATGCGGAAGGCTGCCGAATTCGGGCGTGGCACGTTCACCTATATCGGCAAGGTCGACGAGGTGGAACACCAGCTGGAGGGTCTGTTCAAAAAACTCGAGCGCCCGGTGCTCGGTGACATCACCATTGATCACCATGGATGGGCTGGGCTGGAACAATACCCGGCGAAAATCACCGACTTGTATGAAGGTGAGCCGATTGTGCTGGCACTCAAGGCTCATTCGCTGCCGCCACAGGCCGTACTTCATGGGCAGGCAGGGGGCCATGCATGGTCGCTCCCGATCTCCTTGAACCACGCACCCGCGCAGGGCGGGCTCTCCGTCTATTGGGCACGGCAAAAAATCTCGTCCCTTATGGATGAGGCCTACAAGGGAGGCCCAGACGAGGCCACGAAAAGATCGGTCCTCGATGTGGCCCTGGCCCATCACCTTGTCAGTCAATACACGAGTCTGGTGGCTGTCGACGTGACACCGGCTCGACCGGTGGATATGCCTGGAGCGGAGCAGGGCCAGCCGACACATCTGGCCAGTGGGCAGGATCTTGGAGCCTTGCCGAAGACCGCTGTCGGCTGGCAACTCCAGATCTGGCTGGGATTGTCGGCGCTCATACTGGCGGCATCGCTGCGGAGATTACAGAAAGATGCCGCATGATTCGAACCGGGCCGCATTCCCCTCTCCTGTTCTGGCTGATCGCGAGTCTCTTCGCTATTGGCCTCTGGCAGGTCTGGGAAGGATCATGGATGTATGCCAAGGCCGGGCTCGCGCAGCTTCTGCTGCAGCGGGCCTGGACCCGTTCCCTGGCAGGAGAATCCATGCCCAAACCTTGGCCCTGGGCCGACACCTGGCCGGTCGGGCGCCTGCAGGTACCACGCCTGTCGGCAGATATGATCGTGCTAGCCGGCGCCCATGGGCGCACCTTGGCATTCGGTCCCGGCCACGTCGGCTCAAGTGCTGTGCCGGGGCAGGAAGGCACGGTGGTGCTCGTCGGACATCGCGACACCCATTTCAAGTTTTTAAGGGAGCTGCACCTCAACGACCGGCTCGATCTCGCGGGAACGGATGGAACGATCCATTACTACAGAGTCACAGAGCAGCGAGTCATGGATTCGCAGCGGGACAGCATTCCGACAAGGGACGAACGAGAAGAACTGATACTGGTCACCTGCTTCCCTTTCGATTCCATCACGACCGGCGGCCCGTTGCGGTATGTGGTGCGGGCCGAGGCAGAGCATCAGGCGGAGCGCTCCTGAGGCTCTTCAGAATCACTCAACCGCAATCATGAGGAGAAGCCTGTGGACTCCAGCCTCAGCCTTTACGCTCATCGTTACGGTTCATTGCGGCCACGGCTTCCGTGGCCGCACTCGAGACTGATGGCCTTCGGTAGCGATGCAGCAACTGATACAACACGGGGAGCACGAGGAGGATAAGGGCCGCTGAGGTCAGCATGCCTCCCACCACGACTCTCGCCAAGGGTTGTTGAGATTGCGCCCCGATGCCGGTGGCAATGGCCGCAGGCAACAGTCCGATGGCGGCCGCTAGCGAGGTCATCAGCACGGGGCGCATCCGGACCTCCGCACTTTTCATAATCGCTTCACGAATCTCATACCCTTCCCGCAATAACTCCTGCATCCGACTGATCAGAATCAATGCGCCCTGCACGGCGACGCCGAAGAGCGAAATGAATCCCACCGCCGCCGATATGCTGAAATGCGTACCGGTCACCAGCAAGGCCAACACGCCCCCGACCAGTGAAAATGGCACCGCCGCGAGTACGAGGAAGGCATCCCTCAAATTGTTCAGCACGAGATAGACGAGGAACAGAATGAGCAGCAGCGTGATCGGCACGATCTTGGCGAGACGCGCCTTCTCCTCCTGCAGCTGGTCGAACTCCCCGTGCCATTCGATCCGGTAGCCGGCAGGGAGCGGGACCTGTCGTTCGATCCGTTCTTGCGCCTCCCGAACCGTGCCTTCCAGGTCGCGGCCCCGCACGCTGAATTTGATGGGAATATACCGTTCGTTATTTTCCCGATACACGATGAAGGCACCGGTCTGCTCGGTAATGGAGGCCAATTGCTTGAGTGGAATTCGCGCGCCCTCGGGAGTGCTGACAACGATATTCCCGATCGACTCGATATCGCGCCGGAACTCGGGGAGAAATCTCACGACCAGGTCGAACCACCGTTCTCCTTCATAGATCTGGGTGACGGCTTGGCCCCCGATGGCCGCCTGCACCACGTCATTGACGTCCCCGACCTTGAGGCCGTACCGCGCACATTCTTCGCGATTAACCTCGATCACCAGATTGGGTTGCCCCAACAGATGAAGCACGCCCAGATCTTTCACGCCGTGCACATCCTTCATCACCAGCTCGATCTGGGCGGCCAGCTGCTCCAAGATCTGGAGATCGCTGCCGTACAGTTTAACGGCGTTTTCGCCCTTCACGCCGGACATCGCCTCTTGCACATTGTCTTGAATGGCCTGGGAGAAATTGAAGGTCACGCCGGGAATCACCGCCAAGCGTTGCTCGATTTGATCGACCAACGCCTTTTTCGTCGGCACATCCGCGCGCCACTCCTTGAACGGCTTCAAGGTGACCAGGAATTCGGCATTAAAGAAACTGGTGGGATCTGTGCCGTCGTCCGGGCGCCCCAATTGTGAGGCCGCACTGATGACCTCCGGAAATTGCCTGAAAATGCCGCGGATGTCCGTCACGAGCCGAGCCGCCTGCTCGAACGAAATGTCTACCGGGAAGGTCGTGCGCATCCAGATATTGCCTTCCTCCAGCGCCGGCATGAACTCGCCGCCGATGAACGGCACGGCCCCCATGGCCAACACCAACGCCACGATCGCGATGCCGATTACCAACCACTCGCGCTGGAGTCCCCACTTCAATAAGGCCATGTAGCGCCGGCTCAAGAATTCCACCACCGCGGTGTCATGCTCCTTGATCGGTCCGTTCAGCAGAAGCGAGCACAGCGCGGGGGCCAGAGTGAAGGCCATCAGCAGCGCGCCGCTCAACGCAAAGCCATAGGTCAGGGACATCGGGGCGAACACTTTTCCCGGCACCCCTGTCATGGTGAATAGGGGCAAGAACGCGATGACGATGATTGTCGTGGCAAAGAAAATCGGGCGCCCCACTTCGCGCGCCGCCCGCATGACGTGCATCGGCACCGTCACGCCAGCCGAGGATTTGTGCGCCAGGTGGTAAAAAATGCTCTCGACCATGATCAGGGTTGAATCGACGATGATGCCGAAGTCGACCGCCCCCAAGGAAATCAAATTCGCCGACTGCCCGCTCAGCACCATCATCCCGAACGTGAACAACAGGGCCACAGGGACCGTCAACGCCACGATCATCGCCGTTCTAAAGTGCCCGAGAAACACATAGAGTATGATTGAGACCAGCACCACTCCCGCGATCAAAATATCAATGACGGTTTCGATGGTGGTATGGATGAGCACCGTACGGTCGTAAAAGGTCTTGATCGCCACACCCTGCGGCAACTTGCGAGCATTGAGCTCCTGCACCTTCTCATGCACCTTGTCCAGCACCGGCAGCGCCTTGGCGCCCCGCTGGAGCAACACGACGCCTTCCACGACATCGTCCCGATCGTCGATACCAACCTTGCCCAAGCGCACGCGCGAGCCGATGCTGGTCTTGCCCAGATTCCTGACGAACACCGGCGTGCCCTCTTTCTGCGTCACGACGGTGTTGGAAATGTCGTCGAGTTTCTTGATCAGGCCCATGCCACGGATGTTGAAACTCTGTTCCCCCATCGAGAGATAGTTGCCGCCGACATCGGTATTGCTCTTGGCGAGGCCATCCATGACCTGATCGAGCGTAACGTTGTAACTCATGAGCTGCCCGGGATCTAACTCGACGTGATACTCCTTGGTCGTGCCGCCATAGGTGCTCACATCGATCACACCGGGCACCCGCTTGAACTCGCGACGGATCTGCCAATCCTGGGTGGTCTTCAAATCGGTGAGGGACACATGATCGCCCGTCAGTTCATAGCGAAAGATTTCGGCGATCGCGGACCAGGGAGAAATGGTGGGTTGTACGTTTTGCGGCAAGACCGTGAGTTGCAGGCGATTCAGGATTTCCTGCCGGTCACGAAAATAGTCGGTGCCGAAGTCGAAATAGACTTTGACGTCGCTCAATCCGAAGATCGACAGCGACCGAATTTCAGACAGGCCCGGCATTCCCTGCAGCGCAATCTCGATGGGCAGCGTGATCGCGCGTTCCATCTGCTCGCCGGACCAGCCAGGATACTGCGTGATGACCTCGATCATCGGAGGCGAGGGATCGGGATAGGCCACCACATCCAGGATATGAAACGCGTAGAGGCCGCCAAACAACAGGGCGACTCCGGCGAAACAGACCATCATCCGTTGCGCCAACGCCGCCCCCACAAGTCGCTCGATCATGGGTCCCTTTCCTTCCTGCTCGCTCGGGGTCTATCGGCCCCCCCACGCAAGCATCACACACCCAGCGCCCAGGCCTCAGTCGAGGAACCGGTCACTGGACAATACCCTGAAGCGAAAGAGAGCGAGTTACAATCGATAGACAGAGAGCTTGGAGAGCAACAGCCGGGTCGGAAGCGGGTTCTCGCCAGAGAAAGACAGGGCAGCAACTAGGAATGGAGGGGTCTGCGGTGAAAGGCGTGCGGGGAATGCTTCTTCGGTGAGCGAAATTGCCGTCGCATCGTCCCGCAATTCATCCAGATCGGGCTCGGTCGCCACCTGGGCATCGACTAATGCACCGGTCGCTTCTGCCTGAAGCCCTATCAAATCCACCCATGAGAGAGTGCCGACCACCACCCAGATCAGCAGGAGGATGAACACCTTCGGGATCAGACGGGAGGATCCACACCGCATTGAGATCATCGTGATGTCATCAGGCAGCGCACTTCATAGCCACTGTCGGACTGGTAATGACTGGAGAGTACCATAGGCCGCGCGCGGCAACAAGCAAGGGGAGCTGTCCTCGCACAGCGATGTTCCGGTCACGTGTACCTGAGAAAACAGGGCAAAGTAAACGGCGGACTTGAGCCGGCAGATCATCAAAAAGCGCGTGAACTCATCCAGGAGCCGCCGCGCAACCGCGTCAACCGTGGCTACGCGGAACGGGGAATGATTGAAATGACGCCATTTGTTTCAAGGACGGCATATTTGATCTGTTCCATCCGTTCAATGCCATGTTTCTCGCGCGCGGAAGACAGAATGTCATGTTCGTCTACCCGTGACTTGCGCATGAGTTCCGGCAATAGCCGTCCATTATCAATCAATACCAACGGTAATCCTTCCAAATGCCGGTTCAAGGCTGGAAATCGCTGTTTGAGAAGTGAAAACGCAATATCCAGGCCCACCAGGGTGAGTATCACCAAGATTCCATTGGTCATCGAAAAATCATTTCCGATCAACGCGTTTTGCGTCGCTTCACTGATGATCAACAGGAGCACGAAATCGAAATTTGTCATTTGCCCGAGTGTTCGCCGGCCTGCAATCCTGAACATCACAAGCAGGAAGAGGTACACGATGAACCCTCGCAAGATCGAATCCATACATCCTCCATCTAGGGCCAGACAAAGTGCGTGAATGAGAGCGGGGCGTCCTCATTGATTTTGACTTGCCCCTGAATGACGCCGAACGTCCGAAATTGGACAGACAACATGATCGTGAACGGTCTGCCATCCGTTTGTATGACGAAGGCGCGGCCTCCGTCGCGCGCCTCCCCCCTGAGAGGCATCGGCGAGAGGGACACCACTCGCACCGCATCGAGGTACTCCGCGTTAAACCAGATCCGAGTCGTTCCCTCCTCCTGCTTCTCTGGCGTCACCGTGATGGTCATCCCGGCGCTACTTTCAGCGCGTCCGTAACGATCATAGGCAATCACGAGACTGCGGTTTTCCGTCTGAGTGGTCATTCGAGAGAATGGATGGTGCCCGAACATTCCCAGAAGAGCCGCTGCGAGGATACAAGCAATCCCGATCCACCCCGCGCGTTCGCGCTGCCAATGGCGGTACTGAAAGGTGAGATCTTCCCGAATTTCTAACCCTTTACCCATGCAACCTTCTCGAATCATGAACTCTCTCCCTTCCCATTGAAAATAGGGGAAACCCTAGCCCTCACGACGGCGCTCTGTTGGCCGGACTGGGCTGGGATCAGAGTATAAGATGATGTGCTGGTGGCACATGACACAGAGATCATGCCGTAGTGGAATCTCTGTCCTGTCTAGCTTGATGGCAGGGTAGAGCTTTCACACCGTGCGGCCTGAGCGTATCGCTCAAAAGGAGACAACGGTGCCTGTAGCGTCAAGTGAGCCTTGCGGTTAAATGCCTCTCTTTCCGCGCAGCAAACGTTCGTGGCTCGTGATCTTTCGCGCCTTACTGCCTTGCGCCCTGAATCGGAAAGCGATGATCCACAACCCGGCGTGGCTCCTGCCCGAGGCCCGTCGAGAATATCTGCCGACTGTCGCCGCATGCCCACTACTTCACCGATTTCGCCGACAACCAGAGCACTTCGCATCGCAAGCATTGAGAGCTACGGCGTCGTGGCGATGCTCATCATCGTATCCCTACATACGAATTTGATTTCACGTCTGCATGTGATGGGGGGCGGGTGTGGCTTCCTCCTGGACATGCCGCTCTATCTGTCGTTCTGAATCGCCGTACCATATTTCTTTTTGACGGCGGGTTACTTTTATGGACCCACAGTCCTCGCGGGACATGGGAAGGAACTCTGCTGGTCTCTATTTATGGGCTGCTCGTCATGAGCGAAGTCGCTCCACTCTCACCCTATTCGCCGACCTTGCTGCTGCTGGGTATCTTCTTTACCCTTCTAGGATGGTGGGTCTCGCAACAGACATCGTTTTCCGGATCGTTCGCTTTCGCGCTGATGGCCGGAGGGACTGTGTTGGCCTTGCTGGAAGGAGCAGCATTGAAACGCCTCTTCCATGCCTCTTCTCACCAAGTGTTGGATTATCCCTATGCCGTGCGGTGCTCTTGGTCCTCGGGATTTTTTTATGGACGCTGGCGCACCGGACGCTCGGCCAAGGCACAGTCTTCCCTTTTTTAGCGCGCTTCACCCTCGGCGTCTATGTGTCCCACATATTCATTGATTACACACTGGCCTCCCGTGCAGGATCAGTTGCCGGCTCTGCCGATAATTTGGCATCTCCTCTATACATTGGCGGTGTATGGGTTATCTGTGCTGCTGACGTGGGTACTGTCGCGCATTCCATGGATACGCCTCGCGGTGACCCGGGAGCCGACCCGCCTGACTCACGACGATCCCTCTCAGTGCCGCCCGAAGTCCTCCTATACGCCACAGTGTGACAGTGCCGTTTCGAGAGCGATTGCTTCGAAGTGATCAGCCGGAACGCTCGTACCGGCATGGCATTGGTGTGCATCTCTCCTCCGTAAACTCGATAGCTCCTTGCGCCACTAAAGCGACGTACATCCTTGAAAACTGGAGGGACATGTCCCTCAGCCTGCAGTTCGGAAGAAGCCCTGACAGGCTTTCAGGTTTTCGGTGGTTCAAATAGTTTCCCACTTAGCTGTAAAAACGACCGCTTGCCATTACAGGATGTCGAACGATTCGAAGGACCTGATCGATGTTCGAACTGTTGGCACAAGTCTCGCCCAACGACTTTGTGCGCACGCCCGAAAGAAAGTGGCAGGGGTGGCCTTGCGGCAGCTTTTTAAATAGCGCATGATGAATTCAAGCTCGTCGGCCCAGGCGCCCCATGACACGCAGGGAAAAACTTGTCCCCTCATAATCGCATTGACCATTGCACGGGCGATCTCGAAATGAACAGGGATCCCTCCCCTCCCTGCGAGATCCACTCTCACAGCGCGCTTCTCACCAATGAGATTTCGGAGCAACGGCAATCAGACACGCTTATTGCCGCCCAAAATCGCTCTCTCGAAATGATCGTTACCGGAGCGCCGCTATCCTCCATACTCACCTATCTGGCGCATGTGGTCGAAATGCAATCTGACAGCCGCGCGATCGCATCCATTCTCTTGCTCGATGCGGAAGGTAGTCTTCGAAACGGGGCCTCTCCCAGCTTGCCGGATGATTATATCCAAGCCATTAACGGTCTGAGACCTTGCGTCAATCTAGGCACCTGTTGTTCAGCGGCTGCCACCGGGCAGGTCGTGATTACTCCGGACATCGAGACCGATTCAAACTGGGCCGCACTGAAGCATCTTCCACTCCAACTCGGGTTCCGGGCGGCATGGAGCCAGCCGCTTCTTGCGAGCAACGGGCAGGTGCTGGGAACATTTGGCACTTATTTCCGCGATCGGCGTGGACCAACTCCGTTCGAAAAGCAGGCGGTGGAGATGCTTGCCCGAACTGCCTCCTTGGCCATTGAACGTTCGAAGTCCACGGAGGCACTTCGGAATACGCAACTCCGATTGGAAAAGTTATCAGGCGAGCTCGAACAGTTGGTCGAAAAACGGACTGATGAGCTCGTGCGATCTCAAGCCAGGCTACGCGAACTCGCATCGGAACTGAATCTCGCCGAGCAGCGCGAGCGCAAGCGTCTGGCGATCGAGTTGCATGACCACCTACAGCAGTTGCTGGTCTTGGGTAAGCTGAAACTGGGACAAGGCAAACGGTTAGCGAAGCCGCTTCCCGCAATATTCGATCTCATGCAGCAGACGGATGATGTTCTATCCGATGCGTTGAACTATACCCGGTCTCTGGTGGCTGAACTCAGCCCGCCAGTGCTTCGAGAGCATGGGTTATTAGCGGGGGTAAAATGGCTGGCTGAATGGATGCAACGCCATGACTTACAAGTCACCGTCAACTCCCAACGGGATGCGATTGCACTGCCGGAACAGCAAGCACTACTCCTTTTCCAATCCGTCCGGGAGTTGCTGATCAACGCTTCCAAACATGCCCAATGTCACCAAGCCGTGGTAGAGATTACCCAGGATGATCAAACACTGTGCATCAGCGTGAGTGATACCGGTGCTGGATTTGAAACGGACCATATTGCGGCAACCGCTACGGCAGGCTCTTCTAAGTTTGGATTATTCAGCATTCGCGAGCGCATGCAAGCACTGGGAGGGTCATTGCACATAGTGACTGCATTGGGACAGGGAACGACCTGTACGCTCAGACTTCCCGGACCGGCTCGAAACGCTTCCCAGGCTGACAAGGCCTATCCATGGTTTGAGTCATCCAAAAGCCATGACGAGATTCCACGAAAGACAGGTACGGTCGGTGTGGTATTGGTCGACGACCATGGCATGATCCGCGAGGGACTTCGTGCTGTCTTGTCGAATTACGCCGACATATGCCTGCTCGGTGAAGCCGCCGACGGTGAAGAAGCCATTTCATTAGTGCAAAGGGTTCGACCGTCAGTGGTCATCATGGACATTAATATGCCTAAGATGAACGGCATTGAGGCGACTGCCCGTATCAAAGCGCAATTTCCCCACATCCATGTCATCGGGTTGTCGGTCAACACAGAGGCCGATAACCAACAGGCTATGTACAACTCCGGTGCCTCACGCCTTCTGACCAAAGAAGCTG
The DNA here is from genome assembly GCA_964556305.1 of uncultured Nitrospira sp. GTDB lineage: Bacteria > Nitrospirota > Nitrospiria > Nitrospirales > Nitrospiraceae > Nitrospira_A. The sequence goes on along the minus strand of CAZKVY010000017.1, from coordinate 29,618 downwards.
CAGTGGATAAGCTGTATCAGGCCATTCAGTCTGTCCTACGAGAGGCGGACGACAAGTTATTGGCTAGGACAGCAGTGGAATTCCGCTAGAAACCGCCCACTCTCCCACTTACCTAACCTGACCCGACCTATAAGGCCGACCCGGCAGGTCAAAGTGTCCAATCGTTGGGGGCTGTCCGATCGAGAGCTTCAGGGCAACAATGGCTGGAGGCTCTCGCCTTCAGGATTTCGACGAGCGGCAATTTACCGGCGGATAGGTTTTGAGAAGTTTTCGCCCACCTATATGTGACATCACGTCATTATAAACGTTCTACCTCTGGGCTGATGCCCTCATGCCTGGCACAGACAGGGCAGTAAACCACCTCTCTGTTCCAGATCGTCCATACCTTGCCCTCCAACTCTTGAGCCGCTTCCTTGCCACAGTCGCAGCACGAAGCATGCGGACGCTCACGGATCAACAGGGAAGCTATGAGGTGACGAGCTGACATATGGGTGCCTCACGTTGTCTTAAGGACCCTGGCTTGCTGAGATCCCTTCCGCCCCCTCAAGGTGCAGTGACGAAGATTCCGATCATGAACAACCTTTCATGCGGCGGGCTCTTGCACCACTGCTTCTTAAAACTGTGGCGGTCCGTTAATTGTTTTCCTGACGACCTCCTGACCGTGACAAGTCCGTTCGGCGAGCATGCGCTGTCCCGCAGTCGCCCGATCTGGGATTCGCGCCAAACAGGCTTTCAGCGTGTCCTCTACCGCGCCCGATGCCACCTCGTTCAGCTTGTCTTTCGGAGTGACAATCATGGCGCCCGTCACTTGTCCATCTTCCGCATGGATGGAGAACGGGGACAAGGATGACGCCAGCAGCAGCACTGATCCACATAAGATCAACCGGTGTGAGAATACATGCGTTTTCATACGGTGCGCCTCCAACTCCGGCCGCGGGGGTGGGCGTTTCATGACGGGCCATTCAATGAAACGAAGCGAACTGGATACGGCCCAGTGTTCGATTACCGACGGAGCGATTGACAATCATGGTCTGTCCTCCACACGTCCATATCGACGCAGCAGCGCTACGTGTGTGGAAATGAGGTGAGCAGGTCGGGATAATCGACCCAGGTCTCCTTTTCGGCGAGATACCGTGTTCCTTTGAAATTGAGTCGTGAGCGCAAGCGGGTGAATCCGTATGCGAGCAGTCTCTCCGCAACCGACCTGACGGCTGCCTCCGTGGTTGACTGTGCGACGCCTTCAACCACAAATGCCTCATACGTCGTTTTGCCCACATATCCTGCAGGCATGCGGTTGACGAACACCGTCCGGTTGAAGGAGCGATCGCTTGGATCCATCCCTTCCATCTGGTACCGCTCGACTAAACCCTGGTCCTTAAAGCGGAGAGGAAGTCCACTCATGTCGCCCTCCAACGATGCGCCCCAAGGAGTTGGCCGAAACACCCCCGGCCACTGACGCCGTCGGCGTTATCGATGTCCGTAGGGGACACTCACCACTTCCGCAGCCCCATTCATGGATTTTTACCGTTGCGCTCGAGGCCTCATCCATCTTGAATGAGAATTTCACGCCCGATGACTCTGGCGCATTCTGGGTCAGCAGTCACAAGAATACTGGTCAAAATTGCTCAGCTCTACGGCCTTGTACAGTGCATCATAGAAGGAACGTGGGTGGAGCTATTGCGACGGGCTTCTGGCTCGCTCACTCTAACGTCTTTGAAAGGGACCATTGCCATGATCATGGTACTCACACAGGACAAGGAACTCAGAGAACAACTAAGCGAGACCCTCCAGCAGAGTGGTCACAAAGTCGCCGTTCCCGCACATCGCGAGAACGGATTCGCCATGCTCACAGACTCTCAGCCCAGCCTTATCATCCTCGACCTCCAGGTATCGGACCCCAGCGGAATAGACCACGTGAGCATGATACGTGCTCGTGGTTATGGCCGAGGAATCATCGTGTTATCGTCGCCGTCGATGATGCCGAGCTTCCGTGAGACATATGCAAGCGGCGTGAATCGTATACTGAAGGCTCCCGTTGCAATGAGTGGCCGATACGACCTGGGGGAACTGCGATTCGCGGTTAAATCATACCTCCAGGACCAAGCAGCGAGTGCGCGCCCAATCGACCAGGGTGCTGTTGCACAACGTGCCTATGAACTGTACGAGGCGGGTGGCCGCCATGAGGGCTCCAACCTGCAGCACTGGCTCCAAGCTGAACGAGAGGTCGCTATGCGATAGCCCCCGCTCCGCGGCAGTGCACTACCGGGAGGGATTTCCACGTAACGGCTCCGCAATTTGTACCGTATGCTGTCATCCTCTCATCAACGAATCATTTGGGAGATGGGCGTTTCTGATCAGCCATCCCCTTCTGCAAACAAAAGGCACACCTCACATGTGGTTCCGATTTGGAAAATGGATCGAGATAGGAATGCATTTCGGATCGGCGAACGAGCATGGCGGACTGCCGAGTCGGCATTTGCTTCACGCTAGGGCACGCTGGGGCAAGAGCGAGTGGTATCACGGCCCTGCTCGCCTCAATCAGACTGCATCTTACGATGCAGCGCTTACAGAGACCTTAGCGCCTCGTGTGCACTTTATTGCTACTCTAAATCCAGTGATTCAGCCGCCATTATGGCGCTAGCTGGTCCGGGTGGGACGGCCGAACGGAAGTCGTCGTGCCATCAGAGGTTCCCACACCCTGCAGAGGTGTTTGGAAAAAGGAAGGTGGAGCGAATGAATATCTACGCCTTCGCAGCGGCCCATGAGCGCTGCATCACGCCCGGCGCAGTACTGAGGCTGGCAGGACACACGGTGGCCGGTCTCGTCCTGAGCATGCTCCTTGTCGGTGGAATAGAGGGCTGCGCGTTGGCCCCAGGGGGGTCGTCAGTCACGTTGCCGACCAGCGCATTTTTTCTGATCCCTAATGCTGAAGCAATTCAGCTCCATGCCATTGCCTTGACTCAGGAAGCGCAAATGAAAACGTGTCATAAAGGTCCCGCCTGCGAAGATGCCCACTACATCCGCGGGCTGGTCGCACTGTTCGAAAATCGAAGCGATGCCATTACGGTATTCCAGCAATTACACACGGCGATGCCGACCAGCCGCTACGATGTCGCCACGCGAGGATGGCTGAACCTATTACAGGATTCCACCTCCTCTTCCGTCTCCAGTCAAGCTTTGCGCGCACAGTTGAGGCAGGAAGTGTTACACACGCTGCTAGGCCCGGTGGATATGGCTGCCTCACGAGGCGTAACGGCTCCTGCCGCACGGGTAGCCGAGCTAGGTCGATAGATTTCGCGACGTCCTCATCGGGAGTGCTGCGCTTCATGGCATCTTCCCCGGGTATCGGGGACACTTGGTTGGCACTTTTGTGCTGATACACAGCGCTTTGCTAGCGGGCCGCTTGGCAGCCAGCAGAGAATAAGGCATCGAAGCGCACGAGGTGAACGTTCTCACGCTTAGACAACTATGACGACCCTGGCGGCCATGCAACAGTTTCTCTCGCAAGACCTGTGGCGGATCGACGCTTCGGCTCTCCCTTTGCCTCGCCGCATCGCCATGCACACACTCCGGCTGGCGATCGCCGTGGTCATGGAATTCCGCCATCGCTTACTCGACGCCCGAGCCGCGGGCCTGGTCTACACGACTCTCCTCTCGCTGGTACCGTTTCTTGCCGTGATGGTTTCCGTCCTCAAAGCGTTTGGGGTACATCAGCAAATTGAGCCGGTCCTGGCCCAAGCGCTTGAACCTCTTGGCTCGAAGGGGCAGGACATCACGGCCACCATCATCGCCTTTGTCGACAATCTCAAAATCGGTGTATTGGGAGTGGTGGGGGTCGCAGGGCTTTTTTACACCACCTATTCCATGATCGATAAAATTGAACAGGCGTTGAATGCTATTTGGTTGGTCCGTGAAGGACGCCCGTGGAGTCGCAAGTTCGCTGACTACCTGAGCGCCGTCTTAGTCGGTCCATTGCTCGTGATGACGGCTTTTGGATTGTTGGCCTCGGTGCATAGCAACGTTCTAGTGCAGCGCGTGCTGGAAGTGCAACCGTTCGGCTTCCTGATGCTTTGGGCCGGTCAGCTGCTCCCATTCCTTATCCTGAGCGGCCTATTCACGTTTCTCTTCAAGTTCATTCCTCACACGCATGTCCGTTTCGATTCCGCCCTCGTCGGGGGAATCACCGCAGCCATCCTGTGGGTCATCGCAGGGGAAGCCTTTGCCACGTTCGTGGCCGAATCTGCCAACTACAGCGCGATCTATTCCGGTTTTGCTGTCTTAATTCTATTTCTCTTATGGCTGTATGCAGGGTGGCTGATTGTGCTCATTGGGGCGCAGCTGTCGTTTTTCTACCAGCACCCCACTGCGTATCTGTCCCGTCTGCTGTGGGAGCAAGGAACACATGCGTTTCGCGAACGTTTGGCCTTGAGCGTACTGCTCGTCCTGGCACGTCGGTATGCGAACGGCCAGGGGCCTTGGGGCATGAATGAACTGGCTATCGAACTGCGATTGCCGGTTTCACTTGTCGAAGAGCAAGTTCAGCATCTCATCGAAGCGGGGTTGCTCGGCTTGATGGCACGCCCCGAGGGCGTCAGCCTGACCAAGCCCATCGAACTCATTTCCGTCATGGAAGTGCTGAACGCCATCCACAAGGGGAGAGCAGCCGATGCGGTGGTGCTGCTGGATGCCGACGATGCCATTCGGGAAGTGCTTAGCCGCCGCGATGAGGCCGTAACGGCCGCGCTGGAGGGGCACACCCTGCGGTCGCTCATCGAGCACTCCACAGCTGCGAGCACGCGCAAAGATGATCCGGGCAAACGCCCCGTACCCTTCGTTCACAGAGGATAAGAGAATAAGGCACTGGCGAAGCGCCGGCGGGAACATCCGATGTAGTGTGCCACGCCTGTCCAGGCTCTGGCATGGCGGAACGGATGACGTTGAATCGATGCATCAATGATGACACGTGCTAGACAGGGACTATTTACGACCCGGATCATCCCGTGACCACATGGCGACCAGCTTAGCTTTATGAGCAAGAGCCAGGTGCCGCGCCTCTGACTGAGAGGCGTGGCCATCTCGCTGAACGGTTCTGCTGTCATACGCCACCGTAGACTGGGAAGACCCGGCCTCCGTCCCTACTTTCATGATGCGATAGTGCCATCTATGGCGTTCCTGGAACAAATCAAGATCATACTGAGCCATGGTGGTGTCAAAGGCAGGGGAGATGTTCCTCCCACTACTCCTAAATGTTCTCCGGGACGAGTTCCGAGTGGTCAGCACGGGGCCGGCCAAAGTTCGCATAGCGCTCGGCCAGCGCACCCACGTAGAAGTCTACGACTTGGCATTCTTCCTGAGTCAGAGGCTGTCCGAGAGAAATCGGTGACAACAGCCTCTCAGCCAGTCGGATGAATTCGCTGACTTCTTTGCGATAAAAGGCCATGTCGATGGTCCCTCGATAAAGATTCACTTCAACGCGCGATGCAACTCGTCCGCCGAGGCGTTCAGCCAGATGGCATCGCGTAACAAACCAGAGCGCCCTAGAAGGCACGGTAGACGGCCAGCAGATCACTCAGAGCCACGGTCTTAGTCTGAAAGATGACCCGTTGCGCCCCCAACACGTCTAGCGCGGACACCCTTTCGGTACCCCCCATGAGCGCCTTCCTGACCAGGCTGAAGACTCGCTCGCATTCTTTTTCAACCTTGCCCTTGACGACGGGGTTCACCGTCAGAATGTTCAGCATCTCCGCCCGCGCGGAAGCCAAATTCTTCTGAAGTTCTACCTCGGAATAGTCCTGGTTCACGGTTCCGCTCTCGCAGCTGTCAATGTACTGAGTTAAAAACACGTACAATCGTAGAAAGGTTTCTGCGATGTCGATAGACTGTGCCGTCAATGATGCGTAACCATAGGCGTCTCCTTGAACGGTGGTGAATCTCTTCAACCTCACTGCAACATGTCATGGGCTGAAATGACATGCGGCGGACTGTCGCACCGTCCATCAACTCGACGGGTACTTCTCAAAACACGGTGCAGCAGCATAGCTTTAATCACACCTCCGATACTCTGTCGGGCTTCATCCGAGAACGTAGGGAGAATGGTTCTTGACCAGGACAACCTCGCGTCGCTGTCGACCGCAAGCGGACCGGCCCTCGCCTATTCGCCCGAACCACCCGGATCGCTCTGGGCTGCCCTCCATAGCATCCCACTAATTCTGCAGTAGCCATCCCCCATAGCGTATACACAATTTGATGGCGGCTCCCCTTTTTCCTCGTTGCTGGCAGACGTATGATTCTAAGACTCTCGGGGCAAAGCTGGCTGGTCAAAACAGAACACTCAAGAAATTTAGCCGGATGTTGGTGGTAGCCGTTATGGGAGGCTGACACAAAGAGAGCAGTCCATCGCCTTCTGCGGGGATACCTAGGCGACGCGAGATTTCATGGCAGCATTCGGTTGTCCACTGTTGCTTGCCACTATTGCCACTATGCTGTTACTTACCCGTTCATAATCGACTTTTCCGCAAACTTCCCAAAAGAGGCGGAGATAAGATCTGAATCTGCAAGTCCATAACGAACCGCTTTCACTGACGTGATCGGACAGGCAATCATGCGGCCCCCCTCACGTTCTTTAAATACTAACCCCATACCCGAGACACCCGAGATTGAACCAGCCCTGATGAGGATGTCATCTTCGTCAGCTAATTCGAACTTGTTCACCGCCATACTACCCGGGTGCACCTCGTGCCAATCGCCGTCATCTAATAGGACTCCAACGATGTTTTTTATCTGCACTGCAAGGCTCATGAATTGTTCTCCATGCTGTGACGGCACCATTCGTAGTTGGGTCTGCCCCTGCCGATATGTTGTCTGATCCCGGCCGGTGTTGTAAGGACGCCCCTTCCAAGGATGTAAGATCGCTGCGATGCTAGGTGGATTCCCCCTTAGACAGGAGGTCATCCACCTCATGTTCATTACAGGTTAAGTATCGAGTTTCCCGCGCCTTAAGCCGCTGTGACGACCCTCGTCTTAGCGCCATCACTCCAGGAGAGCCCTTGCTGATTTTGACGTCAGGACCTATGTGTTTGGGTACCTTCATGAAGTTGATCTCCGGGTGGAACTGATCACTTGCTTGGCCACTTCTTACCTGGATCTTGCGCGACGGATCACTCCCACATTACCCGGCTGCAGCATTCACCAATGTGGCTGTCGTGCTCTTTTCCCCATAGGTGATATTGTCCGTCACTGCTGCCACCGGCAATTGATCAATCATGATCATTTTGATGGCATTGTTCTTTGCCATGTTGTCACAGACCCACACGCATTGCGCACAACCCTTACAGCGATCCACCGCCACATAGGCAGAACCGTACTTGAATCCTTCCTCCTTTCCCATTTCCTCGCTATACAGAATGGTATTCGCTTCAGGGCAATACTGAGTGCACAGCTTACAGCTCTTCGCCGCGCAAATTTCAACACTGATGTGGGCGACTAAATACATGATGCCGCTCCTTCTTCTTGAACATGATCACGCCGTAATCCTTTCGCCGTGTCCAGCTCGTTTGTGCCGCATTCATTCACACACCCAGTACGCGCGGCGGTCTTTTCGTTCAGAGAGATCACCCGCGCGTCACCGGTAAAGACACGGGCTCTTCTTCATGCTGAGGCGGGCCGTCACGCACGTCGGCAAGACGACGTTGCATGGCATCCTTAATGATTGTTGCGATTGAGACATTTTCGATATGCCGATTGAGCAGCTCACTGAGTTCGCCCATCGTGAGGGGAGGACTATCCAGGACTGTGTGTTCTATATCAATCTCCTTCATGTATGCGCAGGAGTGTCTGGCGACCCCGAATGCAGGGTTCGCCTTAGCGGGCGACTTTATAAATGGGAGGGAGTAAATGAAGACGTCAGCTTGATCTGACTTGGAGTTTTCCTCCTATGCCGTTGACCCCGGCAGCCGGGGACGACCTTTTACCAGCAAAGGTGGCTTCTTGCGGTTAGCTTCAATTCCGGGATCTGTCGCCTCTCCACACAGAAGGCAGCGCCATCCTTGGGCGATACCATCGCGCAAGACATCTCCCATCCACATCGGCACCATGAGACCTTTGCAGCGCGAGCATTGCATCCTACCCCCCTTAGAACCATCCTTCATTGTGCCCGCGTAGACGCCTGCGCATCCGCAGACTCCTTTTAAATCACCCGAGTTACAGCACGAGCCTAAAAGAGACAAGCGATTACGAGTGTGGAGGGAGAAGCTTTCCAACGTGCATCACGGTTCTGCACGAAATCTGCTTCACTCTTCATTGTAGGGGAGAAAAAGAACGAGTGCTGAGCAAAATTGCTCACTTGTTTCTCTTCGAGTCTAGAGGAGCCGTAACATCCGCCAGCATCACACGAAGGGTCGTCACAGGACAGGACAGTGATCATGTCTCATCGCCGCTCGGGACCACCTCGCGGTGAGGGTGTATGCATCCTAGAGCCGTTACCCTTTTCTCCGACCGTAGCAGGTTTACGTGGCAGAAGGCTGGAGCGCGCGACGTGCGACATACACGGCTATGACCAGGGCAACAATGACCAAAACATTCCCTCCCAGGTCGAGGAGATATCGATTGAATATCTGATCGGTCACCTCTTCCATGTAGGAAATTTGAGCACCGGTCGTAAGTATGCGTCTTGTTGAGGCAATGACGCAGATATAGAGAAACGGCTCCAATGTGACAACCTTAGTTTTGAGGAAGTTGATGATGGTGCGAAATAATTCCAGCAGGATGATCACAAGGAGAAGATCATGCACTAAAGCCAGCACCGCTGGAATCGTTCTCGTTCCCACCGTTATTACGAATGCGTACCAGGCATGAAGGAACACGATCATGCCAATCAGGAGGAAACTCAGCCCCGTAGAGATGTACCCCCATCCGTCCAGCCTTTCCATCAGGCCGATGGTTGGTCCGCTCATGGCACGATCGAAAATCGACCACCGCGTCACTGTCTCGGCATGTCCATCTTTCATCAAAGTCGACATATTTCCTTTGGCAAGATACTAGGAGGCGGTTCTGTCTACCTATACTGAGCCCAACGCTGTGCTAAAGCTGGTCAAAATTGCTCAGTAGCGGTGGCTCATGACTCTGCACCGGTGTGACGGAAACAAGTCCTTGGAACAATCCGGGGGCTTACGATGCTGGGGTGCGGTTGGGAAGTTGTGATGGAACCTCGGCCCGGGGCTCATCTATAGACAGCTGCGTGGCAGGAAACCTAGCTTCTCAAGTATCTGGCGCTGGGGCCACGGACTCGCCCCTCGCATCTACTGACTGTTGTGTTTCTCAATAACTTATGTGGCGTGAACGATGATGGGTCAAACACTCTCGAGGTCTTCGACACATACGGACAATGAACGGGTGTAGTGCAATCGGTGCATCGTGCTGCGCCATCTCTTTTAATGACGCTCAGTGCAGTCATCTTTGGCCCATCCGTGAATGCTAGTCGTGCAGGACGACATTCAGCAGAGAACTATGAACATGCATGCCGCCGTTGTATTCAATGAAACCGAGCTTTCTGAATTTATTCATAAAAAAGCTGATACGTGACCTCGTCGTGCCTACCATTTCCGCCAAGGTTTCCTGGCTAATTTTAGCAATGACAGGCTCAGGCTTGCCTTCTTTTCCAAAATGAGCCAGCAGGAGTAGCACTCGTGCCAATCGTTTCTCGCTGGAGTTGAAGAGGTGATCCACCAAGTCGGCCTCCATGCGTGCGTTTCGAGAGAGCAGATAGGCCATAAACAGCTCCGAAAACGTGGGCTCCTCGTGGAGCACGCGAATCATAGACGCCTTGTCAATTCGGACAATGACGGAGGCATCCAGAGCAGTGGCAGCAGCCATGCGCAGAGGCTGCCCCGCAAGACAACCTTCTCCAAAAAATCCCGTACGTTCCAAGATCCCCACAACTGCTTCCTTGCCTTTTGCTGAAACCACGGTAAGTTTGACACGACCCTCTTGAATGTAGAAGACGGCATCGGCAGCATCGCCTTGCGAGAAGAGGATATCCTTCTCTTTATACTTCAGAATGGTTTTGCCGGCGCCCATCTTAGAAAGAAAGGTCTTCGGATTAAAGGTGGCAAGCCGCTTGTTAGTCATTATGATCCTGGCTAGCGCGTGGTTGGCCGTCGCGCATCGATCTGTTAAGGCGAACTTCCCTGATTGAGTTCGACGTGAAATTCCTTGCCGATCATGGTTCTCTCGTCCTTGGCACAGTGGCTCAATCAGGCCGACTGACCGCATGTCCGTCAGGATAACGAGTGCCTCGTGCGATATCAAGATTGGGACCCACATAAGAAACCATGTGGCTGAACCATCGGCCTTGCCAATTGAAATAAATGAGAGATTTGATGCACGTGAACACCATTGATGCCATGCTGGCCTCGGATACAGTTCCAAGTACTTGGCATAGGATTCCAGGTCAACCGGAAGGATACCGTTGTGATTAAGGAAGTGTTGGATCCCGACAGGATACTGGTGGTTCACAATTTTCTGTCAGAAGAACAATGCACAGCACTGATTGGACGGAGCGAGGCGCTTGCCTACGAAGCAGGAACCGTCGCCGGTGTCGTAAACGAGAATATCCGTAATAATGAGCGCGTCATCCTCGATGATGAGCCCCTCGCTTCACAGTTGTTTCAACGCGCAGCACCTTTCCTCCCGGCTCGCCTTGAGGACCATCGTCTGGTTGGATTTAACGAACGATGGCGCTTCTATCGGTACCAACCTGGCCAGACGTTCAATCCGCACCGAGACGGCTCATACCTGCGGATGAACCCCCGGGAAGAGAGTATGTTGACGTTTATGATCTATCTCAATGAGGGAATGGTTGGCGGGGAAACGAGGTTCTTTGCCGACATCGAGCAAGCATTCCAGCAGCCTCCCGCTCCATATCTTTCTGTCCAACCGAAAGCGGGCACCGCGCTTGTCTTCTTACATTCCATCTGGCACGAGGGTGCGGTCGTGCAGAGCGGACAGAAGTATGTGCTTCGCACAGATGTTATGTATGGATCTTCATCGTAGCCTTCAGCCCACACATCGCGTCTATCCCTCACCATCAGCTCGGGTGACGGTCAGCTCTCCTACTTGAAATACCGTTCCAGTAGTTCCGATTCCACGTCTAAGCGCTTTCGTTCCAGTCCGTGTCGTTGAGCACGCAGGTCCTCTAGAGCAGTCAAGAATTCCTGCTGCCGTCCTGTCCATTCCGCCCAGAGCTCGGCTCGTTTGGATGACTGTGCCTGCGCTTGCTGAATCTGATGTACGGCAAAAAGGAGACGCTCACGCTGCACGAGCCACTGTCGTTGATGAAGCTGCCATCCCGACAGGTCCAGGGCACGCAATTCCTGAACCGCGGGATCCCGCACCGAGGGCAACTGCTGCAACTCGGCGATGCGCTCGTGTAGTTCGGTCACATTTTCTTCCAAGTCGAGAATACCCCGGTGCAGCATATCCAGGACAGGATCGGCTCGATGTCCCTCTCCCTGTAGAGCAGACACCCCGTTGCCACAACCCACCATGAGGAACATCCCCGCGCCGAGCACTACCTGTAAGTGTCGCTTCATGGTTAGTCCTTCCCTTTTACTGCGCCCTTTTACTGCGTCAGCTCTCTTGACGGCCCTGTGTATCTAATCGCCACACCCTTGAGCGTTGTGACGCGGACAGAGTATGGCACGGCCGCATACTGCGGATATCCCCAAGAGGGACCCCAGCCTCCGTAAAAGGATCCTCGCATGCTCGAATATCCAAACGGACCAGGCCCATAGTAATACGGAGTATAATATCCCCAGGGATTGTACAGCGGCTGATAGTCCACCCGCTGTTCCGAATGGCTGTGAGGAGCCGAGAACACAACTGCGTCTGCCCCCAGCTGGGCTGCTTTTTTCAGAATATGTTTCTGGAGAGTATCGGCCCGGGAGGAGGACGTTTCGCTGAGGTCCGCAAGTCGAATATGTTCTAGATGGGGAGCTTCACTAAGGATCGCCACCTCCTCAACAGAGCGAGAGGGAAACGTTTCCGAGGTGAGGCGAAGAACATTGACACTGGAGCACCCGATGCACAGGCTGAGTAGCACACCGAAATAGATCGAAGAGATTTTATGAGGTGCCTGCATCATTACCTACACGGTTCGCGCCAGTGGCAGGCCACGTATTTTCGTATGCTCTGTAACGGACGAGGCAGCACGTCCGCCCGATTGGTTAACCATACAATAACCTAATGCACCGCATAGGTGAGGGTACCTGGGCAGAGCCCTTGTGCGTACCTTTAACCGCCTTAGGCAGTAGCGACTTTCACGGTGACGGTGGAATTAGATCGACACCCCCGCTCGGTCACCGTACAACAGTCCCACTTCCGTCCCACGGAGCCCTTTTGCCATCTCCACCGATAAGAGTCACAATTTCTGCCAGACCAGGTGGTTCTCTAGTACCGCAGGCTTCCCTTAGGTGGTCGAATAGGGAAGAAACAACGCGGTTCACGATAAGGAGGCATTTATGACTACACCATCCGTAACCTATATCTTCATTGCAGCCAGTCTTGGCGTTCTGCTGGGGACGAGTGCGGCGACGTCCCAAACTGGGCGGGCCGGCACAACCGCGAGCGGCGGCACTCAAGGATTCCAAGAACAAATGTATGAGGAACGCATGAAAGAAATGCAGGCAGCCCCATCCGCTCAGGACACCAAGAAGCCGCAAATGAAAGACGGAGGCTCCAGCGGAAGCGCATCATCGGCAAGTGGCATTACTGAGGGAGAACCTAAAAGCCCGAAGAAAGGTGAGACGGGAGGCGTCAGTTCTCAACAAGGGGATGATCAATCCGCTCCGTCCCGTCGGTAAGACGCGGCGACGCGACTATCCTTTTCGCGTTGTTTACGGTGTTTAATGGATGTGTTCTTGCCGGGCACTCAGCTCAAGATCTGATCGGAACACCGTTCCAGTCGAGATGCTGCCACCACACTGCGGGAACTCTCCCGCCGGTGGTGGCGGTGACCGGTTCACGCCGGGGGTGCACTTCGCCGGGATCCCTAGAACGGACCGCTAAAGGTTGCTCGAACGGTTTTTCGAGCCGAGACCATCGGCGAATGATTTGAGCTTCCTAATTACGAACAGCCCGGCGATAAGCATCGCCAGAAAGACCGCAAGAGAAATATAGAAAAGAATTCTGGCAACTTCTGATGCGTTAGCCGCGATATCGGTAAACCCGAACGCGGCGGCGACGATCGCAATCACGAAGAAAATTGCCGCCCACATAAAAAACATGTGCACCTCCTGAGAGTCCTTTAGGTTGTGGCACACTTGGCTCCGGGGCCGAGATGGAAGAGAACTGTTGGGAACGGATGAGCACAAGCCTAATTATTCATCAGCCCTGGTCCTCAAGCTCTACTTCTCAGCGGTGGACGACCTTGCAGGCTGAGTGCGCGCAAGCGCACGTTACAGATTCGGTTGTCACCTTCGCCGTGGTGGCGGATTCTTGGCCGCAGTAGGGGTAGTCATTCCCCCCTCACCTCCCCCGAAGCCAAACCCCAGAAGATATCTCCCGACATTTCACAAGGGGCGGCCTGCGGAATAGAGCAGGCGTCCCGACGTTCGCTAAAACCAGTCGCCCCACGCTCTCGATACAGACTTGGACCCTCTCGCACGCTTCCTCTGCGAGCTAAGATTGAAGGTGCGAAGCTTTCTGCGATCGTTCTGTTGATTTGAGTGCTAACCAGCCTCAGCAACTCCAATCCGGCTCTCCATGGCTCAAAGGCTTTAATCCTCATGTTATACCGGAAAGTAATTAGCTACGGAGGGGTGTTGAGGAGACGGCAGATAGTGTCGTAAAGATCCGCTCCGACGCTCTCTTTAGTCAAGAACTCATTCGCTCCGGCCAGGAGCATGGCCTCCCGGACGGACGCCGCCTTATTGATCGATATGCCGATAACAATCACGGCTGGTTGTTCTTCCTTGATCCGCCTAGTTGCTTGCACCCCGTCCATACCGGGCATATTGACATCCATCACGATCACAGTGGGTTGGAGCTGCCTCGCATACTGCACCGCCTCTAGGCCGTTGCTGGCCTCGCCAATAACGCGAATATGTCCGTATTCTTCTAAGAGCGACCGCATCCCTTTGCGCAAGTGGGGATGGTCGTCGACCAAGAGCACGGTGATCAGGAGCACTGGGTGCCCCGGCAGGGCATGAAAAAGTGCTCCACTCCGTAATGCAAATGCGCGGTCGGTAATGTTGCAGCAAAATAACGCATCTCAATTCCCACTCGTTTATGGGTCTTGTAGCGGGAGACGGTCACAGGCTGCCGAGACGTCGCACGCTGGAGACGTTCTAAACTGCAGTCTGGGTCCAAACTCCCACGTTTCATTCTCCCGGATCGGACGCTTTATTCAGGTCAGAAAGGTAACGGAAAGCAGTGACATTATGCGCAGAGACGAAATAAATGGGGACTAAGCAAAACCCCAGCCCAACTTATGGGATGTGCTCCGCGCCCTCATACCATCACGTCGGGATGGCTCGAAACCTTCTGTTAGGTTACGAACTTGCCCTATCGGTTATTCCCCCGAAACTGGACTTGGCAGGTCCCCGCATCGTTATTGTTCAGGGCAACACGTTTTCTTCTCATCGCCCTGGTAATACGAAGCTTGGCCGACTCCGCTCCGGAGGTTCAGTACACAAGACCAGGCGGAGCGCAGGAGGAACACCGCAGGACCCCCACTAGAACCGGTTTGAATGTCTTCGCAGATCGAGAATGATCGGCCCATGGCTGGGCAACACTAACTTGAGTGGTGTTTTGCTTAGAAGGGCTGGCGTCGAAGAGGTGCTATGAAGACGGGCGACGGCTTCTGACCAAAAGAAGAGACGCGGCTGACTTTGCTGCCAGCGCTGAATCGATAGTGGGCATGATGCAAGTGATGAAATTCAGTAACCCAGAGTGAATACACGCGCTGCGGCTAAAGTGTTTGGCCTATGATCGTTTATACGCCTGCGGATTGTGCGGAGGTTCGAGGGATTTCCAGGATAAAACGGGTTCCTTTGTCCTCGCTGCTCTCGACGTGGATCTTACCTTTGTGCGCCTCGACCACACCCTTCACTACTGTAAGCCCAAGGCCCCACCCTGATTGCGCGCTTTCTTCGGCACCCTTGGCTCTTTTAAACGTCTCAAACAACCTTGGAATTTCGGCCTCGGTAAGCATTGGCCCATCGTTGTGCACCGTAATTTCAACGGAATTCAGGCCGCCTTTCAGTGAGACCTCGATGGGTATTCCGGGAGAGCCATATTTCACGGCATTATCGATGAGATTTTCGACCGCTCGTTTCAATCCATCGCTGCCCCAAATCCCCTCAAGTGGTCCATGCGAGTCCAACAGGATTCGATCCCCATGGACCATCGTCAACTCTTCAACTACCTCACGAATTACGGTTTCCAAATCACAGGGGATAAATTGGAGATGCAGTCGTTCACCCGCACGCACCCGGCTCACATCCAGCAGGTCGTGAATCATGGCGTCCAGTCGGTTCAGGCTCACGAGGATGTTTTTTACAGATTTCTTATGGGGATCAGTGAGACTCGCACCCTTCAAAATGAGGTTGGCGTTGGTCCTGGCTACCCAGATCGGCGTCTTGAGGTCATGGGTTAGGGTATGAATGAATGTCTGTTGAAGGTCCGTATGTAATTCTGTGAATTTGACGACCGCGTCGTTCACGGCTTGTTCGATGGAATCCAACACGATATCGCGTGGACCCTGTGCCAGGGGGCCATCTTCCTCAAGCACCTGAAACAGGACCTCCCGCAGAATGTGATACTCAACGATGACTTCATTGAGCGTATAGCTCCGGTTGGTCGCTCGGTCCGCCCCGTGCAATTTACCGATGCGTGTCGATTCTTCGTCGTGGAGTGACACCGACCTCAGGTCCATCCGGCGATTCGTCGCCAACGCATCGCTGAGATGATCGAGGTAGAGGGGCAATGAATTGCGGAGAGCGAGTGAGCCAGAGGACCGAGCGGACGTGACTTCTTCAAGGCACCGTCGCTCCCACTGACACAATATCTGTTCCTGCTTAGCTTTAATGCAATCGGCTTCGATACCGAACATAGTCGAAACATCCATTCTGAAGGCTTCATTGTGATGTGCCGGCACTCTCCGCTATGGAGGCCATCTTAGCATACGGGACTATTCCACCTTGCACAGAGATTGGCTGGTGTCGGTCAGTGTCGCTTATGATGATGTGCGGAAGCTGTAAGCGAAAACAGGGTACTGGAAAAGATCGCCATGGCCATTTCTTGGCCACCGGACAAGAAATGTCTTTGACCGGTACAACCTCGGGAACGAACGGGGCCTCGAATGGCCGCTAGATCATTCTCGGCCTGCTTCGAAAACCAAACGGTCACATTCGCGGTTACACTGGCAGAATTGAGGGGTGAGAGCAGCGGTGTCGCAAACCGCCAACAGGTTGGTTCGTCGGAGATTTTTCTGGAGCCGGCGAGTGGAATCGAACCACCGACCCGCGGTTTTACGAAAACGATTGCTGCGAAAACGCCATACCTCAGTGAACCACGATGTACTACGCCATGCCGAGCAGCATCAACGACATCCATGCTTCCCGTGGTCTAACACGTCACACTGCATTACCATCTAACCGTGACTAAAACCGGGATGGCTCAGATGGGGCTGTGCCGAGTGGGCCAATATTGTGACATGATTGAATAGGGGGTCCAGAGCCTCAATCCTCAGGGCTATGGCTGGAAATCTCTCTCTGTGTTAAGGCGCCCCCCCATAGGCCCGCTGTAGAAACCACCGCGGGGAACCCATACACCCCGCCCCCCATTAGCATGCAGATAAGGAAATCGCGGACGGCGGTTCAGCGCTCTCGACAATCTCTTTCGTTTGAGTGGAGTTCAAGAATTGGCGTGAATCTTCGGATAGTGTTTGAAACCAAGCATTCCATCTCGCAATTCAATTCCCACCATATCTTCCCCCATCACAGCACGCCATGTCATTTTTCGGCGCATCGGTGAACGGAATGGATTCCTACAGGCGTTCGCTCCGGCATAAATGTTTGAGCAGCAATGGTTCCGGTCATGTGCAAGGGTTTCCCCTGGTTGTCTATGGGTCATAGGCCGTTATGCTGGGAGCAGTATACGCGGGGTAGCAGTACTCAACTCTCGGGGAACCATCGCCTACGCCACAGCGGTGAGGTGGCTCTGAGGAAGGGCCACCATGATCCGTCACTTTATCGTCTTCGATTCCGGCGGACTCGTCCTTTCCGTTAATGTCAACGCGCACGAGGATCTCTCTAAGATGGATTGGGTCCCCATGAAGAGTCCGTGCCTATCCGAGGGTCTTCCTTCCTATGCCCGGTTGCTGCTCGATGTCGTACAGGAAGATCTCACCTGGTCGGTCCGTCACGATGAGACAGAAGAGTCATGGCGCATCGTCGAACCCATGTTACGCGTCTGGTCCCAAGACGGAGTTCCGTTGCAGGCCTATCGGGCGGGATCCGGCGGCCCCGTATAATAGCAAGCCAATGAGCCAAGCAGGACCCACAGAAGGCGGTTCAGGCATGCGACCGCTCAATCGAATCGGTGGCTATCTGCCGATCGAAGACCATGGCCTGGTCGGTGATGGGGCGACGGCGGCACTCATCGGCCGAGACGGCGGGATTGCCTGGCTGTGCGCGCCCCGATTCGACTCCCCTCCGCTGTTCTGCAGCATTTTGGATAAATCCAAGGGCGGCCAGTTCACGGTCGCACCCGACGATGTCCAGACGTCCCGCCAATTCTATGAGCCAGATACGGCAGTCCTTGTGACGGAGATGCGGAGCGCGGGCGGACTGCTTGGCCTCACCGACTTCTGCCCGTTGATGTCGGGCGCAGACCTCTCCGAGGACGTCCGAGCGACCCGTGGGGAGCTTTTTCGACGCGTGACCGTCCTGGAGGGCACGGTGCGCCTGCACATCGACATCGAGCCGCGCGGAGGCGCCGATCTGGAATCTCGGGACGGGGGGCTCCGCCTGCGCTGTGCAGCACAGCCGGACTTAAAACTCTACTTGTTCTCAACCGCCGCGCTGACAGGCTTACGCACAACACTGACCCTCAAGAAGGGCCAGTCGGTGCATCTGCTGCTCCGCTGGCGACCGTCTCACGGCCATGTGAAACCCTTCGATCCCGCCCAATTATACGGCGACACCGTGTCGGCGTGGCGGCGCTGGATCGGGACGGTCAGGTACGCCGGTCCCCAGGCGTCGTTGGTGCGCCGTGCGGCAATTACGCTCAAGCTCCTCGATCATTTTGAAAACGGTGCCATCGTGGCGGCCCCGACCTCCTCTCTCCCCGAACTTCTCGGCGGAACCCGGAACTGGGACTACCGCTATGCCTGGGTACGGGATGCCGCTTTCTCGGTGTACGCCCTGCACCGCATCGGGCTGTCTCATGAGGCGGCGGGATTTCTGGCCTGGGTCCTGGATGCGGTGGAGCGGGACGGGTCCCCACGAGTGATGTACGATCTAGACGGTCGCATGCCGCCGAAAGAAACGCTGGATCCCGAGCTGGAAGGCTATCGCGGATCAAATCCAGTTCGCTGGGGGAACGCGGCAGCGGCGCAGCAGCAACATGACGTCTATGGAGAAATCCTCGATTGCGCCTATCAATGGGCGGCTCATCACGGCTCGATCCCCCAGGCGTTATGGAGCCAGCTTTGTGGGCTCGCGGAGACGGCGGGACGAGACTGGCGTAAACCCGACCATGGCATCTGGGAGGTCCGCACCAGCGGCCGTCCCTTCACGTATTCGGCCGCGCTGTGCCAGGTGGCACTTGACCGTGCCGCGCGCATGGCGACGCGCTTTAAGCTGTCGGGACCAAGCGAACGATGGCAACAGGCCGCCCAGGACATTGCCCAAGCCATCGTGGAAGAGGCATGGGACCCTGTCGCTAATACGTTGACGGAACACCTCGGCGGCGGGGGGCTGGACGCGAGCCTTCTGGCGTTGCCGCTTCGCCGCGTGGTATCGGCGGATCATCCGAAAATGGTGGCGACCACCCGAGCAATCTCTGAGCGGCTGGGAGCCGGGCAGGGCCTGCTCTACCGCTACTTGCCAGAGGAGTCGCCTGACGGTCTTCCTGGGCATGAAGGGGCGTTTCTGCTCTGCAGCTTCTGGCTGGTCGATAATCTCGCGAAACAGGGGCGAGTGGATGAGGCCATCGACCTGTATAATTCGCTGTGTGCGCGGGCGGGTCCTCTTGGCTTGCTCCCGGAGGAGATTGATCCCACCACGGGGGCGTTTTTGGGAAATTACCCACAAGCCTTCAGCCACATCGGCCTGATTTCCAGCGGGGTGAATCTGGCCAAAATACTTCAACGCCGTGGCTCAACGGTGCCGGAACGCTAAGAACTGGAAGCATGGCGTCGTTGATGAAATTGTCATCTATGCATTAGCGAAGAGAGGTGCCGGTATGGCAGGTAACTGGATCGATATCTCCATTCCACTGCGCAACGGCATGCCTTCGTGGCCGAATAACCCGCCCGTTCATATCGATCAGACCATGGACCTCGCTCACGGCGATGAGGCCACCGTCTCAAGGATCACTATCGGATCGCATACCGGCACGCACATGGATGCGCCCAGTCATTTCATCCCCTCTGGGGCTGCCATGGATGAGATGCCATTAGAGGCGACGATTGGACCGGCGCAAGTGATCGAGATCGAAAATCCCGTCGCAATCACCGTTGAAGAACTGAGACGACATCCGATTAATGAGGGCGAGCGCCTGTTGTTCAAGACGCGCAATTCCGCCCGGGCCTGGGGCGAGCACGACTTCATGGAAGATTTCGTATATTTGGCAACGGACGCCGCACGCTGGCTAGTCGAGCGGCAGGTACGCGCGGTCGGCGTGGATTACCTTTCTGTGGGGGGCTACAACAAAAACGGGCCGGAGGTCCATCGCGTACTGCTGGGGCAGAATATCTGGATCATAGAAGGACTTGATCTCTCGGGTGCCTCCGCCGGTTTCTATGATCTGATCTGCCTGCCGCTCAAGATCTTGCGCGGAGATGGGGCACCCGCGCGAGCGGTATTACGGCGGCGCGATGGTGATTCCTCAAACCTCTAAGACCTTTCATGGGAGGCTTGTCCAATGAGTCAGAAGGTCAAAGCAAATCCCCGACAGGTGTTAATGGCTTCTTCACGCCGTTAACCCAAGCGCGCAGGGCCGCCCAAACAGAGAGACGGTGCTGTGTGTCGGCCTCATGAAACGTCCCATTCGTCCTGGCCACTGTGGACGCACTCCGCCACTGACATTGCTATGCCGCTGATGATGACGCTGCCCGAATGGCGATGGATCCGGTCGGATCGGGCCGAAGATCTGAGCCTGGCCCAACGGTGGGCGACGGGAAGTGCCATCCTCTTTGCGTCGGCGCAGTGTCTGGGACGGTGCTGTCGTTTGAATTGGGTCTGCTGTGGCCGCATTTTATGGCCTGGGCAGGCGGGGCGATCGGCCTCTTCTATTCCCTCGAGGGCTTTGCCTTTTTCTATGGGTGGCGAAAGCTCTCGCCCGCGAGCCACCTCCCCGCAGGTGTCCTGGTCACCGTGAGCGGTATCGCGTCGGCCGTGTTTCGTCGTGAGCGCCAACGCTTGGATGCATATGCCGGCCGGAGTTGAGACGGCGAACGGACGCATCGCGGCGTGAATCCATTGGAAGCGATATTCAACCCGTCGGCGGTCGGCGAATCCATATGGTACTGGCTGCTTTTACCGCGACTGGATTTTTAGTTGCGGGGACCCATGCCTGGTATTTACTCAAGGACCCCGCCCACGTCTTTCACCAACGTGCCTGCACCATTGCGCTCTGGGTGAGTGTCATTCCGGCCCTGCTCCAGCCGGTCAGAGGCGATCTCCTCGCACAACAGGTTGCCACGTACCAGCCAGCCAAGCTGGCCCGCCTTCGAAGCCCATTTTCACACGCAGGCCGGGTCTCCCTTCTACCCGGCGGCCTTCCCGATTCGGAGACCCAGACGGTTCCCTACAGTCTGGCCATTCCCAACGGGCTCAGCTTGCTGGTGCATCACGACCCGAATGCGGTCGTGATCGGACTGGATCAGTTCCCGCAGGATCAGTGGCCGCCGGTTTCTATCGTCCATGCGGCGTTCCAGCTGATGGTCGGGAGCGGCTTCCTGCTTATGGGGGTCGCCGTGTGGAGTGTCTGGCGGTGGTGGCGCCATCCCAAGCCGTTTCGGTCACGAGCATTTCTGTGGGCATTGGTAGCGGTGTCACCGTTGGGCTTTCTCGCCATTGAAGCCGGATGAGTTGTGACGGAGGCCGGCCGCCAGCCCTGGATTATCGGAGGCCTCATGCGGACAGCCGACGCGGTGACGTCGATGCCCGGCCTGATCGTGCCGTTCACGATGTTTACTCTCGTGTATGTGGCGTTGGGCGTCGTCGTCGTGTGGCTCATTGCCCGCCATGTTACAGCCATTCCCGATCAGCTCCGACCTGTGGCGTCCTCAGAAGGAAAGACAGATGATGCTGTCGCTTGAAGAATGGCTGGCGGGCAGCATTGTAGTCTCACTGATCCTGTATGTCTTGTTTGGGGGCGCCGATTTCGGAGCCGGGGTCTGGTATCTTGCCGACCGCGGCGAGCGAGGAAGAGACCAACGACACCTCATTAGGCAGGCCATCGGCCCTATTTGGGAAGCGAATCATGTGTGGCTGATTCTCGCCGTGACGCTCTTGTTTAGGGCCTTTCCCCCCGCCTTCGCTCGTGTGACGACCGTGCTTCATGTGCCCCTGACGCTTCTCCTCCTTGCCATCGTGGGACGCGGCGCGACCTTTTCTTTCGCAGCCATGACGCCAGAGCCAATGCAATTCATCCTATCTGGGATTGGCTCTTCGCTGGCTGGAGCGTGTGACCCCGGTGCTGCTCGGCGTCTGCCTGAGCTCCCTCTCCACCGGACAAGCGCGTGCTCCTCACGGAACTTTTTTCGACAGCTTTATCGCGCCATGGGCCAATTGACGTGCCACAATCCTCGCGCATGGCCTTGAAGTTCACCGACCGCGATGCTACCGTCCCGGAGGCAGCTATCAGGAGTGGCTTCACGGCACTCGCTTTTTTCTGGGCCGAACGCCGGGGAAGCAGCCTTGTTGCACCTTCATGCAACTGCGAGCGGGTTGGGTACGCTAATTGAGCGTTGACGTCTGCGCGTTCTCGCATTCACGCCATTCTCTTGAACAATGGATACCGCCACTCTCTGGTTCATCCTCATCGGCTCTCTATTCCTCGGAGTTGCAGTAGTCGGCTCCTATGTGCGGCGTCTTCCACTATCGACTGCGCTGCTATATCTGGCCGTGGGCTTGGCCCTCGGTCCCATTGGCCTGGGAGTGATCCGGCTTGACCCATTACAGGATGCCGGTTTTCTCGAACGGGTCAGCGAGGTGGCGGTGATCATCTCGCTGTTTACCGCCGGGCTGAAACTGCGCATTCCCCTGTCGGATTACCGCTGGAGGCCGCCGCTACGGTTGGCGTTCGTTTCCATGACCGCGACCGTGTTGGCCCTTGCTTTCGCAGGTGTGTATGGGATCGGGTTGTCCTGGGGCGCGGCAGTTGTGCTTGGCGCCGTGCTGGCGCCCACGGACCCGGTTCTCGCCAGTGACGTTCAAGTCGAGCATCCTTTTGATTACGACCCCCTTCGATTCTCTCTGACAGGTGAAGCCGGATTCAACGATGGCACGGCCTTCCCGTTCGTCATGCTTGGCTTAGGTCTCCTCGGACTGCACCCGATTGGAGACTGGGGCGTGCGGTGGTTCTTGGTCGACGTGGTCTGGGCCATCCTCGGGGGCCTTCTTATCGGCACCCTATTAGGGACGGCCGTTGCCCGGGGAGTTCTCTATTTGCGGCGGGTTCATCGTGAGGCAGTCGGGCTGGATGATTTTCTGGCGTTGGCATTGATAGGGCTCTCATACGGCCTGGCGCTGCTCTGCAATACGTACGGGTTTCTCGCCGTGTTTGCCGCCGGCTTGGCCTTGCGCCGTATCGAACGCCATCAGAGGCCGGAGGAGAAGAACGCGTCGGAATCGGTCTTTGAGGCCGGCCAGTCAGAAGAGGAGGTCGCCACCGATCCGCAAAAGGCGCCCGCAGCCATGGCGGAAACTGTGCTCCACTTCACCGAGCAACTAGAACGGATGGGCGAACTGGTTATCGTCGTGCTGATCGGATCAATGTTGTCATGGAAGTGGGTGTCCTGGCAGGCCATCTGGTTTGTACCTGTTTTGCTGCTGATTATCAGGCCTGGATCAGTGTATCTGGGCCTCCTTGGAAGCGCCGTGCCCGCGCTCGAAAAACGGTTCACCGGCTGGTTCGGTATCCGAGGCATCGGATCTGTTTACTATGTGATGTACGCAGTGGTTCACGAGATTCCGGAGGGGGAAGCCCGGACGCTGATCGGATTGACGCTCACAACCATCGTGGTGTCCGCGCTGGCGCACGGGATAACGGTCACCCCGTTGATGAAGTGTTACGCAAAGAGGACCTCAGAAGACGCGCGATGGGCCGATTCGAAAATGCTTTCAAAAACATAACTGTGGGATGTCCACGGGGCGCTTAAACAGGCGAAGAGACCTCATTGGTGCTCCTAGCTTGACCTCTTCCTCTATGTGGTCGGCGATGTACTGCCCCAAAACACGATGGGCTAAATGGCGCCACTTCCGCGGACTCTTCGGCATGGGATACCGCTGGCGAGGCTCTCCATTTATCATGGCCATGTAGAACCTCCGTCGGAAGCCCATGTCGAACGGAAACTCTGTGTTGAACACAAATGTCGACTCTATCTCGGCTAGGCTTTACCTAACGAACCTGGTTCCATACTGTAAGTCTTTTCCAGGGCCTGCCACAGGCGAACCACTCCTCGTGCGCGTCGCGCCGCCTTCGGGATACCGGTGTCAGCTTCGTAGTGGTGGATCACCGTCGTGAACGAAATAGGGAATGAAACCACCGCCCTTCTTGAGTCGAATGTATGGCTCGAGGCTAGAAGAGTCCACTCTACGGGAAATGGATTTGCCCCTGGACGAAACTGCGTTAATCTACGCCTTTGGTACTTGGCCAATTCCACTTCTTCGTCCTCGCAGGAACGGGCATGCGGCTGGGCGAGGCATTGGCGCTCCAGCCAGAGGACGCCGATTGTTTAGCGCAAACGATTCGCATTGTGCGTGCGTTCTCAGAGGATGGTTCGCTTGGTGCTCCGAAATCAGGTTACGGACGCACGGTAGACCTCTCCCACTCCCTCGCCGTTACACTTGATGCGCATGAACGAGCAAGAAAGCAGGACAAGCTCAAGTATGGATGGGCGGAACTCTCACCGTGGCTTTTTGCGACGAAAGCCGGAACGTCTGTCGATCCCGCCAATGTCCGTCGAGCGATGCTGCGAGTTTTGAAAGCGGCTGGGCTCCCACAACATTTCACACCACACTGCTTGCGCCATACCTACGCCTCGATCTTGTTGGCTGACGGAGTCAGTCCGGTGAGAAACATGCTGATGACGCACCTGCTGTTTAAGGATTTGCTCCTACCGGGGATGCCGTGCATCCAGTGCATGGGGGTCAACTGCTTCCTATCTTCCGCTCAAAGCGGCCGCTGACACGTCTCATGCTCAAATCCGCCCGCTCGTCGATCAAATTTGGTGGAGAGGAAACGGCAACACTTCTTCGGCAGTGGCCCCATTCAGAAGCGTCTGTTAATTGCGGACCATCTCAAGCCGTTCTTCTTGACGTTTGTGCCGCGCAATTCAGTCGCCAGGAGATACCACAGGATTAGGCCATTGAGAATGAGCGTCGTGAGCCTCATCGGAGTCACATGGTCGCGCATACCATAGAGCTCCCACGGGATAAATGAACCGATGACAATGACCGTGAGATAAGAGGCCCATCGCTGAGCAAATAAGAGTCCTCCTCCTTGTACAAATGCGAGTCCAGCGTACACAAAGGAACCAATACTCAGGGTCTCCAGCAATCGATCAGTAATCGGGAAGACGGTGATCAGTAACCCGTGAATCGCGCGATTCTCAGGATCCAGATGGATTACTTGCAGCCACTGCTTGATGACACGCACATGATCCTGCTCCAATAGAAACAACCCGCCGGACCCAAGTGCAACCAACAGAAATCCCTGAATCAAATAATATAGTGCGAGCAGTCTGATAGGCATGGAGGGGGACCGTCTCACTGGAAGCTCCTGTCTCTACACTGCACTGGTAGGCAGTTCAATGGAAGTTCAACCGGCATTACGGAATAGATACTCCTCCTAAATCCGCATATTGACCACCTTCTCTAGGGGGCAGTACGTCCTTTCCTGTGTGCTCCGCGGCTCGCTTTTGCGGTCTGCCGGAAATTGGTCTAGAAGACTGCTGCACCTGATTCCTACCCACCCCGACATTCAGAGCCGACCAGTCAAAGCGAGTATGAGCAGAATAAGGAGGATCAAACCAAGTCCCCCGCTCGGATAATATCCCCAGTTGGCACTATGTGGCCACGTTGGCAATGCGCCCAGCAGCAGCAGGACTAATATAACAATCAGAATCGTATTCATCTCATCTCTCCTTCTTCCCGTTACGTAGAGATAGTTTCACAAACTCGTTCGGCGGCAAGTGGCATGGTCCACGTCACTTGCGACTGACTGAGCCAGCCAGCTCCCGTTCCGCCTCCAACCAATCTTCCAAATCGAGGCCGTCTTGCCGGCCCCGTTGGTCATACAGCTCGTACGCGCGTTGCGCAATGTGGTCGTGATCAACCGTAGCCATTCTGAATGCTTGAGCCATCTGGCCGGTTTTATCACCTGCGGGAGTTGCGTAGGATGTCACCTCCGCTTGTTGGGCGGTGGTTCGATTGACATTCGTCTTTTTCATCGTGACCTCTCATGTAAATCCGGTGCGCTGCTGTCCGCCGAATCTATGGCCGATTCCTGGCGAACGAAGCGCGCTTGTGTTGTGATAATAAAAGCCCTACGCCTTTTCGTTCACGGCGAGATCGTTCTTCGCGTACTTACGCTCGAAACCAACCATGCCACTAGCTGGTATTCATAAGCCTCCCCTCACGGAAAAGTGTCTTTATTTCTTGCTGTGGCTTTCTTCCTAATGACATCCCGTCAGCGCGTCTTGTCCTTTGTTGCTTCTGACTGGAGCTTCTGATGCCACTCATCCGCCCACTTCATGAGCTCATCCTTTTTATCACCATACCGCTCCTGTACTTTGCCGGCGAACTTGTCGAAGCTCCCCTCGATCTGCGTTAAGTCATCATCGGTGAACTTGCCATACTGCTGTTTCAATGCACCTTTGAACTGCATCCATTTCCCTTTGAATTGATCCGCGTTCATAGGATTGTCCTTCTGTGTTAAACCGTGATACCTCCGTGCTCAGATCTCCCTGTCCCCGTCAGCTCAGTGCGCCGGTTGTTACAGCCGTCCGGTCAGGGCCAGAATGAGCAGGATCAGGAGGATGAGTCCCAATCCCCCGCTGGGGTAATACCCCCAGTTGGCGCTGTGCGGCCAGGTGGGTAGAGCGCCCACGAGCAGTAAGATCAGCAGAACAATCAGGACGGTACTCATCTCAATTCTCCTTGATGTACAGGTTTACTCCAGTGCCTCTCCCATCGGTGACGATGGACTCCGTCGTCACGAATTCACCATCCGTTTCCCCTGGGCTACGACGGATTCCGCCGCCTCTTTGGCATCCGCCGCCAAGCCGGATGCACGCTCCTTGACGTCCTCCGCTAGATTCTGGAGTCGCCGGCGCGTATAGGCGCCCGAATGCGGAGCGACCAAGATTCCTGTGGCGATCCCAACAAGCACGCCGGCAGCGAATGCCAATGCACCCACCAGGAACACCTCCGCTCCCTCACCCCCGTCGAACTTCTGATTGTGCTGATGATCGATCGATTCCGTCATGGTTGGTGCCCCCCTTTGCGCTCGCGCTTCATGTCTTGTTCTGGCTTCTCTTCCTTTCACATCGATCACGCTTCCGGTCCCGGCTCAATGTGGACCTCGATCACGTTGTTCTCCGCCGTGACGGCCTCGACTTCCCACACGAGCAGGCCATGTATCCGTCGTCTTATCGAAAGACACCGAGGAGCCAGAGGATGACGAGCAGCGTGAACGGAACGCCCAGCAGCCAGAGAATGAACGCTTTTCCCATCTATAACCTCCTTTCCCGCCCGATTGGCAGCCCGAGCGACGTCTCAGCCCAATGTCTAGGAGGCCGCTCAGCGCCTCTCCAAGTTTCACTTCTTGCGCCCTGAGGTAGAGACAGCGCAGACTCGGCCCTTTGTTTTGACTGTCTCTTCGGATCACCGAAAAATCCACTTGCCTACTCCAACAACCCAATCACTATTGAGAACGCCCGATCGTCCGGGAA
This sequence comes from uncultured Nitrospira sp., assembly GCA_964556305.1. Taxonomy (GTDB): domain Bacteria; phylum Nitrospirota; class Nitrospiria; order Nitrospirales; family Nitrospiraceae; genus Nitrospira_A. The sequence continues at coordinate 2,215 of CAZKVY010000017.1, read as the reverse complement.
CGGCAGAACACCTAGTCCTGAAGGATGCTATTGAGGAGGGTCCTACGCACGTGCAACCCGTCATGGTTGTAATCAAGGCACCTTAGTTTGCGGAACTTATTGATGAAAAAACTGACGCGGGAGCGGGTGGTGCCAATCATTTCGGCGAGCTTTTCCTGACTGATCTTTGGAATGACCGTCTCGGGCATACTCTCGTTTACGCAGTGCGCCAACAACAGCAGTGCCCGCGCGAGCCGCTTTTCGCTGGGATTAAACAGTTGATCGACCAAATCCTCTTGGATGCGCATGTTCCGAGACAGGAGATGGGTCAGGAACACCTCGGTGAACGTGGGTGCCTCCTGAAGGAGACGGATCATGGCGTCTTTGTCGATGCGCTCGATCCGTGAGTCTTCCAGGGCGGTCGCCGTCACCATACGAACGATCTGTCCGGCGAGGCAGGATTCCCCGAAAAAGGCCCCCCCGTTCAAGCAGCGCAACGACGGCTTCTTTGCCCTGCTCCGAGACCACAGTCAGCTTGACCTGGCCTTCCTGAATATGGAAGGCTGCATCAGCCACCTCGCCTTGCGAAAAGACTCGGTGTCTCCTGCGGAACGTCAGCACAGTGGTTCCTTTGCCTGAGGCCAATGTCCGCTGGCATTTGTCGTTGATCGCTTTGGACTCACGATAGAGCGGCCCCTTCAGGAGTGTGAGCTTCCTCTTGTGCTGGTCGTGCTTCCGCCCTGGATCTGCTCGATCGTTCGTGTTTTTGTGGGAATGTGGCATTGACATAACCTCCCTCTTGTCCCACGGATAAGCGATCCCCTGACAATTCCGTAACCCTGCTTTGCCGGCTTCGCCCGCACCGCGCTCACAGGAGACCAGCCTTGCAGGGTCAATGCCTCATGCGAAAACAATACGTAGGGTCTTAAATCTAGACGCAACCTCTCGAAAGATATGCGCAGAGGCACGGACCACTCCCCGTGAGGGTGTGGCGATATTCGTCATGACCACCGGGATTCTGTCCCCAAATGCCACCGTGCGGGTGATGTGCGACTATGCGTGGGCTCAGTCTCTCTAACCTCCTGTATGACCGTAAGGCATACATCCCGGACAGCGGAGCTTGTGTGAGCAATTCAGCTCAGACGGATTCCTCATTTCTGAGTATCCTTTCATGAATATTTCTTGTGCCTGGACGGCCTTCCATGAAAGGGGCAATCTGATGAGCGCCAGACTCTACGTTGATGGATTGCTCGCATCAATTGACGAGCAAGAACTCAAGACCATGTTTTCTCGCTTTGGGCATGTGCTCTCGGCCCAAATTTACCAACCTGGCACCCCTGCAGGCTCGGGTGTCGGGGCTGTAGAGATGGCGAGCATAGAGGAAGCCCAAAAGGCCATTTCAGCACTGCATCACTCCTACCTGGGAGGAATATTCCTTCTGGTCTTCCTTGCCTCCCTTGGAGCTCAGAGTTGATAAGACAAGGCACGCAATTTCCCGCCTACAGAGAAGTTTGGCGTAGGGGCTATCTCCAGAGGTTTGGGAATTGAAGAGGGGCTCTTCTGCGCCCTCTCTGTGCAGCCGTGATCCCTTTATGCAATATTTGCCCCTACTGATTCTTCCCACCTGCCTTTCATAATCTAAGGATTCATATACTGCTCTTGATCGCTGGCTTTCTCTCAGCATTTCACTGGCTACCCTTCCGCGTTCTATCTTCTAGACTATTCTGTGGCCGAGCCTAGCTCGTCTCGGGTGGTTGATCAGGCTATACATAATATAGTATGTTATGTATAGCTAAACGGAGGACACTATGAGAGCAGAGGACACCAAAACTGAAACGCTGCAATTTAAGGTGACGGAACAGGAACGCAAGCTCATTGAGAAGTGTGCTCAAGAGGAAGGGACGACTGTCTCCAAGTACGTGCGCGGCGCGGTCCTGATGAGTCTGGTGATGGATGGGAAGGCCGAGGCGATCAAGATTGTGGCAAAAGAGGTCGGAGAAAAGGCCTTTGGCGTAGTCCGACAGAAGCTTGTCAGACCGACACCAGAAGGACGCTGAGAACAGTGCTATCCGTCACACCGTTAAGAGACAAAGCCGGTCCGCGCCGCATGCCGAGAGGCTGCGGGGCGGAGCGGAATGGCCCCCGTCCTGGTAACACGGGGGCGCTACCCACAGCGCTCCGTACAGGAGTTCGATAGATTCCATGGAGTCGAGTTTCACCCTCACGATTGATTGGC
>CAZKVY010000016.1:0-61183 GCA_964556305.1 uncultured Nitrospira sp. | reverse complement strand
CAGACTCAAATCCCCTATTTTAAGCTCGCGCACGTGTCTCTGGCGAAGGTCTCGTAGGACGGAACGAGGAGTATTGCTGTTATGGAAATCGGATTACGACTGGCGGTGTCGTTAGCCCAAATCGCCGCGGTAATGGGAGTGGTGATGCTGACCGTCATGGTCCTGACCCTCGCGGAACGGAAGGTGCTTGGCTGGATGCAGGATCGCATGGGCCCGATGGAAGTCGGCCCCTATGGCGTGCTTCAACCGATTGCAGACGGATTAAAACTCTTCTTTAAGGAAGATATCATTCCGGCCGGTGCGAACAAGTTTCTCTTCACGTTGGCGCCCATTCTGGCCCTGGTGCCGGCCATGATCGGCTTTGCGGTGATCCCCTTCGGCCCGAGCATGACCATCGAACTGTTCGGCATGCAGATCAAGCCGTTCGTGATCAGCGATATCAACATCGGCATCCTATATATTCTGGCCTTTGCCTCCATCGGCGCCTACGGCATCATCCTCGGCGGCTGGTCCTCGAACAGCAAGTACTCCCTCCTCGGCGGACTCCGTTCCGCCGCGCAGGTGATCAGTTACGAATTGAACGTCGGCCTCGCGATCGTGGGCGTCATCCTCCTGTCCGGCTCCCTGAGCCTGGTGAAAATCACCGAGGCGCAGGCCGGAGGGTTTTGGAACTGGTTCATCATCGCCATGCCGTTTCCGCAGATTTTCGCCTTCGTGGTGTACGTCATTTCAGCGGTCGCGGAAACCAACCGCGTGCCATTCGACCTGCCGGAAGCGGAGAGCGAACTGGTAGCGGGGTTCTTCACCGAATACAGCGGCATGCGCTTCGCGTTTTTCTTCATTGCAGAATACGCAAACATGATTCTGGTGTCCTGCGTCGCGGCAGCGTTGTTTCTAGGCGGTTGGAATGCCCCGTATCCCGGCACCATCCTTGGGCACATCGGCCTGGACAGCATAGCCTGGATTGAAAACGTCGTCTGGTTTGCCGCGAAGGTCTACTTCTTCCTGTTCCTGTTTTTCTGGTTGCGGGCTACGCTGCCCCGCCTGCGGTATGACCAGCTGATGCGGTTCGGCTGGAAGGTGATGTTACCCATCGCCCTTGGCAACATCGTGTTGACGGCCATCGCCGCCTATTTCTTTCCGCGGTAACGGAGCGCAATGAACGTCGCCATCACGGCACAGCCTAAGCGAAAATCGTCTTTCAGCGATTGGCTGAAAACGTTGACCTTCTATGAATTGCTGGTCGGCATGAAGGCCACGCTCAAGCACCTCCTCAACTACAAACCGATCACGCTGCAGTACCCGCACGAGAAACGGCTTCTCCCCGATAACTATCGCGGCATGCTGGCCTTGTTGCGGTATGACGACGGAACGGAAAAATGCGTCGGCTGCGACCTGTGCGAAGCCGCTTGCCCGTCGCGCGTGATCCGGGTCGTCAGCGGCGAAGTTCCTGGGGAACCGACCAAGCGGTATTCCAAGGAATACTACATGGATATGACGCGATGCCTTTTCTGCGGCCTCTGCGTCGACGCCTGTCCCGTGGATGCCCTGGGCATGACCCGCGAGTTCGAATGGGCCGTGTACGACAAGCGGCAACTCCATCTCAATAAACAACAGCTGCTGGCCATCGGCGATCGATCCTATCCCGTCAGGGAAAAGCGCCTCGAGCTGCAGCATCCGAACGTGGCGTTTTTTAATGTTACGTTCAAGCATCTCCCGCAAAAGGAGAACTAGGCCTTCCGCCTCGTCCTCCGTGCTGGCCCCCCACACAGAGACGAATGAGGCGAACAGACTGCCACCGGGCAGAACGCCAGGGCGACAGGGGGCAGGACGTTGCAGTTGATTCGGACGAGATAACGGACGCATGGATCACATTTTCTTCTTCTATTTTGCTGCGGTGATCGCGACGACTTCCGTGCTGGTGGTCGCCTTGCGTAATCCGGTATACAGCGCCTTGGCATTGCTGATCATGTTTTTTCATGTCGCGGGCCTGTACGTCACCCTGCACGCAGAGTTCCTGGCCGCAGTCCAAATCGTCGTGTATGCCGGCGCCATTCTGGTGCTGTATCTGTTTGTGGTCATGCTCCTGAGCATCAAATCCGAAGAGCGCTATCACAACCAACTCCCGGTGGCAGGACTTCTGGGTGTGATGTTATGCACGGAAGTCATCCTATTGCTGCTTCAATCCCGGACCGCCGCCTCGGCCCCGGCAATCCCGGTAGATTCCGCCGCGGGACCGGGCAATACGGAAATGATCGGGGAAGCCTTGTACTCGACCTATTTGTTTCCCTTTGAAGTCGCCTCGTTGATCCTACTGGTGGCCATGATCGGGGCGATCATTCTGGCAAAAAAAGACATCAACGAACACGTTCAGCAATAACCGGTATCCATATGGCTGTCCCCCTATCCTACTATCTGATTCTCAGCGGGTTTGTCTTTCTCACCGGCGTGGTGGGCGTGCTCATCCGCCGAAACATCATTATCATTTTGCTGTCGGTCGAGCTGATGCTGAATGCCACGAACATCAACTTCGTGGCCTTTTCGGAGTATTTTCACAATGTCGCGGGGCAGGTCTTCGTGTTTTTCGCCTTAACCGTCGCGGCGGCTGAAGTGGCTGTGGGCCTGGCCATCATTATCGCGCTTCACCGGACCAATTCATCGATCTATATCGACGACCTCAACTTGTTGAAACGATAGGCCGACCGTACCGACCATGATTTACGCGCTGATACCATTTCTTCCCCTGTTCTCATTTCTCATCGTGGGCATCGGGGAACAATGGATCAAAGACCGGGCTCATCTGGTGGCCGTCCCGGCCATGATGGGCTCGTTCCTGCTTTCACTGCTGGCGCTGCATGACGTCGCCACCGGCCAGACCGTCAACGTGCCTTTGTATACCTGGCTGACCTCAGGCACCCTGGACATTCACATCGGCGTTTCCATCGATCGCCTGACCGCCGTCATGCTGATCCTGGTCACCACCGTCAGCACGCTGGTGCACATCTACACCATAGGCTACATGCACGGCGAGCCTGGGTACGCCCGCTTCTTCGCCTACATCGCCCTCTTCACCTTCTCGATGCTGATGCTGGTGATGGCGGACAATCTGCTGCAGTTATTCGTGTTTTGGGAAGCGGTAGGACTCTGTTCCTACCTGCTGATTGGACACTGGTACGACCGGGCGAGCGCCTGCGCTGCCGCGACGAAGGCCTTCCTCGTCAACCGGGTCGGAGACTTCGGCTTCATCCTGGGCCTGTTCCTTGTCTGGTACTCCTTTGGCTCGCTCGACTACGCCACGGTGTTTGCGCAGGCCGAAGGCCTGGCCTCCAAAACCACCAATCTCCTCGGCCCGATCGGCGGCACCTGGGACGTCTCGGTCATGACCATGATCTGCCTCCTGCTCTTCACCGGAGCAGTCGGCAAGTCCGCACAAGTGCCGCTCCATGTCTGGCTTCCCGATGCGATGGAAGGACCGACGCCAATTTCGGCCTTGATCCATGCCGCCACCATGGTCACGGCAGGCGTCTTCATGGTCGCGCGATTAGCCCCCCTCTACAACCTTTCTCCCACGGCCATGACGGTCGTCGCGCTGGTCGGCGCACTCACGATGATGCTGGGCGCCACCATTGCCGTGACCCAGACGGACATCAAGCGTGTGGTCGCCTATTCAACCATGAGCCAGCTCGGATACATGGTGATGGCCTGCGGATTGGGCGCGTATAGCGCGGGCATGTACCATTTGCTGACCCATGGTGCCTTCAAGGCGCTTCTGTTTTTGGGCTGCGGCTCGGTCATCATCGCGCTGCATCACGAACAGGACATGCGACGCATGGGTGGCTTGAAGGATAGACTTCCGGTTACCTATTGGACCTTCCTGGTGGGCTCACTCGCGCTGGCCGGATTCCCGCTTACCGCCGGGTTCTTTAGCAAGGATGATCTGCTGGTCTCCTCCTGGTCCGCCGGTCCGTTGGGGCAGGTCCTGACCATCTGCGGATTGCTGACGGCAGGCTTGACCGCCTTCTATAGCTTCCGCCTCGTGTTCGTCACGTTTTGGGGCAAGTCCCGGGTCGATCCGCACCATGCCAGCCATGTGCACGAACCTTCGACCACCATGACGGCCCCCTTGATGGTACTGGCTGTTCTGAGTATCGTCGCCGGCTACCTGGGCATCCCGGGGTTTCTGGAACCGGTCTTTCACGGCGAAGGGGCGGCGGCACATCATGAGGGATCAGCCGCTTACAGCATTATGGCGCTAGCCACGCTGATGGGGCTGACTGGAATCGGCGCGGCTTACTACCTCTATGTGCTGAACCCCGGCCTGCCGGATCGCCTCGCACACCAGTGGCGCGCGGCCTATGAGTTGTCCCTGCATAAGTGGTACATCGATGAAGCCTATGATCGCTCCCTGGTTCGTCCGACACTGTCGGCCGCACAGGGGCTGTGGAAACATGTCGATATGGCCATCATCGATGGCGCCGTCAACGGAGTAGCCCGTGCGATCGCCTGGGGCGGCTGGTTTATCCGGCTGACACAGAGCGGGCAGACGCAGCACTACGCGCTCGGCATGACGTTGGGTGCCGTCGTCATCCTGACGGTCTATTTGCTGCTGTAATCAGTCGAAACAGTATCAGGCGACCCGCAGGCAGGAAGCGGGAGCCCACATGCGGTATTTGCACCGGTGACCTTTTACTTGCGGAGTGGAATTTCGTGACGTCGTTCCCCTGGTTGACCTTGATCGTGTTTTTCCCGCTGATCGGAGCCGTTCTCTGCTTCCTGGTCAAGGCTGAGTCCTCCCGCTGGGTGGCCCTCGGCTTCACCGTCGGCACATTCGTCCTTTCCTTGCCGCTGTGGTGGTTGTTCGACCCATCCACCGCCACTATGCAGTTCGTGGAACGGGCATCCTGGATCAGTTCTCCCCCGGTGCAGTACAGCCTGGGTATGGACGGCATCAGCTTTCCCCTGGTTCTCATGACCACGTTCCTCATGCCCTTTTGCGTTACGGTGTCCTGGACGGCGATCGAGAAACGCGTGCCACTGTTCATGTCGATGCTCCTGGTGATGGAAACGGCCATGGTGGGCGTCTTCGTCGCACTGGATTTCGTGCTCTTCTACGTGTTCTGGGAAGCCATGCTGATCCCGATGTATCTGCTGATCGGCGTCTGGGGCGGTCCCAATCGTCTCTATGCGGCGATCAAGTTCTTTCTCTACACGCTGGCCGGCAGTTTACTCCTCCTGGTCGCCATCCTCGCGCTGTACTTCCAGGGCGGACATACTTTCGACATTCTTGAACTGAGCCGCGGAACGTACGGCGCATCGCTCCAGATGTGGCTGTTCCTGGCCTTCTTCGCCGCCTTCGCGGTCAAGGTCCCGATGTTTCCGTTCCATACCTGGCTGCCGGACGCTCACGTGGAAGCTCCCACTGCGGGCAGTGTCGTTCTGGCCAGCATCTTGCTGAAAATGGGGACGTACGGATTCCTCCGCTTCACCTTGCCGATGCTTCCTGACGCCACCGTGACGTTCACCAAACCGATGATTGCCCTGTCGATCATCGCCATCATTTACGGGGCCTACATGGCGCTGGCGCAGACCGACATCAAGAAGCTCATCGCCTACTCCAGTGTCAGCCACATGGGCTTCGTAACCTTGGGAATCTTTGTCCTCAATATTCAGGGCATCGAAGGGGCGGTCCTGCAGATGGTCAACCACGGGATCACCACCGGGGGCTTGTTCCTGTGCGTGGGAATCATCTACGAGCGGACCCACAGTCGCCAGATTCAGGACAATACGGGCCTGGCTGGGCCGATGCCTCGTTACGCCATTTTCCTGATGATTTTTGCCTTGTCCTCCTTAGGGCTTCCGGGGACCAACAGTTTCGTCGGCGAATTTCTTGTCTTGGCCGGCACGTTCCTCTGGAGTCAGTTTGCCACGGCCTTCGCCGCGCTGGGTGTCATCCTGGCCGCCGCGTATATGCTTTGGCTCATGCAACGCGTGGTGTTCGGTACTCCTGCTCCCGCGCATCGCGCCCATCTCCTTGACCTCAATGCCAGAGAGACGGCCACGCTGGTTCCGCTGATCGTCCTGGTCTTCGTGCTGGGGATTTTCCCAAATCCGTTATTGACCCGCATGCATGCCAGCGTGACGGCCCTCCTGAATGGTCAGAAGGCTCCCGCATTTGCGACGACGCCTCAGCGAGGTCCTCTCCCGAAAGCGGCGGCAACGATGGCGGCCATTCCTCCCTCATCTTCTGAACAGGCAGCGGCACGATGACCTTTCCACTCCAAGATCTCCTTGCCATTCTTCCTGAACTGATCGTCATTGGCACGGCTTGCCTCATTCTGGCCTTGGATCCCATTTTGGCAGCCGATAAAAAAGACGTTCTCGCGTGGCTGACCTTGGGCGCCCTGGCCACATGCATGGGCCTGACTTCTGCCCATCTGACAGGCCATACCTATGCCTTCAGCAATTTGGTCGTGATTGATTCCTATGGCGCTTTCTGGAAACTCCTGTTGTATGTCGTCACCGGTCTCACCGTCCTCCTTTCTCTGGCCTATCTCAAAGCCGAGCGATTGAGCATCGGGGAATACTACGGCTTTATTCTGCTGGCGTTGGCCGGGATGATGGTCATGGTCTCCGGCGCCGACCTGCTCACCATTTATCTCGGCACCGAACTGATGTCCCTTTCGCTCTACGTCATGGCCGGGTTGAAGAGGACGGAAGCCCGCTCACTGGAAGCGTCAGCCAAATATTTTGTGTTGGGAGCCTTTTCCTCAGGTGTCTTGCTGTACGGTATTTCGCTGCTGTTCGGTCTGGCCGGCAGCACGCGGCTGTCGGTCATTGCCGAGGCGATCACGACCCAAGGTACGGCCAACCCGATGCTGTCCCTGGCACTCGTACTCTTGACCGTCGGGTTTGGATTCAAATTAGCGGTCGTGCCCTTTCATATGTGGACCCCTGACGTTTACCAGGGCGCGCCGACCTCGGTCACCGCGTTTATGGCCGTGGCCTCCAAAGCCGCCAGCTTTGGCGCCTTCCTCCGAGTGTTCGTGGAAGGGCTGGGAGGCGCGAGCGCGGACTGGTCAGTCCTGTTTACCATCATCTGCGTGGCCACCTTGGCGCTGGGGAATCTCGTCGCAATCGTGCAAACCAGCATCAAACGCATGCTGGCGTACTCCAGTATCGCGCATGCGGGCTACGCGCTGATCGGCGTCGTCGTGGCAGCCGGTCACAGCGGTGAAGGCTCCTCCAGTGGGTTCGCCAGCGTGTTGCTCTATATCGCCGTGTATTCCTTTATGACGCTCGGGGCCTTCGCCCTGGTCGGGATGTTGCGCAAAGAGGGGCAGGAGAGTGAGAACATCGAGGACTACGCCGGACTGGCCAAGCGTGAACCACTGGCGGCTTTTTTCATGCTGGTGTTTCTGGTCTCACTGGCCGGTATTCCTCCGACCGCAGGCTTTATCGGCAAGTTCTATATTTTCATGGCCGCCGTGAATGGCGGCATGACCTGGCTGGCAGTCGTTGCGGTCATCTTTGCCGCCATCTCCGCCTTCTATTACTTGCGGATTGTGATGGTGATGTACATGCGTGAACCCGAGGGAGCCGCCGCCTCTCAGTCACGGCTGGAAACCTCTCCCGCCCTGTCTTTCGTCCTCGCATGTGCCCTCGCCGGTGTCGTTTTTCTCGGCCTCTTCCCGAACGGTCTGTGGTCGCTGGCCACCCATGCCGCACCGCTACTGAAGTAGCCTTCCGCGTCGGGCTTGCCGCACCACGTTGGCCCACGCATTGATGTCCCGATGATGCGCCGGCTTGTCCTGTCCGGCTTTCCTCAACGATCCGGACATGGGTAGCACCCCATCGGTACTGAACCACGCAGGCTTGCATGACCGACTTGCCGCTTCTCTCCAACGTGTTCGATACCTTTCGACGGCGCGGCTGCCCCAGCCTAGCCGCCTCGTTAGCCTTCTATTCGCTGCTGTCTCTCTTCCCCATGGTGTTCCTGCTGCTCTATGGCATCAGTTTCATCGTCACCCAGGATGTCATCGGGTACCAATTTCTGCTGGGATTTCTGAAAGGCTTTCTCCCCAGCATGGGCGAACGCCTCGCCAGGGATATTCGCCGGGTCGCGGAACAGGAGGAAGTGCGCTGGGCCGTCTTCCTGGCCTTCGGCTGGTTCAGCGCGCTCGTCTTCTATGAATTGGACTACGCCATGAACACGGTGTTCGGCACGGCGGCCAAACGACATCCGCTGATTTCCACGCTCGTGGCGGTCGCGTTGATCTGGATGTTGGGGTTCTTGACGCTGATCTCCTTCGTCGCCACCCAGGCCATCGAACTGTTGACGGCCTATGCCCCGCGCTTCCTCGGCATGAACCTGGTGGCCATCGCCGCCCACGATTTCCTGATCGCCTATACGCTCCCGTTCCTGCTCGCGTTCGCCTCGGTTACCTGTCTGTACCGGTTTCTTCCTCACCAGCGGCCCACCTGGCGGGAGGCGACGATCGGAGGGGCGGTGTTCAGCCTCTTGTGGGTGTCCGCCAAAGCGCTGTTCGTGACCTATCTGGAAGACGCGGCCGTTTATACGCAACTATATGGTTCGTTGCTCGAGGTCGTCTTGTTATTGCTCTGGGTGTATTACTCCTCGGCGCTGGTCCTCCTGGGAGCAGTAGTGACATACGAATGCCAATGCCGACGCCCCGCCCTACTCGATGAATCTGCGACGCTCCCCGGTTGACCGACCCGAGTCGATCTCTCCCATCTACCATTCAATGAAGTTTCCCTGCCCGGGCAATCGACGGGTTTTCCCTGAGCATATACCGCACATGTTGGGTGGGGAAAAATGGAAGCCGTACAGCTACGATGAGGAGGCACCCATGCCTGACGGATGGCGTTGTTCGATGAAATGTCCGATAGACGCCCTTGTCACCAGTCCCAGCAGTTGACCGTCTTGGACCACGACCAGTCGTTCAGCCCCGGCTGCCATCATCTGTTCCAATGCCTGCATGGCTGAAAGATCCGGCGGGACGACCATGTCCTCGCTGGCGGGTTGCATGATATCGGCCACCCGGCGAAAGGCCCAAAGGGAATTTTTGACCGACTGAATATCGCGCACTGCCACCACTCCCAGCAGGCGACCTTCGTGCACCACCGGAAACCCTCCATAGCCGTAAGGAAGAAAGTACTGGTTCACTGCTTCCTCCAGTGAAAGCCCCGGAGAAAGAGCCACCACATTCCCGACCATGAGCTCGCGAACCGGCACCGACGCCAGCGAGGCGCGAATGGCCGCTTGCTTTCGGCTCCCGCGCGCCGCCGTAAAAAGAAAGGCGCCCAGCAGCACGATCCATCCGCCGCTGCTGGCGAGAGCGCTGGACGCCGTGCCGGAAAGAGCCCCGAAGAGGAGCAGCGCCCCAAACAGCGCGAACGCGATTCCGAACAACAATCCAACCAGGGCCGCCTGACTCGTCGCGCGATAATAATCCTTGCTCCAGGCCCACAGCCCCGCTCGCAAGGCGCGACCGCCGTCCAGGGGGAAACCCGGCAGGAGATTAAACAGGCCCAGTTGAGTATTGACCATTCCGAGCAGGGTGCCCAGGGCCACTAACCCGTGCAAGGAGGTTTCGGCCGGAAACGATTCCAACACCGCGACCAGCCCGAGAGAGATTCCAGCCAGCATAAAACTGACGAGCGGGCCGGCAATCGCGATCAGAAATTCCGCCCGAGGATGCGGCGGTTCTTTTCGCATCTGCGCCACCCCGCCGAAGATGAACAAGGTAATCTGTCCGATCGGAATACGGTAGCGCAACGCCACCAGCGAATGACCGAGTTCATGCAGCAAGACGGATGCAAATAACAGGAGCGCCGCCACACCGCCCATCGCCCAATATCGGGGCTCGGACTGGCCGGGAAGCGTGTCCGGCAGATAGCCGGTCGCCAGCGACCAGGTCATGAAGAAAAACACGAACAGCCAGGAGGCATGCACATGAATGGGAATGCCGAACATCCGGCCGATTTTCCAGTCTGGTCCCTGCATGGTTTCACCGTAGCAGCCACCCGGATAAAGCGTCAACTATCGCGGATCTCTGCCATCGGGTATACTGCGCCATGCGCTGGAAGGAGTGGTGGATCGGAATCGCAGTCATCTGCGGGTTGCCCCTCGTCATGGAGGCTCGCCCGGTATCGGCACAGGTCATCAAAGCCGGTCCTGCCTCTTGTCCTGCCGTGGCCCTCACGTATGATCTGTGCCCCGTCCGTTCCGCCTCGGGATTCGATCGCGAGTTGATCGATTTCCTGATCGAGCACAAAGTGCCCACTACGTTCTTCATATCCGGTCGCTGGATGGCCAAACACGACGCGGAAGTGAAGCAACTGCTGGCCGTGCCTTTTTTCGAGATCGGCACCCATGGCGAGGTGCATGCCCACCTGCCAATGCACGACGCCGAGGAGCAACAACAGGAGATCATGGGACCCGTGCGTGTCCTCAAGGCCAAATACGGCCGCCCGGCGACGCTGTTCCGGCCACCCTATGGTGAATATAATGATGTGACCGTTGACGCCGTGAAGGCGCTTGGCCTGCGCTTCATCCTGTGGAATATTGAATCCGGCGACCCCGATCCTGACCTGAGCGCCGAGGCCATCGTGACGCGTGTTCAGAAGCGACTCAAACCGGGCAGCGTCATCGTCCTGCATGCCAACGGAAAGGGGAAACATACCCGTGAAGTGACCGAGGCCCTGGCCGGACACCTCTTACCCGACAAGGGATTGACCCCCATGACCGTTTCGGATCTTCTGCGATGCAACCAATCGACGATCGCGCCCACACCATAATCCGCGACATGCGCGAGGAGGATCGCGAGGCCGTGATCGGCATCCTGACCAACTCCGACCCCTGGAAGCGCCTGGGCTTTACGGCTTCGGACTGGCTGCGAATCTTTGCGCCGTTGCCTGCCGGGCGCGACACCTTCATTCTGGACATGGATGGGACCGTGCTGGGCATTGCCATCGTGCGCAGAAAATTTTTGTTCGGCGACTATCTGGAATTACTTGGAATCGCTCCTTCAGCGACCGGCCGTGGCTTTGGCACCAGTCTGCTTTCCCACATCGAATCGCTCACCTTCGCGCGAGCCCAGAACCTCTTCGCCTGCGTATCCGATTTTAATGATGCGGCCCGCGCCTTCTACCGCAAGCAGGGGTACAAGGAAATCGGTCCCATGCCGAATTTTCTGATTCCCGGGTATGCGGAAATCCTCCTGCGGAAAACGGCCGGTCCGGCGAGGAAGTGACGTCATGCAACTGAACACGCGGCTGGAGCCTCCTTTTAGCAGCCGGGGAATGGGGTACCGCTCATGAAGGTCACAAAATTTCTCCACACTCGCATGCGCGTCAGCGACATGGATCGCACCATCGGCTTCTACCAACAGGTGTTGGGCTTGGAGGTGCTGGAGCGCAAAGTGTCTCCACGCGGGTCGCACTTGGCCTTCTTGAAAGTGCCCAACAGTGAGGAACTGATCGAACTCTGCAGCTTTCCCGCCAGTGGGCCGGTGACCGTTCAGGAGGATCTGGTCCACCTCGCCTTCGAGGTCGAGAATCTGGACGACACCATCCGCAGTCTGGAGTCCAACGGGGTCCGGATTACCGATGGCCCCACGCGCACATCATCCGGCAGCCGCTTTATCTTTATCGACGCGCCGGACGGGTATGAGGTTGAGCTCATCGAACGCCCACCCGGCACGGCCCTCGTGTAGTCGCCAAGCCCCGTCGCTCGTCCCTCTTTTCGACCACCCGCTGACTCATGCGAACCCATTGACGAATTTGAATCCGTCCACGTATTGTTGCCTCGCTTTACACTTCACCATCATCGAATGACAACAAGGAGAGCGCAGATGAAGAACGGGTTTTTTCGCGGGCATGGACTCGGGAACGACTATGTGGTCATGGACCCCAAGGAGCTCAGCTTCACGCTCACCCCCGGAAAAATTCGCGGCATTTGCGACCGCCATTGGGGGCTCGGCAGCGACGGCATCCTCGCGCTGGTTCCTTCCAAGAAGGCCGATTTCGGTCTCCGCATTTACAATCCGGATGGCAGCGAAGCCGAGAAATCCGGCAACGGGCTCCGCATTTTCGCCCGCTACCTGCATGCCACCGGCAAAACTAAAAAACGCGCATTCACAGTAGAAACGAAGGGTGGTCTCGTCACGATCACCCTGCATGTCGATCGCCACGGAGATGCGGCGGCCGCCACGGTGGAGATGGGCCAAGCGACCTTTCAACCGGCGGCCCTTCCCTGCACGCTGTCTGTCGATGAATTGATCCGGGCTCCCATCCAGGCCGCAGGGCGGTCACTGCAATTTACCGGAGTCAGCGTCGGGAATCCCCACTGCGTGGTCTTCAAAAAAGCCGGTCAAACCTGGACGCGTGAAGAGCTCCTCGCATTAGGACCAGCCCTGGAAAACCATCCCCTGTTTCCGAAGCGCACCAACGTTCAACTCGCCGTGCCCACCGGTCCGAAAGAGATCTTTATCCTCATCTGGGAACGCGGCGCCGGCGAAACCCAGGCCTCCGGCTCCTCCTCCTGCGCGGCAGCCAGCGCTGCAGTGAAGCTCGGACTGGTCAAAGGTCCGGTCACGGTCAAGATGCCGGGGGGAACGCTCAACATCGAGGTCGCCTCCGATTTCAGCCTCACGATGAAGGGACCGGTCGCTGAGGTTGCGAGAGGCAGCCTCAGTCCGTCGTTCGTGCGCACGCTGCGGTAGCGGGCTCGGCCGCTCTTACACCCGGCTTATACGCTACGCTTCGATTGCCATTGGCCAACCGTGAGGACAGACGGGGACTGTTCCTGTTATCCTAACGGTTGACGGATGACCTATGCCCACCGACGCACTGCAATCCAAGCTGGACCATCTACCCGAACAACCGGGATGTTATCTTTTCCGGAACGCCAATAAAGAGATTCTGTATGTCGGCAAAGCCGCCGTGCTGTCCGACCGCGTGCGCTCCTACTTTCAAAACGGCAATGACCAATCGCCCAAAACCAGCTTGTTGGTCAGCGAAATCTTCGACCTCGAAACTATCGTCACCCGTTCCGAACTTGAAGCGCTGATCCTCGAAAGCAATCTGATCAAGCGCCACCGTCCCCGCTTTAATATCGTCCTCCGTGACGACAAGCAATATCCCTATCTGCGATTGCCCATCAAAGAAGCTTTTCCCCGGCTCTCCATCGTCCGGCGTGTCCAAAAAGACGGGGCACTCTATTATGGGCCTTATACCCCGGCCGGCGCGCTTCGCGAG
Source organism: uncultured Nitrospira sp. (assembly GCA_964556305.1). Classification (GTDB taxonomy): domain Bacteria; phylum Nitrospirota; class Nitrospiria; order Nitrospirales; family Nitrospiraceae; genus Nitrospira_A. The sequence continues at coordinate 47,905 of CAZKVY010000016.1, read as the reverse complement.
ACATTAAAAGTCATTCGCAAGGCCTTCCCACTGGCCACCTGCGACATCGACATTGACGGTCGGGCCGACCGGGCCTGCATCGAATTTGAAATCAAACGGTGTATGGCCCCCTGCACCGGCAACCAGTCCCGTGAGGACTATCACCTGATCGTGAAACAAGTCCGCCAGTTTCTCGAAGGCAGGGACCGGGAACTCCTCGACAGCCTGCGTCACGATATGGAGTCGGCGGCAGAACGGGAAGAGTTCGAAGAAGCGGCCCGCCTGCGGGACCGCCTCTTCAGTGTCGAGCGTACGCTCGAAAAACAACGTATCACCCAGGTCACCACAGCCGATCAGGACGTGATCGGGATTGCACGTCAAGGCACGGCAGCAGACCTCCAACTCCTGTTCGTCCGGGGCGGACTGCTGATCGGGCGGAAAGATTTCTTCTGGCCCCACTCTGCCGACTCCTCGGACGAAGAACTCGTCCGTTCCGCCATCGAGCAGTTCTACAATAAGGAAGGGCAACCGCCGAAAGAACTGCTGGTACCGACCGACCTCGTCGACGCCCCGCTGATCGAACAATGGCTGAGTGAGAAACGCGGCGAGACCATGCGCCTCCTCACCCCGGAACGTGGCGCGAAGCATCAGCTGGTGCTCCTGGCGGAAGAAAATGCCGCCGCCGCCATTGCCGATCATCTCAGGAACGAAGCCTTGGACCGGCAGGCCACGGCAGAACTCAAACGTCTGCTTCGCCTCGATACCGTGCCTCGTCGCATCGAAGGGTTCGACATTTCCAACATCATGGGGAATCAGTCGGTCGCCTCCCTGGTCGTCTGGGAGGACGGGCAGGCGAAGAAATCCGATTATCGCAAATTCCGCATTCAGACGGTGGAAGGCGCCAACGACTTTGCCAGCATGCAGGAGGCCGTGATGCGGCGATATGGCGAGGAAGACCTGGCCCGGCCGGATCTGATTCTGATCGACGGCGGACTAGGCCAGTTGAGCGCCGCCCTCGAGGGGTTGAAACAAGTCGGCCAGGAGCAGATTCCGATCATGGGTTTGGCCAAAGCGCGTGGTGAAAAGGAGGAACGGATCTTTCTGCCCGGCCGGAAAAATCCCATCCTGTTGCGTCCCACCTCACCCGCCACGCACTTGGTTCAGCGAATCCGCGACGAAGCCCACCGATTTGCCATCACCTATCACCGGAATTTGCGAGGCAAGGCCCTGCTCTCATCGGAATTGGACCAGATCCCCGGCATCGGCAAGATCCGCCGTGCACGCCTCCTGAAACAATTCGGCAGCCTGCCACAGATCGCCTCGGCCACTGACGAACAGCTCAAGTCGGCGGGCCTCGATGCCGTCACGGTCACTGCCCTACGCAAAACCCTCATCCCCTCCTAGCCGGCTATTGAGAAGTCTGCCTGTGGAATTCTCGAAGGCACTTCACCCTGTATGAGGTTCGATACAGTCGTATCTGAATGGGTACGGTTGGAACCCAGGCCTTCGGTGTGCCGATTCACGACAGCGTCATTTTCTCCTTGCACCGCGGTCATTTCACGACTACTCTGGCGCAGCTCTCCTCCATTGTCGCTGGGTACGTAGATTGCCTTTCACCAGCACTATTCCGATTGACGACGCTCACCAGGAGGCATCCCGATGAGGATGTTACGCATCGCCGGCGCGCTGGTCTTGGCCTCCCTCGCCGCCTGCTCCACACCGCCTGAAATCAAACAGGCGCTCGCAGCCAAGGACCAAGCCTACGCAGACAATGAACAGCTCATGCAGCAGTATCGGGAGCTCGTGAGTAATGTCACTACCCGCCATCGGCAATGGTATCGCTTTGTCCAAACCCGCCTCAAGCTGGATTTGGCCCTGCAATGGGCGACCACCAATCCTCGCGTGGCGGATGTGCCGGATGCCGCGATGGCGGAAGATGATGCCGCCGTCCTCGGACCCGATGTGCTGGCCTTGATCAATACGATTCGACTGAAGTCTCTCCCTGAGCGAAAAGGACCGACCGGCCAACCTCTGTTTGCCGCCGGCTCAGGGGATATGAGTAACCTTGTCCAACAACTGCCCGATTTGATCGCGCGGGTGGAAAAACATGTCGCCGCCGGGGCAACGATTCCTCAAGCCGTCGACCTCACGGCATTCGACCGGTACCGAAACAATGTCGACGCGCTTCGAAGAATCAACCGCTTGATCAGACAGTACCTGGATATCGACGTCACCATGAGCCGGAGCGAGACGCAATCGCTGGCCGATGCCCTGCGCGCGGTGCGCCGATGACCGGCCATCACGTTGTTCCGCGGAAGGAGCCTTCCATGGTCAGACGAAGCATGACGCTACTGTCCCTTGCCATGCTGCTGCTCACGGCCACCGGCTGCCATTCTATTCACAGCCGTTCGGTGCGTGACCTCATTCAGCTGGAAGGCACTAAGATCGATGCGGCACAAACCAACATTGATCTATTCCAGAAGGAAACCGAAGCCCGCATCAAATATCTCGAGCAGGCGCGCGCTGAACTCCATCAGAGTTTTAAGTCCCTTCACATACAAGAAACCAAACACCGCTTTGCCTTGGCTTCATTCCGGAATCTGACCAACAAAAAGGGAGAGGCTGCGTATGCGGCGGCCTACCTGACGAGCCTGATCTACATGGCAGATGTGCAAGGACTGGAAAAGGCGGTGTGGGATCAATTTGAAGAAGACTTCTGCGGCCTGCGCGACACGGCAAATGCGCTCAACGATTCCTGGAAACAGACCGCCACGCTTCATGCTCAAGTCCAACGTTTTTGGAAACAATCGGCGCTGGCCTCGGTCGATCCGGAACTCGTGGCGGCCATTCTTGATCAAGCTCCCGGCCGCTCTGACCAGATCATGACCGTTCTGAATCACTCCCGAACGGTCAATGACGCGCTGGAAGAAGTCGTCGGCGCGCGCATCCTCCGCATGGGTGGGTTGGATCGCGCACAGAGATTCACGGCCGATCTGGTGGAACTCCTGGATCGACTGCAGAAGGACGAGGGACAGTAACGGAGGGTTCTATGAATCGCAGCATTGACGGGGTGGTCACCTTCCTCCAGGACAACGATAATGTGATTAAACAATTGATGGAAACCGCCGAGTCCGCCACCACTGACATCGAGCAGCTCGCCACCAGCGTGGACCATGCCCGCGAGGAGGCGCAGGTGCTGGTCGATCAGTTGGGCGCGGTGGAATTCAGCGTTGGGCGGGATGACGATACGAAAGTCCGTCAGACTGCGCTGCTGGAGGCGGTCGCCGCGTTGAGAAAAAAATTCGAACTCTATAAAAACGATCCCTTACGACGTGGCATCTACGCCGCCGAGATTTCCAATCTCTACCTGCAACTGGCGAACACCTTCAACAATGAAACTGTTGCCAGGATCGTCCCCTTTGGCGCTGAGGAAATCGATACGTACAAAGACATGATGAAGAAGGCCGTGTTGGATGCCGCCTCCCGCAAAAAACGCGCCGCAGTCCTCAAGGCGGGGGTTCAGATCTCCCGACTCGCGCTGGGCGTGGCGAGCAAACTCGCGCTCGTATAGCACTATGGAAGCACGGTCCATCATGATGAAATTCACCGCCCTGCTTCTTCTGCTCCTGGGGACCGGCTGCAGTCTGGATGCAGCGTCCCGTGGCCCGTTCGGACCGGAAGATCCCGAGACCGTCATTCCGAAAACACCGCTGCCCGCGCAAGTCCCCACGAAACATGTCTTGGAGTTTACGGCCGACGAGTCACCCGGACACATCAAACCCAAGATGGCCGGGAGCGCGAGTACTGCTGTCGTGACCCGCTCAACCAACCTCACCGCGTCTCGTTCCTCGTCCGAGATTGCCGGGCTGCGTAAGACTGCGGAAGCCGACTCCCGGGTGACGTCTCTACTCGGCACGCGCTGGGGCTTCATTGATGCAGACCCGATGCCACCGAAAGGCAAAGTGTCCTTCGGCTGCTGCCGGGACAGCGCGAGGTTCACCAGACTCACCTACTTCAGCTATAGCAACAACGTCGCCATTCAAGTGGAGATGAAGGACGCATTGGTGCTGCAGGCGTCTCGAACCGACGGCTATCTTCCGCCTGAAGGTCCGCAAGATGTTCAACGCGGGATAGAATTGGCCCGGGCCGATCAGCGCCTGTCGGGCAAGGTGAACGATCTGCAAGGCCATGGACTTTTGATGCAGCCGGACCGCGGGTTTTTCAAGAACGATCCCGGGTATGGCCATCGCGTCATTTGGATTACGTTTTCGCAGGGTGTGGGCGGTGACCCCAAGTATTGGGCACAGGTGGATCTCACCGACGACCGCGTGCTGGACGCCGGCGATGAGCCACCTCGATAAGGCAGGAAAGGAGAGCGAATGAGGCGTGTTGTGGTCAGTGCCCTGCTGCTACTCTGCGCGGTGGCTGCGCCGAATGTTGGGTTGGCCGAGCCCACGTCTGAACACATCAATTGGGGCCGTTGGAGCTTCGACTATGAGGTGAGAGACAATACCGGTCTGGCTCTCCGGAACGTCGCCTATGATAATGAATTGGTGCTGGGCAAGGCCAGCATGCCGGTCCTGCGGGTCAAATATGTGAAAGAACGAGTCTGGTGGAACCCGTTCTCCTGGTTTGGTTCCCGTGCAGACAGCGGCCGCTGCGGGCCCTTCCAAGATCGTTTGCGCTGGGTGGATTTGGTTCCGATCGCGAACTGTGGCGACAACAAGGTGTGCGTCGAAAGTTCAACATTGAACGGGATCAAATGGCTAGAACTTGGCATTTATGCACGGATCGGGGAATACCACATTTACCAATCCTGGCATTTTTCGGACGACGGCGAACTACGCCCGGTCGTCCAAAGCCGCGGATTGTCCTGCAATACGGATCATATACATCATCCCTACTGGCGGTTTGATTTTGATATTAACGGGAACGGGATGGATCAAGTCTTCCGGCGTGATCACGGAGGCGCGGATACAGGTTGGGGACCAGGCTGGACCAAATATACCAATGAACGAAATGACGTCAAAAACTCTTCGACGCGGCGGACGTGGTTCGTGCGCGATCAACCGACGGGACACGGCGTGTGGCTCCTTCCCGGAGACGGCTATGCGCCCCTCAAGGACGATGGCGAGCGGGACACATTTGCCGACCACGATGTTGCCATTCGTCGGGCCAAAGCGGATGAGGACATTCCCTGGGTCTTTGGCGCCCGGGGCCAACTGGGGTATGACGAAGACAATCAAGGCGTCCAGGAACAGGATGTCGTGGTGTGGTATGTCGCTCACCTTCCGCACATGGCCGCCCTTGGCCCGACTAAGTGGCTAACGCTTGGCCCCACGCTGAAGATCCAGCGTTAGCAGGATTCTGTCGAGCACGGTCTGGGTCTGGATTCCCCCCAAGCTTCTTCCGGATTGCGGTTCCTCTCCTAGGCACTCTATACTAGGGCCTAACGCCCCTGGCCAAGCTCGGTCGCCAGAAGATACTATTGGCAGGGTCCACCACGGTACCACCGCGTATATGCTGGCACCAAAATTACACGGTACGTCTCCCTCGCTTCCATTGATCGAATTCTTCGCCCTGAGAAACAACCGTGGGTCAGCATGCAGTCTTGTTAGTGGAGACTCAGCTGGCCGGATCTATGCGGTGCGGAGCATGACTCGGTCATTCAGATACGCAGTCAGCACGATGGTGTCCCCCGACACAATGTCCGACTCCAACCATGATTGGGGAAAGGTCGAATCATGATCTTTCGTGGACCTGAGAGTCTCCAATATTTATCGCGCAAAGAGTTCCAGCATTTGGGCGAAGTTATGGATCGAGTCCGACGCATCCAGCTGCGTACCCAATTGCCTGATCTCGCGGCAGCCGTAGGTTCACTGATCCCCCATCGATTCTCCGCAAACGGATCGTTTCATATCCAGAAACGAGCATTAGAGATCGGCCATTCGAATTACGGTGACGAACATACCCATCTGTATGCGACACAGGGGTATATTACCGACCCCGCGATTCAACTCCTTCAAAAAACCCATATCGGCACGGTGTCCAGCGAAGACTGCCTTGATATGCCGGTGCCTCGGGAGGTGATCAACCTGAAACTCGATGCAGGCATCAAAACCTGTCTGACCGTGGGGGTTCGGGGTGTACTGGGGCTGTGCACCTATTATGCGTTCAGTAACTTCGACCCGCGGCTAATGGGCCGATTACGGACCATGATGCAGATTCTCGCGCCTCACTTTCATCTGGCGTATCTGCGCGCGACCGCGAACCCGAACGACGACCAGACGCCGATGAATCAGCCGGCGCTCACCGCCCGAGAAGAAGAGATTATGCGATGGGTCGCTGAAGGCAAAACCAATTGGGAAATCTCGATCATTCTTCACGTCAGCCTCAACACGATCAAATTTCACTTGAAAAATGTGTATCAAAAACTCGGCGGTGTCGAGAATCGCTGGGCGGCGGTCGCGCAATGGCAAAACAGCGCCGGCGGCCTGCTGGTTCCCCCAGCCGCCCCTCCTAAACCCGAAGGTTCTTTCCCTGCGGAAATGCCTCCGCCCCGTGCCGAAGCGACTAAATCCTCGCACTTGGCACGATAGGGTTCCACAGCATCACATACTGCCTCTTGCCCTATCGCGCACAGCCCTCTACGCCTCAAGCACGCACGCCAGCCAGGGGCAGTTCTAAGGCAGCATGCGGCCACTCCTCACTCACCGGGGATGACGCATCGTCTCGCTTATGCATCTCGACAGACAAGTTCGTAGGGGCCATCAAGAAGCCAAACTGCTCTTCAACGGGTTTGGCATCGGCCGGCTTTGAAATCGAGAAATTGCGGCACAGCATCGCTATAACCGCTTTGATCTCCAGGAGCGCGAGGTTTCGTCCGGGACAAAAGCGCGGACCGGCCCCAAACGGGACGAATGCTTTTGTATTGTGTCCCTCGTGAGTCCCCGCGCGGGACGTCAGCCAACGCTCCGGCATGAATTGTTGAGGCGCGGCAAAAGCCTCTGTTTGCAGGCCGCATTGCCGGGTGAGCAGAAAGATCGCTGTGCCGGCAGGGATTTGCACGCCGCCCAGTTCCACGTCTTGATTCGCGCCCAAGAACAGTATGGGAAAGACAGATTTCAAGCGCATGGTCTCGAAGGCCACGGCCTCCACGTACGGCAACCGCTCATGATCGCGATAACTTGCCAGCATATCTCCTTTGCCCAGCACTTCATCAACTTCTGCCTGGACACGCGCCTGGGTGTCGGGATGCTCGGTGAGAAAATGGAAGATCCACGCCATGACGGAGGCCGTCGAATCTTCCCCGCCCAACAACATCGTCAGGACGTTGCCGGATATTTCTTCGTCGGTGAACTCCGAACCTTCCGCTTCCCGCGCAGCCAACATGGCTTCCAGAAAGTTGGTCGGGTGAGCCACCAACTCCGGGTTGTTGATCAACCGCGCACGGCTGTTGGCAATGTAGCCTCGAATCGCGTGATGAACGAAGGCTAAGGATTCCTCAAGAGCTTTATCGGCCGGCAGCTTCACGAAATGCCAATAGGGGAACGGCGCATTGATTCGACGGTTGATCATGGGAAAGATTCGTTCCAGATGACCTTGGAGTTCATCACCTTCCGTCTCCAACGTATTCACATCATATCCAAACGCCAAATTGGCGGTCACATCAATCGTATACCTTGTCAGATCTTTCTGGGCCTCGACGACGCCCCCCTTCGCCGCAGCCTGATCCCACCGCGCCTTGAGCCGCCCCGTTACCTTCACGAGTGTTTCAAAAAACTGGCGCAAATGTGCATTGTTGAGAGCCTGCATGGCGATCCGTCGTTGCCGATACCAATGATCCCCTTCGGCTGAGAACACGCCGTTGATTCCCATCTCTTTGAGAACCGGCTCGATGGCGTTGAGACGCCGGTAAGCATCCGGCCGCTTGCGCAGCACTTCGTTGATCAGTTCGGTATCGGTCACAGCCACGACAGGCTTGTGGGCGATTCTGAATTGATACATGGGGCCATGCTCGCACGCCCATTGTTCGAGCACACGGTGAAGACGCTTCAAATCCAGTTGCAGGAGATTTCCGAAAACCGGAAGGCCTTTGGGGCCGGGAAGATCCGCGAGTGAGCGGACAGAGCGTGCAAGGGTTCGCGGGGTGTCCGCTGTGGCTCCTGACGACATGTGATACGGGCATCCGGTGGGAATTGAGTTTGCCATGTGCATGCCTCCTTGTAATGCCTTCCTGCCGCCGCAGGAGGGAGAAATCAGGACCACGTGGTACTTCTTATTTCTGATCCCGCCTCGAACGGAACCCAACGCAACCGCACCATAGGGCAGGCCTTAGCCGATGACACCTACCCGGTCGGGTAGGTTTCTTGTTCAAATGTTTCCAGTAGGGTGCCGCATCATCTGCCGTGCGCTTTAATCAATTGGCGCGGCGCACGCTTGACCGACATAAGGAGGATGACATGACGAATACGGCGTGCCAGGTATCTCGATCCGCATCCGTCCGCACATTTCTTGATGTGTTGGCACAACGTAAAACCCGACGCTTCGGTTGCGGGATGGAACTACCCGCAGGTCCATTGAAATATACAAGCTCTCATCCTCCCCTACCCCTCACTGCCGAGGAAGAACGCCACCTCATCTTCGCAGGAGTTGGAAAAACGGGCCCTCACACAGCAGACATGCAGTTTGCGGCGCGTCCTCACGGTGAAGACGGGCAGGGGATGGCTATCATGAATCTCCAAGGAAGGACGGTGCCGAGTGCCTGTGCCGCCCAAACGACCCGTTTGTTTTTCACGAATGACACGGGAACGTATTTCGTCCACAACTCCTCGTCACCGGAAGATCCGGCCTTGACGAAAGTAGCGGAGCTATCGGACCAACGACTGGACATACCGCGGCAGCTTCCCTTCATGCTCAGCTTCAATCAGTGGTATGCCAACCGGCCCGGCAGCACCTACTTCATTCCGGTTACCGAAATCGCGACGGTTTATCTGAATCTGCTTCTGGTGTTGCTGAGCGATGAGTACGGCTATTTCATTGTAGACACCGATAACGGAAACGAAGGTTGCGGACTTGACCGATTCAGAAGGAGTCGGGGTGGCCACCTCCATGACGACCCGGCCAAACGCCGCACCATGACCTTGCGCGACTTGGACAGCGCCATCAGCGACACCGCCGTTCAGGAACAGGGAATCGTGGCGGAACATATTTTTCTGATGGAGCAGGCCATGGGGTTGGGCGGGGGCATTCACAGTGTCGGCAGCGGACGCCACCTGTTAGGCATCGAACCGCATCTCGTCCCGGGACTGGGATTTCAGTTTCACATGCCGTCCATAGGACCTCGCCGGCCGAATCCGGTGGGCATCCCCGGGCTCTGGGAAGCGCCCACTCCTCCGCTCACCGGAAATATGGAGCAGGCAGTCCTTCGTCTCATCGACTCGAAATTTGGCCCTTCCGGTCTCTATACGACACCGGATTCTCAACCCTGGAACAACCCGTCGATCAAACCGCAGATTCCGCATCACTCGGAACAGGGCATCGCCGCGACCATCGCGTTTTGCGAGTACGTCGTTCAGACCTATGGCAGATTCCCCGCCCACGTGGATGCGTTCAAATCGATTGTGGCTTGCCAGGCTCATCACCTGGATTTGGACTTCTACGACAGGTATTACCCGCCGTCTGCCCTTTCAGACAGCCATCACCACCATCTGATGGATTGGCATGAAAGTGAATGATCTCGTGACCGTCTTCATGTTCGTAACTAGGAGGTTCTACCCATGAGACAAATGCGCAGAGTGGTCGTCACCGGACTTGGCATCGTGTCCCCGCTCGGAAACAATTTACAGACGTTTTGGCATTTGCTCAGCACCGGGCAAAGCGGCATCGCCCCGCTGTCCTCGTTCGATACTGCGCCGTTTTCATCCTGTCTAGCCGGCGAAGTGAAGGATTTCGATGCCGAGGACTATATTCCACGCAAACAGGCACGGCGCATGGGCCGCGTCAGCCATTTTGCGGTCGCCGCGGCGCTGATGGCCGTGCGGGACGCCAGACTGAATATCGAGCACGAAAACCGTTCGGAGATGGCCATCTGTCTGGGCACCTCCATCGCCGGTCTCCGAGAAGCATTTGCCGCCCATGACAGTACGCTGCGACACCAACACCTCAGCCCCTTCACCATGGCATCGACCTTCCCCAATGCCGTTTCAGGAGAAATTGCCATTGCGCTAGGCATCAATGGCGAGTGCGAAACCTACTCCATCGGATGCTCCTCGACGGCCAATGCCATAGGTCGCGCGTTCGAAATGATTCGTGCCGGGAATGCCGACATCATCCTGGCAGGCGGCACGGAAGCGCCCCTGCACCCGACCATTTTTTCAGCCATGGAGGCAGGGCGGGTCCTTGCGCCGGATCAAGGCGGTACCATACGCAATTTACCCCGACCATTTGACCGGACACGATGCGGCATGGTGCTCGGAGAAGGAGCCGGCTGTTTAATTCTTGAAGACTACGACCATGCCCGCCTGCGTGGCGCGCATATGTACGCAGAACTCGAAGGGTGGGGATTCACCTGCGATGCCTATTCCATGGCGCGGCCTCTGGCATCCGGCAAGGAGCAGAAACGTGCCATCGACCGGGCACTCGTTACCGCCAGCTGGTTTCCGGAGGAGGTCGAGTATGTCAACGCTTGTGGCTTAGGAACCATGGAACTCGACAGCATCGAAACCACCGCCATTAAAGAATCGCTGGGATCCCATGCCTATCGAGTTCCTGTCAGTTCGTTTAAGTCTGCGCTTGGACATGCCTTTGCCGCCAGCGGCGCATTCCAAGTCATCGGCACAGCACTGGCCATGGAGCATCAGTTCATTCCGCCGACGTTGCATTTGAATAATCCTGACCCCACCTGCGACTTGGATTATGTAGCCTTGCAGGGGAGACCCTCGCGAATCGGCAAAGCACTAATCAATAGCTTTGGGTTTGGCGGGAAAAATGTCGTGTTGGCCCTCTCACGTGTCGATGTCGGTGTCCGCGCTCACGGCGCGCTCTCCGCAACCGAGCACGTCAACGCTCAACACCTGGCGGAGGTCTCGTGACAGAGGGCCCATTCCAGCACGGTCCAAGAACAGCGCGGTCTGCGAGATGGCCGTGCAGAAAACCCGGTCACGGACGCACAGCAAAGGAAATGGAGGGAGATATCATGGCCACACATCATGACCAGTCATCCGCACATACGGTCGGATCTACGACAGCTTGCCCCATGGCACCGCAGGACTCTACCGAAGCGATACGAAATAAATCAGCCCTACTGTTCGCCTTAGTGAGCGACAGGAAGATCCAGCATTCATCAACTTGGAATAACTCTATGAATCAATCAGAGACGAGATCTGGCAACGTGTTTATCGTAAATCCACAAGAACTTATGAGAGTGGGCATCCGAACGCTCTTCGAATCCGGCACCGAATTCACTGTGGTCGGTGAGGCGAGCTCACGCGAACAGGCGTTGCCATTAATTTTGCAGCTCAAGCCCGATATTGTCCTCCTTCATTTGCGGGCACACGATGAAAAGGATATCGATACAGCAAAGGAAATCCTTCTCCATATCCCGACCATGCGCATTTTGTTTCTGGCCGATGCGCTGAATGACACGACGCTGCTGTCCGCTGTCTCAACGGGCGCCCAAGGGTATGTCTTACAAGACGCAGGATCCGAAACGCTGATGCATGCGATGCGCAGCATTATAAAGGGACAGGCGTACCTCGACCCTGGTGTCACCCGGCATACTTTTGCCTATCTCCGCAAAGTCGCCGATCGAGAACCGGAGCGGGGCCGGCATCTTCTCTCACCACAGGAACGGCGTCTCCTTCCCCTCATCGCACAGGGAAAAACCAATAAGGAAATTGCCGCCGAACTGGGACTCAGCGACAAAACCGTCAAAAACTATTTGGCCAATGTGTATTCCAAACTTCATCTCACCAGGAGGTCCCAAGCCGCTGCCTTTTACTTGAAAACCATTCCCTGACGGAGGCTTCGCCTGACAGAGCATGGTGCGATGCTCAAGTTCCTCTCCGCGCGCGCCGAGAGAGTACCGACGGACTCTCTCGCCTCCGCGGGATTACCTTGAGCATGCACCATTTGCGATCGTTTCAGCTCCGTGACATGACCGCCTGCGGAGCCATACTCCGTCGGTTGGGTGCCGGCGCCAACACGTTCGACGAAGTTGCCGACCGCCTGGTTCGCCACCTCTATACGTCCTTGACCCTGGCCCAGACCGGAGAGCCGGCCTGCGTCCTGATCCGCCTCTTTAAGACTTCCCCTTACGGCCTCCTCGCGCCCAACCTCAAAGCTCTGGCCGATCAGAAGCTGGGTGGAGCGACAGGGTCCCCGTCCATGACCTGCCTGACGTTAGTGGCCAGTGCAGGCTCGTGCCCAGACTGGAATGACCCCGCCCTGTCCACCTGCTTCCGCGTCATCCCCCTCGACACACCCGATGCCCTGAATAGGCTCCCCATGTTCAGTCGATTGTTTCAGCAGCTGGGCGTCGAGTTGCCTGGACGTGTTGGAAATGAACAAACCCTGCTCGTTGATCCCCGCGAGCATGCCTTCAACGTCTTTCACGTTCAGGAGGCAGCAGGCAGCCCCTACGTGCCCGCGCAAGAGGGGTTCGTCCTGAAATATGGTGTCCGGTCGGTACTGGGTTTTGGCGCGCCCCTGCCGGACGGAGAGGTATTCTCCATCATCCTGTTCAGCCGGGATGTTATCCCCGAGAGCACCGCACAACTCTTCAAACCTCTGGCTCTCTGCGCACAGACGGCCCTTGCCCCTTACGCCGTGAAGACGCCCCCTCTTCCCGGCACGCCCGTCGTGCCCGGGAAAGGCCATCATCAAAACGGATCTTCATCTACCGCCCATTTGGAATCACGCATCGCCGGGCTCGAACGACTGCTCGCCGTGCATGAGCAGACTGTGGCCTCCCAGGCAGAACGGATGGACCTGGTCGTCCAGGGTGCAGAAGCAGGCACATGGGACTGGCATATCGGCACCGGACAGGTCACCTTTAACGAACGCTGGGCGTCCATGCTCGGGTACCGTCTTGACGAGCTCGAACCACACGTTCGAACGTGGGAACAGCTCGTCCATCCGGACGACATGCCTGCGGTGATGGCACTGGTCTCCGCCCATCTTTGCGGGGAAACGCCCCTCTATTCCAGTGAGCATCGTCTGCGAACGAAGTCCGGCACCTGGTGCTGGGTCTTCGACAGCGGACGTGTGGTCGAACGCGACGCCAAAGGCGCGCCATTGCGGGCCGCCGGTATCCATCTCGACATTTCCGCGCGGAAGGAACTGGAAGCAGCCCAGGCTCGCGCCCAGCGAGAGCTCCAGGTGAAACAAGAGGCGCTGGATGAGGCCCAGTCACTCGCCCATCTCGGCTTCTGGGAATGGGACATTGCCACCGGAGAGGAACAATGGTCCGATGAGCAATGTCGAATTTTCGGACTCGATCCAAGCCGAACCACACCGACCTATGCCACCTTCCTTTCAGCCTTGCACCCGGATGACAAAGCCCTCGTACAACAGGCGGTTGACGCAGCGATCAACTACGACTTGCAGTACAACGTCGATTGCCGGATTCTCTGCCCCGACGGCGAAATCCGGCACATCAATTGCCGTGGAGTGGTCCATCGCGATTTCGACGGGCGTCCCCTGAATATGACCGGCACCGTGCTGGATATCACCGACTTCAAACGAGCCGAATATGCTTGGAGGGACAGCGAAACCAGAATGCGCTCGATCTTCGAAAGCGCGATTGAAGGCATCGTGGTGATCGACGAACGCGGCCGAATCGAAAGCGCCAATACCGCCCTGCTGAATTTACTGGGATACCAGGAGCACGAACTGATCGGGCGGAACATTTCCCAGATCATGCCCTCTCCCTATCGCGAGCACCCAGAGCAATACCTACCAAACTGTCTGGTGAACGGAAAACGGGTGATCATCGGAGACGGCGGCGACGTCCCCGCTGTGCGCAAAGACGGGACCCACCTTGATGTACACGTGTCGGTCAGCGAGATGCAAATCGGTACCAAGAAAAAATACACGGGTATGCTTCGCGACATTTCCGAGCGGAAGCGCATGGAATCGACTCTTCGGGAGAGTGAAGAGCGTTTCCGGCAATTGGCTGAGAATATCGATGCCGTCTTCTGGCTCACCTCGCCGGATAAGAGCGAGGTCCTCTATGTCAGCCCCGCCTTCGAGACCATCTGGGGATGCTCCAGAGACACGCTCTATGCCAATCCGACGTACTGGCTTGATACCATCCACCCCGAAGACCGGAAACGGGTGGCCACCGCAGTCGCCTGTCAGGCCCACCTTCCCTATGACGAGGAATTTCGGATCGTCACGCCGGGCGGACAGATACGCTGGATCCGGGATCGCAGCTTTTCGATCAAAAACATTAATGGCGAAACCTATCGCATTGCAGGCATCGCCGTGGACATCACCGCGGCCAAACACATGGAAGCTCAGCTTCGAGCCAGTGAGCTCCGGCATCGGGCACTCGTGGAGTTTTCGCCACACGCCATCTTTGTCAATTGTGCGGACCGCGTCGTATACGCCAATCAAGCCTGCGTGAAACTGTTCGGGGCGATCGCCCCGTCGCAGCTGTTCGGAAAGGCCGTCCTCGATTTGGTTCATCCGGGATCACACGCCCAGATCCAGAACAGAATTGCCGCAATGCGCGCGACAAACCAGGCGGTACCCATGATTGAGGAACGGTTTGTCGGTCTCGACGGCTCGATTATCGAGGTGGAAGTGGCGGCAGCCCCGATCATGTTCGAGGGAAAGCCGGCCATCCAGGTCATCGCAACCGATGTTCGTACCCGCAAAAACCTGGAACAAGCCCTACTCGCGACCAATCTGCAACTACAAACCATCCTCGCGAGCGCAACCAATGTGTCCATCGTCGCCACCAATCCCGAGGGAACGATTACGACGTTCAACACCGGCGCAGAAGCGCTGCTCGGTTATTCCGCCATCGAGATGATCGGGCATCACTCGCTGGCGCTGCTTCACGTGCCCGAGGAAATCAATCGCCATGCCGGGGAACTGAGCGCCTTGTACGGTCGCCCCCTTCGGGGCATCGAGGCCTTAATCGAACAGGCCAGACGAGGCGGGTGCGATGAGCGGGAATGGACGTACAGGCGGAAAGACGGAAGCCGACTGACCGTTCTCCTGACCATCACCGCACTCCGGAACAGTGACGGCGCCATGACCGGATTCTTGGCGATCGGCAAAGATATCACCGGTCGAAAATCAGCGGAAAGTGCCCTCGCACAGGCCGCCCACGAATTGGAACGCAAAAATGTCGAACTCGCCCAGGCGCGCGATGAGGCCCTCCGAGCCGCTCAGCTCAAAACCGACTTCCTCGCGACGATGAGCCACGAGATTCGTACGCCGATGAATGCGATCATCGGCATGACTGGGCTGCTGCTCGATACAGCCCTTAGTGATGAGCAGCACGAGTTCGCCGACACCGTCCGCCGTTCCAGCGACTCCCTCTTGACGCTCGTCAACGATATCCTCGACTTCTCGAAAATTGAGGCCGGCAAACTTCATTTTGAACAGCTCCCGTTCGATTTGCGAATGATCGTGGAAGAGACGCTGGAACTGCTCGCCGAACAGGCGCAGAGCAAAGGCTTGGAGTTGATCGGGCTGGTCGATGCCGCTGTGCCAACCGGCGTCGTCGGCGATCCCGGCCGGCTCCGGCAAATCCTGGTCAATCTGGTCGGGAATGCTATCAAGTTCACCTCGACGGGCGAAGTATTCCTCCGTGTGACGCGCGACGCACAGGACGGAGAGGACCTCCTGCGGTTTACGATCACCGATACCGGCATCGGCATTCCCGAGGAGGCACAGGCGCGATTGTTCCAGGCGTTCGTGCAAGCCGACAGCTCCACCACCCGCCGATTCGGAGGCACGGGCCTGGGCCTCGCCATTAGCCAACGCCTGGTCGCTCAAATGCACGGCCAGATCGGCGTCACGAGCCGCCCGGGACAAGGCAGCACGTTCTGGTTCACAGCGAAATTTCCGGAGACGACGCTCGCTACGCCACCTTCGGCCCTCTCCTGGAGCCGCCTTCATGGCAGGCGAATTCTCCTGGTGGATCATTGCGACACTGTCCGACAGGCTCTGCGCCAGAACCTCACGTCGCATGGAATGAATTGCACCGTGGCCCGAAATGGCCTGGAGGCCGTCGAGATGGCGCGTATGGCTGCCGCCACCCAGCAACCCTTCGATCTGGCTCTCATCGAATTGCACCTCCCTGAGCTGGACGGTTTTGAAACGGCCAGATTGCTCAAACAAGCCCCTGCAACCGCCTGCATGCGCCTGGTGATCCTCACCAGGGTCGGCCGACGAGGCGACGGCCATACTGCGCAAACTCTCGGCATCGACGCCTACCTCACGAAACCGCTCCGTCAGACACAATTGGTGGAATGCCTGTGTCTCCTACTGGACAAGACGGCCGCGGCCGAGGCGGCGACCGATGCCAACGCCCCGCCGCTGATTACACGACACAGCCTGAGCGAATCCGAGACGGCGCCAAAACCCCGCCTGCTGTTGGCCGAGGACAATCCCGTGAACCAGAAGGTCGCCTGCAGGATGCTGGAAAAACTCGGCTACCGGGTCGATGTCGCCAGTAACGGCCAGGAAGCGGTCGCCGCACATGAACGATCCCGCTATCCACTGATTTTCATGGACTGCCAAATGCCGGAAGTCGATGGGTTCGAGGCGACCGCGTTGATCCGCAAAATGGAAGGCCGCTCCGCCCACACGCCCATCGTCGCGATGACCGCCAATGCCATGCAGGGAGACCGCGAACGCTGTCTTGCGGCGGGAATGGACGATTATGTCGCGAAACCGGTCCGGCCGAAAGACCTGCAGACCGTCCTGGATACCTGGCTCGCACATCCGGCAAGGATGGCAGCTGGAACTGGTCGGCTTGATTGATGCGCAGACTTGGTGGAGTATCGACGGCTCGTAGGCACTCGCGCTGTTGCGGAGAGCGGCAGGTGCTGGAGAAAAAATTGGGATGCCGCTTAGATTTGGCCGGGAAGGCGATGGGGCATTGGCCGCCGTCTGTCGGCATCAGTCCCCCTTGGTGTTCATGGATTGTCAGATGCCCGACCTCGACGGACTGGAGACCACCCGGCTGATTCGATCCCAGGAAAAACCGGGCGAGCATCTTCCTGTCATTGCCATGACCGCACATGCAATGGAAGGTGATCGCGAAAGCTGTATCAACGCCGGAATGGACGACTTCATCAGCAAACCGATTATTACGGCCGATCTGAGGAACATCCTCGCACGATGGGTCCCGCAGACGGAGTCAGAAAGCGAATACACCACCTCACCTGAGGCACCGGCGGCCTGATTCGCCGGCCCGCGAAGTGATTGACCGTCCAGCCGCTCCTCCCGTTTTCATACGGCATGGCCATCCCTCCCTCCCGAGATTGACAGGAGCCGACGCGCCCACTAGGATACGCCCTCGACAAGGAGGGTACGTACACGCGTGAGTCATCCGTCTCCATCCCATACTTCGACCCCACCGTCTACTTCGGTCCATCGCGTCGAGCAGCTTTTCGAACTCTTGATTTTCGGCAGCCGCTGGATTCAGGCTCCACTCTATGGCGGACTGATCATCGCCGAATTACTCTATGCCGCCAAGTTCCTGACGGAACTCTGGCATATGGTCGTCCATTTCCGCGACGAAAGCGAAACCCTGTTCATGCTGGGGGTGTTATCGCTGATCGATGTCACCATGGTCGCCAACCTCTTGACCATGGTCATCATCGGCGGCTACGCGACCTTCGTCAGCAAGCTCGATTTGGAGACCCACCCGGACCGGCCCGAATGGCTGACCCATGTGGACCCCGGCACCATCAAGATCAAACTGGCCGCGTCACTCGTCGGCATCTCCAGCATTCACCTTCTGAAGGCCTTTGTAGACGTGAGCAACGAGAATCCTGAACACATCAAGTGGAAAATTTTCATTCACATGACGTTCCTGGGCTCGGCCATTTTCCTCGCCTATACCGACAAGCTGATGCAGCGAGATCGGAAACACTAGCGGCACCTCGGGAAAGACACGGCACGCTTCCGTTCCGTCGTATCGATTGAGATACGAGTTGTATCCATTCCGATAATCGCTCATCCATGTCGCCGCACGCATTCGCTGAAATCTCTCTGCTCTGCATGGCCATGGAATGCCCTGCACTGCTGTCTTCTCATGACCGCGTGGTGTTCTGGACCGGGGCATATGCCTTGCCTTTTCCTAGCGTGAGACCACACCCGCCATCGGGTGGACAGTTGCCTCTCACCGCCATACTCATTCCCAGGGAGTCCTGATGACCAACCCCACCCCTCAGAAAGACACCTGCCTGACACTCGCCAATATTCTGGGAGAGGAAACAGAACTGCTTCACGGCCCCTTTCCGGACAACCATCCCCTGAAGGTTCTCGAACAGGCGGCTCCCACAGAAGCATCGGAGAAGCAGTACCTCGACGAACTCCACCGCCATATTCACGCCTGCCATCCGAAACGAGCAGGCCTCTGTCTGTCGGGGGGAGGCATCCGGAGCGCGACCTTCGGACTGGGAGTCTTACAATCCCTTACGCGCCTCCAGCTCTTGGACAAGTTCGACTATCTGTCCACGGTCTCCGGCGGCGGGTATATCGGTAGCTGGCTCACGGCCTGGATCCACCGCCACCCGCGTGGCCTGACAGGCGTCATCGAGGATTTGAACAAGACGTCGAAAGCCGGAGCAGATGAGGCGTCGCTGCCGGTCCGCTGGCTCCGGAACTACAGTAACTATCTGAGTCCGCACCTGGGTTTTTTCTCGGCCGACTCCTGGACGTTACTCGGCATCTATTTGCGCAACCTCCATCTGAATTGGATGGTCCTGCTCCCGTTGCTCATGATGCCGCTTCTCGCACCGCGCTGGATCATTGCCCTCGCCCAACTCAATGCCAAGGACACATCGCCGCCGCCCATTTCAGCCTCCTCGCTCTTGGTCATCGGGATCGGCCTCGCGGTCATGGCGTTGATCTACCTGCATCTCTGCCGGCCCACGCTTCGGGAGTACCGCCGCGATACCTGGTGGCAAACACTGGAAAGCCAGCGCTGGTTTCTGATCGCCTGCCTGTGTCCGTTGATCTTGTCGGTCGTGTGCCTTACCACCGCATGGGCCTGGTTTCGCAACGGCGGCGGCATCCCCGAGCAATTCACCGTGGTTCAGGCCGTCATCGGCGGGGCCTTGATTCATACGGGCAGCTGGCTCTTTTCCGCCGTCGCCCTCAAGCGATTCAAGACATTCACCCGGTGGCTCATTGGGGAAACCCTTACCGTGGCGGCTACCGGCGCGCTGGGCGGATGGCTACTTCGAGCGGCGGTCATCAAGACCTCCGACCCGTTGAGTGTCACCTCACACACGGAATGGTTCGCCACACTCGCCGTCCCGGGAGTCCTCACGATCTTCCTGCTCACCGCAACCATTTTTATCGGTCTCGCCAGCCGCTTCACTGAGGAACAGGACCGCGAGTGGTGGGGACGCACCGGTTCCTGGGTGCTGATCGTGATGGTCATGTGGTCGGGCCTCTGCGCGATCGTCATCTTCGGGCCCGGTCTTATCCACTGGATGACGCCAAAAGTCGCCGCCTCGGTCGGCGGACTGTCCGGCCTGCTGACGTTGGTGCTCGGCTTCAGCGCCAAAACCACCGCGCAAGAACAGGAAGAACGATCGCAGATGACGATCATGTCCGACCTGTCCGTCAAAGCCGCCGCGCCGGTGTTCATGCTCTGCGTCTTCATTGCCCTCTCATTGGGCACCAGTTGGCAATTAGATCTCCTCGCCCATCAGTATGGGACACATCTCAGCAATCTCACCGACGAGAAAACGCTAGAGGCTACCCACTGGCCGGACCCCTGGGGCCACGAACAAGTGCTCCATCACACGCCGATTTGGATGTTGTTCCGGTTCACGGTGACGGTGGCTGTACTGGGATTGCTGATGTCGGGACTCATCAATATCAACCGGTTTTCGCTGCACGCGATGTACCGCAACCGGCTCATTCGGGCCTATCTCGGGGCGTCTCGGCGACGGACCGAACGCGAGCGGACCTTCAATCCTTTCACCGGATTCGACAATATGGACAATCCGGCCATGGGCGACGTGCGATTTGACGACGTGCGTCTGGCGCGCTGGATGTTCGACAAAGAATTTACGCCGGAAACCCGCGCACTACTCGATGCGTTTCACGAGCGCCCCGCGTCGTCACCTCCTGAGTTGGACTCGCTCATCGCGCGCTTGTCACAGGAGTTGTCCGACGCCGTGGCTCGCAAAGCACTCGGTCCGGTTGCCGACAAGTTGCGCGTCGGACCTGCCTGTCGAATGAGGTTGGCTGCGCTGCAGCAGCCGGAAACCGCTGCCGGCCGCCAGGCCGCGACCTGGTTTACCATGCTGTTTGTGAACCGGCTGCATCGTCAAGCGCCGCGCCCCTTCCATCTCATCAACATTGCGCTGAACCTGGTAAAAGGGGACAACCTGGCCTGGCAACAACGCAAGGCTCAATCTTTCACCATCAGCGCCCTCCACAGCGGCAGTTGGAATCTGGGCTATCGCCGCTCCGAGGAATATGGAGCCAACCGGTACCTGGACCAGGGCCTCTCGCTGGGCACGGCCCTGGCGATCTCCGGCGCCGCCGCCAGTCCCAATATGGGATACCATTCGTCCTCCGCCGTGACGTTTCTACTGGCGCTGTTCAACATTCGTCTCGGTTGGTGGCTGGGTAATCCGGGACCAGCCGGCGCCGACACCTACCGACGAGCCTCACCCTCGGTGTCGATCCAACCCCTACTGGCCGAAACCTTCGGCCTCACCGACTCCTGCCACCCCTACGTCTATCTCTCGGACGGGGGGCACTTCGAGAATCTGGGGTTGTATGAAATGGTCCTGCGCCGCTGCCATTGCATTCTCGTGGTGGACGCCGGGTGTGATCCCCGGCTGACCTTTGAGGATCTGGGCAATGCCATCCGCAAAATCCGGATCGACCTCGGCATCGACATCGAGCTGAATCTCGATCAGATCAAGCGCGCAGAGGGTGCCAAGACGAGTAGTCGTCACCACGCCATTGGCACGATCCGCTACGACAAAGTCGATGACAACGCCACGGCCGGCACGTTGATCTATCTGAAACCGTCTCTGACCGGCAATGAGCCCTCAGATGTCCAAGACTATGCAGCTCGCCATTCCGCATTTCCCCACGAACCGACCTCCGACCAATTCTTCGATGAAGCCCAGTTCGAATCCTATCGCCGTCTGGGTGAACATGTGGCGCAAGAGGTCCTGCGCCCGGCGCTTCGTCGCACCGAGCAGGACTTTTCACGCCTCTGCCACGCCTTGCGCTCCCACTGGGTCACCACCCCGCCGGGCATGCAGGAGTCTTTCCTCGGCGAAACGGACGACCTGAAGGATCTTGAGCGGCTCTTGCGGGATGATCCGGACCTCATGCGCTACGATGTGGAGATTTATCCGGAGCTCTGTTCCGTATTCGGCCTGGATCCCGGCAGCGTCGCCCTCAATCCACGGGCCGCGTTGCACACCTGCAACCTGCAAATCCAACTCATGGAGCAGGTGTATCTCGCGGTCAAGCTGGAAGAGTTCCACGGTCACGCTCTGAACCGCGGATGGATGAACCTATTCCGGCGCTGGACCTCGTCGGCCACCTTCCGGATGTTCTGGCCCACGGTGTGCAGCATGTACAGCCAACCATTCGTTCGATTTGCCGGTCAACATTTCAATCTGTCGATCGACCACGTCGCGGTGTTGCAACCGTTGGAACAGACCGGTGACCTCTCCTCATTGTTCCGTGAGTTGTTGATCGAATGGGCATCGGTGCCGGACTATGCGGACACATTCATGGAAGCCCTGAAGCGACCGTTGCCGTTGGAGGAGATCACCGAGGGCATGCCGCCGCGACTTGCGACCTGGCAAATGCGCTTGCCGGCTATCGAATCCCAGGGAGGACCGGTCGGCTCGGGTGAAATTCTAGCAGTCGTCGCCGTGACGAGGCTTTCTGTGACCGGACACCGGCTCGCCTTATACGGCTGGGTTCGTCCGGCCTACCGGGGCCTGGGCTTGGGGCACCGTTTGTTCGGCAAGGCCATTGATGAACTGATGACGGCTTATCCTGGGCACAACCTGATCGTGGATCTTGGCCCGGACAATGCGGCATGGGCGGGCACATCCATTCGCAACGTCGGTTGGCTTCGGTTTTATGAACAGTTGGGATTTACGCGTGATCGCTCTGACCCGAGGCGCTTTCAGATGATGCGCGAGCTTTCGTAAGACCGGGGAAAGAAGCAGAAGGGGTGCCGTTCAGACCGAGGGGAGTTGCACTGACGAGAGCAGTGCCTGAACCTGTCGAAGTAACAGTTCACGACTGAACGGTTTTTCCAGCACACCATGGGCACCGAACGCCATCGCAATCTTGAGGATGTCGCATCCTTGCAGGGGCTGACCGGAAATGCCCAGAATTTTTACGGGCGATTGGGCATTGTGTAGCATCAGAATGGTTTCCAGCCCATCCTGCACCGGCAAATACATATCCAGAATCATCAGATCAGGCGCGTCTCGCTCGATGGTCGCCATCGCCTCCCGGCCGTCTGCGGCTTCAATCACACGATACCCTTCTGCCTCCAGGACAGCTCGTAGCCACCCGCAAATCTGCTGATTGTCATCGGCGATCAAAATCAACGGCATCACAGGGTCCTCCTTGCTGTCACACACAGTGGCCAGAAGACATGGACCGGCTGGGCAAAGCCCTGGCGTACAGGGTCGCCGCTTGCGTCCGCTTGGTGATCCCTAATTTAGAAAAAATATTGGCCAGGTAGTTCTTCACGGTCTTATCGGAGAGGTCGAGGGCGGACGCGATTTCCTTATTGGTTTTACCTGCAGCCACCAGGGGCAACAACCGGTATTCCTGAGGAGAAAGGGCGGCCAAGGACTTCGACGAGAGGCCGTTCGCCATGTCTTGCACTTCCTTGAGAACTGTATCGATCAACTGCGGTTGGACCAATGGGCCACCGCCCGCCACTCTGCGAATCGCATCAAGCCACATGTCCACGGGCGCATCCTTGAGCACATACCCCTGTGCGCCTGCCGCAATCGCCTCCTGAACGATGGCCGGAGCGTCGTGAATACTCAGCATGAGCACCCGCCGCGCAGGCTCCCGAGCGATCATCCGCCGGCAGGCTTCCATGCCTGACAGATCCGGCAAATGGCTATCCAACAAGACCAGGTCGGGGTTCGACTGTTCCACCAACTCAAGCCCTTCGGCGGCTGACATCGCTTCCCCCACCATGCAAAATTCGGTCTCCCTCATGAGTTGTTCCCGAATTCCCAGACGCACCATCCGACTATCATCTATTAAAACAATGCGATAGCAAGGCTGCAGCTCCATGTCTCCCCCATCGCCAAAAAACCGACGCTTTGCCGGGTCATTAGTTTCGGCAGATTGAGGTTGTAGGAGTATAGGCAGGAGGTGGATTTGCACGTCAGTATTCCGCTGACGCGGAGTCAGCGGTCGGTTCATGAGGGAGGGCTTAATCGATCAATCGTGCTTCGATGGCATATCGGATCAGCTCCCCCGTACTCTCGCACGAAAGCTTTTCGAGGATCCTTGCACGGTAGGTACTGATGGTCTTCACGCTGAGACAGAGTTCTTCCGCGATCACCGACACTGATTTGCCCTGTCCCAGTAGTCGAAGAACCTGCAGCTCACGATCCGAGAGGCGCGAATGGAGCACCCCTTCAGTGCCGGTTTCAAAGGCCTGCGCCAGTTGTTCGGCAAGGGCCGAGGTAATATATCGCCCCCCTTGCAACACGCGGTTCACCGCTGCCAGGAGCTCGGAGGGCGCGCTCTGCTTGGTGAGATAGCCGGACGCGCCCGCCCTGATCGCCCGCATCGCGAATTCTTTTTCGGGATAGAGGCTTAACATCAGCACGGGCAATCGAGGCTGAAGCAACTTGGCCTCTTTCAAAACATCCAGGCCGTGCTTGTCGGGCAAGGCGATGTCGAGAATCATCAGGTCCCAGGGCTCCCGGCGCAAGGCTTCCAACGCCTCCTCCCCGGTCTCGGCCTCCAGAATTTCTGAGCACATCTGCTCATCCTCCAGCAGATCACGCACGCCCCTGCGTACGACCGGATGGTCATCGGCAATCAGGCAACGATATTTATTCATCAACCGCTTTCCTCCGCCGCCGACGCGACCGCGTCGCTTTATGGTCTGTGACATGTCCAGGCTCCGGTTCCGAACTCACCGGAATCACCACTTGCACCCAGGTTCCCGTCTCGGGGCTTGAAAGGATGGTAACCTGTCCGCCGAGTATCTCGACGCGCTCCCGTATTCCTCGCAATCCGAATCCCCCCGTTGGAGCCAGACCCGCCACATCGAACCCGACCCCATCATCCTTCACCGTCATCCGCCAAGCCTGTTGGACACTCGTAATGGCAATGGCGACGTTCGTCGCCCGCGCATGGCGAATCACATTGGTTAGCAATTCCTGAACAATGCGGTAGAAGGCGGTCTCCAGCGTGGGGAATCGTGCCGGTCCACGTTCCCCTTGCTCAAACACCAGGGAGCAGCGCAACCCGGTTCGCGCCTGCACATCTGAAATCAGGGCCTCCAACCCGGCTTTCAACCCTAACTCTTCCAACACGGGGGGCCGAAGAGCTCGAACGATCTGACGAAGGCGGACAAACAACAGGTCCGTCGTTTCCAGAGCACGGGCGAGTCGCTCCTGACTCCGGGGGCCCAAGGCTTTAGGACGCACAGCCGCGCTACGCTTAACGGATGCTAGGTCGAATTTAAGTGAGGTCAGCAACTGCCCCAGTTCGTCATGCAACTCACGCGACAGCCGTCGCCGTTCGTTGGATTCGACCATTTGCAGTTCCTGCGACATGGCCTGAAAACGTCGGTACGCTTCTTCGAGTGACGCATAGGCGCGCTTGGAATCCGTGACATCGATCATTGCGCCGATCATTCGTATGGCCGTTCCGGCCTCGTTTCGCACGATGTGGGCCCGGTCCAGGAAATGGCCGTACGTGCCGTCGCCAAGGAAAAAGCGATACTCCGCGGCGAGTGTCTGCACATCCGACTGGATCGCCCGCTGCACCATTTCCATAATGGACGCCTTATCCTCGGGATGTAACCGCACAGTCCAGGCATCGATACTCGGTTCACGCCGGGGATCGTAGCCAAACTTCTCGCAGGCATTGGGACTCCACCAATGATCATTCGTCACGAGATCCCAGTCCCATAACACGTCATTGGTGGCCTGAGCCACGAGACGAAATCGCTCCTCGCTGGACCGTAACAAAAGCTCCGTGCGCTTCCGCTCGGACATGTCGCGGACCGTGGCGAAATTGTACTCCCGCCCTTCGAAGACGACGAAGTTGGCCACGACCTCCACGGGATACACCTCACCCGATTTTGAGCGGTGTTGAGTTTCCAGGCGTTGACGACCGGTCTCCCGAAGGTCCTGCCAGTGGCGCGCCCATGCCTCCATCTGATAATTGGGATCGATATCCGGGATGGCCATGTGCAGCAATTCGTCCTTCGTGTAGCCCATTCGTTCGCAGGCTGCCGCGTTCACGAACAATACGCGCGCCGCCTCATCCATCCAAAACACCATGTCGCCTGCCCGTTCGATGGCGAATTGGGTCAACTGTAACTGCGCCTCGACCTTTTTGCGCTCGGTGATGTCTCGCCCCACACCCGTGACACCGATGACTCGCCCCTGCACATCCCGATACGGAGCGCCGGTCCAATGGTAGAGCATGGTCCGGCCGTCCTTCGTCAACAGATGCCCTTCCAGTTGCGCATAGCCTTTTTCGTACGCTTCCCGAATGGCGGCGGCCGTTTTTTCCGCTTCATCGGAAGGAACCATTTCAAGCGCCGGCTTTCCCTGCAATTCCTCCCGCGTATACCCGGTCACCGTCTCCAATCGCCGGTTCCATTTAGACACGCGCGCATTGAGGTCCAGCGCAAAAATGACGTCAGGGACGGTCTCCATGATCGTCTGGAGATTACTGAGTGCTGCATCGCGCTCCCGCTCAGACTGTTTGCGCTCGCTGATATCGGTGATGGTGCCGACCATACGCAATGGACGCCCATCCTCTTCTCTGGCGACGACTTTTCCCCGATTGAGATACCATCGATATTCGCCGGATTTCTGTCGCAAGCGAACTTCGATTTCCTGCACAGGGGTACGGCCGTCTACGTGGGCTTGCAAGACCTCTGTTGTGCGCGTGATGTCCTCAGGATGCACAAGAGCGACAAAGAATGTCCGAGCAGGCGGAACATCTTCGAGGTGATAGCCGAGTAATCGGATCCATTGCGGACTGTAGTACACTTCATCGGTCCGCATATCCCAGTCCCACATGCCGTCGTTAGTGGCCTCAATGGCAAAATGGAACCGCTCTTCGCTGGCCCGCAGCGCGCTCTCGGCCGATTTACGTTCGGTGATATCCCTCACGAATGCGAAATGACATTCCACCCCGTTGTAGCGGACAAAATTCACGTTCACATCAACCGGAACCAGGCGGCCGTCTTTGGCGCGATGACAACTCTCGAATGAAACCCTGCCCCGATCTCGGGTCTGCTCCCAAAAGATTGACCAGGCATCGGCCTTGAAGTTCGGATTGATGTCATGGACCCTCATCCGGCGAAATTCTTCCTTGGAGTAGCCCAACATGGCACAAGCTGAATCGTTCACATCCAGCAGCTCCCCGCCGGCTCCTACCCAGTAAATGGCCTCCGTCGCATGATCAACCGTGTATTTGGCCAACTGTAGGGCTTCTTCCGCCCGCTTCCGTTCGGTGATGTCCTGTACCATCGCCAAGGTATGCAATGGGGTACCCTGTTCGTCGCGAATAACGGACACCCCAACCTGAGCCCAGACCACGCATCCGTCTTTTCTGAGGTATCGCTTCTCAAACACATCGTACACACGCGTTCCGTCCAGTAGCGTCTGAATGCGATTGAGATTCTGCCCCAGATCGTCCGGATGCGTGAGCGATTGAAACGTGCGAGCAAGGAGTTCCTGTTCTGAATAGCCGAGAATCTTGCAGAGCGCTTGATTCACTTCCTGAATGCGGCCGCTCACGGCAGCAATGGACATTCCCACCGTTGCATTACGATAGGCGGCACGGAACCGTTCCTCGCTCGCTCGCCGGGCCTGCTCCGCTTGTTTGCTTTCGGTAATGTCCTTCACATAGGCCACGCGTGACACCGGCACCCCGTGGGCATCCTTGATGAGCATCACCTCTACCAGCACCGGAAACAGGCTTCCATCCTTGCGCCGATGAATGGATTCGAACGTCACGCCGCCGGTTTCATGAAGACGCCGGATTCGGTCCAGCAGGGCGGCATGTTCCTCAGCAGGATAAATGGAGAGAACAGGTTGGCCGACCAATTCCTCCACGGTATACCCGCATTGGCGCGCGAACGCCGGATTCACGGCGCGAAAAGTATTGGTCGCCAAATCCGCATGGGCGAGACCGAGCTGTGCCTGATCAAAGACCTGTTGCCAGCGTCGCGCCCCGTCTTCCGCCTGCTTGCGCTCAGTAATATCCGTTGTCGCTCCGACCATTCGATACGCACGACCCTGCTCATCCCATAAGGCCTGGGCGCGTGTCTGAACCCATCGATACGTCCCATCCTTGTGCAACACCCGGCATTGCACATCGTACGGAGTACGGCGTTCAAAATGCGTCTGGATTTCGGCCGTCACTCGCTCCACGTCGTCAGGATGCACGCGGCTGAAGAACGAGGATCCGTGATCCGGCAGTTCGTCCTCGGCAAACCCCAGCAACGCCTTCCAGCGCGCGGACAACACGGCCTCACCGGTGATTACATTCCAATCCCAGATGCCGTCGGAGGACCCGCGTAGCGCCAGGGCATACCGCTCTTCGCTTTCTTTCAGCTGTTGCTCAGCAAGATGCCGCCCCAATTCACTGCCGGCACGTCCGGCGGCCACACGCAGCAACGCTTCAGCCCGTTCTGCATCTTTCAGAGGTGCCCGGCCGAGCATGGCGATCCAGCCAACCGGCACCCCGGTCGGCGAGGGCAGTGTCAGCGCCATATACGATTCGATCGAGAGATCGCGAAGCGCCTCGTCCCGGGGAAACAAGGCTTGCACGCCAGAGGGATAGTGACAGAACTCTTCACGGAGCACGTGTTCGCAGGGCGTTCCTGACAGCGCATAGTCAATCGGCTCCAGGCAACTCTCCGGACCCCATCCTGCCACGGACCGCGCGCGCAGCCCTCCTGGCAATGCCCGGAGACAGAATCCGTAATCCGCTCCGATCGTGTGAGCCAGGGTCTGCACGAGCTCCTGAAGAAATGCCATCCCTGTGAGCCGGGTGGTGCGGGCCATCAGACCCAACACCTCCTCATTCCGTTTCTGTTTCGTGAGATCTCGTACGGACACGATCCCGCCGATCCAGTCTCCACGGGAAGTGCGCGGGACATGATTCCAGCTGACCTGGAGCAGGGATCCATGGGTGTTCACAAACACATCGCCCTGTCCCAGCATGGGTGTGCCACTGAGGCAGACATTCACGAGCGCACAGGATCCGGCCGGCGCTTCGCACCCGCTCTGGCCATGACGATGCACGCACTCATGCAACAGTCGCCCCCGGAGTTCAGACGCTGACGCGCCCAGAAGCTCCTCCGCCTCACGATTCGCCTGGATGATCCGTCCGCTACGATCTGTGATGAAGGCCGCCTCAGTCAGATTCGCAAGGTATTCTTCTCCCGACGCCGCTTCCAGGGATGACCGGTCGGACTGCAGCATGCGAAGTTCCAGCAGTGCAGCGGTCTGACGCGCCAATCGCTGGATGGTCAGACAGTCCTCATCGGTCACCGCCCGCGGGACAGGATCCATCACGGCGATCGTTCCCACCGCGTACCCATCGCTGGTCACGATCGGCGCTCCACAATAAAACCTGACATGCGGATGGTCGCGCACCAAGGCATGGGATGAAAAGCGAACATCGGCTTGCGCATCCTCGATCACCACCGGCTCCATCCCCTGGATGGTAAACGCACACAACCCGTACGCGCGGTCGGTCTGGGTGATGTTCAAACCGATGGCAGCTTTCACCCACTGCCGGGCTTGATCGATAAAGGTAATGGCGGCAATCGGGGCTTTGTAGAGGGACGCGGCCAGTTGCACCAGATCGTCGAAGGCGGATTCGGAAGGAGAATCAAGAATACGGTAGCGGCACAGGGCGCCTAAGCGCGCGGTTTCATCGGAAGGCAGAGTGTGCGTCCCCATGCGTGCGCTCCCACGCGCGAGAGAATAAAACGATCGTGGTCACAAAACCGGGCCGAGTCATACCACAAATGTCCACGACGGAGTAGGGCCATATGGAACGGCTCGGCCGTGCGCGACACCGCGATGTGAGCCATATGCGTGCGAACTTCCCTACAGCCAGGCCTGGACAGACGTCCCATCGGCTGCGCGCCAGTTGGGCACCCAGGTAAGGGCCACCAGTTTGACGACGATATTCGATTTGCTGGGCTTGAGGGACACAAGATCGAGTCGCTCGGTCAGGGGATCAGTCGCCGCCATGAGCGCGTCGCTTTCCGACTTAAACTGGGCTTCAAGGTCCGTCAGCTGCTGCTGAAGCGTGGCGACATTTTCTTCCGCATGGCCGACTTCTTGCGATTCTTTCATCACCCGCCCTGCGCTACGGATTGCCGTCGTGGCGCGGCCGATATTGGTCGTGCTGAGCGTTTTGCGGCCGAGAAATGCACCCAGAATCGACGCGCCGACAGAAATGACCGCTTGCACCTGACTGGATCGAGACTCGTTCTGCTGCTTCTCCCGGACCTGTTCCGCGCGCCGGACCCGGTCCCGAAGCGCCGCAATCTTGGGCGCATATTTTTTCCGCAGATCGTCGCTTTGCCGATCACGCTGCTCCCGGCCGACCTGCTGCAACCGGACGCGGAAGTCGCGTTCCGACTCCCCCGGCCGCGACAGCATATTGGTGGCCGGGCTCCGTAAGAGCTCAAGCTTTTGCGTGCGAAACATCCAACCGGCCAGCTCACTCTTCCACAGGTCGTATTGCTTCCCTTTGCTCGCCACGCCGGGCGGAGTCTCGAACTCCGCGTCGCCGACTGGTTCGCGTTCAAGATCCGCCACCCGCCCGTCCACAGCCGTGGACTGCTCCCACTCCACCGGGACGACGCCACTACTGATTGCCGCCAAGCGGGTGAGGTCTTTCGTCGACTCGACCGCCGTTTTGTTGTCGACGAACCGCACCTGCGCCACGCCCAAGACCATGGGGTGATAGACGAGTGTCGCGCCCCTCGGTTGCGTACTTCGGAGCGGGATGAAATATTGCGGCACGTCGGGAGGCAGCATGGGCCGGGAGGTCGTCGTGCGTGACGCCTCACCCGTCGATGCTGTAGATGCAACCGATTCCTTCTCGTCCTGCCGACCAGTGGGCGATGACAGCTGTCGTTTCACGGGGTCCATGAGCTGTTTGATCTGCGTGCGTGTCAGCGGCCCGCGAAGGTAAGAGAGCGTCCAGCGGGTCTGAAAGACTTCCGGCGCATCCTCGTGCACGTTATTCAAGAGAAAGACCCGGTTTCCGAGGCCGGCGAGGGTCTGCTCCATCTGCTGACGATCGAACTTCTTGCCGCTGCTGGCCGCCGCTCCTTCCAAACCTTCGATGACCCGCGCCTTGTCGCGCTCCGTTTGCAAACGGCCGATGAACCAGGTGCCGGTATTGGCCAGCCCCTTGTAATCGAGATCGACCGGATTCTGCGTGGCCAGCACCACGCCCAGCCCGAACGCCCGCGCCTGCTTCAAAAGCGTCAACAGAGGCGCCTTGGAGGGAGGGTTGGCGACCGGAGGAAAGTAGCCAAAAATTTCGTCCATATAGAGGATGGCGCGGAGGCTGGTGGTGCCGGACTGAGAGCGGACCCAGCCCAACGTCTGGTTGAGCAGCAGCGAGACAAAAAACATCCGCTCGGCGTCGTTCAAATGCGCAATCGAAAAAATTGCGATGCGCGGCTTTCCGGAGGCACCGTACAACATCTGGCCGACATCCAGCGCCTCGCCTTCCATCCAGGCGGCAAAACCCGGCGCTGCCAGCAGGTTGTTCAATCGCATGGCCAGGGCAAACCGCTCTTTGGAAGGAAAAAATGACTCCACATCCAGTACCCCCACTTTCGTCATCGGAGGCGTCTGAATCTGATGAATGAGGGCAGCAAGGTCCAGATCACGTCCCGCCCGCCAGGCCCGATCGAGAATGGACGACAACAAAATGTGTTCACGGCTCTGGATCGGATCAGCCTGCACACCGATCAGGCCCAGCACGCTGATCACCGTTGTGGAGATCCGTTCGCGCAAGAGCTCAGCGTCGTCAAGGATCTCGGGTGATGGAGCGGCAAACGATTTCAGAATCGATACCGGAAGACCGGCGCTGCTGCCGGGCGTATAGACGACGACATCCGCCGCATCGCGCAACTTTTGAATCCGTTCGCCGCTCTGCCCCCACTCCCCCAGGCCTTTTTTCCACAGCGCGGCTTGCTGGGCCGCGTAGTCGGCGGAGGAGAGACCTTTCTTTCGGGCATCGTCTTCGTTGATCCAGGGCGCAAAGTCTTCGCCCCGTAGTTGCGGGAAGGTCAGGAGGAGATTGGCGAGATCACCTTTGGGATCGATCACGATGGCCGGAATGCCGTCGATTGCGGCTTCTTCCAGGAGTCCGACACAAAGACCGGTCTTGCCGCTCCCTGTCATACCCACGCATACGGCATGCGTCACCAGATCCTTCGAATCATAGAGTAGCCACTCCGGCTTGGCTTGCTTGGTCGCCAGGGTATAGGGCCGACCCAGATAAAAGACCCCGAGTTTTTCAAACTCCTCCGTCGGTTGCCCCTGCTCCGGTGCGGCAGACGGACGAGCCGATGATCCTCTCTTGGCTGGCATGGTTCCTCCCCTCCAGATGGCAAGCAGACGCAGGCCGTATGGGCCGAGGCCATTGTATTGTTTGAGAGAAACGTCCGCAAGCGAGACAGCAGACTCCCTCTTCGTGAACTGGGGGGCTCCTAGGGCCAAACTAGGGAGCCCCCCAGTGTAGGGATTCGTCCCCGTTTCATACAGTCAACCCTGACAGGCAGGCAGGATTTTTACCGTCAACGAGGGGAGATTGGACATGACCAGAGGGTGGGCATTTGGAATCGCGGTCTTACTGGCAGGATGCGGACCTCACTACACCATTCCCAACTACGAATCGAACGAAATCGAAAAGGTGATCTCAAGCGGCCGTTCTCCTCAGGGTTGTATAGAGAACCTCAAAGAGGATGCCAAAAATCTGAACGTGGACGTTCGCCTGACGGACGTGCAGCACCAGGCATCGTCCGGGCCGATCTCTTGGATCTACACGAACACGTACCTGTGCACGGGAAAAGTAGTGGCCAAACGCTAATTCAGGAAGGCTGACACCGTGAATACTGCGACAATGCTGCGTCCAGCGACGAATGAGGGATGCGTCGATTTACGGCCACGGAGTGATATTCCCCTGACCTTACGCTTCCTGGTGACCTTCGATGACGGCCCCCATCCCAATACGGGGAAAGTCCTCCGTCACCTCGCGCGTAATCCGGTGCAACAGAACATCAAGGGGATTTTTTTCGTCCAGACGCGCCATCCCAAGCGAGGCGGGTCATCCGACGGCCGGGCCCTGCTGGCGATTGAACAAGCCGAAGGACACCTTCTGGGGTTGCACACCGGGACCACGAAAGGGCACCTCAGTCACACTGGCATGTCGCCGGCTGAGTTGGATCGGTCGCTGCTAAACGGTAAGGAAGACCTGGATCGGATCACCGGTAAGCCAACCGTGCTGGTCCGTCCTCCTTACTGGTTGTTCAATGCATCAACCTTCGATTGCTACGCCCGGCACCAACTCCGCATGTTGTTATCAGACGTCAAAGCATTCGACGGGGTGAACTGGGGCATCCATCTCGTGCGGAGGCTCAATTTCCGCGCCCAATTGGCCGGGTTGCATTCCCGGTTCCTCAGGGGGACCTTGCCCGTCGTGAATCATACCATTCCCATCGTCGTGACCTTTCACGATACGAATGCATTCACGGCGGAACATCTTGGCGACTACCTCAGCCTCTTAGTGGAGGAGGCCACACGCTTGGGGCTGCCGTTGCATCACAAGCCATTCCTTGATGATCCCGACGAGTTGTTAGCCGCGGCGCTTCGGTGCGCCAGGTCGAGTATTCGTATGGACCCGACTCCCGCCACTGTCCAGGAGGCGCAATGACATGGCTCTCCCAACTCAGCCGCAGATTCGTGCCGACGACGCATTAGAGCAGGAGCTAGCCACACTGATTGTGGAGGCCCTCCGCTTGGAGGTCCTCCCGGAGGATATCGATCCTTCATCGGCCCTCTTCGGGGAGGGGTTGGGCTTGGACTCCATCGACATGCTGGAGATTGCCCTGCTGGTGTCCAAGCGATATGGGGTGGAATTGCGCTCGGAAAACAAAGCAGCCCTGTCTTCTCTTCGAGCATTAGCGAATCACATTGGCCAACAACGGATTCGATGATGATGCAATCGATGGACAGCTACATGGCTCAAGCTCTCCCTGCCCGGCGCACCCACACGCGAATACCGGCCGCCCCTTATCCATTGGTCAGTCATCGCGGCCTTACGAGCCCGATGGCCTGGCGTCGCGATCGCCTCTATTCAGTGGAAGAATTTGTGCGTTCGGCGAGAACGGTGGCCGCGCAGCTCCCCCGCCAACGCTATGCGATTAATCTCTGCCGAGACCGATATCATTTTGCCGTGGGATTTGCAGCCGCCTTGATGGCACGACAGATCACTCTGCTGCCCACCTACCGCGCGGCCGAACCACTGCAGCAACTGGTGCGACAGTATCCGGGCGCCTATGCTCTCACCGACCACGAGGAAGGGGATCTCACCATCCCCCGCTTTTTCCTCGATCACACGTCATGGCCGACTTCGGGTTCCGCAGAGATCCCCGTAATTCCGGCCGATCGCGTCGCCGCCATTGCGTTTACTTCCGGCAGTAGCGGATTTCCCCAGGCCCACGCCAAGAGTTGGGGCTCCCTAGTCATGGGCGCCCGAGCATTAGGCCGGCAATTCGATCTTTCGCACGCCCCGCCCCGCATTGCCGTGGGAACGGTTCCTGCGCAACACATGTATGGCTTGGAAACGACCATCATGCTGCCGCTTCAATGGGGGTGGAGTATCCATGCCGGCAATTCAATCCTGCCTGCGGATATTCGCACGGACTTGGAGCGCTTGGAGTCGCCGGCCTGGTTGATGACCACGCCTTTCCATCTGAAGGCCTTTGTCAGCGAGCGCACGTCCCTGTCCGGCCTGGAAGGGATCATCTCCGCGACGATGCCGTTGGATCGGTCGATCGCGCTCAACGCCGAGCGGCTCTGGCATGTGCCGGTGCATGAAATTTATGGATGTACGGAAGGCGGGATGCTCGCTTCGCGCCGACCCACTGCCGGCGAGGCGTGGACGCTCTGTCACGATTTGCGGATGCGGCACTCCCAGGAGACCACCTGGGTCATGGGCGGGCACGTCGGAGCTTGGCTTCCATTGGCCGACCGCATTACTCAGCACAGCCCGCGTGAATTCCTCCTGCTGGGACCGGACCGTGATTTGGTAAAGGTCGCGGGCAAACGCGCCTCCTTGACGGCGCTCAACGCAACCCTGAATCGCATACAGGGGGTGGTGGACGGCACGTTTTATTGGCCCGATCCGGGACAAACAGGCAACGGGCGCTTGCGGGCCTTTGTCGTGGCTCCCGGGATGAACCGCACAGCGATTCTGGCAGAGCTTCGGAAACACATTGATCCGGTCTTTCTTCCCCGCCCGTTATACGTGGTGGATTCACTCCCGCGGAACACCACCGGCAAACTGCCGCACGAGCACTTGAAAGCCTTTGCCCAGCACGTCATGCATCCCCAACGGCACGTGCACGAGTAACACATGGGCCCAGAGATACAGAGACAGATCCGTCGGGATCACCCGGCTCTGCCAGGGCATTTTCCCGGCAATCCTCTCGTCCCCGGAGTCCTGCTGTTGACCGAACTATTCAACATCCTTGAACAAGAAGCCGGCATGGCCAGAGGTCCCGTCATGCTGACCTCGGTGAAATTCATGCGACTGCTTCGGCCTGGAGAGCCCTTTACCGTACGCTGGAAGCTCCTCTCCCGGAAGAACATCGCGTTTGCCGTGGCACGTGGCGAGGAAACGATCGCGGCAGGAACCGTCTGCTGGGGAAGCCGCCTCACCAAGCAGGTGGGATCATGAGCAGCGGCTGGCGCCATCAGCCGGAACGAGGAAGTCGCGGATTGATGCGGCTGCTCGTCTTCATCACCCTCTGGGTGGGACGGCCGGCCGCGCGCGCGCTGCTCTACCCGATTTGCTCCTATTTCCTTCTATTTTCTGGCGGCGCCCAACGCACTTCGCGCGACTATTTGCGACGCATTCTGGAACGGCCTCCGTCGTGGAAAGACGTCTTCCGGCATTTCCACGCCTTTGCCTCGACGATTCATGACCGGGTGTACTTGCTCTCGGGACGCCATCGCTATTTCGATATTCGCACCGAAGGCGCTTCCGCGCTGCATGCCATTCTCGCGCAAAACCGCGGATGCATCCTGCTGGGGTCTCATCTGGGGAGCTTCGAAGTGCTGCGCGCCCAAGGCATCTTCGATCACAAACTGCCCATCACGGTAATCATGCATGAGGCGGCGGCCTCCAACCTGAACGCCGTGTTGCACAGCCTGCATCCGGAAATCCGGGATCGAATCATTCCTCCCGGGACCGCAGACACCATGCTGGCGGTGAAGGAACGCTTGGACCGGGGGGAAATCGTCGGCATTTTAGGCGACCGCCTGTTCAATGAGGAAAAAGGCATGGTCTGCGAGTTCCTGGGTACGCCAAGGATGTTCCCGGAAGGGCCATTCTTGCTCGCCGCACTGCTCCAGGTTCCCATCGTGCTGTTTTTCGGTCTGTACCAGGGAGGTCGTCAATACGACCTGTATTTCGAGCCCCTGGCGGACCACATTCATATGAATAACGCCCGCCGATCGGAGACGCTTCGCCCCTGGGTCGAGCGATACGTCAGTCGCTTGGAACATTATTGCCGATTGTCGCCCTATAACTGGTTCAACTTTTATGATCTTGCCGACCATGCTCGCCCGCCTCGTCCTGCTGTGTAGCCTACTCTCCTGGCTACCGGCTGCCGCCGATCCAGAGATCGGCGGGGCGCCATTTGACGTGCCCGGATTGATGGAACTGCTGGGAAAGGTTTCGTCCCGCCAGGACCGTTTCACCGAAACTAAAACCCTGGCCATCTTGACTCAACCGGTGGTGCTCAAAGGCACGTTGGCCTATGTTCGTCCCGATCGCGTCGAGAAGCATGTCACGTCGCCCTATACGGAGGATCTCCTGGTGCAAGGCGACCGGCTGACGCTTTCATCCTCCAAAGGCACGAAGCAGATTGCCGTCGATAGCCATCCGTTGATTCGATCGTTCGTCGAGGCGATCCGGGCGAGTCTTGCGGGGGAATTGGCCGTATTGCGGAGGCTGTATCACATCAAATTTCAGGGAACCCGCCAACAGTGGGAACTCACGTTGCGTCCGTTAGAAGCACAGGCGGCGGAATACCTGACTTCGATCACCCTGCGGGGAGAAGGTGACCGTTTGACGACGGTCGACATACGGGAAACCGGAGGGGACCGATCCTTGATGGAGATAGATGGGCCCGTCTCGTGACTCTGCACGCGCGGCCGGCCTTGTTCCTCTGGATCCTGCTGCTGTTTGTCAGCGGAGGAATCGTGGCCAACATGACGATGACGACCGATCTGACTGCCCTGCTCCCCCGCTCCGCAGACCATCGACAGGAACTCCTGGTCTCGCAACTCCGGGATGGCGTGGCGGCGCGGCTGATCCTGATCGGCCTCTCCGGCGCCGATGCGGAGACGCTGGCCCAGGCCAGTCGAACCGTCGCCCGTAAACTAAGAGAAACGGCACTCTTTGCCTCGGTGAACAATGGAGACCCCGCCGACTTCACGGTCGTGCGGGAGGTGCTGATGCGCCATCGATATCTTCTGAGCCCGGCAGTGACCGCGGAGCATTTCACCGCAACGGCATTGCGCGAAGCCTTGGAGCGACAACTTCAGCTCCTGGGCTCTCCTGCCGGTGCGCTGATGAAGACGGCATTACCATCCGACCCGACGGGAGAAGTGGCTCATATTCTGGCCGCCTTCGCGCCCGGGGAGGGGCCTTCGATGCACCATGGTGCGTGGTTCTCGAGCGATGGAGCCCACGCTCTGCTCGTGGCTGAAACTAGCGCGCCCGGTTTTGCCCTCGATGAACAGGAGTCGGCGGTGAAAGCCGTCCAGACCGCCTTCGCCTCATCCGGCCTGCCCGAGAGCGCAAGTTTGGTCATGACCGGCCCCGGGGTGTTTGCGGTTGACTCCCGGGCCACGATCCAGCGCGACTCCTGGCGTCTCTCTCTCATCGCGGCCGCAGGGGTGACCGTCCTCCTGCTCGCCGTCTACCGGTCGGCAACACCTCTTCTGCTCAGCCTCCTTCCCGTGTTGACCGGGCTGCTCGTCGGAGTCGCAGCCGTTCAAACCTGGTTTGGTTTCGTCCATGGCATCACGCTTGGCTTCGGCGCCACCCTCATCGGAGAAGCGGTCGATTACCCCGCCTACGTATTCATGCAGGGCATCGCGGGAGAGCGACTGCAGCACACCCTGTCGAGGGTATGGCCCACGCTGAGACTGGCAGTTCTCACGACGGTTTTCGGGGCCTTGAGTATGTTGTGTTCGAGCATCACCGGCCTGTCACAATTGGGCGTCCTGGCATTCGTCGGCGTCCTGGTTGCCGGATTCGTGACGCGGTGGATCCTTCCCGCCCTGCCGCCGGGAGTGATCCGCTCCGCTCCGCACCAACTGCTTCCTGTGAAATGGTTGTCCGGTCTGACATCTCTGAATCGCGTTCGCTGGATCATCTGGGTCGCGGCCGTTCTCGCCCTCACCACCTTGGCCCTGCGTCATGACGATATCTGGGATAACGATCTCGCCAATCTGAGCCCGATTGCAGCCTCCTCGAAGACCCTCGATGAACAGCTGCGAAAAGACCTGGGTGCGCCGGATGTCCGGTATGTGCTGATCATCGACGGGACAAGTAAGGAAGAGGTACTGCAGCGCAGTGAATCAGCCGAAGTGCTCCTGCGAGGACTGGTGGATGACGGACTCCTAGCGGGCTTCGACCTGCCGAGCCTGTATCTCCCGTCTGATAAAACCCAACGGAGCCGGCAGGCCTCTCTGCCTTCATCCGATGTCCTGGCTGCTTCCCTGGCAGAAGCCGTGAAAGGGCTGCCCTTCCGGGCGGGACTCTTCGAGCCGTTTCTGCGCGATGTCGAGGCCGCTCGCACGAGTCCGTTGGTGGATATCGTCAACCTTCAACAAACCGCCTTCCTGCTCAAAGTCCGGTCGCTGCTGGTGCGGAATGGTGACGCGTGGGCTGGTCTTGTCCCGCTCCGCAACGTCACCTCTGCCACCGCCCTTGCCGACCGCTTCTCTCAGAACGCGAGGCCCGGGCTCACCTTCCTCGATCTGAAATCCGAAGCGGGCCGGTTAGTGAACGGATACCGGCATGAATCCCTGCGACTGACCGCACTCGGGATTGTGGCGATGACGGTGCTCTTATGGTGGGGGTTGCGGGACGCAGCCATGGTCATCCGGGTACTCGTACCGCCGCTGCTGGCCATTCTCTTTGTCGTCACCTTGCTCACCCTGATCGGCGAACGGCTCTCGTTGTTTCATCTGGTGTCCCTTTTGCTCGTTTTGGGGGTGGGGCTCAACTACGCGCTCTTTTTCAACCGGCCATTCTCAGATGAGGAGGAACAACGGCGCACCTGGCTCTCGCTTACCGTCTGCATGCTGGCCACCCTCTCGGCATTCGGCGCGTTGGCTTTTTCGCGCACGCCCGTCCTCCATGCCATTGGTCTCACTGTCGGTCTCGGCGCGGCAGGCTCCCTGCTTATCGCTGCGATCCTCGGCCAACAACGGGTGTCCCGATGATGTCACCTTTGACCGTCACGGCCATGGCTACGGCAAACCCGCTCGGACTGGGCCTCCCGGCGACGTGGACTGCTCTGCGCGCTGAGCGGCAGGGCTTGCGCCCCAACGATTTCGAAGACGCGGAGATCAAAACCTGGATCGGCCGAGTCGTAGGACTCGAAACGGAAGCGATTACCGGCGAACTCGCCGACTTCGACTGCCGCAACAATCGATTGGCACTGATGGGGTTACGGCAAGATGGCTTCGAGGAGGCGGTCGCCTCGGCGCGAACCCGCTACGGGCCGGATCGTATCGGCGTGCTGATCGGCACGACGACTTCGGGCATTCTCGAAACCGAATTGGCCTATCGGCGCCGCTCAGCCGCTGGCGGAGGCTTGCCGGTGACGGTCCGCTACCGCCACACACAAAACTTGTTTTCCGTCAGTGACCTCGTCCGGCGGCAGCTGAGACTCACAGGGCCGGTCGCGTCGATTTCCACGGCCTGCTCCTCCAGCGCAAAAGTCTTCGCCAGCGCCTCGCGCTGGATGACTGCGAGACTCTGCGATGCCGTCGTGGTTGGCGGCGTGGACAGTTTGTGCTTTATGACGCTCTACGGCTTTGCCTCCCTGGGCCTGCTGTCCGATCGCCCCTGCCGCCCCTGCGACGTGAGCAGAGACGGTCTCTCCATTGGCGAAGCGGCAGGCTTTCTGTTGCTGGAACGCGAGGGACGCAACGACGAACGCTTGCGCTTCCTCGGCTACGGCGAAAGCAGTGACGCCCACCACATGTCCACGCCCCACCCGGAAGGGCTGGGCGCGGCCTTGGCCATGGAACGCGCACTGGACCGGGCCGAGCTGAAACCGATCGACATTGATTACATCAACCTTCATGGCACCGGAACCCCGGCCAATGACCTCGCGGAAGATCGCGCCATCTGGAACACATTCGGCGGGAGTACGCCCTGTAGTTCAACGAAGGAAAGAACCGGGCATACACTCGGGGCTGCCGGCATCACGGAAGCCATTCTTGCCCTTCTCTGTCTGCGGCATGATTTCATGCCCGGCATGGTTCGGATCGAACAACCGGATCCGCAACTCCGCAGTGCCATGATACTGCGAAGCGAATCCCGCCCGTTGCGCGCGGTGATCAGTAACTCGTTCGGTTTCGGCGGCAGCAATTGCAGCCTCATTTTTGGGAAACGGCCATGATGCAGGTTTGGGTGATCAGTGTCGGTCTCGCAGGACCGGGGTTGGACGGATGGGCCGCTGCCCGTCCGGTCCTGGCCGGTCATGCCGAATACCGGCTGACGCCCCTCGCTCCAGCCGCTCCGAAACTGTTGTCTGCTGCCGAGCGACGCCGCTGCAGCCAATCCGCGCGTCTTGCAATCGCGGCAGCGCAGGACGCCTTGCTGGCGGGGAATCTTCCGGGAGACGCTATCGCCACCGTATTTGCGTCTTCGGATGGTGACGGCGTCATCACGCAGGAAATCTGTGAATCACTCGCCGGCGCCGCGCGGGAAGTATCTCCTACCTCGTTTCACAACTCCGTCTACAACGCGCCGGCCGGATACTGGAGTATCGCGACCCGTTCACAACTCTCCTCGACGAGTGTCTGCGCATACGATGTGTCGTTTGCTGCCGGACTCCTCGAAGCCGCGACCTATGCCACCGTGGAGCGCGGCCCGGTGATGCTGGTCGCGTCGGATCTTCCCTTTCCCAGCCCGCTGCATGGAATCCGCCCGGTGGGAGAGAGTTTTGCCGCCGCCCTCTTGATCGCTCCGACAAGGCATCCCGGTGCGCTCATGCGATGCGCGATCGGGCTTACACCCCATCAAACCGTCACCGCGTTTCCCTCCGCCATACCGGCAGCCTTGCGCAGTAACCCCGCGGCGCGCAGCCTGCCCTTACTGGCGGTCCTGGCCCGACAGGCCGCCGAAATCGTGCGCCTTGAATACACCGACGAAACGGATCTCGTCATCGAGTGCGAGCCGGAAGGGTGATCGATGGAACTCTACTCTGATGACATCTCCAGGCTGGTTCCCCATAGCGGAACCATGTGTCTGCTTGACGGGGTCGAAACATGGGACGCAGACCATATCGTCTGCCGTGCTACCAGCCACCTTCGGGCGGACAATCCCTTGCGCGACGACAGCGGCCTTCGTGCTTTGTGCGCCATCGAATATGGCGCCCAAGCGATCGCCGCACATGCGGCCCTGCTTGGACGGGACGATGGACAGCGCGTTACGGAAGGTGTCCTGGCTTCTCTCCGCAATGTCACGATGACGCTCTCCCACTTGGATGAGCTGAAAGGCGCGCTCACGATCCTCGCGACGCTTCAATTGACCCATCAGCAGGGACGTATCTACGACGTCACGGTGACCGGGGACGGACGGACGGTGCTCACCGGCCGGCTTGCCGTCATGCTGGCGCCGGACGATCTCGAACGGTCTAACCCTGTCTCGCAGGAAGGAGCCGCATGAGCAAGCGCGCGCTGGTTACCGGAGGCAGCGGCGGCATCGGGCGAGCCGTCTGTCAGGCATTGGGTGAGGCCGGCTTCGAGGTCATTGTCCACGGATACACCCACATGGACCGGGCCGAAGCAGTCGCGCAGACGATCCGAGACAAGGGCGGAAAGGCCGAAACCCTGTGCTTCGATGTCACCGATGCCATCCACACCCGGCAGGCCTTGGAGCGCCTGCAACCGGACGGCCCGATTCAGGTGCTCGTGAATAACGCCGGCATCTACGACGACGCGCCGATGGCGGGCATGACCCACGACCAGTGGCAGAGGGTCATCGATGT
Source organism: uncultured Nitrospira sp. (assembly GCA_964556305.1). GTDB lineage: Bacteria > Nitrospirota > Nitrospiria > Nitrospirales > Nitrospiraceae > Nitrospira_A. The sequence continues at coordinate 5,931 of CAZKVY010000016.1, read as the reverse complement.
GTCGCTGAACGGATTTTTCAATGTGACACAGCCGCTCTTGATGCCCATGATCCGCACGCGGTGGGGGCGCATCGTCACGATCACATCCATCAGCGGCGTCATCGGCAATCGGGGCCAGGTGAATTATGCCGCGGCGAAAGCCGGTCTCCATGGCGCCACGAAAGCCCTGGCGCTGGAGCTTGCCTCGCGTCACATCACGGTGAATGCTGTGGCTCCGGGCATTGTTGCCACCCCGACGACACAGGCCTCCTTTGGCGCGGAGGCGATCGAGCGACTCGTCCCGATGAAACGGGCCGGCACCGTGGCGGAGGTGGCCGGGCTCGTGTCGTATCTCGTCTCCGATTCGGCTGCCTATGTTTCCGGCCAGATCATCTCGGTCAATGGAGCCCAGGCATGAGGGAGCGAGACAAGGACTGTATGGCCATCATTCCCGCCTACAACGAAGCCGGGACGATTCACCACGTCGCGTCGCAGACCCTGCGCTACGTCGAGCGGGTCGTGGTGGTGGATGACGGCTCAACCGATCTGACGGTGTCGTCGCTGCGCGAATTGCCCGTGACGATCCTTCGGCATGCCAAAAATCTCGGCAAGGCCGCCGCGCTCCGGCGGGGGATGCAGTATGCGGTGGCACAAGGGGCGGGCGCGATTATCACGCTCGACGGAGACGGACAACACGATCCGGCGGACATTCCGGCCTTGCTCGCCTTGCACCGCGTTGATCCACTGGCTATCGTGCTCGCCGCGAGACGTCGTCATCGTCACACCATCCCCGCCCTTCGCGCGCTTGCACAACGGATTGCTGATTTCTGGATCTCCCTGGCCGCGGGCTGTCCGGTCGAGGACAGTCAGTCCGGGTTTCGTCTGTATCCGATCTCCGCCTGGACTGCGGCCGGTCGGCTGTGCGATTCGTCCGGTTTCGTATTTGAGAGCGAACTCCTGATCGAAGCCGGCCGGTCCGGCATTCCCATCCGATCCGTTCCCGTATCCCCCATCTATGGACGGCATCTCCGGCAAAGTCATTTCCAGAGCGGACGCGACATCGCGGCCATTACCCGGATGGTCGCAGGAAAAATCCTGGCCGATTGGCCGAGAGCGACCGGCAGGCTCCGTCGACAGCGGATCCTTGTTCCGCCTCCTACCTTCCCATACGGAGTGGGCTCCCGGCAGGCGCGGCCGCCGGCAAAGAAGCCTCGCATCCTGTTTATGGCCGAGGCCGTGACGCTGGCCCATGTTGCCCGCGCGGTAGCCTTGGCTCGCAGCCTGGATCCGGGGCGCTATGAGGTACATCTCGCCTGCGATCGGCGGTATCACCATCTCTTCGAATCCGTGCCGGCCATCGTCCATCCGATTCGAACGATCGGCGGTCAGCAGTTTCAGGATCGCTTGCGTCGAGGCGACCCGCTCTACCGCCGAGAAGAATTACACCGATATGTCGAGGACGATCTCCGGCTGCTCGCCCAGTTGGACCCTGACGCGGTCGTCGGTGACTTTCGTCTGTCGCTATCGGTAAGCGCCAGAGTAGCCGGCGTTCCCTATCTCACCGTCACCAATGCCCATTGGAGTCCGTTCGCACGCCAGCATTTCGTCGTGCCTGAGTTGGCTATCACGGATCGGTTCGGTCCGCGGATCGGACAGGCCCTGTTCACATTGATGCGTCCATTCGTGTTCGCTCAACAGGCGTACGCGTTGAACCGGGTGCGACGGGACTATGGATTGCCCTCTCTGGGGTATAGCTTGCCGCATCTGTTCACCGACGCCGATGTGACGCTCTACGCCGATTTGCCGGAGCTGGTTCCAACCTTTCATCGGCCGCCGCACCATCACTACCTCGGTCCGGTGCTTTGGTCGCCGGATTCGATTCCCTCTTGGTGGGACTCGTTGCCGGCTACAGGGCGACTGGCGTATGTCACCCTCGGCACATCCGGGCCGTCCGATCTCTTGCCCCTGATTCTAGAGACGCTAGAGCAGCTTGGTATTGGAGCCTTGGTTTCCACTGCTGGGCGCCCGGTCCCGGCACGCCTTCCGGCTTACACCCGGGTGGCGCATTATGTGCCTGGGCAAGCAGCCGCCGCCCGAGCGGATCTGGTCATTTGTAACGGAGGCAGTGCGACCGTCTATCAGGCCATGGCGGCCGGAACACCGGTACTAGGCATTCCGAACAATCTCGATCAGTATTTGATGATGGACTATGTCCGCCGGAGCGGAGCGGGCGACTACCTCAGGGCAGGGACGACCTCTCGTGCCGCCGTGACCACTCTCTGTGAACGTCTGTTGGATCGTCCGGCCTTCCGCAACCAAGCCGGCCGGTTGCAAGCCGCGATCGACCCGACCCGCACCGCGAAAGCATTCGAACAACAGCTCACGAGTATGTTGGGAGCTGAGATGATTCACGCGAGGTTCGTCTCCCGGACCAGAAGGCCTCAGGTGCCCGCGTTCAGTCCGGCTCGTGGTGATTGCTCCTCATCCAGTCAAGCGAGTCGGCGATGAATCAGACATCCTGCTCAGCCCCTGATCCAGCCTCACCTCAAGATTCCGCGCCAATCGAGCAACGGGTAGAAGAACACCTCACGGTGCATTCGCGAGCCCTGACCGGTCTCTTTCTGTTGGCCCTGTTTTACACGCTGCAGATCGGACGGGCGATTTTTTTGCCCATCGCTATCGCGGTCTTGTTGGCGGTGCTATTTGCTCCCCTCCTGCGTCGGTTGAAACAGTGGCATGTTCCGGAACCGCTCGGCGCGGCGATACTCCTCGCGCTGTTTGTGACAGGGCTTGCGTATAGCGTAGCGCGCCTCGCGGAACCGGCCGCGGAATGGAGCACAAAAGTGCCGGTGGCGTTGCGTACGGTCGAGTACAAAATTCAGGCCGTCAAAAAGTCGATGCAAGATGTGACGAAAGCCACCGAACTGCTATCGAAGGCCACCGCCCTGGATGAGGCCAAAAAGGTGCAGCAGGTGGAGGTCAAGGGGGATGCTTGGCCTGTCAAAATCTTCAGCCTGACGGGTGAGCTTATGATGGGGCTCGCGACGACGGTCATACTCTTGTACTTTCTTCTCTCGTCGGGTGATCTCTTCCTGCAAAAGCTCGTGAAGGTGTTGCCGCGCCTCAGCGAGAAGAAACAAGCGGTGGAAATCGTACGGAACATTGAGGAGCAGCTGTTCCGTTATCTGTTCACCGTCACCGGCATCAACCTCGCGCTGGGCATCGCCGTCGGAATAGCCATGCACCTGCTCGGAATGCCGAACCCGATCCTGTGGGGCGCTATGGCCGCGCTCCTGACCTTCATTCCGTACATCGGCCATATCTTCGGCATCGTGATCGTGATGCTGGTAGCAGCGTTGACGTTCGACGACCTGGAGCAGATGTTGCTCATCGGTGGCGTCTATTGGGGACTCGCCATTGTGGAAGGATCCTTCGCGACACCGATGATCTTGGGGCGGCGACTGGAAAGCAACCCTGTGGTCCTGATCCTGGCCATCATGATCTGGGGCTGGATCTGGGGCGTCGGCGGCGCGCTGCTGGCCGTCCCTCTCCTCGTGGCGTTCAAGATCATGTGCGACCACCTCGAGCCTCTGCACTCCATCGGTGAATTTCTGGGGAAATAGCAGCCGCCGATTGTCCCCTGCCCATCCCGCCGCAGGAACACAGTTGCCAACGTCACGACGGTACTGGCAGGATGCGCGCGCCCATGAATCGTCGATGGATCGTTGCGCTCGCCCTCGGGCTTTGCATAGTTCCCAGCCTGGTCCGCGCTGAATCCCCGCCCCAAAGCGTGCATTGGGGCGCGCTGGCATTTCCCGACCATGACCCCACCCTGACGTTGAGCACGGCGGTCTTGGACCGCTTTACCCAGTTCGACGGAGCAGGAAACCGCTATAACGATATCAACCAAACCATGGGGTTCAACTTCTTTACCCTCAGTTGGACCACACCCCTCACCCCATTACCTGGGTGGAATCTCAACGTCACGGCAAGTGGCGGGCCCACACGGGACGGGCCAAGCCGGTTTCTACAAAACGACGTCGTGCACAAACTACGCGGGTTTGATCCGGTCCCGGTCGGTGAAAAACGGGACGCCAACGACTTTATGCTGAGCGGCACCATGACGCGGTGGTTCGGAATGTTGGGTGCCAGCGACGTGTTTTTTGCCGGCGTGGGCGGAGCAGGCGGATCGTTATATTATGAACCGTACGTGCAGGCCGGGTTTCGCCGATTGGCCATCTTGAATGTCATTCCGGTGCTCGGTGACTATCTACGCGTGTCAGCGCTGGCGCGGTACGGACGCCCGTTTGGCGGCGCCGCGTTTCACCAGGTCGCCCCGCAATCGTATATTGCCCAGGCCTCGGTCGGATTGGGAAACTATCACCGTTGGAAGGATTGCACGCCGTGGGAAATTGAACTGGCGGTGACCGTGGATTCCGGTCTGTTTGTTGACCATCGGGGGGACGCGCTGGAAGAACGATTTGTGTCGCTCGCGCTGCGCTACTCGGCGTTTACCTTCGAAACGTGGAACGATCTCATCAATCAGAAGGATTACGGTCCGACCTTCGGCGCCCGCCTGACGCTCGATGTGCTCTACATGTACGACCGTTGGTTTCACTGAAGGCCGGACCGGTTCTCCCCTAATATTTCACTTGCCGCAGCTGATCTTGAGCGACTCGATATCGTTCGCCATGTCCAGCTTGCCTAGATTGGGCACTCGCTGTCCCGGCGCGAAGGCGATCTCTGTCCCCTTAAAATCTTTGTCCTCATACGCGCGCACGGTGGCATTAGAGCCCACAATCACGCTCTCGATATCGTTGCTCCAATCTTTGCCGGCAACATTCTTTAATGTGGCATATTCCTTCGGGCCTTGAAGCACGACGTGCGGGTCATCGACGTCGAAGTTGTCGTCTTCGAAGATTTCGATGAAGCAGTTCTTGTCTATCACCTGCGTTTCCAAATCGGCTGCAAAGACCGGTGGTCCTATCAGAGCCAGGCCGACTGTCATCAGCGGAATGAGTTTCCCTCGCATCGCACACCTCCCATCAGTTGTCATATTGTCCTCGTCCTGACTGTAGTGGCCAGATAAGACGACGGTTATTTCAAGATCCCCAGGAACCACAGCAGCACGAGAATGCTGGCCGGCACGCCCACCAACCAGAGAATGAACCCTTTTCCCATCGCTCCCATGGATGCCTCCTTGTAAGCCCTGGCTTAGGGTAATAACGCCGCCGCCGTGAGCTCGCGATTCAACGCCGCGACCATTTTCAGGTGCGCGCTGCGATCCTGCTCAAGATCCGTCGCAAATAAGTCGGCATGCTTCCGCTGCAGGACCTGCCCGAACTCCCCCTGCCTGGCCGCCGGAATTTCGTAGAGAGAGGCCAGTGCAGTCACATACTGCCCGCTGCCCGTCGCCGCTTCCTGCCGCAGATTTTCATACGCGACCCCAGCGAATAAATTGATCTTCTGTTCCTTCACCACCATGCCGTCGGACGTAAAGAGCTCATTCGGGCTCGTGCTGGAGAAGAAATTGACGGTCGTATCGATCGTCGCCTTGGTGGTGTTGCACCCCCCGACCGTGAGGCCGGTGGCTACTACACAGAGAGCCAGGGCTACGTGTTGAATTGGTGTGGATGATTTCATACAGACCTCCTTCTCATGACTCGCCAGTAAAACGATTGGTTGAACGCAGCTGTCACTGTTGTACATGGCCCAGGGAAAAGGAGAGCCTGGTTAATACCCTAGGAGTAAGAGGAGAAAGGCCCTAGCGAGATCACTCAGTTGGGAATGGACGACTCAACTGCGAGAAAAAGGGAGGAATGCCGGCGCATCAAGGAGGGTCAGCGGACAGGCAGAGGCTGGAACGGGAATGTCACCATTCTTTGAAGACAAAGAAGACGGCGCCGATCATCATGCCGAATCCAACCAGATAGTTCCATTTCAGCTCTTCCT
>CAZKVY010000015.1:0-67139 GCA_964556305.1 uncultured Nitrospira sp. | reverse complement strand
CGTGAGGCAGTGGGACAGTAGGACGCTGCCGGGTTACAAAAAGAGCCTGCTCGAGCAATCGGGCAGGCTTTTTTATTTTGTATCGCGAGCACTAAAAACAAGGAGTCAACATCTGCCCGCTTTCACTAATTCTAACGGTAGAGAGAGTTTGCCGGGCACGAAACTTCTGCGGCGTATCCTTCAGAGGTGTAGTTCGGCGTCGCACTCGGACCCATCGCCTCCCTGGTGGCGATGAGCTATTCACGGTCGCTTCCTTTCAGGATCGGGACGCAGGCGGCTGTGGATATTTTCTCTCCGATCACTACTTCCGTAAATAACATGTATAGTTGCGATTCCACCGCCAACCGTATTGCCCAAGAAAAGGTGGCAGGGGAAATTCTTCTGTCTCGCGTGCGGCTTTCCATCGGTTCATCGCCTCCTCACTGCCTCCGCTGCTTCTACTTAACCGCAGTTCTGTCGACACAGGTCGGCTATCGAAGGGATAGCCCCAGCTATCGATGTCGGTGGTCAGGGTGCCTGATCGATTGATAGCGGTTCCCTCTTCTGCGACCAGCCATCGACTTGGGTCCAGTCCAAACAACAATGTAAAGCCGCCGTCACGGTATCCATGCCGATTCTGTCAGCTGGTTTTGGGAGATACAACTGCACGAGAAAAATGACGGCATACTCACTTGAGTGATCGAAAGAAAGTGGGTATGCCTATTCGGGCCCCAGATCGCTTCTGATTCCCATCGATCCGGGGAGGGAGATGCTGCGATTTGTAGACCGATAGACAGCGAGTCCAGAGTCTTTCTAGGGCACGCAAGCGAAGCAACGTCTTGATGAGTGACGGATTTCTTTTTAGACTTACCCTCCACTGGAGTGCGTAGGATTTGCTGGTCACTTGCCTAGGTCCTATGCAAGTGACTTGTGTGTTGAACGGAGCTGGCCTTCCGAGTGGAGTGAATCTCATCGAAAGGAGTCCCGCATGATCGGTGTATTTGTCACGTTTCGGTACGCGGACAAATTCGATGAACAAGCCTTGAGGAAAATCGCTGAAAATGCACGCACAAGGTTTGAGGGTATGCAGGATTCCGCTCCAAGACCTCCACGGTCAACTCCGGAAAGCGTGAGGCCACAAATTTTTACGTCTGGGACTTAGAGGACGCTGCTAAAGCGTTTTTCACCGATACCCTTCTGGAGCGCGTAACCGGTCTCTACGGAGTATGCCCCAGCGTCGAGTTCGTGCAAATTGCCACGCTAGTGGAGAATGCTCGAACGGACTAAAGGGTTCGAGAGTCTTATTAGAAGAGCCAAGGGAGAAATGGTGTCAGTCACCGTTTCGGTGTTGGGCAAGGTGTTAGTGCGGAATCAACATCGGTAATTTCCTCAGCGATTGCGTATGAGTGAGGACGCCATAGGCACAAGTAGAGGGTTCCTGGGTCCCTCGGCTCATCGTTATTTCTGCACGCGTGCCGCTATTCGTGACTCCGCCGAAGCCCAGCCGGCATCGAACGGATGGCCGGGTCTATCGATGTCGATGACCAGCGGTGCGTGATCCGAGGGTAAAGGTTTGCCCTTCCGCGCTTCCCGATCGATTTCGGCCCAAACAACGCGTTGGTGTAGTGGCTCCGACACGAGTAGGTGATCGATCCGCATGCCGATGTTTTTATGGAAATTGCCGGCCCGGTAGTCCCACCACGTGTACCGCTCAGGTTCCGGGTGATGCAAGCGATACGCATCGACGAATCCCGCCCCCGACAGTTTCGCCAACGCCTGCCGCTCGCGTTCTGACACGTGCGTTCCACCCTGACAGGCAACGGTGTCCCACACATCGATGTCAGCGGGTGCGACGTTGAAATCCCCGCCGATCACCGCTGATGTTGTCGGCGGAATATTCTGATCGATCCAGCGAACCAGTCTCTGGAACCATGCGAGCTTTGCTTGGTAGAAGGGGGAGTCAATCTGCCTGCCGTTCGGGGCGTAGATGCAGACGACGCGGATGCCAGCGCATTCGGCCGCGACCATCCTCGCTTCGGCCTGCGGTTGATCGTCACCGGTGTCCGAGGTCTGCTCAGGGCGTAACGGCTCACCAAAATTCGTGACCACCCCGCCGATGCCGCACCGGCTCGCAATCGCGACGCCGTTCCACCGGCCCTCACCATGATGCACCAGTTCGTATCCCGCCTGCTTGAACGCTTCGATAGGGGCACCCGCGTCTGCCAGCTTCGTTTCCTGCATCAGCAATACATCAGGCTTCGCCCGAGCCAACCACCACATGACCTTGTCGAGGCGAGCCTTCAGCGAGTTGACATTCCAGGTGGCGATCCGCACGGCGATAGGCACCATTCCTTCAATGAGTCATCGTGACGGCCGAGTATAGTTATGGGCGGCGTCGATGTCGATTGTGATCATTGTGGACGACTATCTGTCAAGGACAGCGGTTACCATTCAAATCGGAGGTGCAAAACATGAAGTATCTACTCCTATGTTGTCACGAGGAGAAGGAGTTCAACGCCATGTCCAAAAGCGAGTGCGATGCCATGATACAAGAGACCATGGCCTATTGCGAAACGCTGAAAAAGACCGGTCGACTCCTGGCGGTTGAGCAACTCGAATCAGGTCAAACGGCCATGACCGTGCGAGTTAGAAACGGAAAAACCACCGTGACCGACGGTCCCTTTGCTGAAACGAAAGAGCAACTCGGGGGGTATTTTCTCATTGAAGCTAGCGATCTAAACGAGGCGCTCCAGGTCGCGTGGAAGTTTCCTTCGGTGCGGTTCGGAACCATGGAGGTGCGACCGGTCAGGGACCTTCCGGCAGTGGCCACTAGGCGTCGAGGATGTGTTAACTGACGGATACAAAGGAGAACTGCATGGGCAAGGTGAAAGTCGCAGCCTGTACGGTGTCTCTCGATGGATTTGGCGCGGGACCCCGCCAGGATGTGCAGAATCCGCTAGGGGTTCGTGGGGATGAACTGCATTCCTGGTTTGTGGGCACGGATGTGTGTAAGAAAATGAACGATCAGGGTGAAGGGGTGCACGGCATCGATAATGATTTTGCTGCACAGTCAATGGACAATATCGGCGCCTGGATTTTGGGTCGAAACATGTTCGGGCCCGTGCGAGGTCCCTGGAAAGACGAGTCTTGGAAGGGATGGTGGAGGGCTAATCCGCCATACCACAGGCCGGTATTTGTGCTCACGCATCACGCCCGCGCACCCCATGCGACGGAAGGCGACACGACCTTTTATTTTGTCACCGATGGCATCGAGTCGGCCTTAAAGCAGGCAAAAGCAGCGGCCAAAGACAAAGACGTTCGGATTGGCGGCGGCGTTGCGACGATTCGTCAGTACCTGACCGCCGGCCACATCGATGAGCTCCACCTAGCCAAGTCGCCGATCCTCCTGGGAGAAGGCGAGCCTCTTTGCCGGCCTCAATCTCCACGCTCTCGGGTTCACATCCATCAAAACCGTTGCCAGTGAAAATGCAACGCATGTTGTGCTGAGAAAAGAACGAACCGCGGCTGCCGAGTGATCTCATACTCACTCCAGCCGCACGACAATCCCTTCATCCGGCCCCAATTGAAACCGCACGGCGTTCCAGCGTTCTGTCTCCCGTTGCGAATCGGTAGAGAGGATCACTGTACCGACGTGTCCGTGCATCGAAATCGTGGTTGGGATGGAGACAGTCTGCATCTGTGAGCTGAAGTTCACTGCGATGAGCATGGCTTCTGTGTTACTTCCGGCTTGGAAGATTCGCTGATAGAGTACGCACTCTTTCGGGCCTGCATTCACTGGCTGGTACGTTCCCGCCGTGAGTGCGTTCGACTCTTTTTTTAATCGGATGAGCCGCTTGTAGAGCGACAGCATCGAGCCGGCATCCCGTCGTCCGTGAGCGACGTTCGTTTCCCTCCAATCGCGAGACAAGGGCAGCCAGGGCGTGCCGGACGTAAAACCCGCCTGCGGTTGATCGTCCCAGGGCATCGGGGTTCTCGCCGGGTCCCGTCCTTTCTTCCACGGCCAATAGCGGATCGTGTAGGGATCGCGCAGGTCTGAGCGCCTGAGCATCCCATCGCGAAGGCCTAACTCCTCCCCGTAATAGACAAAAGGCGTCCCGCGGAGCGTGAAGAGGAGCAGGGCTGCGGCCCGCGCGCGCCGGATGGGATTGCCTCCTTTGCCGTAACGATCGATGTGCCGGGATTGATCATGGTTGCTGAAGACGATCGGAGGCCAGCCGCCCAGAGGTACGGCCAGGTCGTTTTCGAGGATCAGGCGGCGAAAGATGTCCGATTGCCATGGCGATCGCAATAAGCGGAAATCGAACACCTCGTGCAGCTCGTCCGAGCCAGTCCCGTAAAAGGCCGCAGGTCCGCCAGGTGTGTCCGATGACGCTTCGCCGACGAGGACCGTTTCGGGTCGATCTTTGACGAAGGCCCGGAGGGCTCGGAGCGCCTCATGGGCTTGCGGCTGGTCGCGGTCGTAGCGGTGTACCTGGCGATAATAGCTGCGCCAGGCAAGCCGGCGGGGATTATTCGGCCAGTTCGTGTCCTTTCCAAGCCAGTTGATTGCATCAAGCCGGAAGCCGTCCACGCCACGCTCGAGCCAGAAGCGAACCACGCCGAAGAGGGCGTCGCGCACGGCGGGATTGGTCCAATTCAGATCCGGTTGCTCACGAAGAAATGAATGCAGATAGTACTGGCCCGTCTGCGGGTCTTGGGTCCAGGCCGATCCTCCGAAGCGTGCCGCCCAGTTGTTCGGCGGTCGATGCCCTGACTTGCCGTCAGCCCAGTAATACCAGTCGCGCTTCGCCGAGGTGCGGGACGACCGCGATTCGAGGAACCATGGATGCTGGTCGGACGTATGATTCAGGACAAGGTCCATGACCATGCGAATGCCGCGGCGGTGCGCTTCAGCCGTGAGGTGGTCGAAGTCAGCAAGAGTTCCGAAACGCGGATCGATGTTGCAGTAGTCCATGACATCGTAGCCGAAGTCATGCATCGGCGAAGGATAGACCGGTGATAGCCAGATGGCATCGATGCCCAGGGAGTCAGGTGTTCCCTTGAGATAATCGAGCCGGCTGGTGATGCCGGAGAGATCGCCGATCCCGTCCCCGTTAGAATCTTGAAACGACCAGGGGTAGATCTGATAGATGACGGCAGATTGCCACCAGCGGAGGTCTGACTGAATCAGGAACATAGTATTGTTCCGACCCTACCGCAGATCTGTCCATTCCAACAAGCACCGCATGATTTTTTGCCACAGGGCAGTTGGCTGCAGTCGCAGTTGTTTTCGTTGTCATAGGCCCAGACTCCTGGGCTTTGGCGTCGGCCTATCGAAGCGGATTGAGCTATCTACGGAGTAGGCTCTCGCTTCAAAATCTTTCAGCGTGGAATACCCCCATCCGTAACCCCGTATGCGATTGCAGAACAAATGAAGACTCCTGCCCCGCCTGCAAGCCCGAGCCAGACTATACTAATCAGGCTGCTCCGGACGACCTTCTTGGCGAAAATTTCCAACAGGAGGGCAATTCCAAATTCTCCTAGAATGATGTAATAGGGCGTATTGGAAAGCATGCGGCAGTTGCTGTATTCCCACCAAGTGATTCATTGCGCCATTTCTTCGTAATAGGGGATATTGATGCCGCCCAACATGCCGATCGCGATGAGGCCCCATCTATCGAAGCGCCGCCATAACCAGAGCCCCACATACCCGAACTGCACGACCACGATCTCCCACGCGAACGGCATCCATATCGGTGAGCGCCAGAGCTTAGGCCCGCCGCCGATCGAGTAGTCCAGTGTCCCGGTGTAATCCACCAGCCATGCATCTGCCGCCAGTTCCGCAAATCCCACGGTCAGGCCAAAGAGCAACAACCGCCCAAGTATGATGTCCCGATGCCTGAGGACAAAGCCGAGGAGGAGGAGTTTGTCGAATAGGTTCAGTGCCAGGCCGGTCCGCCAATCCGACCAGGGCATGAGGCTTAAGAGTGCGACCGCACTGATGTATATGACGATGGTGGCCAAGACAATGGTCATGCGCCCATGCGCACACTGGTCTTTCACGGTCTCTCCGAGCGGCCCCTTCCTTGACTTAAAGCCGGCTGCAGAATCCGCCATATAGTTCTCTTCGTATAAACTGAGGGAATGGATGTATCGCCCGCGTCGAGGATGGTGCCGTGCGCTACAACGATCCAACCTCTACCTTTCTTCTACATTTCATGGTGAGCGTTCCAGTAAGATTCTCGCTGGCGGATGTCTCTGCCGTGGTACGGGCTGCACGTACAGTTCTAATAGAGGAGATGTTTGTTCTAGATACGAAATTGGCCAGGGATTTACCGGCGTTTTTATACAACATTTGAGTGGGGAGCAAAGGTCCCGTTTATGTTACCTCCTATTCCTTCCGACTGGAACGCGCTACTCAGCGACGAGACCACCCGCAATTCCCTTCACACACTCGACGAATTTCTGGAACAGGAAGTGGCTGGCGGGCAGATGGTCCTTCCGCCGCGGCAGGATATCTTCAGATCACTGCACATGACTGCCTGTGAGGATGTCCGAGTCCTGCTGTTGGGGCAGGATCCCTACCACACTCCCGGCATGGCTCATGGTCTGTGTTTTTCTGTGCGATCGGATATCCGTTCGTTGCCGCCATCTCTCAAAAATATATTCAAGGAGCTCCGCGACGATGTCGGATGCCGCATCCCCAACAACGGTTGCCTTGAGCCATGGGCCAGGCAGGGAGTACTGATGTTGAATGCCGTCTTGACCGTACGGGCACATGTGGCCAACTCTCATCGGAAGCATGGCTGGGAAGCGGTGACTGATCGCATCATTGCGGTCTTAAATGAGAAACCTAGTCGTGTGGTGTTCATGCTCTGGGGGGGGGAAGCCAAGAAGAAACAATCGTTGATCACCAATGGGCATCATGTCGTCATCACGAGTGCCCACCCTTCGCCTTTGTCGGCCGGCAAGTTCTTTGGCTCACGCTGTTTCTCCCAGGTCAATCGAGCCCTCTCTGAGACCAATCTAGCGCCGATCGATTGGCAGATTCCGGACATGTGAAGAAGAGAGTTCGAGCCTCGCAAGCAGGTGCTGCTCTAGCATCGGCGAATGTTTTGATGCAGGGCTACTTGTTACGCGGGAGATGTGCGGTCCTTGTTGATGAGCCTCACCCCATCTGTGGAGTTCATCACGCGCTGTTGAAAATAGAAAGGAATAGGCGCGGAGAACGGTGCAAATCGACCAGTTGCTGATAATATTTATTGCCGCATAGAATCATGCTGTTGCATGGGGATCCGCCCTCCGGCACGTTGACAGCGCTCTCGCAGCCCTATAGGGTGAACCCATGACGTACTGAGCCACGCCGGCTTTCTCCTTTCGCGCGCACAGCTCTCTCTCCCCCTCACTCCCTGCGCGTGTGAGTCCCAAGTCTTCGCCGCTTCGACGCCACAGAATAATTGTCCAGCGATGGTAGGCTTCCAGCAATCGGTCATTGACTGATTACTCGATCTACTCGGATGGAATCTTCTGCCCAGGGCGAGATTCGCGCAGTCAGGGAGGGTGTCATGTATCAAATTTGGACGCTCATCGGAATCATGATTTTCACATGGGCCGTGGCGATCTGGTCCACTAATTCGGAGGGCAAAGCCTAGGTGGTTCCTTTGCGCGAACCGAGTGGTCTGGAGGTCCCTTGCCACACGGCAGCAGTCTGATGACGGATGGAGGAAAGCATCATGGCGCAGACGATCTTGTTCTGGGCCTCACACAATCTGTTCACTGCAGCCGCAGTCTGCTTCGGTGGCGCGCTGTTGAGTGTGACGCTGTACACCTACCTGCATGATTATGCGCTGGTGGGGAGGGGGCGCTAGGCAGAGTCAGTAGTTATTCGATTGTAGATTATGGGGGTGCATCCTATGCGTACTCACCAAAAGATTATCATCAGAGGGCTGAGTTGTTTTCTGGCAACTGCCGGATTGCTTTCCGTCTCATTGACCATCCATGCGGCGGAACAGAAACCCGTTGTGGCAGTTGCGCCGGTCAAGTCCGTTGCGGTCGCTTCCGGCGCCGTCGAGGATACACTGCCTACTTGCCTGACGAGAATTCCTCAGGGGGCAACACCGGGGCAGCGGTTGATCGCTGAGCAGAGTTGCCAGCGCGACGAGGTTGATCGAACATCCATGCGAGCTGTTCCTGGACGATAGCAAGACTATCCCGCCCAGTTTACCTGCACATGGATTGCGCAGAGTGAGCTGTGCTGGAGGCGTAGAGCGAGGCCATTTTCGTGGCCCGGCGCTAGAGGTTGAAGGCTGAGCACTGCAGGAAGGATGACTATATGCGTATGGAACATCGAGTTCGTTCAAGGACGGCTGGCCGACCTGGGGCCATTCAGGGGCGAATGGTAGCAGGGGTGGAGGAGACGCCCGGGGGTGCCGGTCGAAATGTGTTCCTCGATATCAATAGTGCTGAGATTGCGCGTCTGAAGTCGCTGACCGGAATCGGCGAACATTATGCAAAGAAGATCGTGGAAGGGCGACCTTACCACCAGCGAGAAGAGTTGCTGACAAGAGAGATTTTGCCGGAATACATCTACGGTAGGATCATGGATCGCCTGGTAACTCGCCAATCGTAAAACTATTGTCGGGAAGAAGTTGACGTGCCCGGCATCGGATGTCTCTCGGAGATGGCCGTCCGGTTCTATATGAACGAGGCTCTTCTCTTTCATGATTGTGACGGGCGGCTCAATGATCGGAAGGAACGACTGCATGTTGGACGATAGTCGTACGATGGCAATAGCACGAAGGTTTGGGCTACGTCAGGCGCCTTGGCGAGTGATGGGCCTCGTGGCAGCCATCGGCCTTCTAATGGGCATTGTGCAAGTTGCACCAGCCCGGTCCGAGCAGGGGCCCACCGAGACGGTGAGGGGGACCGTCTCGGAACTGCTGTATATCCTCAAAGAGCTCAAGGACCCGAGTCGATCCGAGGCGCGGCGTTGGGAAATCGAACAGGTCATTCGACATCATGTGCATTACGAAGACATGGCCAGACGCTCTCTGGGCGCACCCTGGTGGCAGCTCAGCGATGGGTCGCGGCGCGAATATGTCGGATTGTTCGTGCAGTTGCTTCGGGACGCGCTTGCGAATCGCATGGTTGAATACTCTGATCAACGAATCAGTTACCTTTCGGAGCAACGGGAGCGTGATTTTGCCCAAGTCAAAACGAGATTGGTCGGGGAGAAGGTCGATACCTTCATCGACTTCCGTTTGGTTAACCGGGATGGTCGGTGGCTGGTCTACGACGCGGTGATGGATGGAGGCAGCCTGGTCGCTACGTATCATGCGCAATTCGCCAGCGTCATTCGCGAGGCGTCCTGCGCGCAGTTGATGGAACGAATTAAAGAGAAGACGCTGGTCGTAAAGTTGTTTGAACGAAGCGGGCCCTGAGGCGAGGGACGCATGGCACGGTCACGAGCGGTCATATTCCAGGGAGAAAGCGCAATGAGATGTCCGCGTTGTTACGGCCCCATGATGATGATTAAGATGAAGGACATTGTCACCGGCACCCTGGCATATGGCTGGGGTTGCCGGCAATGTGGTGCAGTCATCGATTCACTGATCGATATTCACCGCCAGTGGCATCTGGAGCCCCGTGCGACCTGGGCGCATTTGGCGGTCGCCGCCTGCTAGGCTACCTAATCACCTCCCCTCTTGTCGTCAGTTTGCATGAATGGTTGGGTAGCCGATGAGCAGGGATCATAGCAGCTATCATACAGACTTAAGGAGTGTGGCATGTTGCACGCCGCGTTGATTTCTCTCGTGCTTGGACTCGTGGTTTGGGGGCTTAATTGGACGGGGCTCGCTGAGATGCCGACACAGATTTATTGGGTCTTTACCCTCGGGGGTATGCTATTGATGTTGATCCACGTTGCGACAAGACGACCGGCCCGCGTGTGGTAAGCGGGCACATCGTCAGGCGGCCACTTGGCGCATGCTTATGCTCGTCGCGCGGAATCCCTGCGGTCTGTCTCAAAGATGCAGACCGTAGTGAGTTCCTGTATTGAACGGAGGATTCGTGATGTGATCGACCGCGAAGAATACGGGAGCGGTTTGGTCATGCGAAAGCAGCCTCAATTGAAGTGAAATCACTTGCCCGTATGTTGCTCTTTAGCAGCGGCTCCTGTGCAGCAGGTTCAGAATTCATCAACGCAGGCAGCTTGATGAGACGGCAATAACCCTCCGTGAAGGTGGGAGAATCGAGGAATGAGCATGACGCCGGAAGAACGTATCGCGAATATGACAAAGGCGATCAATGTAGCCATCAAGGTGATGGGGGATCGTTTCGGATCGACAGAGGAAGATGTGGCGCGAGCCATTCAAGGTTTGAAGCTCTCAGTGCAGCCGACATCGCAGGAGAAGCCGGTTCCAGTCGGCGCTGCCGCGCAGCAGGCTTAGAGCCAACTCTCCGGTGAAGCCTACTCGGGCGGATTTATCTCATCGGCGAAGTTGTCGATGATGAGGTGATTGATCCGATGTCACTCGGCGTTGAGAGCAGAGACTCGTTCTGTACTCAGTGGTGCCTCCCGGCATGAGTCGAACAACGGACTAGGTCTCAATATCGCTTGACTCACATCGCCAGAGAGCTTAGCGTGGAGATATGACGTTCCTAGCTCCGCCGACTGATCTCTCCCTCGCGCATCGAACCTCCGTCCCGCGCGACTGATTGTCCGGTCTCCGCCGCTTCTTACGCCAGAGTGTCCTGCACTTACCGATGATACCGTCTTCGTGAACGGAGCGATTGTCGCTTGCGGTGAAGAACGGTGTTGTGCCCAGTCGTTCCATCCGACACCATTGTCCGTTTCATATATAGCAGTACAAGGGAGTATCACTATGATTACGATCACGGCCACGGCAGAAGAGAAAATTCGCGAATTGATGCTGGAAGAAAAAGACACACTCGGTCTGCGTGTGTATGTGAAAGGCGGGGGCTGCCACGGCTATCAATATGGAATGGCATTCGAGTCGAAGATGAGCGACGACGATACCGTAATTGAAAAGGGCGATGTGAAGGTGATCATGGATTCGCAAAGCGCCCCTCTATTGAACGGCTGTGAAGTCGATTATGTCGATAGCGTGCAGGGCTCCGGTTTTGCGATCAAGAATCCGCAAGCCAAGACCACCTGCGGGTGCGGCAGCTCATTTAGTGCCTAATTCCGGCGCGTCGCTGTCCCGTGCGATCGTCACTGTGACCGAAGGAGGTCCGCTATGGAATCCACATCCGTCATCGGAACCAAAAATAAAAAGGGCCAGGTCTTCACCGACCCCCGCATCATGATGCGGGAGGCGCCTCGTACGCCGTCTTTTTATACCGGCAGCGAAGTCATTAAGGAGGCCATCCGACGTGCCAGCATCGACGTGATGATCGCGTATCCGATCACCCCGCAGAGCGAGGCCGCTGCATTGATCGGCGAGCTCTTTGCGGAAGGCTACATCGGAGACTATTTCCGCGGGGAGAGTGAATTTGCCGTGATGTCGCAATGCGCAGGGGCCGCTTTTGGCGGAGCCCGTGTCTTCACGACGACGGCAGGACCCGGCACGATGCGGGCGATGGAAAACTTTCCCATGTGGGCGGGTGCCCGCCTGCCGATCCAATGCATCGTGACCTGCCGGGGAATCAATTCCCCATTGTCGATTCAACCCGACACCATCGAGATTTCCTACTTGATGCAGACAGGCATGCTTGTGTGGCATGCGGAGACGGCACAAGATTTCTATGATTGGATTCTCATGGGCTATATGGTGTCGGAAGAGCCCGAAGTGCATTTGCCATTGGCGCTCTGCTGCGACGGATTCTTTGTGACGCACACCAAAGACGTTGTCGATCTGACGCCGACAGATATGTGCCTGCCGCCTTACGACCCGTATCGTTCGCCGGTGCCTTGCATGGATATGGAATGTCCGCCGGTCCGGATGATGCGCGATCCGTTCATTATGAAAAGCAACTACATCAGTTATGCGACGCACGCGAGCTGGCAGCAGGAGGTCTGGGCTGCTGCAGAACGCTCGCGGAAGCACACGATTGCCTGGTTGAACGGGTTAATCGAAACTGAAGATGTTGATGCCGACGTGCTCATCGTCACGTCCGGTACCGCCGTGTCTCAGGGGCGTGAAGCGATTCGTCTTCTGGCCGACGAAGGTATTCGCGTAGGACTGGTGAAGATCAAAACGCTCCGGCCATGGCCGGAAGAGGAAATTAAGGAAGCCACCAAGCACGCCACTCACATCATTGTGCCGGAATTCAATGTCATCGGGTGGATGGCGAAAGAGATCAAAGCGACCATTCCACGCAGTGAGCGTGTCATCGCCGGTCCGCGAGTGTGTGGCGGGATGACCATGCCGCCAGAAATTATCGTGGAAGAGATTAAGCGCGCACTTGGAGTGCGTTCCGGCACGCTCGCCGGGCGCGGTTGACGCGTCGAGCGCCGGAGGACGAAGAGAGTTTCGAGAGGGTATATCGCATACTGACGCTCAGCAGAGCTGAGAGGAGATAGAGATGAGCAAAGAACGCATCAAGATTTCGCCGGAACTGTACGACATCATGCCGTCGGACTACCAGGACCTTGTCAGCAGCGCCACATACGGCAAAGAAGACCGGGGATGGAAGGACATCGGTACTTCCAAGGAACTCATCGAACAACACTCACTCTGTGCCGGGTGTCCTGAATCCATGGCTTTTCGGTATATATTAGCGTCGCTTCCCAACCCCGAAGACACGGTCATGGTAGGCTCGACCGGCTGTACGAGTCTCGTATTTCCGATGGTGGCCGTCCACAACATCCACTCCCTGTTCGGCAACCAGAATGCCATCGCGTCGGGGCTCAAACGTGCGTTGAGTGTCCGCTTTCCTGATCGGATCAAGGATGTGGTCGTGTTGGCGGGAGATGGTGCGACGGTGGACATCGGCCTGGACATGACCCTGCAGGCCTGGTTTCGGCAAGAAAAGTTCACAACCATCTGCTTCGATAACGAACTCTACGCCAACACCGGCGGACAGGAGAGCGGTCTTATGCAGAAGGGGTTCGTGGCCAAAATGGCGCCGGTCGGAAAACTGTTCGACAAGGTACGGCTTCCCGAGATTGCCCGGGAGTCCGGCTGTCACTATGTCGTCAACTGCACGGTCAGCAAGCCCTCTCTGGTCGAGAAGGTGGTGCGCAACGCCGTGCTGATCGCGCGTGAAATCGGACCGACCTATCTTCAGCTCTATACGCCCTGCATTCTGGAAATCGGCAAGAACAGCATGGAGGGTCTCCAGGAAATGCGGGACTCGGAAAAGCCCACGGAACGGTTTGCCTTCAAGGAATATATCAGCGAGCCGGCGAAACAGCTTTTGGCGGAGCGTGATGCCAAGGCTAAAGAAAAGAAAGCCGCTGCCAAACAACTAGTGTCGTAAGCGGTAGGATTATCACCGCCGCTTTCGCGGCAATGAGAGAGCGAGGTTTCAGATGAGTCTTGATTATGTAAAGTTTACTCCCGGTTTCGAGCAGTTTATGCCGAAAGAATATCGGGATATGGTTGAACATGGGCCATTCGGAAAAAAGACCACGGTGTCGCAGATGGGCAGCTTCAAGGAAATCCTGGAAGAGCACCCGATGTGTGCTGGTTGTGCCATGACTCTGTTCATTCGGTTGGCGATTATTGCCTTTCCGAACCCCGAAGATACCATTACTGTCGGGACGGCCGGTTGCGGACGATTGGCGATTTCCCAGGCGGCGATCCCGTTCGTATACGGGAACTACGGCGACCAGAATGGTGTCGCGAGCGGTTTATCGCGCGGACTTCGGCTCCGTTTCGGCGACAAGCCTAAGGATGTGGTGGTGATCGCAGGTGACGGCGGAACCGCCGACATTGGCTTCCAGCAGGTGCTGCATTCCTGGTTCCGCAAGGAACGGTTTACGACCATCATGTTGGATAACGAAGTGTACGGCAATACCGGCGGGCAGGAAAGCGGCATGACGACCCGTGGCGCTGTGTTGAAAATGGCTCCACTCGGTAAGAAGTTCGAAAAGATGGATATGGTCACGATGGCCAAAGTTGCCGGCTGTTCCTATATCGCCACGGTGGTGCCGAACAATCCCCGGCGCGTGGAAAGTGTCATTAAGAAAGCCGTGCTGATCGCCAGGGACATTGGTCCTACGTATATCCAGGCGTATACCTCGTGCAACATTGAGTATGCGATTCCGACCGATAAGGTCATGGAAGATGCCAAGACGGTCGAAGACGATCGGTACAAGTTTACGGAGTACGTCAGTGACGAAGCGAAGGCCTATCTGGCCGAGCGATACGGCTACAAAGAATTCATGCCGAAGGCCGTGCCTGCACCCGCCACGACGGCCTAGGTCCCTGAACGCAGGACACTGCATCATAGGTGGGCTAGGGTTCGAGGGTTTCTGGCGGGGGGGAGGTGCGTTCCTCCTCCCCGTTGCGAACCCGCCTGGGCCAGAGCAGGGCACCTGGGGGTGCCCTCAGATGGCATTGCACGTTTGCCCATGAAATAATTTCGTCCTTTGCACTCAATGGCTTACCTCATCGACCCACGCCGCCCCGTTGACATGGCTGGTTGTGCACTGTAAGGTGAGACATGACGTGTTGAGCCACGCCGACTATCCCATCTTGCGCGCCTCCTACCATTCTATGCGCGTTTGATTCCCAGGTCTTCGCCGCTTCCTACGCCAGAGTTTCCATCTCAGACCACCAGGTCTCGGCATGCGTGTGCGCATGCCAGCCCTCACAACGGTGTGGCGGTGCTCGCCACGAATACATAAAGGAGACGGCAATGACACAGGAACAATTTCAACAGTTCTGGCTACAACTCAAGGCTCCCCTTAAGGCCAACTGGGAGAAGATCACTGAAAGCGATCTTGGTGAGATCCAGGGCAGTCTCGTGAAGTTCGGTGATGTGTTGCAGAAGCGTTATGGTGAGGGGCACAAGGATGAAGTCACCCTGTGGGCCGATCGCCGGCATGCACATTGGAGCGGAAATTACCTCGGGTACCAAGATCCGAAGCCGACCGCCTAACTCGGGACTTCCATTTAGACCGTATTGCTATCGGTGGGCGCGAGCCCTCGTTTGCGATAGAATCAGAAAGAGAGCAGGTATGATGCGAAAAATCGTCATCAACAAGAGCTACGATCAGTTCTGTTTGAGCCATAAAGCGTTTCTGCGCCTGCGTGAGTTGGGGCAACCGGATGCGCTCAAGGAGGCGGATCTTGGCGCCTACTGGCCTTCAGCTGCCAGTCCCCAGGAGCCAAGCCTCAACCAGTGCGGCATGTTGATTCCACGGGACGACAAGCGCTTGGTTCAGGTAGTTGAAGAACTGCAGGGCGAGGCCAATGGTCATTGCGCTGAACTTAAAGTCGTCGCGATTCCGGATGACGTGTCCTGGGTTATCGCCAAAACCAACGGAAGCGAACACGTGAGCGAGGAACATCGCACGTGGGGTTGATCAGGGGACTGATCAACTTGAGTTTGTCACGCTGAATTCACCGTAGTCATTCTAAGCGGGATTGAGTTCCGGGCAGGGTCGTTGACTCTTTGTAATGACCCCGCCCAAAGCAATTCTAAGCTGCCGATTGTTCGGTCCATTCGTCTTTGAGTGAATCATTCTGGATGGTTCAAGATAATGGACACCCCATCGTTCCCCAGATTAAGCCTTCCATACAGTGCAATTTATGTTCTTAACCAGCCGCTACGTATCCTAATTTGTCTTGCTAATACGTCCAGGTAACCAAGGTTGTGAACACGTTTTTCTCGTAGTTGTAAACGGGAACGTTGGAACTGTTCAGCACGCCCTGATATTGGAGCGCAACAGTGAGGTTGTGGGGCAGGGGCTTTGCGATCTGGAAGAAGACGTCCTGCTCGGTATCCCGACGTGGAGATAATTGACCGGCGTCATCCAAGAATATGACCTGCGCATGATTGTATGAGCGCCAGTGCACCTCATAGTCGAGTCTCAAGCTGAGGTCATACCAGGGAAGAGTGGCCTGCCCGCCAAGTTGAAGCCGATTGCCTGAATAGGAAAAACTTGATCCGCTCGCGGCCTCGGTATCATGTTGATAGCCGATCCGGACAATGTACTTGTCCTGCCGAAATCGGAAGGCGTGGAGAAACCCGACCATATTGTTGTACGCGTCCCGCGACTCGGGGCCGAATCGGATGTCGGTGTTGCCGGGTTCCGCATAGAATTCCTTCCGTTGATAGCGATAGAGGACTGTGGTCAAATTCTCCATCCGTCCGACAACCGGCAGTGAAACTCCGGGGGGTACCAAGGTGGCAGGTAGGGTCAGGCTGTGGCGGGATAGAAAACCTGTCATATCGAGAAACATATAGTCGTAGCTGTATTGGCCTCCGATCTCATAGGGCATTGTCCTGATGGTTCCCCGGTAGACTCCCGATACAGCCCCCAAATGGTCCTGGATATTGAACCTTCCCACGCCGCTGTTCGTATTGACAGTTTGGTAGTAGGAGTAGGTCACCGTCGACTCGATCGGCCCGTTGCGATACCAGGCATAGTCACCGCGTGCCGACGTGACGAAGCCCGGTGATTGGGTCGAACGCGATCGAAGCGCCTCCGCCACCGGATCGCCGCTCTTGCGGGGATTGACGGCGACGTTATCGTCGTAATAGCCGCCCATGGCTACCTGCAATCGCAACCGCTGGGTGTCCGTGCCCCGCTTCGTGGCAGCAAGGGCTTCCTGAACACGGACGGATGCGCCTGTGATCGGGGAACTGGGCTGGACTCGTTGAGCGGAAGCCAACTCGGCCTGCGCCTGATCTGAGAGCCCAAGTATTCCCAACGACAGTCCTCGATAGAAAGACGCGAGCTGCCGCAGATCCGGGTCTGCAGACACATTTCCGCCTAGCGCTGCAGCTGCGCCGTCATAATCCTTCTGTCGATAACGAAGAAATCCCACATAGAATCCCAAGTTCTCACGATCCGGGGCCTGCTCGAACACTTCCTCTAGAAGGGGAGCAGCCTTGTCGTAATTCCGGAGGGCAAAGTGGGTGGTACCCAGCTGATAAGCGACCTCCACATCGGATGGGCGAAGAGACCGAAGGGTCGTTAAAGGGGCGAGTGCCTCCTGCGTGTGACCCTGTGCAAGTTGACAGAGCGCTAAGTAATAGAGGGCTCGAGCCTGCCGCGGATTCAAGGCCACAGCTTTTGAAAGCAGTACGATGGCCTCCTCGTACCGTTTGGCCTCATAAGCAAAGACTCCCTCTGCTACCAGTACCTCCGCGTCCGCTTCCTGGGCCTGAACAACGCAAGGCAGTAACATTGTGGGAAGGAAAATGAGGATTGCCGCAACGAGTTTCATAGTCAGGAAACGTTGCGAGTGATGTGCAATATGGATCGTACGGGTGTGATATCGGCTCATTGAATTATTCTCCATCCCACCTTCATACCGCGGAATTTTCATCGCTTGACCTGGGTACGAAAGCCCACCTACTATACGATATGTCTGGCTTGTTTTCCGAGTCATACCGGCTGGAAAGTGGCGACTGGCAAAGGTTTTCAGGCAATGGCAGACGCGAGACGCGCGCGTTTTTGAACAGTTTCACAGTAAGGACTGGTGACTTATGAGAACCGTTAACTTCTGTGTACGGGGGCTCGCATGCTGCGTCATATTTGCGTTCAACTCCGTGACCGGAACTCGGGCGGAAGAGCCGTCGAGATTCCTCTCAGCCGATGAGCATCCGGTCGGGGTGGTGATGGGAATTTCCGGTGGGTCGGTGTCGATGGTTTCCCCGGGTTCTGTCAGTCGAACCGTAAAGGTCGGTGATCTCATGGCCGCCGGTGAAGAGGTTTCAGCCGGACCCGGGACGAAGATAGATGTGCTATGGGATCATCGCGCGTTGTTAACCTTGCACGAAGGGGCGCGGGTGCAAATCGATGAGCCGCATCATGGCCAAACCGAGCTTCGCCTTTACGGTGGAACCGTGCGGATCGCCTTGTCCTATGACGCAGGACGGATGACCGACAAACTTATACTTCAAACAGCGCTTGCGCGGGTAGTCAGCCGAGGCGGAATCCTCGAGGCCACAGTGATGGGAGGCGAGCAACGGTCATTTTTGGCCCGATTGGTCAATGCCCCTGCGGTGGAAACTGTGCGGGTATTTGAAGGGCAGGCGCGAGTGGAGCCCTTGACCGGCGAAGGCAAACCTTTTTCCCTCAAGACCGGATCTGAAGTGATTCTGAAACCAGGGGTATTTATTTCCATTTCAGACATACCATCATCGGCCACGAGCTCGGTTCAGCCGCTTGCCGTCAGGGCGGAACATCTTCAACCTCCCCAGCCGGTCACGCGTCAAATCGTCACTGCGCATGTCGATCTCGCGTTGGAAGTTGAGAAGGAACTCCGGCGCAACCCTGCAGTGAATGCCGAAAAGGACCAGCCCGGTGCGACTGCCAAAGGAGCCATTCTCCCAACCACTACCGGCGTGCCATCATTTCCTGGAGTCCAGGCCTTTGCGGGAGGAGGTGGCTCGATCGGGACGCCATCGAACACTTCGTCCTCTCCCATATTGCCTCCGCCCGTGGCTTCATCAATTCAAGCAGCCGTGGCCGGGGCCGGGCCAGCCCAGTCCGGAGGTTTGAATAGTAATGGATTACTCAAGCAAATTCTTAACGAGGTCGGGAAGGGATCAAAGGGACAGGGAAAGAAGTAATGCGAGGGGACGTACGGACTTCTTAGAACGTCCGGCAGGCGCGAGAACGAAGCCGCATGACGGCCACTTGGTGAAACCTGCTCTTATACCGATCAGCAATCCGTAGAACCGCTCTGTCTTTCTCGTAACTTCCGTTGTGCGCCAACTGAAGTAGGTTGGAGCTTTCGCGTTCCACTAATCCTGTCGAGTTACCCCATCGACCGGTGGCGGCCCAGGATGTGAGTCCTTCTGGAAAATCCGGTACCACCATTTGGTCCAGAAATGCGTTCCATTCCTCGGCGGTTACGACCCCCTCAGGCGTAGCCGTGCCGAGGTAGAGCGTGTCGAGCACGACCGCTTGTTCTCCCGAAGCACAGCGTGGTACCGGGGTAGATGCGCACCCGGCGACGGCCATCGCGATGAATAAGCAGAAGCAATACCGCTGCACTCGCTTGAGTAGGGTGACTGGTCGACGTTGCAGAACATCATCTCCCATGAGGATTGCTACTTCTTAGGTTTGGAGCCTTGAGGCGGTTCCTTCGAAGCGCTCGTGTCCTTGCCGCTGCCAGTCACTTGCTTGAAGGTTTTGCCGATGGCGGGGCCGATCTTCGGAATTTCCTCTTCGATGTTTTTCGCGGCACTCTTCAAGCCTCGACCGATTTCGTCGAGTGTCACGCCCTGGTTGGATCCGGCCTTGCCGCTGCCGGAAGATTCCGATCCAGCATTCGCCGTCAGTGCTTGACCGTCAATCCATAGGAACAGAAAGAGGAGGACGGCTATCATTTGCATCGTGGACCTCGCTTGCTCGATTCCAGTATAGGCTATTCGGGCGTTGAGGAAAACCCTTCCGGACGGATTCGCCAGTCAGCAGGGAGTGGGCCGGAACACGCGGACTAGTTGACCGATAGGGACGCCGTGCGGTACAGTGATATTCTACTGCGGCATTGTATCGGTCCACCAATGCTGTACCTCCTCAACGTGGACCGCGCGATCGCATCGCGACCAGGTCCAGTTTGGAGCTGACTCCTTCCGGATTCACCCTCCCCTCGGTTCTCTGATCCCGTCTTAATGCGATCCACAACGAAAGGATTCCTGCGTGCAGACGACTGCGTTTACGAGTTTTGACTCCCTTGGTGTGTCTCCTACCCTGTTACGAAATCTGACCAAAGCCGGTTTCACTGAACCGACGGCCATTCAGGCTCAGGCTATTCCGCATGCGTTAGCCGGGCGGGATGTGCTGGGATGTGCGCAGACGGGGACGGGAAAGACCGCGGCCTTTGTGATTCCGATGTTGGAGCGTCTCAGCGGGACCGCAAAAGGGCAGCCGCGCGCGCTCATTTTAGCTCCGACGCGCGAGCTTGCGATACAGATTCAAGCGACGATCGATACCTTGGGGCGCGACCTGCAATTGTTTGCCACAACGGTGGTCGGCGGAGCCGACATGCAGGCGCAGGTGCGAGGGTTGCGTCAACGTCCGGACATCATCGTGGCGACCCCGGGACGGTTGCTCGATCATATGTGGAACGGAACGATCAGTCTATTGGCAATGAGCATCCTAGTCCTTGATGAGGCCGATCGCATGTTGGACATGGGCTTCGCCCAGCAGATCAATCAGATTTTGGATGCCATGCCAGAAGAGCGGCAGACATTGCTGTTCTCGGCCACGATGCCCATGGACCTGGCCAGGTTGGCGCAGGCTAGCGTCAAAGATCCAGTACGAGTCATGGTGACGAAGTCCGCGACGACAGCTGACGGAGTTTCACAGGCCGTGCATCACACCACGCATGATCGGAAGAATGCGCTCCTGATGTCCCTTTTGCAGTCAGAGTCCGATACTGTGCTGGTGTTTGCCAGGACGAAGCACCGGGCGGATCGCCTAGGCAATCTGTTGGATACGGCCGGTCATCGCGTGGCGGTCCTGCACGGCGGGCGTACGCTGCCGCAACGGCGAGCTGCCCTGGAAGGATTCCGGCGAGGGACGTATCGCGTATTGGTTGCAACGGATATTGCCGCGCGGGGTATTGATGTGGCAAATATTGCGCATGTGATCAATTACGATGTGCCCAATTGCCCGGAGGATTATGTACACCGGATCGGGCGTACGGCTCGGATGAGAACTACAGGCCGTGCTACGACATTTGTGACGGCGGAAGACCAGGAACAGCTGCGCGCCATCGAGCGATTGCTCGGGCAAGCGGTGCCTCGCGCAGAAGGAAGCCCGGCTTCGCTAGCGCCTTCATCACGACCGGATGGGCACGGCCCACGGAGTGAATCGGAACGGCGCCGACGACGCGGTGGGTCCGCCCAGGGATGGCGTCAGACAGTCGATGGGGCACCCAGGGAGACGAATGGGGGAATCAAGAACGGTAGCGATCTCGGGCCAGTCTCTTAATTAAGCGAGCATACGTTGCAAGGGAGGAATGAAGGTGAGTGATCAGAACCAGGATGCACCGCGAGCAGCGAGTCAGTGGGTCCGAATTCCGGACGGGACGATGGTGCAGCATCGTTTGGACGGGCAAAAGGGACATATTGACGGATTGACGGAAATCGTCACCGGCCCAAGCCGGAATCCCGATGGACGGACACAGTACCGGATTAACGTCGGGAAGGGTGATCGAGTGCTGATTGCAGAAGAAGATCTGCTCATTCTGACCGATGCCGAGGGAATGGTACGAATGGCAAAAGAGAAGGGTGAATATCGCTCACTCGTGAGCAAGCAGTTGCGCGGAGTGTTTGGAGAAGACCGCTTTATCGTAAAGGTATCCTAACGCCACCGCATTCGAGGCGGGCCCAGGAACCTCTGTTTAGTACAGAGGTTCCTGGGGTCCCCACCGTAACCCTTCCAGATCGGGATCTTCTCCCTCCGATGTCACTGGCCGGTCCGGCTTCTCGGTTTTGCGTTGTACGCGACGGGCTTCTTTTTCCCGCTGTTTTACTTGCCTAGCTTTTTCTCGATCGCGTTTCGCGATAGTAGTCTTGCCTGCTCGTGCGATGGTTCCCTCCTTCTATTCGTCTTCCCCGATCGGGGAGCAAATAGGCCTGTCTCGTTATGATCCGGCTGGTCGACGGACCGAGCGAGTTGTGCTCGTCCGCGCATGCGTCCGCGCCGGGCGCGCCTGCGTTTGTTCTGAGCGGGCGCGGGTCTCTGCTCCAAATCCTGAACTGGCCAAGGCCGTGACTTCACGACGAATCTGATCCATCGGTGTCTCATGCGATTCCACAGAGGGATCAACGAGACCGAGTTCAGTCCACCGTATTCTCAGTTTGGGAACGGTCCGCTTCTTCTTATGGTTGGGCTTGTTGCCACGCCAGACAGACGTTATTTTCATCGTACACTCCTTTCGGCGAACAACAGGATGGCGATGTCCAGGCCATCAAACTGGGTGCAGGAGGGCAGCAATACTCTCGCCCCCTGCGTTGCCCATTTCCTAATAAAGAAGTGGGAAATGGGCCGTAGGAGGAGCGTAACTAGAGGAAGCGATCGCGCGGCAATGACGAAACGCGAAGCGTGGGAAACTCGCTCGTAACTCGTACGGTTTAGCAACTTATCATGCTTGTGACTGTCTGGTCAAATGAGCGGACCTCTGTTCAGAAATGCTCCGCCCTCGAGCCGTTACCTTCGGCCCGCTGGTCCCACAAGAACTTGTTATGCGTAAGGATCACCTCAATATTGTGAACAGGTTAGGACATGGGAGTGGTTTCCGGTGATCTTGCGCCAGGCCGGCGGATGCCCAACTTCCGTAAGCGGCTTCGCAGCGTTTCCGGATTGAGTCCTAACAGATGGGCCGCCCCCTGGTCGCCGTAGATTCTCCAGTTGGTCCGTTCCAGCATCAAGATAATGTGGTGCCGCTCGAGGTCTTGAAGGCTGTCGGTGTGATTCATCGAGGCGGCGCGACCGGCCTGCCGGATTGGAAGCAACATTTCATCTACGGTGACCTGGGATGAGCTGGAGAGGATCACTGCTCGTTCAATCACATTTTGAAGTTCGCGGACGTTCCCGGGCCAGTTGTAGGAAAGGAGCCGTGCCAGCGATTGCGGGTCAAAAGTCAGATGTGGTCGCTTATGCTTGGCGCCGAACTGCGCGAGGAAATGTTGCGCGAGGAGTTGAATATCCTCACGGCGTTCCCGGAGGGGAGGGACGGCTATTGGAAAGATGTGGAGCCGGTAGTACAGGTCGGCTCGAAAGGTTCCCTGTTGAATCGCCGCGGTAAGGTTGGCATTGGTGGCGGCAATCAGACGAACATTCACGGAGACCGGTTGAGTTCCGCCGATTCTATCCACCATGCCATCCTGGAGTACACGCAACAGTTTGGCCTGGGTCTCCAACGGCATGTCGCCGACCTCGTCTAAAAACAAGGTGCCTGTATGGGCCAATTCGAAACGTCCGGCTCTTCGGATTTGGGCTCCGGTGAAGGCACCGCGTTCATGACCGAATAATTCACTCTCGATCAGGCCTGATGGGAGAGCTGCGCAATTGACACGAATAAATGGCTTTTGACTGCGCGTACTCAAGTCGTGCAGAGCCTGAGCCAAGACTTCTTTGCCCGTGCCGGTTTCCCCGAGAAGGAGAACGGTCGTATCGGTCGGAGCGACGGCTTTCACAAGCTCGACTACCTTGCTGAATGAGGAAGATGCGCCGACGAGGAGGCGTTGATTCCGGCTTGCCTTGACCTCCTCTGCGAGATACTCATTCTCGCGTCGCAATCGCTCGCTCAATTGTTTGATTTGCTGATAGGCTAGTACGTGATCGATGGCATAGGCGATCTGAGTGGCGACTTGCTGCAAAAACTTGCAGTCGTCCGGATCCGGATGGCCCTCTCGCACACTGCCGATGTTTAATGTTCCGAGACAATGTTCTCGGACCAGCAGCGGCAGATTGATCATGCGTCCCAAGCCTTCTTGAGCATAAAAACGGTCTTCCAGGAATACTTGCTCCTTCTGAAGGTTGTCACGAATGTGCAGGCGCCGGTTGTCATGCACCCATCCTACCGCGCTGCCTTCACGGGGGATCACGCTGTCATGCGCCAGAGCCGGAGTGGCCATATTGGTGATGACGGCATAAAACCGAAAAGAATCGGTATTGGATTCGTACAAGGTAATGCCCGCACGATCCCATGGAATGACTTTTTGGATTTGGTCGGCGATGACCCGCCAGAGACTCTCGATGTCTCGCTGCGAGTTCAGGGCATTCGTGACTTCGAGGAGCGTCTCAAAATTCAGGGTTGCGCGTTGCATGACGACTCAAAAATTTGTCCACAGTTGCACGATGCCCCAGTCTTGATCCGCGGATGTGCCGAGCTGCTGGCGGATATAGGGCCCCGAAAAGAAATGGCCGTAGATGACGGCCAACGAAACTTTCCCATCTGCGAATATATGGCTCCATGCAAGATCGAGTTCGTCGCCCACATGAGTCGTCGCATTGTCGGATCGGGAAAAAATAAGCGGCGCTTGCGATCCACGGTACCAGTTGTCGCGCGCGCTTGCCAAGTACTTGCGCAACGCCCAGATCTCGATGTGATCTCGGTTGGTCGGCCTGGCCTGCAGGTTTACCTGCGGCTGAACCGTATTGCGCCAGGCGCCGTTCAGCATGTACCCGACGTGGAGGAAATTAGTCGGAAAGAAGTTTTCGAATGTGTTGGCATTGCCTCCGCAACTGCGTGCGAGGATTCCCCCGGGGGCGACGCAGTTGCTATCTCCGTCTCCGGAGGCATAGTCGAATCCGATCGCCAGCCGAGGTTTCCAGGGATGCGTGTACCAGGTGTGGCCAACCCATGTTCCTGAAGCCCAGGCATTGATCCTCAAATTGCGTTGGTTATCGAAGTCAAATCCATCAGCCGTCCTGCCGAATTGGTAGGCAGCTTCATGCACCAGATCCCAGTTGCCGTCTCGCAGTTCGAGGCGGAGGCCGACCATATGTCGCAGTTGAGAGGCTGATTTGGGAAGGTACTGACCTGGGTTGGCCCGTTCTGGAAGGCGGTTGGAGTAGAGTGTGTAATACGGTTCAATAATCATCCGAGGGAGGCTCCGGATTTGATTGTAGAACACGATCATGTCGACGTCGCTCCCAGCGTCGGTCGCATGCTGCGCCAGGGCCGGATCGCAGACGGACTGGGAGGCCACATCCTGGTTGCAGGTCAACAGATTGGGGGTCAGGCTTCCGCCGGGATGTCCTTGCCCAAGGTCAGTTTCAGAGTTGCGAAACCAGCCGAGCTTCACGTCAAAATCGGTTCGCGTGTAACTCAACATGACCCCGTCGTGGGAGTAGCCGGTATTCGCCCAATCGAAGTGCCCAAACAATCGTTGATTGCCGAACACGACATATTGGCGGCCGAACTTCGCACTGAGCCCTTCGACACCGGCGAGGTTGCGGACGAGCGCATAACCCGCACGGATACCGAGGCGGCACTGGCCCGGTCGTTGGATTCCACATTGATGGTTGGATGCATCTCCGCCCTGACCTCCACCGAGCTGATTGCCGCTGCCTCCCCAGGTCGCCGAATCCTGGAGCTCAAGATAAAAGTTGAGATTGGGTGAAGGATCATACCCGAGGCCTATCCGCGCCCATTGCTGGACGAAGAAGTCGCTAGCCTTGGAACCATTATGGGCGGTAGTGCCGGACCCAGAGAGGTTGAGGCTGTTGCAGGCCCCATTGATCGGAGGCCCTCCTCCGAAGCACACCCCGTTGCGCCATTCCGGTCTGGCACGAAGGTCAGCGCGCATCCAGAAATTACGGATGTCGAAGGCCGGGGGGAGGGGCCGCATCTTGACAGGGTCGGTTTCTATCACGTGACTGTCGATCGGAGAGTAGATTCCAGGCGAGGTCGGCCCATAGTCGTTCTGCCCGGCTTCTGCCCTGAGAGAAGTCGGCGCGAGGACAGACCCCGAGTCGATCGTAAGGGCAAGGCAGAGCAAGAGGAATCTCCACATGGCGATGAAGCGGCGTCTCGGCGGTCAAGGAACATAGAATCTTCCATTCCCAGTTTGGGGTGGGTCGCCGGGGGCCGTTCGACAAACAAGCCCCCGGCCCCGTGACAGATTCGCTGTTCAATGAAACAAGTGACGACTAAAAGCTCATGCCTGCCCGTTCTTCCATGTTGCGCATGAATTCCTCGTGCTCTTTTACCGCGTCTGCCCCTTTCGCGCGGATGTGTCGATCACGCGCGTGGAATTCATCGGGAGTGACCCGATAGCAAAAATCCCACAAGGCCTCAGCGCTGTGCTCATCAATGCCACCAACCCGTGCCTCGAGCATGACCATCAACGCATTGACGCCGTCGTATGTCGCACGTCGATTGCCGGACCGGTGCAATTCCCGAATCTTGCTCGTCTGCTCGACATAGGGTTGAAAACTTCCTGGAATAAGATTTTTTTCGGCCATGGTTTGGTAGGTCACCACCTGACCGAGCAATTCTTCCGCCCAAGCGGAGGATTTCTGCTGACTGTTCCATGCGACTGGTTCGAGGCCATTGGACAATGCCTGCGCGGGGCTGAAGCTCAGCAGAGTCCACGCTCCGATCACGAATGCTGTCGAATACAGGGCGATGGTTCTCTTCATGTTGTCCTCCTCCATTGGCCCGACCTGTAGGTCGGAGTGATGTGACATAATGGGATGCCGGTCTACGCTTGCTGTTCCCATGCATCAGCAACACCCATGCCCAGAAGAAAGACAGGATTGACGGCTACAACCTGTTGATTTACTGCAAGAACAGTGGGTATGAGCGTGCGAGGTTTTCGCGAGTCGTGAATGGCAACGGTGGGCTGTTAAATATAACGGTCAAGTCGCGAGGGAATCCGCAGGCCGGAGCTGCGAGGAATCCCTGCTTATGGTCTCGGAGAGCTCACAATCGCGACGGAGAATGTTTGAAGAAGATGACAGCAAGCGCAGGCAAGGTGCAGGTTACCGAATGAGTTCGGCCATGCAGGGGAATAGGTGTCGCTTCCACGCCTCCGCCATTGCCCCAGTCATGTCCCCCATAGATGGCCGCATCGCTATTCAGGAGTTCCTTCCAGTAGCCGCCTCGTGGCGCTCCTATTCGATAATTGGGACGGGGAACCGGGGTGAAGTTGCAGACAACGAGAATGATGTCGTCGGTTGCACGGCCTTTTCTCATCAAGCTGATGACACTCGATTCGGCATCCTGACAGTCGATCCATTCGATGCCGGAAGGGTCGACATCTCCTTCATGAAGCGAAGATTCCCGGCGATAGGTGTGATTGAGATCCGTGACCCACCGGTGCATGCCTTGATGGAGCGGAAGTTCCAGCGCACTCCACTCCAACTGACCGTCGTGGGACCACTCAGCCGGCTGACCGAATTCGCCTCCCATGAACATGAGTTTCTTGGCGGCCTGGGAGTACATATGCCCGAACAGCAGGCGGAGGTTGGCGAATTTCTGCCATTCATTCCCCGGCATTTTCCCCAGTAGCGAACCTTTCCCGTACACCACTTCGTCATGGGAGAGTGGAAGGACGAAGTTCTCGTGGAAGGCGTAAAGCATACGAAACGTGAGATTGTGATGGTGATACTTCCGATCGATTGGGTCCCGTTGCATGTAGGTCAACGTGTCGTGCATCCAGCCCATGTCCCACTTTAATCCGAATCCCAGGCCACCGAGATATGTCGGTCGCGACACCAGCGGCCAGGCGGTGGATTCTTCGGCAATGGTCTGGACATCCGGGAAGTGCCGGTATACCTCTTCGTTCAATCGCTTCAAGAGTGTAATGGCTTCGAGGTTTTCACGGCCCCCGTACCGATTGGGAATCCATTCGCCCTCCTTGCGCGAATAGTCCAAATACAGCATGGACGCGACGGCGTCCAATCGCAGGCCATCGAAATGATATTTGTCGAGCCAAAACAATGCACTACTGATGAGGAAACTTCGCACCTCATTACGGCCAAAATTGAAGATAAAGGTATTCCAATCCGGCTGGAATCCTTGCTGAGGATTG
The DNA here is from genome assembly GCA_964556305.1 of uncultured Nitrospira sp. Classification (GTDB taxonomy): domain Bacteria; phylum Nitrospirota; class Nitrospiria; order Nitrospirales; family Nitrospiraceae; genus Nitrospira_A. The sequence continues at coordinate 39,515 of CAZKVY010000015.1, read as the reverse complement.
GCATGTTCATACAGATGCGTGCCATCGAAAAATCCCAACCCCTGTTCATCGGTCGGAAAATGGGAAGGCACCCAATCCAGCAAGACCCCGATTCCGTGGTTGTGCAACGTATCGATGAGGTACATCAGGTCTTGCGGCGTGCCGTAATTGCCGGTGGGTGCAAAATAGCCGGTCGTCTGATAGCCCCAAGAGCCAAAAAACGGATGATCGGTCAACGGCAGAAATTCCACGTGTGTGAATCCGGTCTGCTGCAAATATTCAGCCAGGGGGAGTGCCAGTTCACGGTAACTGAGCGATCGATTCTGCTCGGCAGCGATGCGTTTCCATGACCCGATATGCATCTCGTAAATGGCCATCGGCGCATCCAATCCATTCCTCTGCCGGCGTGTGCGCAGCCATTCGTTGTCCGTCCATTCGTAATCGAGGTCCCAGACAATAGACGCCGACTTCGGTGGGATTTCATTGAAGAATGAAAGGGGGTCGCTTTTATCGACTCGATAGTCTGAGTGTCGCGAGTGGATATGGTACTTGTATAACGCCCCCTTCACCACCTCCGGGACGAACCCTTCCCAAATGCCTGAGCATCCTCGCGGATGAAGGAGGTGTGCGTCCCGGTTCCAGCCATTGAACACACCAATAACGGAGACCTGCTGTGCATTCGGCGCCCACAAGGCAAAGTATGTTCCCTCTTGTCCGTCACGCACCATGGGGTGCGCGCCAAGTTTGTCGTAGAGTTGGAAGTGTGTTCCCTCATTCAAGAGATAGACATCGTCGTCCGTCAGTCTGGTGGTAGCCTCGGGACTGCGATTCTGCGCGGATCTTTGTTGGCTCACTGATTCACCTCGTCGTTCGCCCGTCCTGCTGGGCTTGGAACCGTCGTGTGTGTGACGGTCCCTGCGCGTTCCGTATCGTCAGTGACCAGCGAGGTATCAGCTGGTTGCAGGAGGCCGGTCAGGGGCAGTCCGACCCAGTCCGGTCTGTTATTCAATTCATAGGTCAGTTCGTAAAAAGCCTTATCGAGAACGTGGACATCCAACAGGCGATCGAACTCCTGGTGAGAGTGAGGCAAGAATTTCGCCTCCCCGGTTGTCGTCCGATACCCTCTGAGAAAGGCGGTGCGGGCGTTTCGATACCACTGCTCGATCCACGGACCCAAACCGGGCGAGGTCGATAGGAGAGGGCGGCGACTCGGTAATGTGCGTAGGGCCACATGCGCGGCATAGTGGAATGAACGAACCATGCCGGCCAGATCCACAATCGGAAGAAGTTTAGTTCTGCGTTCGGCCAAAGGCTTTGCCGGTTCTCCCTCAAAATCTATGATGACAAAGTCGCTGCCTGTGTAGAGAACCTGTCCCAGGTGATAGTCGCCATGGCATCGGATGCGCAGGGCGCTTACGGGTTGTCTGCAGAGCATCCCCAATCGATCGAGAAAGGCCGGCTCCTGTTCCAAGACCGTTTGAGCCAGCTCTTGGTCTGTTTCGGAAAGGGCGGTCAAACGGCCTCGTAGCAACGTCAAAGCCTTGGTGGCGGCCTCCTGCATGGCATGGACCCGGGACCGCACATACGATGAAGAGCAAGCCTCCGGCGCAAAGGCGGCTACGGCGCTGGGTTGTCCGAGCGCCATGTGCAACTGCCCCGTTCGCCGTCCCAATAAATGGGCGGAATCACGGTAGCCAAACAGGACATCACTAGCAGTGCGTTCTTTATCCGACCGTTCAAACGGCCTCTTTTCAGGTTCTCCTCTCTTATGATCGAGCGTGAGAATGCGATCTAGATAGTGTGAGAGCTGCGTCAGCGTATAGTCCCAGGCATTCCCTTGATTCGCGACAAAGGTTTGCGCAAGCGCAAGAGTCGTGGGCTCGGTGCCCTCCTGAATATATTCAAGCGCGCCTACGAGGGAAGGCGAATGGGGAAAGTGTCGTTCCGTGAGGGTCCGCCCCACTTCCAATTCGGGGTTCATTCCCGGTTCGACTCGACGGTACATCTTCATGATGACGCAGTCATCGAATTTCACCGAGGTATTGCTCTGTTCGCCTTTCAGGACGGAACTGGATGCCGCGTGCGCGCAGTTTGCCGCCTCGTCAAACAATTCAGTCGCCGATCCGGCCAATGAACCAGACGATCCCTGGAATTGTGCGCCTCGACCCATGCTGGTCAGGAGAGAATAGGTGCAGGCCTCATTCCACAAGGCATCGTACAGAATTCCAGGAAGTTCCTTCTCGAGATGAATGACAGTCAATGCCACGATGATTGCCTGCGGATAGTCATGGGTAATCCGGTCTGCTTCTTTACCGAAGGCGGCTGTCATGGGGAGCGTGTACGTGTCTACCCCTCCTTCATCGTAAGTCACCTCGATCAAGCCCAGGACCATGGGGCCATCCCCGCTGTCTTCCTGCAGAATATCCGCAAGCCTGGTGGCACGAATGGTCTTCGCTTTGCCGCCGAACCATCGAGATGCCGTGAGAAAGGCCGGAAGCTTCTTCTCAATTTCGGCGCGCGGCGGGCCTTCGAAAACTGCCTTCCAGTTGTCGTGCACTCTAATCATAACCTCGATCGCCTTCGCGACGGCCTAGAGAAAATAATCGAAATCCTGCTCGCGCCGCAGGTTTCGGCGCACAGCAAAAATTTGAACCGGCACTGAATGCGGATCGAGCTGGACATAATTTCGAGACCCCTGCCACACATAATAAGCATGCGTAAGGAGATCATGGACTTGAAATGGGCGGTTGACGTGAATCCCGAGAGCCGAGAGATCCAATTCCAGCCAGCCGGAATGGACGTGGTGCGGACTGAGGTTCACCACGACGAGAATGACGTTCGAGCCGTCCGGCGATTGTTTGCTGTAGGCCAGGAGGTAGTCGTTGTCGATGGGATGAAACTGCAGACGGCCATCACTTTGCAGGGCAGGATTCTCGCGCCGGATACGGTTGATTAGGCCGATAAATTCTTTCAGGCTATCCGGGCGGGTGATATCCCAGCGCCGCACTTCATATTTCTCAGAATCCAGGTACTCCTCGCTGCCTGGTTTCTGCGGGCGGTTTTCATACAATTCAAAGGCCGGCCCGTAAATGCCGTAACTCGATCCCAAGGTTGCCGCCAAGGCTAGCCGGACCATGAACACCGGACGGCCGCCGTGCTGTAAATGTTCAGTGAGGATGTCGGGTGTATTCGTCCACAGGTTGGGACGAAAGAATTCCCGTACTGGAGACTTGGTGAGCTCCGTGAAATAGTCGGTGAGTTCCGGCTTGCTATTGCGCCAGGCAAAGTAAGTATACGACTGCGTGAACCCGACTTTTGCCAAATGGTACATCACCTTGGGCCTGGTAAAGGCTTCGGCTAGAAAGATGGTCTCCGGATACGCGGCCTTCACATCGCCGATAAGCCATTTCCAAAAGAGAAATGGCTTCGTATGGGGATTGTCCACACGAAAGATCCGGATGCCATGATCGATCCAGTATTGGACAACGCCCCGAAGCTCTTTCCAGAGCTCGGGGAAGGCATCGGACTCGAAATTCAATGGAAAGATATCCTGGTACTGTTTAGGCGGATTTTCCGCGAATTGGATGGTGCCGTCAGGACGTGTGATAAACCATTCCGGATGCTGTTTGACGTAAGGATGGTCGGGGGAGCATTGGAATGCCAGATCGAGGGCAATCTCGATTCCCTTCTCGCGCGCGACAGCGAGGAGCTGCTTGAAATCCTCGAGGCTTCCCAGTTGGGAATGGATAGCCTTGTGCCCGCCGCTGCGTGCTCCGATGGCCCAGGGACTGCCTACAGAAGCCGAGTCGCCACGAGGATTATTGTTTGGTCCCTTCCTATGGGTTTCGCCGATCGGATGAATCGGGGGGAGATAGAGTACGTCAAACCCCATCTCCGCGATATACGAGAGCCGTGATTCGCAATCCTTGAATGTCCCGTGGGGCTGGCCTTCATCGGTTGTAGAACGTGGAAACATTTCATACCAGGCGCTGAATCTGGCTTTGGGGCGATCTACCACGACGAGGAGTTCCCGATCGTATGAACTGCGCAGGCGGTGGTCGACGCAGTCTGCCATCACTTCCGCCACATCCTGCCCAAGCAACAAGTCCAATTGGGTCTGAGAGCGGGGATCACAGCGAGACACCGCCGCCTGGATATCTTTCAGGCGGCGCCGTGATGTGTCGGATGCGTGACTGTACGCTTTTTCGATCAGCTCTGTGCCGATCAAGATGTCCACGGTAACATCTTGCTGTGCGATCAACCGCTTGCGCATGTCGCGCTGCCACGTGGCAAAATGATCCACCCATCCCATGATGCTATATCGATAGTGGCCTAGTTCACGCACTTCGAACGAGGCCTGCCACCGATCATTTCCTGAAAAACTCAACGGCGTTTCAAGCCATACATCTTGATGCTCATGACGGGAGCGGAGGAGGCCTCGGATCACATCGTGTCCGTCCGCAAAAAGGTCTGCTTGCACGACAATCGTATCTCCAAGCTCTCGCTTGATCGGATACCGGCCCCCATCGACTTCCGGTTCGACATGTTCAATCGCCACTCGGAGACGTCCCTCGCTCGTCAAAGCGGAAGATGGCACCTGGTTTCCCCGGCTCATTTGCTCTGCCCGCCTCTTCTGCGGTGCATCTGTGCGTGTGGTTCGCTTCATAAATGTGACAACTGATCGGCCTTGTGTTCGTGCCGGCTGAAACGTCGTTCGAGGATCTCTCTCATAAGATGTCGCCCGCCCAAGCCCACGGCCAGGGCAAGCGCGAGCACCACGCCGCCGAACGTGATGGAGAAGGCCGCGATGACAATTTCCTTCGCAATCCCCAACTGGGTCAGCACCATCGCGCAGGTGAACAATAGGAGGCCCCATCGCACCAACCCCGCGACGACCCGGGCTTCTTCGACCTGGGCGTTCACGGCAGCAATCAAGGAGGCCTCGGCAAAGAAATTGGCGCACAGCACCCCCACCAGGAGAACGAGGGACGCGGCCAGCACGTTGGGTAAGAAGGCGACGATCTGACTGATCAAATTGGCCGTTGCCGGGAGGTTCATGGCATCGACGCCCATGAAGGCAAATAATAAAAAGACAATCCAGAACAGAACCCCGCTGACGACCAGGGAAACCGGGCGACGGACTCCCGCTTGTGAGAGCGGCTGGGCAATGCCCAATCGTTCGCAGAACGAATCGAATCCGAAGGTCCGGAGAACCCGCAGGGTGAGCACCTTCACCGACCAGGCAGCCAACAGCCCCAGTGTGAGAAAGGTGAGCAAGGCGAGGAGCCGCGGTAACACGAGCACGATTTGCATCACGGTGTCACGAAAGCCGGCGACCATCGTATCTCTCCACAGGTCACTCATCGCGCCACCTCCATTGTTCCACGAGGTACGACTTCGACAACTCGAACTCGCGGCATAGACTCTCCACCGTTCGATCGACCTCCGCGGAATCCCCATGCTGAGTTTCCAGGACGAAGGAGGCCGTTCGCCCCAAGTACAAAGGCGTCAGTGCCTTCAGCATGTGTTCCCGGTGCAGTGTCTGGTTGTGATATGCCAGGGAAAAGTCGTAGACGGTTTGCACCCAGAGTGAGGGTGGAAACCGGAACTCTTCCGGGTCTTGGATGTCGAGTGCGATGATTTGTCCCAAGGTGTCTCGAGACAGAATCAATTCCCAGAGCGGAAGCAAATCGCGCAATCCCTGCTTGAATCCGCTCACCATTCGACCGGTGTGCAAGGGCCCGGGATCGGGTGCGGACTCCGGATCGCCATAGACCGGCACCTCGTTCGACTCCTTGATCTTCTCCCACGATGATTCATATTCTTCCATCGAGTGAAAGATGCCTCCGACAGTTTGTGCGAGCAGCACCGACAGATCAACTGTTCCGAGTGTCGGTTCCTGATCCCTGGTGCCGAGATAGGTGTGGCACACGCGATAGCCGCCGGCGAGCGCAGCGGTGGTGAGCCGGCTATCCACACTGTATTTGGCCGCGGTTCCTGTCCAGGTCGGCCGGGTGATCAAATCACCGGCGAATTTCCCGGACAGACCATAGGCACCGCCGCTCGGATACCGTAATCGTTTGCCATAGAGCGCACGGGTCAGGGGATACAGGAGGTTGGTCGCGAGTGTGCCCTCATACCGATGGCGACGATAGAGTGGAACGACATAATCCTCGCCTTGTTCGTAGACCGGTCTGCCGAGGTGATCGATCCAGCCTGGGCTGAGTGAGCGGAGCTGTCCTTCCACGATCAGGCATATCTTGGGTTGTAAGCGCCGTGCCGTTAGACAGAAGTTGTGGATGCTTTCATCTCGACCGGGGAAGCCCTGTTCTCTGGTGAGATTCGCATAGGTGCCGGCGGCATTGGACACAATTCGGACGGGAAGTATGCCGGCCGCCAGCCGGGTGATGATGCCGGATGTCCCGTCTTTGGAGCCCGCGTCGCAATTCACGAGCAGTGCAGACGCGGTCGGGAAGAACTGCCGCAATCCTTCCAGGATAGATTTCAGGACGGTCTCAATGGATCCGGCATTGTTGAGGGTCATCAAGCCTATCATGATATCGATCGTGTCAACCGGCCATTCCCTGTCAGCACCTGACGCGGTGAATTCCGGGTTGGGAGTCAGCATTTCTGTGTCACTATTTCCGCCTTGCGGCATTGAAATGACCGTCGCCATCTGTCACCACATCACTCTCACGGTGCCGGCAGGAGTTTCAGTAAGGTCAGGTAATCCCCCAGCTGCCGGGTAATGAGAAAGTTACGCCGGACATGTTCGCGCGCCATCGCGCCCATTCTGTTCATCAGTCCGGGGTTGTTGAGCAAGTGGCGAGTGCGGAAGGCCGCGCCCTCCACGGAATGGACCACATAGCCGGTGACTCCATCGACGACCTGCGCGGCAATGCCTCCGGCCGTGCTACCGACAACCGGCTTTCCTTTCCACATCGCTTCCGACACGGTCAAACCGAACCCTTCCTTCACGGATTTTTGGAGGACGACGGTGGCACTCCGCTGCAGCGCATTGATTTCCATATCCGCCTCCGGAGGAAGTTGAATGACATGGATGTCGGGATCGCGAGCCTCGGCCTCCCGGAGTTCCATGAGCACCGCTTCGCCTTCGGGATCGTGCATCACCCCGGCTCCGGCCAAGACCAGTTGGCAATCATGGTGCCGCTTGACAAGCCGATAGGCGTGAATGGCGCCCAGCGGATCTTTAAAACGGTCGAAGCGGGCGACCTGTAATAGCATCGGCTTTACCCTCTGAATACCGAGCCGATCGAGCACCTGTGCGATCTCCGAACGGCTCATGTCGCGGTTTTTCGGGCTCAGCGGGTCGATCGATGGATAGATCAGAAACTTGGGAATCGGCAGACGTTGGGCGAAACCGGACAACGAGAAAATGGCGGCGTCATACTTGAGGATGTAGCGGCGCAGAAAGGCCCAGGCCGGACGTTGAGGCTGGGCCAAATCCAAGTGGCAGCGCCAGAGCCAGCAGCCATTGGTGCGATAGTCCACCAATCCCGCCGGTTGATGGTCATGAACCATCACCATGTCAGCCTCGAGTTTCAGCGCCTTGGCATTCCGCTCGATGACGCTGGCATACGTCTGGTACATGTCATCAGTGAGCTTATCGTCACGACCCTGCAGCGCGTTCAGCATGCGTGTGACCACCACGAAATACTCTTGTGACCCGGCCAGCACTTCCCACCGGGCTTCGACACCTAGCGAGACCATCATCGGAACGAGACGCCGCAAGACTTCCGACATCCCGCCCCCATATCTGACGGCGTTCAGGTGAAGAAAACTTTTTCCCTGCACGAGGTCACTCAAGCGGTACAGGAAATCGACCGTACCCTTCGGCGACACCTCGCGATATTCATCCAATGCCGAATTCACCAGGTTATTCTCCTCACCAGGAGCGAACCATGAAAAGGAGCTCGCTCCTCAGATCGCGCTCCATTCCATGCTGTAAGCGCTGGTACCCGACCGGACAGCCGGCAGATGCAACCAATAGGAACTATACGGCCCTAACGTCAGCACATAGGGTCGTTCGTGAATGGTGGGAAAGCGTGACTCCCCGAGTAATTCTTCTGGCACGACGTCTTTGTAGCGACCGAGGTCGAGTTCGACGGCTTGGGAAGACCCCGCCAGGTTGTGCACGAGCAGTACCGTCTCCTCTTCATAGGCACGGATATAGGCGAGAACTTTTTCATTCGGCGGACTCAGGAACTGCAACGTGCCACGACCAAACACCTTGTGCTTCTTTCGAATCGCGATCATTCGGCGCATCCAATTCAACAATGAATGTGTAGCCTGTTTTTGAGCATCGATGTTAACGGACTGATATCCGTAGACAGCATCGGCCACCACGGGAAGGAACAACTGGGACGGGTCGGCCTTGGAAAAGCCGGCGTTGCGGTCAGCGGTCCAAGGCATCGGAGTCCGCACGCCGTTCCTGTCGCCAAGGTGAATGTTGTCACCCATGCCGATTTCATCTCCGTAATAGATGATCGGACTGCCGGGAAGGGTAAAGACGATACTGTTGAGGAGCTCGACCTTTCGACGATCGTTATCCAGGAGGGGAGCCAATCGTCGGGCAATGCCGATATTGCGCCGCATCTGAGGATCGCGCGCATAGGCGTAATACATGTAATCGCGCTCCTCGCCGGTACACATTTCCAGCGTCAGTTCATCATGGTTCCGCAAAAACAGGCACCACTGGCAGGCTGGAGGGATGTCGGGAGTATGTTTGAACATGTCCACAATCGGTTGGCGATCTTCACTTCTGACGCCCATGAACAATCGTGGCATGAGCGGAAAATGGAAGGCCATGTGGAACTCGTCGCCGTCCCCGAAGTAGGGACGCACGTCGCTGGGCCACTGGTTGGCTTCAGCCAACAGCACCCGGCCTTTGTATCGCTGGTCGATGCTGCTTCGGATTTCTTTCAGGTAGCGATGGGTTTCCGGCAGGTTCTCGCAAATGGTGCCTTCGCGTTCGAACAGGTAGGGCACCGCATCACATCGAAACCCGTCGAGCCCCTGGTCGAGCCAGTACTCCATGACTTGAATCATAGCGCGGCGGACTTCGGGGTTGTCGTAGTTGAGGTCGGGTTGATGGCTGAAAAATCGATGCCAGAAATACGCCTGTGCCTCATGGTCCCAGGTCCAATTGGATTTCTCCGTGTCGACAAAAATAATCCGAGCGCGAGGATATTTCTGATCCGTGTCGCTCCAGACATAATAGTGCCGTGTCGGTGCATCAGGGGAGGCTTTTGCCGCCTGAAACCATGCATGTTGGTCGGAAGTATGATTGAGGATCAGGTCGACGATCACCCGCATGCCGCGTCGATGCGCCTCCTCCAGCAGGCGCCGAAAATCATCGGTTGTGCCATACGACGCGGCGATGTTGCGAAAATCCGCCACATCGTACCCATCGTCCCTTAACGGCGAGGGATAAAAGGGGAGGAGCCAGAGGCAATCCACGCCGAGCCATTCGAGATAGTCCAGTTTCTGAATCAGACCGGCAAAGTCTCCCACGCCGTCGTCGTTGCCGTCGTAAAAGGCGCGGACGTGAAGTTCATAAAACACGGCGTCTTTGTACCAAAGTGGATCTTGATTCAGCATCGATCAGGCCTTCACCGAGTCACCGGTCAAGAATTCATCACAGGCGGTAATGAGCTTGGAACGGAGCCGCTCCAGGCTTCCCTGGTAGGGGTTGATCGAGCGGATGCGATCAGCCAGGTTCGTGAGGCCCAGACTGGTGCGGATCCAAGCCGAGAAATCGTTTTCTGCGCGCCGCAGACGAAAATGCGCTTCGAACATGTGGAAGTAGATGGTGCTGATGTCGATGTCGGCCACCATATCGCGAAAATCCTGCAGTGTGTGTGCCTTCAACCCGATGGGCACTTCGAGAATCCTGGAGCGTTTAAAATGGAACGGCTGGCCGAAAACGACCCTGGGAATGATGGGGCTTCGAGAGAGATGGTCGTCGATGATGGAGATCAGCTCCTCTCGCAAGTTCTCCAGGTCGGGGTAGTCGAAAGGATCAAGCACTGCGAGACGCTCTCCCAGGACGTGATCCCCGATTTGCATCACGACCCATTGGGCAAAGTCGTTGGGGTAGGTTCCTTCGATCAGTCCGTGGCGGAGGAAATAGCTGTGGGTGTGAAAATGAATGGAATCCAACGGCACTTCTTCAATGAGCTCCGCGAGTTCTTTTTCGTCATCCGCCTGATGGGCAATACTTTCTTGCAGTTCGCTGCAACCGATGAATGCAAAAGGGGCATCCGCAATGAGCGCCACGTATCTCAACTCCTTCTGCGTTCAGCGACAAGTAACACAGATCCGGCGTCCATCGGCTAGATCGAATCGCACGATGCCACCGATGTACGAGTTCACTATAAATCGTTCGGAACGGGTTCCTTACTAGTGAAACACCTAGATGGCCGGGATGCGGTGGTGTCACATAGTAACGGTATGGCGTAGTAGGGGCGCACGGTAATGGAGGGATGATTCGGCTATGGAGTTGCACACCCCATGCCTCGTGCCGATTGACGGCCTGCTAAGGGAACGATGCGGCAAGAATGCTCTGGGCCGTCGGGTCGCGAAGTACACACATGACGGCCAGGCTCTATGTCATTTCGAATGCGATGCCGGACATGTGTTCCACTCCGATGATACCTGCCGATATTATTTCGAATGTGATTGTCGGCCCCGTTACGCGCAGCCGCATCAATCCCGGTCCCATCCCGAGCAGTAACAATCGCTTTTCCAGGATGCTCGGCTCTGAGTAGACCTTTAGCCTGAAGGGTATCCGGGCAATCCATCACCGTTCGATACTCTCGATTTCCTTCACAAAGTTACCGGTGTCGTGTACCGTACAGAAACCGGCACCGAACATGGTGTTTGGAAGATGGCGCGGTTCATTGCATTCTTGCCTGACCCTGGGCTGGCCGCTAGATGCTCAATCCTTATCTTCTGTTCTGGAGTATCGGGCTGCTATTTTTTGCCGCCGAGTGGCTCCATCCGGCGCGCTCAATTCCTTATCGTTCGGTCTTCTGGCGTGACCTCTTGGCGCTGGGGGGCTACAACTTATCGTTCCTATTGGTCGTACAGGTTACCGATCGCATACCCGTCCCTCAGTACCTTCCTGCTGCCTTGTACAATCTCCCCACCGCCGGCAAACTGATTCTGTTTTATATCGTCGAAGACTTTGGCCTCTATTGGGTTCACCGGCTTATGCATACCAGCCCGGTCTGGCCTATCCACCGATGGCATCACTCACCAACGTCCCTGTACTGGTTGGCCGGGATACGCGCGACGATCCCCCATATTGCGCTCTTCAATCTGACCTATGTCGCGGCCCTTCCGCTCCTCCACGACGCCTCCGGCTGGGCGTTTCAGGTGATCATGGTCGAACATATTGTGCGCAACAACTGGATGCACCTCAATGTGACCTGGAAATCGTCCTGGCTGGAATGGGTATTCGTCACTCCCCGCTATCACCACATCCACCATAGCAGCGACCCGGCGCATCAAATGAAAAACCTGGGCGCGTTGTTGACGATTTGGGATCGGTTATTCGGGACCTACTACAATCCCGACGATCTTACCGGTGAGTTGAAGTTTGGTCTGAGCGAGCGAGTGAATCCGGTACGTCTCGTCATCGGCGTTTGACGCTAGCCTTGTATCGCGAAGCCAGCTTCCGCGCCTGTACGCCGTGATGCATGCGGTCTTCAGTAGGCCACAGCCTCGGTCACAATCCATGGAGTCTCGGGTACGACCGTGTCCCGACTTGTTGTCAGCAGGCGGCGGTAAGGCAAGAATCCGAGTCCTGTCGGAGGTTGGTGGAAGCGGTGTGTGGTTATCGAGCGCCGTTCTCGCCGACGGTTATGAACTGCTTGCGGAATCCGACGACCTTTGCAAGGTAGTCTCGTGTTTCTTGGTAGGGGAGTCCGCTGCGAAGACGGTCGTAGAGGGTGGACGGCTGAAGGCCGTTAATCTGCTGCAAGGCGGTGCGCTGGTCTTTTGAAAAGGTTCTAAATACATTGCCGGCGCCGGTGTTATAGGCCGAGATGACGCAGTATTCTCGAGAGACCAGGTCCGTGACGTCGTCTAGTTGAGAATAGGTCAACACGTTGAGATAGGCCGTGCCCAATTCAATGTTATTGTCCGGATCGAAGAGATAATCCCGCGAAGGGGCTTTGTCCTCGCCCTTCGCTTTGCGATACGCATCCCGGCCTCCGCTGGTGGGGACCAATTGCATCAACCCGTAAGCCGGGGCGGAGCTGACCGCGAAGGGATTGAAATTGCTCTCCGTGCGGATGATGGCAAATACGAGACTCGGACTGATCTGGTATCGCTCTGCAAACTGGCGGACCACGGCGCGATATTTTTCGGCCTGCTTGTGTGAGAAGTTGGTTACCATGGGAATGTTGACGACGTGTGCGGTCTTGGGGCCGTTCTCCTGCTCGACGGTGCGGGTCGTGATGTTTTTGGCCAGGAGCGACTCCGCGAATTGTTCCGCGTCCGTCGGCGTACGAACCGGCTTGCCGGCTTGATTCATCACCAGTCCCAGGAGGTATGGCTCTTTCTCACCGGTCAGAGTGATTTCTTTATCCGAAAACAGGTCGACGCTGCGTGGATCGTTGGGAGTCAAGAGTGTGGTCACCACAGCAGTTTTCAGGCTCGCACGAGGGTCCTTGTCGTCGAGAGTCTCAATTAGGATGTTTCCCGCGTCGAAGTCCACGATCGCCCGGCTGCGATAATTCTGAGTATATTTCACGTACTTTTTTTGCTCGGGTAATTTGACTTCCTTCGTGCCCCATTTCTTGCCGACCTCGCCGGTCAGGGCTGCCATCAACGCCTGGAAGTCACGTTGAATAGCCCGCAAGTCTCTCAGCAGCGCCTGAGGGTCGCGTCCGTAGCTCTCCACACGTTGCCGTGCGATTTCAGACGGATCCTTCCCGCCGACGATGCCGAGGACCGTTCTGCCCGTGGAACTGCCCACAGCCCGTTCGGCGGCACCAAGCATCTTGTCGGTGGTTTCACAACCGGAAAATAGGGTCAGGATGGCGAGACTCAACAGCAGGAGGGGCACACGTCGAGTGAGCATGGCGGGAGTATACCGAAGGTGTGGTCGCGAGGAAAAGATAATTTCCGAAAACGTCAGGATCCGCAAGCGGAGAGGGTGTTTGTCCTGGTGGCCGTGTGTGGAATGCCAGTAAATCCACGTGCTTGACGCCTGGTTTTGAGGGTCAGTACCATATCACACGGATGGCATCCCGGCACGGAAAGGCGGAGGTATGGGGAACGGACTTGTTGGTGTGATGCAGAGGCGCTCGTCAGTCGCTGTCGGGTGCTGGGCATTTTGTCTTGTGATGATGCTGGCGTCAAGGCCGGCTCTGGCAGCCCAGACGCCCACCGAGGCGGTGCAGGTCACGATGAAGGATCTGCTCTACCTGCTGACCGAACTCAAGGAGACCAGTCGATCCGTGCAGCGGCAGTGGGAAATCGAGCAGGTGGTGCGGCGCTCGTTTAATTATGAAGAAATGGCTGAACGTGCATTAGGTGAGGGTGGCGAGAAGACGACCATCGCCGACCGTCGGCAGTTCACCCGGCTCTTTGTGCAGATCTTGCGTGATGATTTGGCCGATAAGCTACGCGACTATGCTGTCCCTCAGATGGCCTATCTCTCAGAAGAAGGCAATGGCACGGGGGCGCAGGTGTTGGTTGCGCCAGCGGGCCGGGAGGTCGATACCAGGATAGAGTTTCACGTGGTGCAGCGGTCAGGACGGTGGCTCGTCAATGATGTGAGCATCGACGGGGCCAGTATTGTCGCGACCTATCACGCACAGTTCTCCCGTATCCTTCGTGATGGCTCCTTCTTAGATCTCATGGAGTTCCTCAAACAGAAAGCCCTCGTGGCCTGATTCTTTCGGGAGACCTCATGGTGTCTCTCTATGATCGTCCTGCCGCACCCACGTTTGTCATCGGTTAACCAGCCTCCTGCTTCTGACTCCGTCTTTCACGGAACTCTTCCGCAACCCTTATAGTTCACGAATAGACGTCACTCCCAGATCGCTGTGTCTGCGAAGGTTAGTGCTGCGTCCCGAGCCTGAGGAAACCGTACTCATAGGCCCGCAGTAGAAGCTGCTGGCGGCTATGCACGTCCAATTTCCCGAAGATGCTGGTGAGGTGATGGCGTACGGTGATGCTGGAAATGCACAGACGTTCGGCAATGTCTTTGTTGGAGAGCGCTTGGCCGATCAAGAGGATGATCTCCTCTTCACGACCCGTCAAGGACGCACCAGAGAATTGTGTCGACACACATTGATGAGGATCGCCTCCGGTGGTCTCTACCGCTTCTCCCGGTTGGCGTGGAGCGCTGCGTTGGTATACGGTCGTTGAGGCCGGGAGGCCGCAGAGGTGGCTGATGGTTGCGAGCAATACCACCGCGGGCTGAATGGTCAGAACGATGCCGTCTATCCCGGATGATACTGAGCCTACACTCTGACTGTTGTCTTCAGCGCTGGTGAGGAGAATGATGCGTGTTGCCGGGACGGATGTCTTCACCGTTCGAATGAGGGCTGTGACATCGACATTGGTCTCCCTCTCAACGATGAGCACATGAGGCTGCTCTCGTGCCACGAGGATTTCCGCTTCACGCGTGCTGGCGGCTTCTCCTATCAGCCGCATCTGTTGTTGCCCGGTAAGCGCGGCCTGAAGGCCGATGCGTACGAGTTGGTTTGTACTGACAATCGCCACCCTCGTCTGGGCAAAGCTTTGCTGTACGCCGTTCATAGACGAGTCCGTTGGGTTACGGCCTTATCGTGATGAAACGGCGGGGCTTCTGGTCGCTTCGCGCCGACAATATTCATAACAGCTTGAAAGGACGAGATCGCCCGAGAAGCGCACTGTGCCACAGACCTGTCCCATAAGCAGTGCCCAGTCAGCAACATGGGCAGCCAGTTGGGTCGGAGGCGTCCCTTGGGTTCGAAACAGATTGATAGCGATCGTCGAGAGGACCACTTTGAGATGAGATAGGGAAGGGCCGTAGCTGAACACGTATTCATGTTGTCCCGTGAAGAGCAGTTGCACTCCGTCCCGGGCTTTCATGCCACGATGTCCGCAGCGAGGACAATGCAGGCATTCAAGACCGCTGCATGCGTCATATCCGGCACGAATGTCCGCTTCCATCAGATGGCCGCAGTGAGTCGCTGGACACAGCATCATAATGATCTCCCTGAAGAATAGTCGGTGCATTGCGCGGCTGCCGTCTCAGGCGCTATGAAGCGACGGAGCTCCGGAGCGGCCGGAGCCTTTCTGGCTTTGAGGGATGGATGCTGCCTGGACCATCCGTTCGGCCTCCAGCCAGTCTTCGCAGTCATATCCGTCCCGTTGTCCTCGTTGCTGATAGAGCGCATAGGCCAGTTGTTCAATCCGCGCTCTAACATCCTCGGGTGTTCCTGCGGACTCGATCGCCGGGGTCGATTGCGCGCGATCCTTTCGTTTTGATATCGATCTGCTTGTTCCCCCCCGGGAGTTTCGTGTGGGTTGGTCAGCCCCAGAGGCCTGTGCATTACGTTCTGTCATGATGAGCACTCCTTGCTGGATAGAGTTCGTCCTGTAATGTGCTGTAAACCAATATGGGGTTATTGAACTCGGACGCAGGGGATGCCGAGCGTCGCCAGCAGCACCTCTTCTACGGGGTGTTCCAGCGGTGGACTGGTAGATCCTGCGGGGAAGCTGTCGATGGAACGAGCGAGGTGGCTCGTGACTCGATGGTCCCGTTGAGTGAGCGCTAGCACCGGCGCCTGCGGGCAGAGCGCAGTGACGGTTCGGAGTGCATCGATACCTGGGAAGTTTCGATGCGAACCTCCCGAATCCTGACTGAGAAGGATGGCCTCGGGCTGGATTTCGCCGAGTTGTGCGAGTGTGGACTCAAGGTCTCGCACGAGAACCGCATGGTACCCGCTCGTCGCCAGACAATCAGCAAGTTTGAGTCCGAATTGCAGCTCAGAATCGACGATCATGACACGCGATCTCCCCGGTTGTTTGGCATGGTGCATCGCGGGACTCATCGGCGGCCCTCCTTCTTCATCACCTGGTCAATTGCAGCCGTCCCCAAGTAATCCTTCCGCAGCCGTGACGGTGGCGACATGGCGGAAGAGATTCGATTCCGTACTTGCGAGGGATACCATGTACTGGAAGCGTGGCAGGGGGCGGAGGATGATCGATCCTCTCCGTGAAAGGATGTCGACCGCCATGAATACCTGGTTCCAGGTACAGGTCTGAAGTCGCTGCGCCAAGAGTTCCAGCGTGCAGGTTCCGCGTCGTGTGAGCTCTCTGGTGATCAGTCCCTCAATATCGGTGAGCGTGGTCATGTGAAAGCTCCTCTATGGTTACTGCATTGCCATCAAGAAGAGTCAGATGGTTGAGATGCACCCGATCTGACGCTTCAGTCTTCGAGGCGACTCAAGGGACTCAAGAGACGCGACAGTGCTAGGTGTACCCCTTGGGAGGGATGCATACCATCGCCCTTTGCGCAAAATGCGCGTCGCCGTTTTAATAGGAGTGCGTGTCGCCGTTTATGCTACGAATTCGCGAGGGGAGAGGAACTACGGCTGAGTGGAGTCATGAACCGAGACGGTTTACGAGACGATTCTCGATGGCGTAGTGGGTCAATTCGGTATTATTCTTCAGCTGCATTTTTTCGAGGATACGCGCCCGGTAGGTATTGATGGTGCTGATGCCCACGCAGAGATCATCCGCGATCTCTTTGAGGCTTTTGCCGACCGCGATTAAACACATGACCTGGTATTCGCGGTCGGAGAGCTGCTCGTGCAGGGGTCTTTCGTCCTGCTCATTGAGGTTGGCGACGAGTAATTCCGCCAGGGATGCGCTCACAAATTTTCCGCCTCCCAGAATCTTTCTGAGGGCTTGGACTAAGTCGTTCGGCGCGCTGTCTTTGGTGAGGTACCCGGCAGCCCCTGCTTTGAGCATTCTCCGGGCCAGTTGATCTTCGGGATAGGCGCTGAGTACCAGGACCGGAAGCTTCGGACAGACCTGCTTGAGGTCCTTCAGGGCATCGAGGCCGCTCTTGCCCGGCATGCCGACATCGAGGACCACGATGTCCCAGGCTTGTTTCAGGATCATCGCGATCATTTCCTCCGCGTTCTGCGCTTCACCGATAACGGCGCCCTGAAACTGCTCGTTGAGAATTTGTTTGACACCATGTCGAACGACTGCATGATCATCCACGACCAGAATTCTTGTCACGATATACTCCGTCTGTTGCGCCTGGCTCAAGGGACCGGTCAGTGCGGCACAAATCTGCTCTCTCGTCACCCCTGGGGCGGCTGCTCAAGAGGAATCCTCACACGCACGGTGGTTCCCGATTCGGGATTCCCTATGAAGGTGATGTTCCCGCCGAGCAGGAGGGCGCGTTCTCGCATTCCGACCAAGCCAAGGGACTGAGGATCGGCTTGCTCTGAGTCGGTGATGCCGCGCCCATTGTCTTGTACTTCAAGGACAAGCCCGCCGGCCTGTTCCTGGAGCGTGATCTTGACGGCAGACGCGTTCGCGTGCCGCACCACATTGGTCAGAATCTCTTGAAAAATCCGAAACATGGCGGTTGATGCCGGCTGTGACAGGCATGCGGATCGCAGGTAGATGTCGAGCCGGCATTGTATGCCGGTGCGTGATTGAAATTCCTGCGTTTGCCATTCAATCGCGGGGATCAACCCCAGCTGGTCCAGTACGATAGGGCGCAACTCCGTGGCAATCCTTCGCACTGACTGGATCGTGGCGTCGACGAGCCTGAAAATCGAATCGAGCCGATGGTGCACAATAGGCGCCACATCGGAAAGTTGATCACGCAAAAAGGAGAGTTCCAGTTTCACACCGGTTAACGCCTGACCGAGTTCGTCGTGGATCTCGCGCGCGATGAGGATCCGTTCCTCTTCCCGCACCGATTCCAGGCGGGCGGTAAGTTTCCTCAGCTGATCATGCGAGGCGGTCAGCTGCTGCTGAGCTCGTTTGCGGTCGGTAATGTCAAGAAAGACGACTACGGCCCCGGTGACGCGCCCCTGTTCCACAACCGGGAAGGATGAGTATTCGACCGGAAATGACGTCCCGTCCCTGCGCCAATACACCTCGTCATCGACCTTGCGGCCTTTTCCGTCCGCTAGCGTTTCGTGGATATGACAGCGTGTACGGGAATATGTGGCACCGTCGCGTGATGAATGATGGATCTGCTCATGCATGTCCAGGCCGAGGAGTGCACCTGGCGGGTATCCTAATATGCGTGATGCGGATGAATTGATAAACGTGCAGCGGCCCTCCCGATCGAGGCCATAGATGCCCTCTCCGGTGGATTCCAGGAGGAGGAGGCGATCCTTGGCGAGCTTCTGTTTCTCTTCCTCCGCCCTCTTCCGGTCGGTGATATCGGTGGCGATGCCGCACAGTGCATAACACCGGCCCTCCGCGTCAAGGAGGGGAAATTTGACGACCAGGCTCGTATGGGGGCCGTCCTCGTAGACGGCCACCTCCTCGAACTCCATGGGTGCCGCGCTTTCCAGGACCTTGCGGTCATTGGCACGAAACATAGCGGCCTGCGCAGGAGGAAAAACGTCCAGATCGGTCTTGCCGACAATCTCGCTTTGGGTCAGACGGAAGAGCGTCACGAATTGCCGGCTGATCTGGAGGTAGCGTCCCTCAACGTCTTTGATGAAAATCAGGACCGGGCTGTTCTCCATGATCCTTCTGAACCGTTCCTCGCTTTCGCGCAATGCCGTCTCTGCATGCCTGCGGGCGCTGATATCTCGGATAATGCCGGTAATGAACAGTTTTGATTTGGCGGTCCAGGCCGCAAGACTGAATTCCAAGGGAAACTCTGTGCCATCCTTCTTCAAGCCGATCAGCTCGAACATGTCGGCCTGCAGGGTCAGGCGTCCGGCTGCGGCGACCCGCGCGACGCCCCGCAAGTGGGCCTCGTGGAATCGTTCAGGGATGATGCGGGTCACCGGCTGACCGAAGATTTCCTCCGCCGTATAACCGAAAATGTTTTCTGCGCCACTATTCCAGAACGCGACGTTTCCCCGCGTGTCCATGAGAATGATGGCGTCGCGGGTCGATTGCACGATCGACCGCAACCGTTCTTCACTTTCCTGCAGTGCCTCTTCCGCCCGCTTGCGCTCGGTAATATCACGGGCCACCGCCTGGAAGCCGATCACCTTGCCCTCTTCCAGGAGGACTTGCACGTTCTGACCGATCCAGACTTCGCTACCGTCTTTGGTGAGGGAGAGGAATTCGTAATAGGTGGTGGGCTGTCGCCGGGTGAATTGCCGCCCATAAAAGCGTTCGGCCGCTTGCTGATGATCGGGATGAATCAATTCGATGAACCGGCGCCCCAGAAGTTCGGCTTCCGTGTACTTCATGATGCGCATCGCGACCGGGTTTACGAATGTGAACCGGCCGGATGCATCCGTTCTGTAGATGATGTCGTTGGCTTTGGTGACCAGTAACTGATACCGTTCTTGGCTGTGCCGCAGCGCTTCATCGGTGCGTCTGGCTTCGGTGATGTCGCGAAATACCACTACTCCGCCTTTGACCAGTCCCATCTCATCCCGCAAGGGCCTGGCGGATACATCAAGCCACAGGTCGTCGCCCTGACTCAGGCGTTTGAGAAACAGCGTCGCGCCGGTTACGGATTCTCCCCGAATGGCCCGTGCCAGGGGAATGTCCTCAGGCGGGTAGGCTGTCACCCCGTCAGGGAGACAGATGGTGAAGTCGTCGGACCAATGACCGACTGTCCGTTTGGCCGGACCGCTTCCTAAGATATGCTCTGCGGCGGGATTCCAGACGCGAAATGTGCCTGTTTCATCGGCCATGATGACGCCGTCGGCCATGCTATTGAGGACCGATTGGAGAAACCGTGTCTGTTCGCGCAGTTCTTCTTCCAGCCGCTTGCGTCCGACGGCATATCTCAACGCGCGCGAGAGCAAGGGCGCCGGCGTCTGTCCCTTGATCAGATAGTCTTGCGCTCCCGCCTGGATGAGGTGCAGGCCTAACTCTTCATCCTCCAGTCCGGTCATCAGCACGATCGGAATCCCACGCGCCGCGGCATGCATCCTGATGAGGGTTTCAACACCCTGACTGTCGGGCAACGACAGATCCAGGAGAATGACATCAATCGTGGCCTCGTTCAGACATCGGATACCCGCATCGAGACGGCCGACTTGTATGAGGGGGAACTGCCCATACCGAGTCTCCCCCAAGAGCTCACGCACCAGGCGAATGTCGCCCGGATTATCCTCGATCAAGAGGACATGGATGGGACGGCTATTCATGCGGCTCCATGCTGGTTCGGTGCCGGTAACACGACGATCCCCAGCCAAAAATCCTCAATCGATCGCACGACCCGGACGAACTGATCGAGGTCGACCGGCTTCGTGATGTAGCAGTTGGCATGGAGGTTATAACTTTTCAGCACGTCCTGTTCATCCTGCGAGGTGGTCAGGACGACCACGGGGATGCGCTTCAAGCTATCATCTGCCTTGATATCGGCGAGGACCTCGCGACCGTCTTTCCTCGGCAGATTCAGATCCAGCACGATAAGGTGCGGCCGGGGCGCCGCGGTATACGCTCCCTGCCTCCGGAGAAAGGCCAATGCCTCGACGCCGTCCTTGAGGACCGTCAGATGATTGATCACCTTGGCTTCCTTCAAGGCTTCAATGGTCAGGCGAACATCTCCGGGATTGTCTTCTACCAGGAGAATCTCAATCGGCTTCACCAGCTCTGGAACGACCATCGCGATTGCTCCTTTGGACTGTGGAGGTGCATCATTCAGTCTCCGTTGTAACACCTTCCGAACGGGTTACGGAGGTCTTCTGGGAAGGGTCGGGTAGGCTAAACCAGAAGGTGGCGCCTTTCCCCGCCTCGGATTCCACCCATATGCGCCCCCCATGACGTTCGACGATCTTTTTACAGATTGCCAGGCCAATGCCGGTGCCCGGATATTCCGCCCTCGTATGGAGTCTTTGGAAAATGACAAAAATCCGACCGGCATATTGCGGGTCGATTCCGATTCCCTGATCGCGAACCGAAAAGAGCCACTCGCCATCTTTCCGTTGGGCGGATATGTGAATGATCGGTGGCTGGTCCCCGCGAAACTTGATGGCGTTGCTCAGAAGATTCTGAAAGACCTGCGCCAACTGTTTGGCATCGCCTCGGACCGTCGGCAACCGGTCCTGTGTGATGACCGCTTGGCTTTCCTTAATGGCGCTCAGCAGATTGTCCATCGCATAGGAGAGCACCGCTCCCATGGGAGTGGGCTCAAACGTCTGTCGTCCCGTGCTGACGCGGGAATAGGCGAGCAGGTCCTGAATCAGTTTCTGCATGCGGGTCGCGCCATCGACGGCGTAGGCGATGAATTCGTCCGCATCGGCATCCAATCGCCCTCGATAACGCTTCGCCAAGAGCTGGGTGTAACTACTGACCATACGCAGCGGTTCCTGTAAATCGTGCGACGCCACATAGGCGAATTGTTGAAGATCGGCATTGGAGCGTCCCAGCTCCGCCACGGATTGTTCGAGGTCCTGTCGCGTTTTAAGGAGTTCGGTTCGCTCGCGTCCCAACTTCCACGAAACCAGGATGCCGAATCCCGTCAAGGGTAGTATGACGAGGATGCCGATGCCACCCACCGTCCATAACAATCGATCGACAGGCGCATAGACTTGGTCATGGGTTTGCCGGAATAGGACAATCCAATCGAAGCCGGGAAAGTCGCGATAGCCCCTGGTCGAGGCATACCCCGTGACGACCGAATACCCGCGACGATGATGGACTTCCTCGATGAATCCCGACTGATTCCGGTCGGACGCCGCCCTGGCCGTGGAGGGAATTTCCAAGGGAGCCGATTCGTTCGCGCTGTCCGTTGAGGCCTGCTTTTCACTGATAATGGTTCCACCATGAGTGAGCAGCAACCAGTCATAGGTGTCCTGTCCGTATCGCAGTCTTCCTTCCTGTTCGAAAATCGAGCGGAGGTTCTCAATCGGGACGAGACTGGCCACTACTCCACGAAACTCTCCTCGTGGTCCGTATATCGGCGCCATAAACCCGGCCGCTTTCTGCTGTTGCGACTCGACAGAAGACGACACCAGTTCCAAGTGAATGGTTCCTGACCGCCGAACCGCCTCGAAGACTGCC
Source organism: uncultured Nitrospira sp. (assembly GCA_964556305.1). Taxonomy (GTDB): domain Bacteria; phylum Nitrospirota; class Nitrospiria; order Nitrospirales; family Nitrospiraceae; genus Nitrospira_A. The sequence continues at coordinate 17,330 of CAZKVY010000015.1, read as the reverse complement.
GGGTTAATGACTGGTGCGCCCGACGCAGAGCGCATGTCGGTGGCGGCGATGATCGTGCCGTCGGCGTCGGTGACTCCAAGCCATGAGTAATACCAATAAAGCCGGGTGTAGTGGAGGAGCCGAGCCATTTTTTCTTTAGACGTGCCTTCCCGGATCGCGCTGTCGTTGGCGAACAATTGGATATCACCATATCGCTCGAACAGGACGCGATCCACGCTGTCTGCGACGGCCGCGGCGTTCAAGGCGAGTTCGTTCCCCCGTTCCGCCACCAGCATCGCGCGCAGAAAGAAAATGGCGTACAACCCCAAGGCGGTGGCGATGAAAAAGCAGAGAACCAGCAGGATCGGTAAAATGCGCTCCGTCCACCTGCTGTTTGTCTTGAATGCTGTGGTCTGCACGGTAGCTCTCGCGAGCACAGAGAAGTCGGATGGTTGGGGGCAAAGCCGTAATATTTTAGCCTGTTCCAGTAGGCAGATGCACGAGGAGACGAGGATGGCCGTGGATTCACGCCCGCGCGATCGATTGACTCTCGCGCCGGCATGCGGGTACGTTCGTGCCAATCCCTTGCGGTAAGACGATATGTTATCCATTTCAACACATGTTTCGATCCCTGATGAGGAGATCGAGTTGACGGCTGTTCGGGCGCAAGGCGCCGGAGGGCAGCATGTCAACAAGGTTTCGTCCGCGATTCACCTCCGGTTCGATATACGTACCTCGTCGCTGCCTTCGTTTTACAAAGAGCGATTATTGGAGCTGCGTGATCATCGAGTGTCACGCGAAGGCGTCATCATCATCAAGGCGCAGGACTCGCGGAGCCAGGAGCGGAACCGTGCGCTGGCTCTAGAGCGTCTCTTGGAAATGATTCAACAGGCGGCAGTTCCGCGGGTACCGCGTCGACCCACCAAACCGACAAAAGGATCGAAAAAGAGACGGCTTGAAGATAAATCCAAACGAGGACAGCTCAAGACGCTCCGAAGCCGGCCTGATCATCAGTGAACTGACCGCAGAACACAAAAAAAGGGGCGCTTCATCTGAAGCGCCCCTTTAAAGGCAAGACGTATCTTGCCCGAGCTACTTAGAAGCGGTTGCGTCCGCCGCGGTTTTCGCCGCCGCCGAAACGTCCACCCCCCCCGCCACCACCACCGGAGCGAGCTTCTTGGGGCTTCGCTTCATTGACGGTGAGTTGCCGGCCATCCATGTCCGAGCCGTTTAATGCCGTGATAGCTGCCTTCGCTTCTTCCGCCGTGGACATTTCCACGAAGCCGAAGCCGCGTGACTGTCCCGTGAACTTGTCCGTGATCACGCGCGCCGATTCAACGGTGCCGTGAGCCGAAAACAAGTTGCTCAGTTGCGATTCAGTGGCAGCATACGGCAGTCCGCCGACATACAATTTGTTACCCATGGGGGTCTCTCCTTTTGAAAAGTGACATTGTCGGCGACGCGAGAACAGGGATATGAGGGGAATGAGCGGGCCGAAGGCGCAGTTAGTAGGAGCGACTTGGGTCTGACTTCCGATCAACTTCTCGGTAACAAACAATATCGGTAATGAGCCATTCGAAACAGTGATTCCTATGCGGCTCGTCATAAGATCGTTTGTATCCTACCAGATGAAAGAGGGGATTGCTATCAGTTTAAGGCCGTGCAGGAAAAATAATTCTCTGGTGGGAATCCATGGGCCAGATGTCTCCCCCTTAGATCAACGGTGTGGAGCTCAATTGCCCGGTGAAGCTGTCCGGAGCGACGAGGCCAGTCCTAACTTTGACAAAGTATAGATCAGCCACTTCGATGGATCAAAATTGTACCAAAGCGGTCCATTGCGATAATCACTCGGGTAGGTGTGATGATAGTTGTGATACCCCTCGCCGAAGGTCAGCAAGGAGACAACCCAGGAGTTGCGGCTCGAATCGGACGTGCCATAGGGTTGTTCGCCCCATAGGTGGCAGACCGAATTGATGCAGAAGGTGGAATTCAGCACAGCAAAGGTCCGGCCGACGCCGGCCAGCATGAACCCGCCGATTCCACCCTGCCAGCCGTTGTGGAGGAAACCCACAACAAAGGGCAGTGCGAGGCCGACGATGACGATTGCGGCGTAATTGCGGTGTTGCCACATCGCCACCGGATCCTGCATGACGCGGGAGCCGAATCGTTCATCGTTGCACGGCACTGGATTCAGGAGCCAGCCGCAATGGCTATACCAGAATCCCCGCTTGGCATTGTACGGATCAGCCGGGTCATCACAATGCGCATGGTGACGCAAATGATCAGCCGTCCATTTCGCAGCGGAATTCTGCAGGGCCCACCCACCGGCGACCAGGAGGCAGGCCTTCACCCAATCTGGACATTCGAAGCTGCGATGCGTCAGTAGCCGATGGTATCCCACAGTAATACCCAGGCCGGTGACAAGGTAGAGGACGACAAACATCGTCCAATCCAGCCAGGAATATCCATACAGCAAGCCATAGCCTGGGACGCAAATCACAGAGCCTGCGACGATCGACCAGAACAGGAGGTAGGTCCAGAACTTATGATGAACGCGGTGGACAATATCCACCGGAACGGAGCTCGGGGAAGCTTGTTGCATCTCGTTACAATAGTGAAGCGGAAGGGTTTTCGCAAGGGGCTATCCCACTCCTGCCGAGAGTGTGAACCGGGCCCTACGGGATAACTCCATCCCGGCTTGTCGTCAACCGCCTGCCGAAGACAGCGTTGAATCCAGTGTGTCGGAGAAAACTTCATGGTATGGCGACCTGTTGTCCTGATGTGGAGACCGTGGCATCAACAGAAAAGGGGGTATGTATGCTGACTGCGCGCGATTGTCGAGGAAAGGCGTTGGCGATGGTGCTCTGGAGCTTTTTCGTGATCGGTCTGTCGGGGCAGTACGGAACCGCGAGGGCTGCCTCCGATCTGCCCGCTTCACGAAGTCAGGAACAGCCGGGAATGTCTTCCGATCCATCCGGCACCACCGGAAAGGGGGCGGAAGGGCAAGGACGGGGGCCTCGTCCCGGAAGGAAGGCCTGTGCCGAAGATGTGAAGAAATTGTGCGCGGGGGTAAAAGCGGGAGAAGGCCGGATTATGCAGTGCCTGAGAGAGCATACGCAGGAGTTATCCCCCGCGTGTGCCGGCATGATGCAGCAACGAGGAAAGCATCGGCCGTGATCGTAGCGCAACATCATCGCCGGGCGGAGCCATGAGCCGCCCGGTTGGCGGTCCTCAGAGTTCACGCCCATTCCGTTCCATTACTGTCGGTTGATTTCGATATTTTATTTTTCGAAGTGTCGCGAGTGCGATACAGTGGCCGTGGTACATACGGGAGGGTACGTATGAGCGGCACTACGGGACAGGAACACTTTTCCGTCGACTTGCGTCAGCATCCGCGATTGCGCGTGCCGGCGCCGTTCGTCTGTTCGTTTTCTCGATTGGGCCTGGCCAAGTGGCTCGGTCGCGGCGGTGATGGGATCGGGGTCGTCTTTGACGTGTCCATGCGAGGCGCGAAGGTAATGAGCGAGGCCGGGATCCAGCGCGGAGATCGCGTGTCGGTCAGCCTTTCCCTGCCCAATCAGGTGTCGCCGATGACGGTCGAGGAAGCCACGGTACGGTGGGAGCGAGAGCAGGTGTACGGCCTGGAATTTGTCGATCTGTCACCGGTCGCTGAAATGCGCTTGCGAAAGTTCATCACGCTGGCCACGAAACCGGCATCCTGACGAACCGTTGCGTGGCGGTTCCCGATTGATGAATCGGTCCCGAAAGGAGCCGTGCCTCCATTTCCGGGCCCGCTCTCCTAAAGACGCGATTGTCTGCTCGCCCCCGTTTCTTTCTTCGTGTCCTTCGAGATTGCGCTCCTCGCTCCGTTTCCCTACAATGGCTGACCCGTTTGGCCATGTCCAGCACCCACACAAAACATACGCGGCGCGAGCCGCCTAGCGTCTACCATCCGATGTATTGGCCTACTTGGGTAGGCATCGCTCTGTTTCGGATGTTGTCCTGGCTGCCCTATCGTTCGCAGCTCGCATTCGGACGTCAGTGCGGGCGAATTCTACACGGACTTCTTACCAAGCGACGCGACATCGTGCGCGTGAATCTGGCACTGTGTTTCCCGGAGCAGTCGCCGGAGGAACGCAATCAGGTCGCGCTGCACTCGTTCGAGTCGATGGGCATGGGTGTATTGGAAATCGCGATGGCCTGGTGGGCGAAGGATCCGCGGGCGCATTGCGAGTGTACGATCAAGGGGTTGGAGCATATCCGCGAGGCGCTCCGTCAAGGGCGAGGTGTGCTGCTGTGCGGGGCGCATTTGCATGCGGCGGAACTGGCCGGCCGGTTCATGGCGTTGGAGCAGCCGGTGGCCATCGTGTATCGACCGCAGAATGACGTTGTGGCGGATATGGTCGCGAACCGGTGTCGGAGCCGATACTATTCGGAGTTGATCCAACATCGGGATATGCGGGGCATCCTCCGCGCATTGGCCAGAAACCAGGTGGTCTGGTACGCTCCCGACATCGATGCAGGATCGAAGCGTAGCGTGTTTGCCCCGTTTTTCGGCGTGCCGGCGTCATCTTTGACCGCGACCTCTCGCTTGGCAAAAGTCAGCGGCGCCGCGGTCGTCCCTTGCTTTTACTACCGCAGAGCGGATGGATCCGGTTATGACATCGAAGTAGGGGAAGCGCTCGATCATTTTCCATCCGGCGAAATGATGGAGGATGCTACCCGCATCAACCGGTTGATCGAAGGGGCGGTCCGTCGCGTGCCGGAACAGTATTTCTGGCAGCATCGCCGGTTCAAGAGTCGCCCTCCTGGCGAACCGCCGATTTATCGGCGATAAGATACATCGTCGATCGCCAGGCTACCTCCTCAATCCTCAGGCGCAATTGCCGGCGAAATCATGAGAAGTGTTCGGCGTCTTCGGCCCCCTGCGGTATACTGATGTTGGCTAGCTCCAGAAGACGACCGCTTCATCCGCTCCGCCATGGATCAAGACAATCAGGTCTCTCCCGTTCGCATTGAGCTCAGGCAGCATCGTCGCTGCGTGGTGGCCAAGACCTGCCTCCTGTCCTTTGCCCCTTTCGCTCCGACCCTCAGTTTTGATGGCGATGTGGAGGGTGAGGGGGTTGTGCTCAATCTGTCTCCTGGTGGATGCAAGATCGGCAGCGAGGCCGGCGTGAAGGTCGGGGATGCAATGTCGCTCATCATCCTCCTCCCCGGGGAAACCTGTCCCACGACGGTCGACCTGGCATTGGTGCGGTGGGGGAAGGGTCTGTATTTCGGTGTGGAGTTCGTGTCCATGGGGAACGTCGAACAGGATCGACTGCGCCAATTTCTCGCCTCTGCCCCTGCAGTCGAATAGGGCGAATGTCGCTCATGCGAGGTCGGTTCGGTGTCGGCGACGAAGAGGAGGTCAGGTGGACGAAACGAAAACATTACGTAAGTCCAGCCGTGTGGCGACTGATTGCCGTCTCGAGTTCACCGGGGAAGATGAGATGGATGGTGAGGCGGAGATGCTGGATCTCTCGTCTACCGGATGCATGGCGAAATCCGAACAGGTGATGCCGCCGGGACTTCGCATGAAGGTCTCATTATTTTTATCCGACGGACATGAGTGGCCGGTGCGTGTGGAAGAGGCCGTCGTCCGGTGGGCGCGCGGCGGGGAGTTCGGGATCGAGTTCGTGGTGATGCGTCCTCCGCAACTCCAGCGCATCCAGCAGTTCGTGATTAAGCACAGACCACACGCATAAGCCGCGATCGAAACCTTTCGTTGCCTCTCCCCTGTCGGTTTCCGCCCGCTTGTTCATCGACGCCCATGTCTCGCGATGCGTGCCGGCTCCACCCCGACTCGTTGCTTTACGATCGATGGTTCCCTACAATTTCGCCGTCGCTCGTGCCTTCAGGCGCCCTGATAAGCCCTGCTGAAAGGGAGGCGGGTCAGAACGAATGATCACGTGGGTAGGACGCAAGGCCATTGCAGGATACGCCTATCTGTCGGCACTGGCCACGCTGTTCGCGCAAGCCGTGCTCGATCTGATCCTTCCTCCACCGCAGGGGCGCAGGGAAACCTTTCGGGTGTTGCTCAGACAAATCCTTTTTACTGGCGTGGATGCGTTGCCGGTTACCACGGTCATCGCGCTCTTGCTGGGCATTATCATTGTGACGCAGGCCGGCACCCAGCTTCCCAGGCTCGGGGCCGGAGGCCTTGTGGGGAGTATCATCGTCGTAACGGTGATTCGCGAACTCGGTCCTTTGGTCACAGCATTTATTGTCGTGGGACGCTCCGGATCGGCTATTGCGACAGAGCTTGGCAACATGTCGGTGACGCGTGAGGTCGTCGCACTGCGCCTCATGGGCATTCCCATCAGCCGGTTTGTCATCATGCCGCGTATGGTCGGCATGGTGCTCTCGATGGTGTGCCTCACGCTGTATTTCGATGTGGTGGCGGTATTCGGTGGCTACCTCGTTGCCGATGCGCAATTGACCATTCCTCTCGATGCGTTCGCGGAGAGTGTAATCAGGGCCTTGTCCACGACGGATGTCTTCATGACGGCGATCAAGGGCCTGGGGTTTGGGTCCGCCGTTGCGGCGGTCTGTTGTTATCATGGCCTGGCCGTCCGATCGTCCTATACCGAAGTGCCGCAACAGACGACACGAGCGATGATCAACTCTTTCGTCCTCTGTCTGCTGATTGATGTCGTCGTGACCGTGCCCCTGTATCTATGAGCGAGGCGGCCATCATCTTTGAGAACGTCCGCGCGCCCATGGGGAACGGGGAGCTGTGCCTGGAGATGGATCTCCGGATCACCTCGGGAGAGTTTGTCGCCTGTGTCGGCCCGAGTCGCGCCGGGAAAAGTTTGATGGTCGAGCTTGCCGCCGGATTGGTGGCTCCGCAAACGGGACGGGTGCTTGTCTTGGGGCAGGATTGGAGCGCAGTCCCTGACGATGACCGGAGGTCCGTCCGGCTGCGGGTCGGAGTGGTGCTGCAACAACCGGGGTTGTTGAGCAATATGACGTTGTTCAACAATGTGCTCCTGCCGCTTCGCTATCACCGCGGAGCCATGTCGGATGATCAGCGTGAGCAAGCGGTCATGGGCCAGTTGGAGCGGTTAGGATTAGCTTCTCTGCGGGATCGGTTTCCGGCTGAGCTCAACCAGGGTGAAGCGCGGCGGGGAGCCATTGCGCGGGCCTTGATGCTGGAGCCGGAGGTCTTGCTCCTCGATGATCCCGTGGCTGGATTGGACGCCGACATGGTGTTGGGACTGAAGGACTATACCGAAGAATGGCGAGCGCACCATTCCTTGACCGTACTTGCGGCATTGCGTGCCAGTTCGCCCTTCATCGAAGCAGTCGATCGGCTGGTGGTCCTTCGCGAGGGGCGTGTGGAGGCGGAGGGGGCCCGTGATGCGATAATGGAAATCATCCCGTCAGCGCTGAGTCGGTATGTGAAATAGCCGGTGCGGTATTGTTGGATTGAGAGGTGATCGATCATGCACTATTCTCATCGTCTGTCCAGCGGTCGGCTGGCGCAGATCGTGGGCACGTTCGTTCTGATCCCCGCACTGATTCTTGCCGTGGCAGGCTTCTGGATGTCGAGGACGGAACATCTTTTCGAGTCCAAGTATCAGCTCAAGGCCACCCTCAGTAAATCGTATGGCCTCGAGCCTGGGGCGCCCATCGTCGTATCGGGGATTCGGATCGGGCGGGTCAAGCAGGTGGACCTTAATGATCGAGGGACGGTCGACCTGACGCTTCAACTTTTGGCGCGGTATCAGGATATGGTGAAAGCTAATTCCGAACTCCGTATCACCAAGAGCGGGGTGGTAGTCGGCCAAACACAAGTTGATATTGCCATGGGCACCGCCAGCAGTCCGGTGTTGACCGAAGGTGCCACCATTCGTGCCGTTGAACCGAGGGACATCGGAGATCTGCTCAATGAGGTCGAGCCGGTGCTGATGGCCGTGAAGCAGACGCTGCTGCGCGTGGAGACCATCACGCAGGATATGCAGGGCGGCTTGAAGGCCGGCGGGAAGGCGCTCGAGCAGGTCGCGTTGGCCACGCAGGATCTCCCGGCGGTTGTCGCTTCGGTGCACCGCACGATCGCCTCGGTGGAACAGACGGCCACCGCGCTCCCGGCCATGACCGGTTCCATCAAGCGGACGCTGAGTATGGTTGATCGTGTGACGGCTGACGTCCAGCAGACCACAGGCCGGCTGCCGGCCATTCTCGACAGCGCGCAATCTACGCTCACCAGTGTCAAACGACTCTCCGATTCTGTGAGCGAAGTGAGCCAGGAACTGGGGCCCATCATTCACACGGCCGAGACCACGCTGACCGACATGTCAATTTTGGTGCGCGGGGCCAAACAGACGTTTCCCTTCAGCCGATTCGTGCAGAACGCCGGGCCAGCGCCGAAAGAACCGCTTGCGCCAGCTCGGGAGGGAACGCAGAGTTTGAGAGGAGATCAACTGCGCCGATGAGAGTGCCCAGACAAGGTTCACTGGCGGGATTCTGCGCCATGGCGTGGTGCCTGTTGTCCGGATGTGCGACTCCCGCGCCGCCTGCCCCTCCCATGCCCCAACCAGGACCATTGGTCGCGCAAGGTGAATCGTGGCGGCGTCAGGGTGATCGTTTGATGATGCGAGGAGATCTGGCGCGCGCCGGTGAAGAGTACGAGGCGGCACGCCGGATGGCGGAAAGCCTCGATGACATGAAAGGTCTTATCGGCGCACTCAATGATGTCGGCCGCGTTGCCCTCAGGAGAGGGGATGTTTCCCAGGCGGTCAGTTCACATGAACGAGCTGTGACCTTGTCACAACAACTGGAAGATCCGGATCTCCTGATCGACAGTTTAACCGCCTTGGCCACCGCTGAGCATCAAGCGGGGAGCCTGCATGAAGCAGAACGGCGATATGAGGAAGCTCTGGCGCTGGCTCAGCAGAGAGACGATCGATCAGCCGAAGCGACGCTCCGGAACAACCTTGGATTGGTGCGGCAGGCTCAGGGCGAAGTAGAGCAGGCCGCGCAGTTATTCCGTCAGGCCATGGCCTTGAATCAGGCGATGGGACATCTGGGCTCCGAGGCCAGCAATCATGTGAACCTCGGCATGATTGCCGAAGCACGACATGACTATGACGCGGCCGAACGGGAATATGAGCGAGCTCTGGAGTTAGACAAGACGGTGGAGCAGCGAATGGACATTGCGGCTGATTTATTGCGGCTGGGTCGGATTGCGGACCGGCGGGGGTTCCCCGATCGAGGGTTGATCTATTCGGAGCGGGCGTATCGAAGCTACTTGGCACAAGGAGCGTTCGAGCAAGCAAGGTCGGCGTTGAGTCAGGCTGTGGCCTGCGCAAAGAACGTGGAACGAGCCGGAGACATTGCGCGTCTGGAGTTGGAGTTGAACCGGCTGACCACGTTGCATCCCGTGCGGTAGCCGGTTCCGAAGAGGTGCCGGCGGCTGCTTACTTGATGGCGACCGCTTTGACTTCTTTATACGTGGTGTGTCCCTGCAGGACTTTCTGAATGCCGTCCTGGACCAGGGTGGTCATCCCCTCCTCCATGCCGGCCTTCAGCATCTCATCGGTCTTCGCCTTGTTCTGAATCAACTTCTTCATCTTGTCGGTGCCCAGCAGCAGCTCGTGCAGCGCCACGCGGCCCTTCAGGCCGGTGCGATTACAGGTATCGCATCCTTTGCCCCGATACAGACGGAAGTTGGCGTCGAACGGGACGTTGAGCGTGTCCCAATACTCAGCGCCGTATCCCAAGCGCAGTTCCTCGTATTCTTCCTTCGAAGGCTGATATGCCTCCTTGCAGTCCTTGCAGATTCGTCGTGCCAACCGTTGGGCCAGAACTCCCAACATGGCGTCGGCGAAACTGAATGAGTCGCAGCCCATGTCCAGCAATCGAGTGATGGTCTCCACAGCGCTATTGGTGTGCAACGTGCTGAGCACCAAGTGTCCGGTCAAGGAGGCTTCAATACCGGTGTCCGCCGTTTCTTTATCCCGCATTTCGCCGACCATGATGACGTCCGGATCGGCGCGGAGGAAGGCACGCATGGCGGCCGCAAATGTGAACCCGATTTTGGAATGCACTTGTACCTGGCGCAGTCCGTACTGCGTGATTTCGACCGGATCCTCCGCCGTCCAGATTTTGATGTCCGGGGTGTTGATGTAGCCAAGTACCGAGTGCAGGGTGGTCGTTTTCCCAGATCCGGTCGGTCCGACGCAGAGAATGATGCCGTAAGGTTTTTCGGCGATGCTTTTGATTTCGCGCAGATTGCGGTCCGAAAAACCCATCTTATCGACCGGCAGCGGCTCGCTGGCGGCCAGAATACGCATGACGACGTCTTCGTTATACCCGGCGGTCGGGATGGTGGCGACGCGCAGCTCGATTTCTTTGTTCTCGCCGATTTTGAATTTGATTTTTCCGTCTTGCGGCTTGCGTCGCTCCGCGATGTCGAGGCTGGCCATGATCTTCAGGCGCGAAACGATGGCGCGGCGATAACTCGGCGGAATTTTCATGTACTCGAAACAGTCGCCGTCGACTCGAAACCGGACGAGGGTGTCGCGTTTTTCACCGTAGGGTTCGATGTGAATGTCGGAGGTACCTTGCCGGAACGCGTCGGCGATGATCTGGTTCGCCAAACGTACGATGGCATTGTCGTTTTCGTCGAGTCCCGCGGCGGATGCTTCTTCCTGGGCTTCGAGCTGGGATTCGTTGACCAGTTCACCGAGAATGTCGGACACATTCTCGTTCATCTTGTTGCTGACGTCGGGGGTTCCGGTCGTGCTTGCCAGGAACAGCAAAATGTCCCGGCGAAGACTGACGGCAAAGCGGATATTGAGGCCGGGAAAGGTGCGCTTGATGTCCTGAACGCGGTCGAGGTCACCGGGATCGTCCGTCAAAATTTCAATCGCGGCGCGATCCCGCTTGAGCGGCATCCAATGATTCTTCTTCAGGTAATCGACATTGAGGTTTTTGAGCAACTCGATGTCGACGATCGTGCGTTCGTTGTATTCGATATAGGGGCACTTGTGGAAATTGGCGAGCGATTTGCCGATCTCGGATTTTGGAATCTTATATTTTTCGATGAGCAGCGATTCGATATCCGTCGTGCCCTTTTTCGCCTCAGCAAGCGCCACATCGAGGTCATGTTGGGAAATCTTGCCATTGGTCAGCAGGTAGTCGAATTTTGACGGCGGCTTTTTCGATGTCTTGCGAAGCGTGTAAAAGGCGGTTCCTAATGATTTGGCGATCTCCGCGACGCACTCTTCGTCTTTGCGCGTGAAACGCCCCCCGCTTTTCTTGTTGAGGAGTTGAATCACACCCATGAGATATTTGTTTTCGGCGACGACAGGGTAGGTGAGCACCTGTTTGGTTTTGAAACCGGTATTTTTGTCGTACGTGGCATCGTGAGTCAATGCGGGGTGAATTGCGCTGAGTTCTACGAGGCTGTACGCGTCGCCGACATTGACCGGGCGGAGGTATTTGGCGCAAAACCCCGCTAGGCTTTGCTCGGTGATCGGCGTGCGCACTTCCTGAACGGTGTCGAGATGGGGCATCTTGGAGAAGATTTCTTTCTTTTCTGAATCCACCACGAACAACGTGAGATCTTCCGCGTCGAAGCAGCTTAAGATCTCATGGCGCAGATCCAGTAGGATTTGGTCGATGTCGGCAGCAGCAAGAATTTGTCCGCTGATCCGCTTGACCTGTTCGGCGTTACCGGATTTGAGAGCGGCATCGGTACCAGGCAGCGGAGCTTTGGGCTGCATCAACGTTGTCTCCAGGCGGCTGAACGGGGAATGGAGCGCAGGGTCGGAAACGCGATGTCGGGCTGAAACCCTTTGCCGTCAACGAATTTCGGACAGTGCTTCTTCCGTGTGAGTCAGTGTATCGCAACGCGTAGTCAAGGCAAGCAAAAGGCACTTTCTCAAACCCGCTCTGGTGCTTGGCATCGTGTCTGCATGGGGAGACCTGAGGCGCCCTTGGTGTTGGTCGCGAACGCGTGTTGGAGAGAGAGACGGGTTATGATGCGGCTTGGAGGAGGGCGGTCAGTGTCGAGATCACGTGATCCGGAGCGATTTTCTTGATCTCGGCGGTCTGACGCAGTTTGAGCTCGACCTGTCCCTGCGCCAATCCTTTTTCTCCGATCACCAGGTGAAAAGGGGCACCGATGAGGTCGGCATCGTTGAATTTCACGCCTGCACGCTCGTCGCGATCGTCCCATAGGACTTCGATACCGGTTTGTTCCATCGTCCGATACAGAGACTCGGCAAGTTTGGTAACCGGCTCAGACTGACTCAGCGGCAACAGTGTGACATGAAAAGGAGCAATAGGAATAGGCCACTTGATGCCCTTGGCGTCGTGGTTCTGTTCGACTGACGCGGCGGACACCCGGCTCACGCCGATTCCGTAACAACCCATGACGGCCAGTTGTTCCTGTCCTTGCGCATCCAGGAAAGTGGCTTTCATCGCCTGGCTGTATTTGGTCCCCAACATGAAGACATGGCCGACTTCGATGCCTTTGGCTGTCTTCAGCGTGCCGTCTTTACGCGGGGAAGGATCGCCTGCTTGCGCATTGCGAAGATCGGCAAACTGGTCGACGTTGAAATCGCGATCCCAGTTGGCATCGATGAAGTGAGTATCGGCCTGGTTAGCTCCGACGACAAAGTTCGCTGAGGCTTTCACCGCCCAATCGGCCAGAATACGCACCTTTTTCAAGCCGACAGGCCCCGCATATCCAGCCGGCGCACCGGTGAGGCCAGGAATCAGTTCCGGGGCGACGAGTTCGATATCAGTGGCGCCGAGCAGGCGTTTCACCTTGATTTCGTTGACCTCATGATCGCCACGAACCAACACGGCGACGGTCTCGTTGCCGGTGCTGTAGAGCAGTGTCTTGACGAGTTGAGAGGGCGGAATGTTCAGGAACTTGGTGACTTCTTCCACCGTCCGTCGGCCCGGCGTCGAAACGGCGGTGAGCGGGCGAGGCGCCGGCAAGGCTGGGACATCTGGGGGAAGAACCTCGGCGCGTTCGACGTTGGCGGCATAGGTGCCGTCCTCGGCGTAGACGATGGTTTCCTCACCGGTTTCGGCCAGCACCATAAATTCGTGTGAAGAGCTGCCTCCGATCAAGCCGGTGTCCGCCTCAACGGGACGGAAGGTCAATCCGCAGCGAGCGAAGATGCGGTTATAGGCGTCATACATTTTCTGATAGTTCAGCCTGGCTCCGGCTTCATCCCGATCAAAGCTGTACGCATCCTTCATGATGAACTCTCGGCCGCGCATCAGCCCGAAACGCGGGCGGATTTCGTCACGGAACTTCGTCTGAATCTGATAGAAGTTCAGCGGCATTTGTCGATACGACCGAACTTCCCGGCGGAAGAGATCGGTAATGACTTCCTCATGGGTCGGCCCCAGGCAGAAATCACGCTCGTGCCGGTCTTTGAACCGGAGCAGTTCCTTGCCATAGAAGTCCCACCGTCCGGTTTCACGCCACAGTTCAGCGGGTGAGGCGACGGGCATGAGCACTTCTTGTGCGCCGGCCCGATTCATTTCTTCGCGGACGATGCGCTCAATCTTCCGGAGGACGCGCAGTCCAAGCGGAAGATAAGTGTAGATGCCTGCGGCGACTTTCCGGATCAGGCCTGCTCGCAGCATGAGGCGATGGCTGACCGTTTCAGCCTCGCCCGGATCTTCGCGTAATGTTGGAATAAGAGTTTCGGAGACGCGCATGTGGGGTTACGGGGAAATCAATCGCTCGATGTCGTTCCAGAAGGCGAAAATCATGATGCCGACCAGCAGCACCAACCCTACCTGTTGTGCCAGTTCTCGCTGCCGATCTTCAAGTGGTTTTCGCCGAATGGCTTCAATAAAGAAAAATAAAAGATGGCCGCCGTCCAAGATGGGAATGGGCAGCAGGTTCAGAACCCCCAGATTGATGCTCAACATCGCCATCAGAAAGACGAGGCTCGAAGTGCCTTGTTCGGCCGCATCTCCAGCAGTCTTTGCGATGGTGAGCGGGCCACCGATGTTCTTGCGGGAGATATCTCCGGTGATGATCTTGTAAATCCCGACTACGGTGAGTTCGGTCCAGCCCCAGGTGGCTTGCGCGCCTAACCAGGGCGCTTTGAGCGGGTCGTTGGTTTGCAGAATAGTCTGATTTTGGGCCGAGATGCCGATTTTGCCGACCTCGGCTGGTTTTCCGTCTATCGTGGCCTTTTCACCCATCGGAGTCACGGAGATGGACAGTGCTCCCCCGCCCCGTTGAATGTCGAACTGAAGGGCATGATTGGGATTTTCCCGTACCAGCGACGTCATCTGCGACCAGGTATAGATGTCATGCCCGTCGATGCGGACGACACGGTCCCCGGCAGAGAGGCCTGCGGCTTGAGCGCGGGACCCGGGAATCACAGCCGTAATGACCGGCGCCCGCTCTTCAATGCCGAGTTGATAAACAGTTGTCGCCTTCCCATTGTCTTGGATGGTGGTCTTGTTGGGGGTAACGAGCACTGTTTTGATGCGCTCTCCGCGCGTCAGGTCCAACGTGAGTTGCTTCCCATTGCTCTGGGAGATGAATTTCAACAGTTCTGCGTTGGTCGAGATTTCTTTCTCATTTACCCGGATGACCCGATCGCCTGGCTTCAGACCTGCCTGATCAGCCGGTGATCCTGGGAGCACGGCTTCGATTTCCGGGATGATGTCTTTGAAACTTGGCACGGGCAGGGTATAGCCGAGCCCGATGTAGGCCGTATAGATCAGGTAGGCGAGGATAAAGTTGAAAATGGGCCCAGCCGCCACAATGAGGGTCTTGCCCCAAAGAGATTGATGCACAAAGGCGCGCTTTTTGTCTTCCGGAGTGAGGGGCTCGTGCTCGTCTTCTCCGAAGAGCTTGACGTATCCGCCGAGCGGCACGATCGACAGGAGATATTCGGTTTCACCGATTTGCCGTCCGAAAATCTTCGGCCCAAATCCGAGTGAGAACTTCAGGACTTTTACCCCGACCCACCGTGCGGCGAGGAAATGTCCCGCCTCATGGAAGGCGACGAGGACGCCCAGGACCACTAGAAACGGAAGGGCCCAATGAGTCAGCATCGACACCACGTCAGGGGACCAGGCAAAGGTTGTTCCCACAACAGCACTCCTTGGGTTCAGGGTATTACCGCGTCAAGGTATGCACGAGAGACTCGGCTTTTTCCCGAGCCCAGCGGTCAGCTTCCAGAGCATCATCTAAACCGTCGATCGGTCGCGGAGTATGAGCTTCCATTGTACTCCGAATGATGTCCGGAATATCGAGGAAACGGATACCGTTCTGAAGGAAGGCTTCTACGGCCACTTCGTTGGCGGCGTTCATCGTGGCCGGCATGGTTCCGCCGATTCGCAACGCATCGTAACCGAGTTGCAAACAAGGAAAGCGATCATGGTCCGGCTTGAAGAACGTCAGGGTACTCATTTCGGTCAAATCCAGAGACGGAAGATCTAACGGCATCCGTTCAGGATACCGCATGGCATAAGAAATAGGGGTACGCATGTCCGGAAGGCCCAATTGTGCGATCACGGACCGATCTTTGTATTCTACCAGAGAATGTATGATGCTCTCCCGGTGTACCAAGACTTCGATCTGGGTCTCAGGAATATCGAAGAGCCAACGCGCTTCGATGACTTCCAGTCCTTTATTCATCAACGTGGCTGAGTCGATGGTGATTTTTGAACCCATTTTCCAGTTTGGGTGTTGCAAGGCCCGCTCAGGGCTGACGTCCTGCAGTTGCTCTCGGGAGAAGCCCCATAGCGGTCCCCCGGAGGCCGTGAGGATAATGCGTTTGACGTCCTCGCGCCGATGCCCTTCAAGGGATTGAAAAATGGCGCTATGTTCACTGTCGATGGGGAAAATGCGCACTTGATATTTGTGGGCTTCCGCCTGCATCAACGCGCCCGCCATGACCATCGGTTCTTTATTCGCTAGTGCGATTTGTTTGCCGGCCCTAATCGCGGCCAGCGTGGGAAGCAGCCCTGCGCCGCCCACGATGGCCGAAATCACCAATTCAGCCTCTGGGGATTGCGCCACCCGGGCCACCCCTTCGTTGCCCGAAAGAATTTTCACCGGGAGGTCGGCGCAACGGTGCCGCAATTTCTCTGCGGCGGATTCGTTGGCCAGGGCCGCGAATGCCGGGCGGAAACGGCGGATTTGCGCTTCGAGTTTGTCGTCATTCGAGCCGGCAGTGAGGCCGATGACGCGAAATTCCTGCGGAAACCGATCCACAATATCGAGGGTGTTCGTGCCGATCGAGCCGGTCGAACCCAGAATGACGATGTTCTTCATGGCAAACTCCAGAGCAGGCGAACAATCACCCGATTTACACAGTGACGATCACGACATAGTAGTAAAAGGCCGGTCCAGTGAACAAGAGGCTATCCAGTCGATCCAACATTCCGCCATGGCCGGGAATCAAGGCGCCGGAGTCTTTGAATCCTGTGCTTCGCTTCATGGCCGACTCCGCCAGGTCGCCAATGAGACCGGCAATGGTAAGGAGCACTCCAAGTACCAGGCAATCGACCAGTGAAAACGAGGGAAGAAACCAGCTACGCGCCACGACCGCTCCCAGGCAGGCAAGGAGAATTCCTCCCGCCAGCCCCTCATACGTTTTTTTCGGGCTCACTACCGGCGCCAGCGGGTGGCGCCCCACGGACTTTCCAGCGATATAGGCCCCGGTATCAGCCGCCCAGGTCACCAGGACGACGAAGAAAATCAGCAATGCTCCGTCGGGCAATGCTCTGATGAGCAGGAGATAGCTGAGCGAAAGTCCGATATACAAGACGCCCATGACCAGCACCATGCCGTCCACGAGCGAATCGCGTAGCGGTTTGCCGGAGAGGAGCGGCATGCAGAGCGCCATCATGACCGTACCTAACAATACCGTGCGATCTGCGACGACGGTCGGCCATTGGGTACTGCTCAGCAACAACCCGGTCGCGGCGACTCCCATCCAGCTCCACCAGGGCCAGGGAGCCTGAGCTAACTGGAGCCGGTAGAACTCTGTCGCCGCCAGCATGCCAGAGATGACGACCAGCCCGAAGAAGGCGATGGGCCCGAGGTCGTGCACCAAGATATAGAAAATCGGCAGAAAGACGACCGCAGCCATCACCCGGCGGATGGTTTCCGAGGCGGAACGTGGTCGAGCCTTGTCCACCGTGGGCGACATCGTCTCCTCGCACTGGCATGCTCCCGGTTTCACCACGCGGAGACTAGGAGGAGACGCCACTGAACACTCGGCCGAAACGGCGCTCACGCCGCTGGTATTCAATCAACGCGACCAAGGTTTCGCGTCGACGGAAATCCGGCCAGAGAGTCGGGGTGA
>CAZKVY010000014.1:0-77356 GCA_964556305.1 uncultured Nitrospira sp. | reverse complement strand
ACAGCCCGTCCTATACGATCTACAATCTTTCGATTGCGCACGTGTTTCCGTTACCCTGGGAAGGGCAGAAATTCCTCCTCGGCTTCGATATTGTCAACTTGCTCGATCAACGGTATTACATTAATCAGGGAGAGGGGAGTATCGGGTTGGGAGTATCGCACGCGGGGATGCCACGGTCGTTCTTCTTCCGCGGCCAATGGTTCTTCTAGTATGATGCTGAAACGGGCCACCAGCATTGTTCTCAGTCGCCCGTCTCCCTGCGACGTACCGCAAGGGTACGCCTCAGTCGACGGGCTTCTTGCGGCCTTGCTGGATGGCCCGGTTGAGCATCATCACCGAGAATATTTGGGGAGAGGACATGAAGAACATCGTTGATGCAAGGCGACATCTGACAGTGGCTATCGTCGCGAGCGGCGTGTTGAGTCTGTCACCCCTTATGGCCTTGGCTGCGACAGGGGATGAGGCGACGCACGAGGCGGATCATGCGCTGGATGCGGATATCATTGAGCTGCCAGAAGTTCACGTGCATGGACTGCCGCTGAACAAGGATCAGCAGGTCGGGCCGGTGCCGAAATCGACGCCATGGCCTGCCATTCCTTCGTCGCTGGAGGGGAAACCTCTCGATGACTGGATGAAGGCGCGGCTGCTGGTGTCAAAAGAAGCGCAGGTGACGGTAGTCGTGCTGGAATCGGCGAAACACCGTGAACTGACGATCGCCGGCATCATCGCCTTGAATAAATGGACCTTTGCCCCGCAACTCAAAGGTGACGATCCCATCGACGGGGAACTCACCGTGCGAATCCATTTCCGGTCGCAGTAACCGCGATCGGTTCACCGTATCTATCCATCTGCGACGAAGCATTCGCTGCTCTCTTCGCCCTTCGCCGAATTCATAGAGCCGCGGACGCCACAGCGCGGCCATTACCGAAGGGCAGGTTTGGTGAGATCGTTGTGCATCCGATTGTTCTCCGCATTGACGTCGATCCCGCCCGCAGGGGCGGGTTTATCCAGGTTCGTGTATTGAAACGTTCCGAAGGGTTGAATCTGTTCGTCGGTCGGCAGTTGCTGGCGGTTCCATCCTCCGCCGAGTGAACGGATGAGTGCCACTGAGGTGCGGAGCAATTCGGCCTTGATCTGCACCGACTCGATACGCGCCGTCAGCATGGCGACTTGGGCGTAAATCAGCTCAAGGCTGGACGCCAACCCTCCTTGATACAGCTCCATGGTCAGATCTTGCGTTTTGAGCGTCGCGCCGACGGCCGCGTCCTGCCGGTTGGCCGCGAGGGTCAACCGGTTAGTCAGGCTCAGATTATTCTCGACCTCGCGAAACGCATTGAGCACCGTAGAGCGGTATCGATCCTCCGTTTCGCGATAGGCGGACCAGGACTGCTGCAATTGCGCCCGGCGATAGCCGCCTTGAAAGAGAGGTAACGATACCCCTGACCCGTAAGACCAGAAACTATTGGCGAGCGTGAACAGGTTGAAGAGCTCATCTTCAAACCCGCCGCCGAGACGAAAGGACACATTTGGATAAAATGCGGCGCGCGCAATACCAATGGTGCGATTGGCCTGCGCCATCCGCCGTTCCATCGCGGCGATATCCGGACGACGTTCCAGTAACGTAGACGGAAGGGTTTGCGGGATTGTGAAGGCCGCCATCTTGAGGTCGTTGACCGGCGCGATCTTGAAGGCGGCGGGTGCCACGTTGAGAAGAATGGCAATAGCCTGTTCCAACACTTGGCGTTGGCCTTGTATCTGGGCCCGTCTCGTTTCGGTGCTGAACAAGAGAGATTCGACACGGGCGACGTCGAGCGCCGACGCGATCTGGCCGATGAACTGCGCGTTGACGAGTTCCAGTGACTGCGTATAGAGGGCGATTGATTGCGTGTAAATCGCTTCCTGCGCATCGAGGCCCCGTAACGCAAAATAGTTTGCCGCCACCTCCGACTGCAGGCTCAGGCGCGCGAGTCCGAAGTCAGCGGCGCGTTCTTCTGCGCGGTACATCTCCACACGCGTCGCGTTGCGGAGCGCCGACCAGAAGTCGGGCTCCCAGGATGCGATCCCGCCGGCGGCGACGCTGGATTCTTCCAGTGGACTATCGGGAGGGCGAAACAAGCGATGGAAGGACTGCCGATTATCTGTCGCCTCAAACCCCAAATTAACGCGAGGAAGATATTGCGACCGGGCTTTCATCATCACATCACGCGATTGCACAAATCGCTCCGCTGCGGCCTGCAAGTCAGGATTGGCCGTCAAGGCTTGCGCCTCCAACTTGTCCAGGACCGGATCGTTGAACAGCTTCCACCAGTCCTGACGCAACTCACCATCGGACGGTTTCGCTTCAACGAAAGGGCTCGATCCATGCCATGAGGCGGGAACGACGAATTGAGATGGCTCATAGGACGGCGAGAGATCGACAGCTGGAAATGAATTGCAGGCCGGGAGGGTGAGCATCAGCAGCAGAACGCTGGTGACGGCCTGGCCAGTGAATCGACGCGTGTCGGCTTGTTCAACTCGGCCACACCGAGTTTGCCTCCGTTGGAAGAACGTCATTTCGGAGATGATTCCTTCGTGACGGCCGAAGCGGTGCCCACAAGATCATATCCGGGCGCAGGTGTGACGATGCGGACCTTGTCGCCTTCCAGCAAAGCGGCGCTCGGGTTGTTCACGATGCGATCCTGACGCGAGATGCCTTCTGTCACCTCCACAGCATTGTCCATGAGTTTGCTCACCGTGATGGGTTTCAAATGCACTCGATCGTCCTCCGTCACCACGGCCACCTGGGTGCCGTGTTCCTGAAAGACCAACGCGGTGGAGGGAATGATGAGCACGTTCCGGTCGACCGGCGCGGTGAGATGGACCTGGGCGTAAGATCCTGGCCATAGGGCCCGGTCTTCATTGTCGATCGTGAACACGGTGACCGCCGTGCGCGTGCTGACATCGAATCCCCGGGCGACCGTGAGAAATTTGGCAGTGAAATGACGATCGGGGAGTTGCGGCACTGTCACGTCGGCCGTCAACCCCGGTTTGAGAAAGGCCCCGAACGCTGCCGGCACGGATACAAAGAGACGCAGCATGCTGACATCGGCCACCGTGAACAGATTCGTGATCACGCTGCGGTTGCTGATGTTGCCTTCCTTATTGATGTAGTCGCCGACATTGATGTTGCGGACGGTCACCACCCCGTCATAGGGCGCGACGAGGGTTTTGAACTGAATCAGCGCCTCGAAATTCTTGACGTTCTGTTCCGACGCTTTGACCCTGGCCGCTTCGGCCTTCGCATTGGCCTCTTGCACGGAGATCGACTGTTCGGAGACGGCGTGGTTTTTGCGCAGCGCGACCCAGCGTTTGGCCGTCAGGTCAGCCAGGGCATATTTTGCCCGCTCTGCCGCCAGGTCTGCTTTGGCTTGCGCATACTGGGCGTCCAAGGCAGGGGCGTTGATTTCGGCGAGGATGTCGCCCTTGCGTACCAGGGCGCCGTAGTCCTTGTACCACATCTTGACGTAGCCGGAGACCTGCGCATAGATCGGCGCCTCAAACCAGGCCTGGATATTACCGGGCAAGGTAATCGTTTCGGTCGGCGGCACAGGCGTTGGATAGGTGATGGCTACGGTGGGGACGGTGTCCTCAAGCGTGTGCTTGCGCAAGGTCGTGGCGTCGACATTGCTCTCATAGATTCGATAACAGAGATAGACCAGGAGCAAGATGATCCCTGAGAATATTCCAGGTCGCCGATGGAGGCGCTTCAGCATTACCGGTGCTCCTTTGCATGAACGCTTCGCCGGTCATAAAAAATGGCATACACGCAGGGGACGAAGAACAAGGTGAAGACGGTAGCCGCGAGCAGGCCGCCGATGACGGCGCGGCCCAGCGGCGCATTCTGCGAATAGCCTGTTGCCATGGGGACCATGCCGAAGATCATGGCCGACGCGGTCATGAGGACGGGACGGAAACGGGTTGTCCCTGCTTCCATCGCGGCTCTTAGCGCTTCGCCATGCTCTTCGAGCCGTTCGCGAGCGTAGGAGACGACGAGAATCGAATTGGCCGTCGCTGTTCCCATGGTCATGATGGCACCCGTAAGGGCTGGCTCCGACAGGCGCGTGTGCGTCAGGAACAAGGCCCAGGCAATACCGGCCAATGCGCCGGGCAAAGCGGTAATGATGATGAAGGGGTCGAGCCAGGATTGAAAATTGACGACGATCAGCAGATAGACCAGCACGATCGCGGCCAGGAGACCGAAGATCAACTCGAAATATGCATCGTGCATGAGTGAAGCCTGGCCATGAATTTCCACCGCGGCACTACGAGGCAGTTCGTGCTCCATGCTCTTGGTGACCGTTTCGACTTCCGCCAGCACGCCACCGAGGTCACGCCCTTCCGTGCCGACATAGATGTCGAACAGTGGCATAATGTTCGCGTGGGTGATCACGCCGGGCGTTCCCTCCGCCGAGAGCTCGGCCAGGTTGCCGAGCAACTGCACGTCATGATTGTCAGACGCCTCACTCGAGGATTCGACCGGAATCGTCTTGAGGCTATTGACGCTATTGACCTGTGCCTGTGGCGTATAGACGTTGATCAGATACGACATGCCGGTTTTGGGATCGAGCCAGTACACCTGGTCGATCTGCTGGCTGCCGGCGGTCGTCATCAGCAGGTTGGACGCCATCTCTTTTTGGGTCCTGTTAACCGATAGGCCGAACGTACGATTGGCTTCGACCATGAGCGTCGGTGTACGCATGGTTTGCTGGATGACCACGTCGGTGGCGCCGGGGATCTGGCGTAATTTTCCGGCCAACTTGCGCGCGAACTCGTAGTTGGGATGCATGTCCGGGCCCTTGATCTGCACGTCGATTGGCGCCGGCGCGCCGAAGTTGAGAATTTTAGCGGTCAGATCAGACGGCTGGAACGTGAATTCGGTGCCTGGATACCGTTCTGCCAAGCCACGGCGGAGAATGCGTCGGTAATCCCACACCGGCGACTTTTCATCTTTCAACAGAATCGTGAGGTCGCAATCCTGCGAGCCGATGGTCGGCGTGGGAATGAACGCGAGGTTGTGCGCTCCGACCGGCAGGCCGCAATTACTGACGATGTTCTCGACCTTACCGGCCAACAGCTCCTCCACACTGTCGGAGACGAGCGTGGCAATACGTCCCGACACTTCGATGCGCGTCCCGAGAGGGGCTCGCATATGCATCTGAATGACACCGGACCGGATCTCCGGAAAATAATCCCGCCCCAGAAACAAGAACAGTGACAGCGAGGCGACGGCGATAGCCAGAGAGACGGTGACGAACGTGTTGCGATGGGCGATGGCCTGTTCGAGCAGCAGCCCGTAACGTTCGCGGAACCGGTTAAACCCGTTTTCAAACCGTCGTTGAAAGCGGACGAATATGTTTCGAGAGGGTCCCGCGCCGGGTTGTCCCGGAATCTCAAACGGCTTCGGCATGATGACCCTTCATCATAAACTTCGCCATGGTCGGCACGAGCGTGCGCGACAGGATGAAGGACGCCAGCATCGCAATGATGATCGCTTCCGCCATGGGTTTGAACAGATACCCGGCGACGCCGCCCAGCTCGAAGAGGGGAATCCAGACAATCGCGATACAGAGGGTGGCGACGAATGTGGGGACCACGATCTGATTGGCGGCATCGACGATGGCCTGTTCGAGCGGCTTGCCCATGTCGAGATGCCGGTCGATATTCTCGATCATCACGGTCGCGTCATCGACGAGGATGCCGACCGCCAGCGCCAACCCGCCCAGGGTCATGACATTGATCGTCTCATTGAGCCAGTGAAGGCCGATCAGTGCGGTCAGGATGGAGAGCGGAATTGAAGTCCAGACGATAAGCGTGGCCCGCCAAGATCCGAGGAGCAATAGCACAATGAGGCCGACCAGCGCGCCGGCGGTCGCCATTTCGTGCAGCACATCGGCAATTGAATCCTTCACGAAGGTGGACGCATCGTCGAGCAGTTTGATTTCAACGCCCTCTGGAGAAATTTGCTGGGCGCGCGGGATCATGTTCTTGATCCCAGTGACCACGTCGAGCGTCGAGGCCTCCGTGCTTTTCATCGCAACGATGATGACGGTCTGTTTGCCTTTTACCAGCACGGCGTTCTGTTGGACCCGTCCCATGAGGCGCACCGTGGCGACATCACGCAGGTAGATGTAAGCG
Source organism: uncultured Nitrospira sp. (assembly GCA_964556305.1). GTDB lineage: Bacteria > Nitrospirota > Nitrospiria > Nitrospirales > Nitrospiraceae > Nitrospira_A. Next base: position 71,182 of record CAZKVY010000014.1, on the reverse strand, counting down.
TTGTCCTCCCGTTTGACCGGGATATCACTGAAATGCTCAATCTGCATCGGTGAGGCGTTTGTCTGGACGATCCAATCGGTCTGCTTGATTTTGATGTCGCCGGAGGGCAGCACCAGATACTGCTGCATGAGGGCATTGTGAATGTCCGCCGGAGTCAGATTACGGGCCAACAGCTTTTGCTGATCGAGATTGACCATGACCTGCATGTCCTGGCCGCCATAAGGGTGTGGCAGGACAATCCCCGGTACCGTGACGAGCAAGGGCCGGATGCGCATGTAGGCAAGATTGTAGAGCTCTGCCGGGGTCAGCCGGTCAGAGCTGATTTGGAGCATCGCGACAGGTATGGACGACGGCGCGAGACGCATGACCATGGGCGGCGAAATGTCCGGCGGCAGCGCCTTGACGACGGTCTGCGCAATGGCGGTGATATCCGCCTCCGCTCTGCCCACATCCACTCCGTCCTGGAGAAAAATATTGGTGATACTGCTGCCGTAGTAGGAATGACTGTGGATGTATTTGATCCCTTCCACCGTCGACGTGAGGAAACGCTCGAACAGATACGTGATGCGCCCTTCCACCTGCTGCGGCAGCAGGCCGGCATAGGCCCAGACCACCGACGTGACGGGTATCGTGATATTCGGAAAGACGTCGGTTGGCATGTGAAGCACCGTGATGGTGCCCAGCAGCACGATCAGAATGGACATCACCACAAAGGTGTAGGGCCTCCGCAAGGCGATGAGAACGATTTCGTTCATACAGGATGCCCTTGTCTTGCAGCCTGATGAAGCGGCAGATACAGTGTCAATCTGAGGAGGCCTGTGTGGCTCATGGTAGGGGAGTAGAGCAAGGAACTTGCCGTCCTGCGCTTTATCAGGCGAAGACAGGTGATGGCCGTTTATTCGCACACTTGGCGGGAACCATCAGCAATTATGACGCGCCGAGTTCCTACAAGAAGCGGTCAGCACCTCGATAGGGCATAATCGCACTGTGCGCCCAGTGCAAAGTTTCACACTTTGGCTGGACGGGAATCCGCAGGGTAGTCACCAATCACGGCCCTGCCACAAGAACCGTAGTAATTGCCGAGGTTCGGTGGTCTGTCTCACGAACTCATGGGCTGGTACTAATCTTGCGACCATCTCGTGTCAAAAGCTGCATCACAACGTGTCAGCGGAGAGCTTACCAAGATCCATGCGTAGCGAGAAAACCGGGAGGTCAGCGCAATGAAGGGAATGTGGAGACGGAGTTTGGCGATGGCGATGGCAATCGCAGTCGCCCTCACGGGGGAACTGGCAATCGGCCAGCCTGTGCAGGCAGACACTCTGACGATCGGGGCGGCCTATAGCCTTCAACCGGCCTTTCAGGAAGTGGTCCCTATGTTCGAAAGTGAATTCGGCGCCGCGGTCAAGGTCGTCTACGGTTCCTCACAAACGCTCCGCCGCGAGGTGGAAAACGGCGCACCCATCGACGTGTTGCTTTCGGGAGTGGATGAGCTGGAGAAATTGCAGAAGAAGGGTCTGACTCTCGACGGCAGACCGAAGGTCTACGCGCAGACGTCCCTGGTGTTCGTGATGTCCGCTGCCTCCCAGGCCATACCGATTTCTTTCCACGACATCTCGTCGGGGCAACGAACCAGGGTCGCGATCGGGGCATTTGAAAGCTCCGCTGCCGGACCCCTCACGGCACGGGCGCTTCGGGCGGGTGATCCTTCGTATAAAGACCGGTTCCGCCTGATTTCTGCTACGCATCATGATGAAGTCATCAAGATAATCCGTAAAGGAGACGCAGAAGTCGGCCTCGTGTACCGTGTGGATGCGATCAACAACAGCGGGCAGGTACGCATTATCGATGAAATGCCGGGTGGGACCTATACGCCGATTCAGTTCGGCGAAGCAGTGGTCTGGACCTGTCGGGAAGGGTCTCGCTCGGTTGCCGATACATTTTCGGATTTCTTCATGAGCCCGCGCATTCAAAAGCTCTTGCTCAAATACGGGTTTGAACCGGTGACACCGCTTCAGGGAGGAGAGGGTGGCGGACACACTGCGCCATAGATGGGATGTTATCGGCTTCGTTCAATCGGAATGATCGATCTGCTTCAATTCGTCCTCTAGTAGTTCATTTTCTCTTGGCGCATCGTGCCTGACCAGTTGGCGTCCGGAGAGCATGCGCAGGCCGACATAGAATACCGGTGTAAGAAATAAGCCGAACAGGGTCACGCCGATCATGCCGGCGAACACGGTGACGCCTGTGGCGGAACGCACCTCCGCGCCGGCTCCATGAGAGAGCACGAGGGGAACCGTGCCGGCGATGAAGGCCACCGAGGTCATTACGATGGGGCGTAACCGGAGGCGGCAGGATTCGAGTGCCGCCTCGACGATCCCCTTCCCCTGTAGTTCCAACTCACGCGCGAATTCGACGATCAGGATCGCGTTCTTGCACGCCAAGCCCATCAGTACAACCAAGCCGACCTGCACGAAGGTATTGTTGTCGCCGCCGGTGAGTTTGACACCCGCGAGCGCGCACAACATGCACATCGGCACGATCAGGATCACCGCCAGCGGCAAGGTCCAGGACTCATACAGCGCGGCGAGGACGAGGAAGGCCAGCAGGATGGCCACGGGGAACACCAGCAGGGCTGCTCTTCCTTGCGACGCTTCCTGAAAGCTCAGGTCGGTCCATTCGATGGTCATCCCGTTCGGCAGCACCTTACCGGCGATCTCGCGGATATTGTCCATTGCCTGAGCCGATGAGAACTTGGTCGGATCTGCCTCTCCCATGAAATCGGCGGCAGGATAACCGTTGTAGCGCAGCACCGGATCGGGGCCGTACGTTTGGCTGAATTTCACCATCGACCCGATCGGGACCATTTCGCCCCGGTTATTACGGGTTTTGAGGTTCGCTATGTCTTCGACCTTCCCGCGAAAATCGCCGTCGGCTTGGGCATACACGCGCCAGGTGCGGCCGAACAGATTGAAGTCGTTCACATAGGCTGATCCGAGGTACACCTGCAACGTGTTGAAGAGCTCCGTCAGCGCAATGCCCTGCGTCTTGGTTTTGATGCGGTCCACCTCGGCGTCGAGCTGCGGGACGTTGGCCTGGTAGCCCGAAATCGGATACCCCATACCGGGCGTCTGCATAACTGCTCCTTGCAGAAGGCTGACGGCATTTTGCAGCGCTCCGAAGCCGAGTCCGGCCCGATCTTCCACGAATAACCCGTACCCTGCGCCATTCCCGAGGCCGAGAATCGGTGGCGGCATCAGCACGAAGGTGATGCCTTCTTTGATGGCGGAGATCTTTTGATTCATCTCCTCGCTGATTTCTTTAGCACTCCGGTGGCGTTCGTCGAACGGCTTCAAGATCAGAAACGCAATCCCGTAGTTGGGCGTATTCGTAAACTGCAATGGGTTCAGACCTGTCATGGCCACGACATGGGCGATGCCGTCCACGGTTTTGCTGATCGCGACGACCTCGCGCAAGACCGCGTCCGTTCGGTCGAGTGAGGCGCCCTCCGGCAATTTCACTCCGGCCATCAGGAACAGTTTGTCCTGGGTGGGAATGAAGCCGCGGGGCACCGCTTGAAACATCAAACCGGTGGCGATCAACAGCATGGCGTACACGGCGAAGACAGAGCCGCGATGTTTCAATGCGCGAGAGACGGTGCCTTGATAGCGGTCGGAACTAGCCTTGAAAAAACGGTTGAACGGCCGGAAGACCCACCCGAAGAGAGATTCGATCCCCCGGGAAAGGGCATCCTTCGGTGTGCCGTGGCTTTTCAGTAGTTTAGCCGCCAACGCCGGCGACAGGGTCAGTGAATTGATCGCCGAGATCACCGTTGAGATGGCAATCGTCACGGCGAACTGCTTGTAGAACTGGCCGGTGACGCCGCTCAGAAAGGCCATCGGAACGAACACGGCACACAGCACGAGGGCGATGGCAACGATCGGGCCTGAGACTTCCTGCATGGCCTGGTGGGCCGCCTGGAGCGGTGTGCGTCCTTCTTCGATGTTGCGTTCGACGTTCTCCACCACCACGATCGCATCATCCACCACGATCCCGATCGCGAGCACGAGGCCGAAGAGGGTGAGAGTATTGATCGAGAACCCGAACAGGTACAGCGCGGCAAACGTACCGACCACCGACACCGGAACGGCGATGAGCGGAATGATCGAGGCGCGCCACGTCTGGAGGAACAGAATCACGACGAGCACGACGAGCAGAATCGCTTCCATCAGCGTCTGCACGACCGCCTGAATCGAATCACGGACGAACACTGTGGTGTCGTAGTCCGAGCGGTAGGTGAGGCCGGGCGGGAAACGCGTTTTCAGCTCCTCCATTTTCGCGATCACAGCATCGCGCACGGTCAGCGCGTTCGCGCCGGGAGCCTGGAAGATGCCGATGGGCGGAGCATCCTGATTGTCGAGTTGGCCGCGCAACGTATAGTCGTTGGCGCCGAGTTCGATGCGGGCCACGTCGGATAAGCGTACGACCTCGCCGCCCGCTCCGATCTTCAGCACGACGTTGCCGAACTCCTGAGCCGTACGCAGGCGGCCTTGGGCATTAATGGAAATGAGGAAGTCAGTGCCTTTCGCAATCGGTTCCGCGCCTAGTTGTCCGGCCGAGACCTGGATGTTTTGCTCGCGCACCGCAGCGACAACGTCACCGGCGGTCATCCCGCGCGAAGCGATCTTGTCCGGGTTGAGCCAGATACGCATCGCATAATCACCACTGCCGAATATCTGCACCTGGCCGACGCCGGGCAAGCGAGCCAGTTCATCCTTGATTTTGATATTGGCGTAGTTGCGCAGGTAGAGGGCGTCATACTTTCCGTCTGGTGACAGCAACTGGACCATCACCAAAAATGTCGGCGACTGTTTCTGCGTGGTCACACCCAGGCTGACTACTTCCGACGGGAGCCGCGATAGCGCCTGGCTGACGCGGTTCTGCACCTGCACTTGGGCGGCATCCGGATCCGTTCCGGGACGGAAGGTGATGGTCATCTGCAACACGCCGTCGGATCCGGCCACCGACTTCATGTACATCATGTTTTCGACGCCGTTGATCTGTTCTTCCAGCGGCGTGGACACGGTTTCCGCAATCACCTTGGGGTTTGCCCCTGGATAGATGGCGCGCACAATGACGGCAGGCGGGACGACTTCGGGATATTCGCTAATCGGAAGAATGGGGATGGCAATCAGCCCGGCGGCGAAGATCACGATCGAAAGCACGGCGGCGAAGATCGGCCGATCGATGAAAAACTTGGAAAAATCCACGGCCGAGTCTCCCTACTTCCCCGCCATGGCTGCGGGGGCGGAGGGCCCCGATGGCGTATCCATCGAAACCTCGGCAGGGGCGACCGTCATGCCGGGATAAAAGATTTTCTGGAGGCCGACCACGACAATCCTGTCATCCGCCGCGAGGCCGGATTGCACCACGCGCAACCCGTCAACCATGCCGCCCAGGACGACGTCTTTTCGTTGCGCCTTTCCCTCCCTGTCTACTGCATAGACATATTTGCGATCCTGGTCGGTGAGGATGGCCTTGTCGTCGATCATAAGGGCCTGTGCCTTTTGCCCGCTGACGAACTGCACGCGCGCGAAGAGGCCGGGCGTAAAGATGCGGTCGGGATTGGGGAGTACGGCCCGAGCGCGCACGGTGCCGAGGGTAGGATTCACCTGCGTGTCGAGAAAGTCGACTCTACCGGTATGCGGATAACCGGTTTCATTGGCGAGGCCGACGTGTACTGCGTTGTCCTTCGCCGTGCGTTCGTTCTTGCGCTCCTGTTCCCGGTAGCGCAAGTAACTGTTTTCGTCGGCATCGAAATAGACGTACATCGGATCTTGCGACACCACTGTCGTCAGTAAGGTCTCGTCGGCGGTGGCCAGATTCCCGACCGTCAGTAGTGCCCGGCCGGCCCGTCCCGAGACGGGGGCGCGGACTTCGGTGAAGGACAGGTTGAGTTTGGCGGTGGCCACGGCGGCCTCGGCGGCCTGCACATCCGCGGCACTTTGCGCCTGGGCGGCACGACGCAAATCCAGCTCTTCGTGTGAGATGGCGTTGTCTTCGATCAGTGATTGGGCGCGTTTGTTGCGGATGGTCTCCAGCCGCTGCGCCACGCGCGCGCGTGCCAATTGAGCCTCAGCATTATCCAAGGCGGCGCGGTAGGGACGGGGGTCGATCTGAAACATCAAATCACCCCGTTTCACGTCCTGCCCTTCGGTGTAGGCCACTCGCTGCACGTAGCCGCTGGCGCGTGGTCGTAGCTCAACCGTGTCGATGGCGCTGATGCGGCCCGTGTATTCGTCCCATTGTTGGACCGGCTTCGCGATGACCTGAGCGACGCCGACTTCAGGAGGGGGCGCTTGTCCGCCGCTACTGGCCTGCTCGCTGTTGCAGCCGGCCACCGTCAGCAGCAATGCGACGAGCCATGGTCTATGTCGGACATTGAGCATGTTGTACCTGTTGGAATAGTGGTCTGGAGGATGGCGTCGGATCAGACTTCCTCACTGCTTTTGTGCAGTATCGGGCATGCCGCAAAACATAGTCAATATATGAATGATGAAACTATGAATAATTTATGATTGAAAGGTATCGCTTTTTGAAGTACGGTGTTCGCATGAGGAAAGGTGTGAAGATCACCCCACGAGTCAAAGCGAGAGGGAACTCAGCCGTCTCTCCCTGCATTTCGACGTTGCCGCGGCACCGGCTGGTCGAACTTCTGTGGAGCTTTACTCCGGCATATCAACGCTGGTCGGAGTCTTTGTTGCTGGAAAAGGGACTGTCGCCTCAACGATTGCGCATCCTCGGTTCGATTCATGAGCGTGGGCCGAGGATCATGAGCGATCTCAAGAAAGAACTGGGCGTGACCGCGACGAACGTCACTGCGCTCGTCGATTCGTTGGAAAAGGACGGGTTGGTGGTGCGAACAAGGCACCCGACGGATCGCCGGGCCACCGTGATCGAACTTTCGGACAAAGTCATGACCGAGCTCTCCCCGCGCTGTACGGAATATAAGGAACAGGTCGCAGAGCTGTTTTCTGATCTGAGTGACAACGAGTGTAAAGCGTTCGTGAAAACGCTCGAAAAACTCTGGAGTCGATTGCAGGGGTAGAAGAGTCGCAACAGTCTATAACTGTAAGGTTATGCGATGCCGTGGCAGCCTTCAGGAAGGTTCGCGGTAACTTCGGCTAGGCCACTTGGACTTAGCTTTGCGATAGGGGCGTGATTGCGGTTTACGCGTCACGAGGCGTTTGAGCAGGACTGCCAGGGTGGCGAGCGACAGTATTGAGAATAGACGGGCAAACATATCTCACGATATGCCCCCGCGATGAGCGTGTCAAACACGTAACTATTCAGACTCAATGTTACCAAGCGGGAGGAGAGCGAAGGCTGGCGTCTACGTAATAGCTCGCTCGTCAAGGGAATTGGGCAACTAGTCGCTCTACGGGAGGAGTGTAGACTCGTCATAAATACCAATCCGTCCACCTACAGGCTAGACAGATCAATTCCTCTCTTGACCAGCATATCGAAGAGCTGTCCTGCCGCATTGACCGCCTTCCTGGCTTCCTCGTCAGAAACAGACTCTCCCTGATGAACAACCGCATTTCTCCTTTTTCGAAGCCAGTTGAGCGTCCCCAACACTTCTTCTTCCTGAAACGTAAGCTTCTCTAAAAGGAGGGGGATTTCCACATTGACCTTGTATCCCATGGGAACTTCGTCGTGATAGGCCTTCAATTTCGTGCTCGAAACACCCTTGCCTAACTTTGTCTGATTCAAGTAATTGGTGACACATATCTCAGTGGCCGAAAACGACTCAACGAGTGCATAGCGAGGATTCTTTCGATAGTAGGCTGCTTCATGGGCCTTCAAGAACAATTCTTGAGATAAGGATAGTGGCCGGCTCATTTTAAGGAAATTGAACACCAGCTGTGTGGCTGCTGGTGGCTCGATTTCAAATAAACCTTCGTGACCGTATGGGAAATTAATTGAGGCATCCTTGAACTGAATATTGTTACGTGCAGACGCAAGCCTATCTAGCGGGCTCTTTGACATCTCCTGTTGCTCGAACCGTACCTTCCCGACATTCCAATGAATTGCTTCCTGCACTTCTTCGAAATAGCGAATGCGTGAATCTCTAGTGAAGAGTCGATACGCCTGAAGGAATCGATCAAGCACCTGTTGGAAGAAAACCGACTCAGCGGGCAAAATACGTTTGATATCGTCTGCCTCGTGAACAATGACCATATCCGTCCAGTCACGTGTCTTAAAATATCGATGTCCCTCGATAGATACGGGATCGATAGTAAGCCGGTGAGGGATATCTGTAATTTTTGCTTCTCCCAAATTATGCAATGTGTTGTCGGTTCGTTCTTTGGCGACTGACATGGTTTGCGCAATAAACTCCATACTGTTTTCCGAAGGGGAATCTATGGAACTCTTAAGCCTCCGCAAATTCTTTCCCTGAGGATCAGGGATTAATTCGTTTGTAAAGTCTAGAACCTCCACAGGGCGCAGTCTCCTAAGAAGTCTTAATAGAGCCGGTTTTCCGTCAACCGTGAGAAAATAATCACTCGGCACTTCCAACCCGAACAATCCAGGGTAGAACAGCTTTATAAAAATAGCGCCATTGCTCATCTTATTGTCACTATGCCTTCATCTAAAACTTCAAACTGGTACCGGCGGCCGCCTAATTCCGGCTCCCTTCCTCCCTCTTCTCAGCCAGGTCGAACTGCAGCCCGCTTGACCCTTCGCCGCGGTCTGGGCCTTTGCGTCGGCCGATCCAGAGGTGGGTTGAGCCGTCGATCCAGCGGGCATATTGGTAGGTCCTGGTGACGCGGGCTCCCTCGCGTGGCACTTCTTCCTCGTAGAGCAACAACTCGCGCTTTGGTTCGAGCAATCGCCCTTTCGGGAGTTGTACACCTTGGACGCCGCCCTCGCCGAATGCGGGCAGCGCGCCTCGTTTGAGCCGCAAGGTTGCGCCCTCCTTGACCGGGAGCAATGGAATCCAATAGTCGGGAACCGTGGTGCCGAGACGATAGCTCAGTGGGGCGACGTCACCGTCAGCGGTGGGTGACGGCGGCTGCGCCGCTAACGTCTCTTGATAGGCTTCGTGACGGTCCAACGGGCGACCGGCGGCGCTTTCGACGACCCGCTCGACGGCCCAGGCCACGTTGGCCATTTCGTCCCTCAGTAACGACAGATCTTCTACCGGCTGGCTCTCCAACATCGGTCCCAACACAGGCGGCAGGAATAGCAGCCGCTGGCTGTCGTTCGTGAGGCCGAACATGCGCCAAGGCGACGCGGGCCCGTCCACCTCGTTCGCGTGAGGAATCAGGAACCGTTCGCCGAAGGTGTTGGTGACGACAAGTGCCCGGATCTGCGAGAGCGTGCCGACGGACAGGTCGAGCGGCAGCAGAAACCAATCATTGCTGTATTCCAGGGCGAACTTCACCAGCAGCAATCGGGCCAGGTCCTGCGGCGCGGCCTCCACGTTGGCAAAATTTACGGCGCCGTCCTCGAATTCCCAGAAGCGCGCAGAGGGCATGCCGCGAAAAGAGACCGGCGCGGGAAGAAAGGCCTCCGTAAGAGATGTGCGGCTGTCGGTCGCTCCCAGGCCGTTGCCCGGGCTCGTTGTGAAGGAAAACCAATCCAATCGGCCATCGAGATATTCCGGAGCGGTCAGCACTACTTCTTCCACCGCTGTCTTGCCGGAAATGCTGAAGGCATATTCCATCCGTTCGGGGATCCAGGCGGACGGGGCGGCGCCTTGCTGAAACAGGCCGTCGAGCCAGGTCAACCAATTCGTCACGATGCCGGTCACTTCGGAGCGATCGCTCTCCACCACCTGATCGAAGGGGGCGTCGCGAAACAAGTCCGCCATGCTGTTGCTTGCCTGCAGTTCGCGCAGCCTCGCAGCGAGTCGAAGACCGTCGATGGTCCGGCCCGTCAGCACCCGGATGAAAGCGAGGCTTGTGGCGTCCATCTGCTTGGTTTGTTCGGCCGTTGGTGCAGCCAGGACATACGCACTTGCCACCCACTGTGCGCGGGTGGGGCCGAGCCTTGCCGCTTCCAGCAACCGGAGCAAATGCCGACCGGATTCGGCAGCCAGCCTCCAGTTGGGGCGAGCGTCTTCTATGACAGGCTCCCCTTCCACCCATGTTTCCAGCGCCAGAGTGTCGGCTGCGTAGGGCCTGGCCGGATGCGGGCCTGAGCGCGGCCCAGGTTGATAGCGGGTCACGGCGGCTTGGTCAACGATCACCTGGGCGGCGGCGGGCGATCCTGCATCCGCGCCGTTGAACTCGCCGAACTGCCATTGCCGCCCCAGCATCCACAGCGGGTCGTGGATGCGCGCCTGCAACCCGTCTTGCAGGTCCGGGTTGTGGGTGCTGAGGTCGAGTCTGATCCGGGATGCCATGCCTATGCTCCTATCGCTGGATCGACGACGCCGTTGAAATCGACGGTGCCACCGGTAAACAGCAGCGCCGGCGCCACTGGGTCCGCCTCTCCGGAACCGACCGGCTGCAAGGCGCGCTTGCCGGCGCGATCCCACGTGGCCGTGCCGTCGAACAGGGTGAAGGCCATGCCGTCCACGATTCGTCCTTCGACCCCCACGGTGGAGGCAGGCACTTCGAGCCGCACCCAGCGGCCGGCAGGCGGCAATGGACCCATGTATTGGCGGCTGACCGTATTGTCGGTGCCCCACGGAATGAGGTTCTCGCCCCAATAGGCACGATGCTCCCAACTGCCGTCATGCCACTGCAACATGACTTGTCGTGGCATGCGCGCAGGATCGAGATAGATGTGCGCGAACAGCCTGTCCCCTACGCTGACGAACAGCGCGGCCTTGGCCCCTCGAAAATAATGTTGGTGCATGCCGGCCGCGGCCACGGATTGATGGGCGCGTGCGCCGGACAGCGGTTCCGGCTTCATGCGAATCCAGGTCCACGCCTCGGCGTCGCCGAACGGGCTCGCGCCTTCCGGCAGTTGGTCATCCACCCAGATCATTTCGTCGCCGCTCTCGGGTGCAACGGCACGGAGCCGGGCCAGGTCCATCGTCTCGTGCAAGACAGCCTCCAGACTGTTGAGGTCCCAGGTTGCCCGCCGGTCCGACGGCACCGCGAGCAGGAGGGCCTGCGGAGGCGCGCCGTTGGGCTGATCGTAATGAAAGGTCACGCCCGTCGTTTCGCTGGGGCTCGGCACAGTCTCCACCCATTCGTCAATCAGGAGGCCGGCGAAGGGTTGATCGAAGCGGAGCGGCTGCGCCGACGACACATGCGCCACGAGCGAGATGCGTCCTCGTGGAAGAGGTTTGTCCGGCGCCGGCGGCAGGGCCACCCAACGATCCTGCGCCTGATAGGGGAGTTGTCCGACGTGGAACCGGAGCGCGGCGCTGCCCACGGTTTCAGCGTAGAGCATGGCCTCGTTTAGGCGTGCCGCACCAGGCCGTACATAGGCGGCCCGTTGGAACCAGGTCACGGCGGCTTGCTGGTCCTGCCCCTGGAGTGAGAGGCTGGCCGCGAAGGATTCATTCAATTGTGCCGCGTTGGCCGCAGTCACGCGCGGCAGGGCCAGGAAGTCTTGGCCGAAGATGATGCGGAATCGAGCGAGGTCGTGATCCTGCCGTTCTTCCGGCGTGGCGCTCGGACGGACAAAGCCTTGCTCGGATTCGGCCATACGGTCCAGGCGCCGTTGCACTTCGAGCAGGACCGACCGAGCTTGGTTCAGGAGCACCGAGCGCGCGTCCGCTTCCGTGCCGCTGATGTCCATCGGGACCGCACTCGGAATGCCAAAGCCAACCAGGCTAAACAGGGCGCGGCGAACCTCGTCGAGGTTGGATGTCAGGTCGTCTGAGGAGGGTAGAGGGAGCAAGCCTTCCAGCGTGTGCTGCGCATGGGTCAACGCTTGCGACGCGCGGGTCGCGCGGCCGGCAAACTCCTCCTGGTCCAGCCCGGAGTCGGCAGGTGATTCGGGCAGCGACAGATCGCGCCCGTCCAGCGGACGGGCGTTGCTGAGCAGGCGTCGCACCGTGGTCGCCACCTCGCACCATTCGGTCACGCTCAGGATATCCGCGCTCCAGTTGTTGTCACGGTCGAATTGCAATCGAATGATCGCCTCAGGCGGCACAGCCGCGGGTCGAGCCTGCTGCAGCACGAATCGCCACCGTTGCTCCAATTCGGCCTGCTGTGCACGAGTGTTGCCTTCGGCGAGATATACGGCATCGATCGGTGAGAGCCCGAGTGAAGTCAGCGCGCTTTCGACTGTCTGATAGACCTGTCCGTTCTCAGGATTCACGTAGTCCGCCTTGCAACGGACTTGGGCCGGGTTGGGCAGGAGCGAGGCCGCCCAGGCATTCAGGACCGGTTCAGCTTGTGCACGTGCCGACGGGAGGGTCGTCGGCCAGCCGCTGGGCGTCGTGCCGCTGGATACGGGGAACAGGATGCAGAGGCGGTGCGTGAGCCCGATGCCGGTTCTCGGCGTGCGGATCACCTCCAACTCCGGGGGCGGGACTTCACCTGCCGCGATGGCATCCAGCGTCGCGCCGGAACGGAGCGGATTTCCTTGAACGAGCTGATACACGCTCTCGGCCACGACGCTGTCGCCAACCGAGTCCACCAGATCGTCGAGCGCCTTGAGCGCGTCCACCAGTGCGGTAAAGTCGGGGCTGCCGGGCGGAGGAAACCCCAAGGTCGCGTTGCCGAACGGAATGGTCGTCACATCCCAAGGAGATTGCGGGGCCTGGCGTTGTTGGCTCGCGGTCCACCGACGGTGCAGCGCCAGCCCGTCTACCACGGCGGCAGCCGGCAACGATTTCAGCGCCTCGTTCCATTGCGCCGCGAGGCGTGAGGTGAGGGCCGCTCTTGCGGCATTGAGATCGGCCATGGCCTTCCCGCGTTGCCCGCCTTCCTTGGCGAGCGCCTGGCGGTCGAGGTCAGCGGCGAGTGTGTTCTGTCGTACGGCCATTTGTTGGGCGGCGGGAATGGAATCCGGGTCGGCGGCGTTGAGCAACTTGGCCTGAGCCCGTTCCGCGAGCAGGCGCGTGCCTTCTTGTGCGCTGACGGTCTGTTGTGCGACGGCGGCCTGTGCCACGGCGATGGCCTGGGCCTGGGTCAGCTGTTCCAGGCGGTTGTCCCAGTCATCCAAATCCCGCGCTTCCAACAATTGGACGGCATAACGCCGCACGGATGGCTGCGTCACCTTCCCCTGAGGTTTCGCCGCCTGTTGTTGCGCCAGCACTTGGGCCGCCTGCGTCACCTGTATCTGGGCCGCCTGCGCCTGCTGCGCGAGCGTGGCGATCGTCCCCAGTGCGGCGCGATAGGTTTGCTCGCGGCCTTCTCGTTCAGCCTTCAAGGCTCGAGCGTCTTCCGCCCGGCGCAAGGCCTGGTCGCGTTGCGCCGTCAGCCGCGTGACCTCCTGCGCCAGCCGTTCGGCGCGCGTGAGGGTGTCCCGGATATCGGCGAAGCGATCGGTGCCGGTGAAGCTCGTGAGGGCGCGGAAGCGTTGGATATAGCGGTCCAAGCCACGTTCATGGAGACGGCGTTCGAATCGATACCCGAGCAGCGCGCTCAAAGACTGACCTTGGCGTACGCCGTCGAGCAGCCACTTGGCGCGATGGACCCGTTCGGACGAAAGATCGACCGCAAAAGGCGAGGCGCCGGCTATGCGAGTGGACTCTTGTGAAAGGTAGCCGCTCCGCAGGACGGCCGCTGCCGCTGCATGTCCCAGCGAGGGGGCATGGACGAATCCCTTGTTCTGTTCCGAGCGTGAGACCGGCGCGATGACACCGGCCGGTGGTGTGGAGACCGGCTGCAGCGCGGCCCCACGCCGGACCTGTTCGACCCAGCCGTAGGCGCCGAGCCTGATGCCGGTGGGCGCCGCCTGCCGCATGACAGCCAGCCGCCTGGTGGCGAGGGATGTGCCCCACGCATCGAGACGATAGGTGAGCACATCCATCGCCTCCGCGAGCAGCTGCTGTCGCACCGGATCGGACAAGCTGGTCAGTTCATCCCAGGCCGGATCGTGGGCGGTCGAAAGGACGCGGGTCAGCAGCAGCGTTCGAACGGCATCGGTAAGCAACCGTTTCGGCAGGGGCGGTTGTGGAGTAGAAACTTCCGGAAACTCCCGCAACGTATACCGGCAGGCGTTCCCCTCCTGCGCCAGGAGCACGACGGGGTTGGATTCCAGCGTGGTCTGGAGGGCCTGAGGCACCTGGCGGCGACGCGTCAGCCGTTGAGCCTTCCACCAGGCGGCCAGCGCCTTGTCCGGGTCCTGATCGGTCGTCGAAATCCAACGGTCGAGTGCCGCCACCGGCAACAGGCCATAGGGCTGGTTGTCGATACGTAGAGCCGGGAGCGGCCCGCGGGCCCGGACGTATTTGATGAGGTGCTCGCGCAGCACGTCCGCTCCGGCTGCCCCGAGCAGTTGACGCAATAACGGACTGTCGCACAGCGCGAGCAGCGCCGCCTGCATGAGCGAGGCGTGGCGTTGTTCCGCTCCGTCGGCTCCGCGGACATGGGCAAAGACGGAGGCCGGCAGGCCCAGGGCCTGTGCCAGAAGATCGCCGTCGGACCCTGATTGGATCAACGAGGCGCCTAATTCGACGCCCATGCTGTCGATGGCATTGCGCTCGGTCGATCGATAGCCGGCGGAAGCTTCAGCGGTATTGTTCGTCGCGACCTGTTGTTTCACGAGGGCAAGGCCGCCGGTGTAATGGTGCGCGTCGAACAGTTGTGCCAATCGGCCGGCGGTGGTCGGGGCATCCCACGAGGCCTTCAGGCCCAGCACCACAATCCGGTCGAATCCTGCCTGCGCATCTTCCTCGGTGATGGGAATACGTAGACCCATGCCGATGGATTCAGCCACGTCAAAGTCCGTGATCCACTTCATGCCCTCATCGACGGGCGGCAAGCCATTGCCGCCGAGCGGGCCTGTGCTCCGCGGATCGGGCCCGACCGCCACAGTTTCAGAGATGGTATTGCCCCAGGCGGTGATGCGCGCCGCATCGCCGCGATAACCGATGGCGACCCAGCGATCCGGGAGGACCTGCGTATGGGGCGCGCGCATCCAACTGTCTTCCCGGCGAGTCACCGTTCCACCTTGAGAAGGATCGAGCGCACGGGCGATCCAGGCGGCACGGGTAGTGCCAACCTGCTCCGTGAGTCGTTGCCAACCCTGCCTGATATGATCCTGCCGGTCCGTGCCTGCGGGGGCGGCGGCGACATGGGCCCAAAACTCCTTCCCGCGCCGGTCTTCCTCATCCGTCAGTGCCGGTTCGTGGCTGTCGAGATGGATGTCGTCGGGATAGACACGGAGCAGGAGATCGGTGCCCGGTCCCGTGCGTCTCGCCGAAAACCTGGTTTCCAAGCGGACGGGGAACAGCAGCAGCGGATGCGTGGTCGGAACCGTACCAGTGAGGCGATCCGTGCCCAGGAGGCGGGCCGTGGCGGAATCGCGGGCGTTTCGATATTCATCGACCTGCGCCGATAGCGCCGCGACTTCAGCTTTCTTGCGAGTCACCACATCCTGCGTGGCGGTAATTTGGGTGTTCACCTGACCCAACTCGGCCTGGTAGAGCGCCCGTTGCCGGATGAGCATGGACGCTCGCCGTTGGGCGGCTTGGGCTCGCGCGACTGCCCGATCATGTGCCGCCTGCAATTGTCGCAACTTGGTCGCCCAGGCTCGAAGCACTGCCGGGGGCACCCGTTCAGGAATGTCTGATCCTTCGTCGATCGGTCTCACTCCGCTGATCCTTTCATGACTTAGGGGCCGTCCTGTAACAGTGCCGTGACTTCGGTTTCTGCTGCGGCCAGCGCCTGTTCAGCTGCCGTCGCCTGTGCCTCCGCCTCGGGGATTTGCGTGGCCAGGCCGGCAAGGAGCGTCGTTAGTTCGCTGCGGCGGTTGAGCAAGCCTGCGAGCAGCGTCTCGGCATCCTCCAATTCGATTCGTGTCACCTGAAGGGATTCTTCCAACGTTGCCGTGCGGGCCGAGAGTTGCGCTGCCACCCGTTGCAGCGCTGCCCTGACCAGCGGGTCTCGCGTGATTTCTGCGTTCATGCCCTCGATCTCGGTGAGGCTCGCTTGCAGTGCCTGCCGGCGGGGCTGAAGGGCGGCGATCGCGGCTTGGGTAGCTTGCACCGCGGCTGCCGCCGCCGCAATCTGGACGTCTACAGCTCGCACTTGGGCTTGGGCTTGGGTAACGCCCTGCTGTGCCTCGGTCACCTTCGCATGGGCCGCGGTTGCTGCGGTCCGGGCCTGGGTGACTGTTCTTCGCAGCGCGGCGAGTCGCAACCGCCAGCTTGCCGGGGGGATGCCGGGTGGCGGTTCGGACGCATCGAGAAGGTCCTGTTGCGCCTCGGCGACCGTGGCATCCGCAGCGGCGGCGGCTGCCTGCAGCGGGGGAATGCGCGCCTGGGCCTGTGTGAGGCCGCTTTGTGCATTGGTGCGCTGAATTTGCGCCGCCGTCACCGTCTGCTGCTGGCTTGTGAGTTGCGTCGTCAACGCAGTCTGTTGCGCGGCTAAGGCTTGCAGGGCCGTCTGGAGCCGCGCGGTTTCTTGTTCCAAAAATGGCATGGTCTCGTCTCTTTCCGTTGCTCCTACCGGCCCGGCAGCCAGGTTCTGGCATGGACCGCCACGCGGAACGGCGGTTGTCTGGTGATGCTGGCCATGTGCGCCGAGTTCTTTCCCCAAGGAATCTGATCGACGACGGTATTGTTCAACAGGCCGTCGATCGGCACATACACGAGCTGTTTGAGCGCGGCCTCGTTCGGCGCCACGTGGCCCCAGGTGAGGTCGCGCCAGTGGGCTGGTGTGCCGCCATAGGTCGTGGCGACATCCATGCCGAATCGCGGTTCCGTCGGTTGCTCCTGCAGCACGAAGAACCAGCCCGGGTGTCCGCCGTTGGCCGGTTTGTCCGCGCCGCGCACCTGATCTTCGGTGAGCGGAAAGCCGAGCATCGTGATGTCCGGTGATTGCGTCGCGCGAAAAATCGGATACCGTTCCGTCGTGCCCAGCTCGCGCTTCGTGCCGTCCGGCGACCAGACACTTTCCAAGGCATAGACCATGGCGCGCGGGTAACGCCGCAGAAGGTCGCCGCGAATGAGGAGCACCATCTGGCCGACCGCCGAGCCTCGCGCGCTGTGAGACCCGAGACGGCTGTCCGACGCCCAGGAGGTGATCCTCGTGATGTCAAAACGGGATTCGCGCTCTGCATCTGTCGTGGGCAGTTCGTCTCCGCCCGCGTCCCAGAATTGCCGGAAGTAGCTGCCGCGCTGATCGGTCGGAAACCCGCGCCAGAGTAGCTCGCGACTCATCTCGTGGTTGAGGCCGACCAGGTAGGCCTCGATCAAGGCCGGATCGGTCTTCAGGAGCGCGATGGTATTCGACGGGACCTTGTCCATGCCGGGTAACAGCATGTCCGGTGCATAGTCGCGCAGGGGTTCGTACATCGGCTGCGGAAAACTGGGCGCAAAGGTTGTCAACTCGGTGTTATCAATAGTAGGCATCGTGTTTCGCACCGCCGCCAGCACCGCCTCTTTCGGCGACAGGCGCCGGAGCACTTCGACTTTCAATTCTGACCATTCGCGCAGCGCCGGCGCCTGTCGCTGCTTGGTGGCGACGGCGAATTGCATGAGCGGGCGAAACGCCTGTCCTGCCGTCGAGGCGGGCGATGTCGTGGGGAGCCGAAGGCCATCGAACTTGGCGGCGTGGGCGGCGATCGGTCCATGGGCGCGGGTCATGCGGCGGAAGGTCCCAGTCACCGCCGGATGGCCGGACAGCAAACTGCTGGTGTCCGGCGCGGGCGTCGTGGAAGATGAGGCGATCCCCGTCAGGCCTCGCAGTGCCGGTCCCGTGAGTTGCAGCAGGCCTGCCGGGTCGAGCGTCGCGAAATGTTTCTTGGAGAGGCTGTCGCCGACGGCTTCGGCTAATTGCGCCCGCTTGAGCCGTTGCCGGTCTCGTCGTTGTTGTTCCAATTGGTCCCAGGCCGAGGCCATCAACGGCTCCTGCTCGTTGCGAATCACCATTGTGCCGATGCCGGCGGCGATGCGGTGGCGCGGATCCAGATTCAGATCGCGGAACCAGAGCGGCGGTTGGTCAGCGGGGGGCAGGCTGTCCCGGTCTACGTACCATTGTCCATACAGCGGCGGGCCAAGGAGAGCAGGCGCTCCGCTTGTGTTGGCCATGACTGCGGGCGCGTTGAGGATTGCGCCGAGGGCCAACTGGAACGTTTTGCGGGGTCCGTCCGGCCAGGGCCGTGGTTGCGTCTCCGGCGTCTGCAGGGCTCCCCCCAGATCCAACAGGCTGCCCGGCGCGCCGGGCGGCAACCTCGGCATGCCCCAGCCTGGAGTGCTGATGTCCACCGGTCGCAGGCCAACCGTGGATGGCAACTGTTGCGCGTGCAAGCGGCGCGCGAGGGATTCGAAATCTCCCGCGAGGCCGGTCCGGAATTCCCACTGGAAATAGACCGGCAGCGTGATTGGCCCGGAGGTGCCGTTCTTTGCCCAAGCTAATTTCACAGCCTGTTCGTCTTCCGGCTTGACCGGCTCGCCCAGGCCGGCTTGCCTTCCGACTTCGTACGTGGGCACGAGGCATGCGTAGTAGGCGGTATTGGGATCGAGCCGGCGCGGGGCGAGCAGGCGCGAGAGCGTGCGCTCCGGATGGTCGTTGAGAATCTTCTGCAGCGTGGCGCGAGGAGAGGGATCGGGCGTGGTGCTCTGAGCAGCGACGATCTGGACATGGGCCCAGGCCCACGATTGATCAAGGTCTGGCAAGTCTTCAACGGCGCAAGTGATCGCCGGCAAGGGCCGCTGCGGATTGATCTTGATGGTGGTGCGATCCTTAGGGATGACGATCAAACAAATCCAGGGACGTAGTCGCCGAGCGCCATCCGCCGGGGCCGGGGTAAAGAGCCAGGGAAAGTCGGGACGATCGAATTCGATGGCCGGAAAATAGTTCGGCTCGAAGTCGGTCATGTGGGCATGGGGGTCCGTGCGAATGATTTCGCGGGCGTCCAATCCCGTGATGTCGCCGGGCCCATAGAGTTGCACGTTGACTTCGATAGGCGCCCGGTCGTTTACCCGGAGACTGATGGGCAGCGCGAGGCGTCCTGCGGTGGCCGGACTGGACGCGGCTTGTCCGGATAGGCCCGCGAGGAGTCCCTGGCGAAGCCAGGAGTAGAAGCGATAAGTGGCTGCAATCTGTTCAGGCATGGTGCTTCATTCCTGTCGTGTTATGCCGTGACGGCCGTGGTGCGTCGGCGCTTCCGCGCCGGCGCCTGGCCGGCGGCGCCGAAGGGGGCGACCCGGGCCAACACCGCCGCCGAGAGCACATAGCCCGGTTTCGGCCGCTCCGGGGGCCGCGTCGGATCAATCAAGAGCGTCTCATAGGTGATCGGCGCGGCGAGTCCCGCCTCGTCGTCCACCGCCAGATCCTCGGCGGCCACCGTGAGCCCGCCGGCGAGTGGCACAAAGGCCGGCTGCGCCAACTGCTGATCGTCGCGCAGGTCTTCATACTGCGCCAGGGCGAAGGGCTCCTGCACGGGAGTTGTCCGCCAGGGCTGGGCGCCGGCGCGATTGGTGATCGTGACCGTCACCGTCGTGGGCCCGCCGACCAGTGGCGCGGTCCCCAGCTTCGTGAGCCGCCGGTTCAACGGCGCGATCCGCTCGCGTAGCGTCAGCTCCGCCCAGGGATGCACGCGCAGTCCCGTGGCCGGCGGCGGCGTCTCTCTGATCGTCACGACCGCGCTCGTGCTCCGTGGCAGGGCGCCACTCCAATTGCGCCGGTCGGCCAGGGCGGCGGCAATCAAGCCCACCACATCCACCGCGGCCGGGAGCGGCGGGGCCGTCTTGCTGCCGAACGTGCGCGAGAAGGACACCGACACCGAGAAGAACAGGAACTTGATCGAGGCCTTACCCTCCACATGCCAGGGCGTCGGCCCGGCCAAGCGGCCTTTAAACGAGATGCCCATCAACAGGCGGCCGTGATAGCGCAAGGCCAGCGCGGCACCGACCTCCACCTCAAAGGCCAAGGGCGCCAATTGAATGATCGCATCGAAGCCGAGCAGGCCATCGAAGCTGAAGCCGCCGCCGGCCGCATGCAGATCCACCCGCGCCCCGAACTGCACCGTGTTGGAGGTCACCGCGACATAGGCCTGGCAACGCAGTTGGAGCGAATCCCCATCGGCCAATTGCAGCGCCAGCCGCTTCAAGACGGGCAGACCCGGCGGAGCGGCAAAGCGGGGATGGAAGCCCCCGATGGCCAGCACGAACTGCGGCTGACGGCCCCAGCCCGCGCGTAAGGCCATGTCGCCGGTCAGGGTGAATTGCAGGATGCGCGAGTCATAGAGCGTCGCATCCAACGAGACCGTCTCGGCGCTCACATCCAGGACGCCCAAGGCATCCATGCGGATCTGGATCAGCGGATGGGCCTGGTCCGGCAACAAGACTTGCAACCGGCCCAGCACGACCACCCGAATCGGCGCCGGCAGTTCGACGAGCAGCGCCAGGTCGAGCGTGAGCAGGGTTGGCGAGCCCCAGCGCAGTTGCACCATCGGGCCCACCACATGGCGGCCGGCCGTCGGCGGGAAGACCCGGCGCAGGTCACTGAAGATCTGGGGGGCATTGCGGAGGGGATCGGGTGGAAACAAGATGGAGTTCAACGTCCCCGTCTTGAGGCCATCGCGCAGCACATCGGTGCGGACGGTGCGATGCAGGGCGACTAATCCGCCGATGCCGGTGAGGGTGAAGCCTAAGCCGACCGGGATGGGCGCGAAGCCTTCGGCGGTCAAGATGATAATGAGCGAGTAGCCCTGACTGCCGTCGGGCATCCGGGTGGTGAGCAGGCCCAGCGCCTTGAGGGCGATGGTCTCGGCCAGCTCGAGCTGCAGCATCCCGCTGTATTCAGCCCGCTGGGGATCGAAGCCCAGGAACCCGCCACCGGTCACCCCTGGCGTCGTCACCACCAGCCCGATGCCGGTGGGCGGCTTGAAGCCGAAGGCGAGATCCAACGGACCGACATTGCCTGGGGCAAACGTCGTTTGCAGACGGAATCCCATTCCTTCCATTGCAAATGAGATGGGACCGAGCGTGCCGGAGATCTCTGTCCCCACTCCCAGGGTCAGGTCCGCGGAATGGTCGGTGGGCGCGAAGAGCTGCAAGGTCAGGCCTTGCACCCTGACCGGCCCGATCGAAAGATTCGTCGGCAAGGAGGTCTCGAAGGCGTCGCTCCCTGCGAAATGCACACCGTTGCGTCGAGACCATTCGATGCCGAGTGGAATCGTGAGCCGTCGTTCGCTGTCGCCGAGTAAGGCGCGCAGGAAGGAGTCGGCCTCGCCCGGTTGCAGGACGAGGGTGAGCCCTTTGATCTGGGCCGCCAGCAGTACGTCCAATTCGTTATCCAGGAAAGAGGCTCCGAGGTCGACGGAGCCTCCCTGGATTTCGAGACGCGTGCCCTTGGAGGAACCGAGCAATAGGCTCGGCGAAGCAGGTTTGAAATCGAATCCGAGACCGATACCGGCCGAAGGCGGCGTGGTGCCCGGTTGAAACGGATACTTGATCGATGCGTCGCCGGGTCGGAGCACGATGCCGACTTGAGAGGCAGCGTTGGTGCCGGCCTTCACCCGCAGATCGATGGTCGGTGCCAGGTGTAGGGTCAACGGAAATTCGTTGGGGATATGCGGTTGGATAGCGAGACCGGGCAAGATCGTGCCGTTGCCTTTGAGTTCCACCACGCTGATGGCGGCTTCGAGTTCTCGGTCGGCGATCGTAATGTAGTAGAACGGAACCTTGAGCCACTGCGAATCTTCATCCAGATCCGTGTCCTGCCCTGCATAGCCATTGGCCAGCGATTCTTCGGCTTTGCCGATGAAGACGGGAAAACCGAACGCGAACAACAGTTCGCTGAGGTGCTGGAGCAAGAGTTGAAACTTCAACTCTTGCGTGCCCCACCCGTACACCCTTTGCGGCAAGGATAACGGATCGCGAATGATCTCGGGGATGTTGGCCCAGTGGAAGTGCGTACGGACATGGGTGCGCTGTTGGGCCGTCGCCGGGACGATCTCCGTTTCGATGACGTTGAGGATCGAGAGCAGATTGAAGAGAGCCGGTTGATGGGTGGCGAGATAGTCTGTCAGGAGAATTTCGAACAGTCGGTCGCCGATCTGGCTTAGAAACTCTTGCGCGTCCACGCCCGGGGGGGCCTGATCGATTCGTTGAATTGCGTGGTAGGCGGCTTGGGCTTTCCTGAGCAGGGAGACGATTTCTTCCGCGGTCGGGTCCTCTCGCAAAGCTTCGACCGCCTGCATCGCTTCGCTAATCGTCGTGCCCAGCGCGGTGTAGGACGGAGGGACGGAAAGGGGGTCCCAGCCAAGGCGGAGCATGAAGGATCGGAACGCGTCGGGACTCCCCACCGCGCGGCGCAACGGCGCGACGGCATCGATCATGGCGCGCGCGATCTGTTCGAATGTACCGGCCGTGCTGCTCATTTCTGTGGGTAAATCTCGCCGTAATCCAGATCGATGGAAAAGTGGTGGTGCGGATCGATGATATCGACCAGCAGGTATCGGCACACGGGGCAGAACTCTTTTCCGTCACTGTCCGAGTTGCGCATGATGCAGTTGCCCGTGGGGTGATAAATGCCGCAGTGATAAGTTTTTCCACCCGTAAACAAGCCGACGATCCGGTTCTTGTGTTTGAAGCAGCGGGGAAAATCGATATCGAGCTTCTTCGGCTTTTGAATGTCGTTCTTGTCCGGCACGCAGATCTCGTCGCTCTCGGGGTCCTGATTGAGCGCGCAGCCGCGGTCCGTGATGTGGTCTTTGACGTTCAGGGCGATCAATTCGGCGAAGGGATAGTCCTCCGAGCGGGCGGATTCACTGGCCTCGACCGGCAGGTACAGTATGCAACCGGCTCCGAACCGTGCGGCATCCGCGGCGGTAAATGAGTGACCGGCCTTGGGAGAGACCAGGATGGCTGCGCCCAGAGGATTGTCCGGGCCTTCCGGCTTTGAGAGGTCGGCCACTCCTCCTGGATCCGCAAGCCCGACGATTTGGAGTTGCTCGCTGACGTCCGGAATGCGCGGTAAGGGGTTGGGGTATCGCCGCGCGCGCAGGAGCACCGTGTTGCCCTGTTTGAATTGCAAGGTCTGGCCTAAGGGAATCGGAATGCGGAAGACGCCGGTCGTGGCCTCTCCGATGGCCCCCATCAGGACAGTGGCTTTGCGGATACGATGCCAGCGCCATTTGATACGGTCGCCGTCGATGTCGTTGAACGAGTCGAGGAGGTCGCTGTGTTTCTGGAGATTGCCATAAAACCGATCGATCTCACGGCTCTGAGGCAGCGTGCCTTTTTCGCTGTACTCGTCGCCCAGGCCGAACGAATGCGCCACCTCGTGGCACCCTCGAATGAGGCGGCCATGGGATATTTTTTTTGCGATGCGGCCGGTGAGTTCGATCTGATAGGTCGGTTTGCCTGAGACGGATCTCGCGGGAATTTCGTACCGGTCCTCGACGTTCATGGCAATATAGTTGCGGCCATAGTTCACGCCACGATCCCATTTGAGCGAGGAGAATAGAAAGATGAGCGGATAGCTGTTGGGACGGGTGCCGTCCGCCCGTTCGGCCCAGAGTTGGCCCATCGGATTGCCGCGGCTGTCGTGCAGGCGGTTCAAGATCGGATCCAGCCGCGCGCGGGTCATCCGTCGCGGATGAAACCCGACTTCGCGACTGTCAGATTCGTTGGTGACATTGGGATAATCGCCGTAGGCCAAGCCGAACGTCGAATCGTTCTCTTCGAGGAACGACCGCCTCGCCAATTTCTGCCAGCGTCGTACCGTTTCATTGGCGATCCGGTCATGCGGGACGTCGTCGAGGATGCTATCCCAGTAGTCGCGGATGTCCTTCACTGGTCGATCGGGGCCTTGACCGGGAACCGGAAGTCCGAGCCTGAACAGGAGATTGCTGAGACCCCAGCGTTCTCCCGCCGATGGATCCTCCGGATCAGGGACACAATAGAGATTGATAGTGCCGTCGTTATTGGACTGTATGTCCCCGTTATTCCGCTGAGCGGGGTAGATTTCGCAGAGCACCGAAATCCCATGATGGTTGGAGGGCACGAAGGCCTGAAAATAATTCATCGACGTGGAGAGGAGGTCGAAGGGTCTCGTCAACCGGCTTTTCTTCATCAAGCCTAAGAGGCTTCGGATCTGGGATTCGAACTGCGGTTTGTCGTCGGTGACGTAGCCATCGGACAAGAAGAGAAAATTCGGGACGAGCTCCGGGTTGATCGTCCCCGGCCACGTGTCCTGGACCTGTACGGTCTCCGTTCGAATGGTGCTTTCCGAGGCCCAATCGGCGGCGAATCGAATGTGGCCGCGGGCGACGATCTCAGGTGGTGTGGGATTCCCAGGATCCCGTAGATCAGCAGGCAGTGTCGCGGTAATTTCGACGGCCGGGTCGCTCGGGTTGTTGCCCACCGAAATGATCAATCGGCCTGATGGTTCCACGTTGCCGAGGGGCCCCCACGTCAGCCCCTGCTGGTTGGTGAGGTCACCGACGGTTTGGTCGTCGAACTGGGCGCGGACCGTGAATCGTCTGAATGTCGTTTGGGGTAGGGTCGGACCGTCCGGCCGCAGGGTCAGGATCGGCGGCGTGAGCCAGGCGGACGTCACGCGGTTGTGAAGATGAATCCGGACGCTGATGCGGTATTCCTTATCGTCGCTGGAATCCTGCGCAGTGGCGTGAAGTAGAAAATTGTGAATGACGGGCGCCGGGGTGGGAGGCGCCGGCACACGGATTTCACCGTTGTCATTGTTGATGGTGATCCCGAAGCCGGAGCAGGTCGGCGGCGTAGCGGTGAGGTCGAGCACGTTTCTAAAGGACGGCTGGAAGTTGATCGTCACGTCGGCATTGGCCGCGAGGTAGGCCGCCGCATCTTGAGTGGAACCATCAGGCAGTCCGACATCGACGGCGGCGAGGAGGGCAGGCAAGGTCCTCCCGCGCAACAGGTGGATGTCGTACTCTCGATTGCTTTTCCATTTGATCCCGGTAATCGGCATGGTGGCTCGAATTGTCCGTGGCGATGACCGCTTGTTAACGGAATGAGAAAATACGTAGCCTCGTACTGCGTGAGTACTCAGGGGCACAACCGTTCGTGCAGGATGAGTCGAAAGGTACTCCGCTCGTGATGCACTGTCAAACGTGACTCTGTGTATATACGTGTATTGTTATTGCGCAGGCTGTCTTACTCATTGTTATGCGACGCCAACTGTCTTCCCGCGCCGCCTGGTCCGCGCCGGCGCCTGGCCGGCGGCGCCGAAGGGGGCGACCCGGGCCAACACCGCCGCCGAGAGCACATAGCCCGGTTTCGGCCGCTCCGGGGGCCGCGTCGGATCAATCAAGAGCGTCTCATAGGTGATCGGCGCGGCGAGTCCCGCCTCGTCGTCCACCGCCAGATCCTCGGCGGCCACCGTGAGCCCGCCGGCGAGTGGCACAAAGGCCGGCTGCGCCAACTGCTGATCGTCGCGCAGGTCTTCATACTGCGCCAGGGCGAAGGGCTCCTGCACGGGAGTTGTCCGCCAGGGCTGGGCGCCGGCGCGATTGGTGATCGTGACCGTCACCGTCGTGGGCCCGCCGACCAGTGGCGCGGTCCCCAGCTTCGTGAGCCGCCGGTTCAACGGCGCGATCCGCTCGCGTAGCGTCAGCTCCGCCCAGGGATGCACGCGCAGTCCCGTGGCCGGCGGCGGCGTCTCTCTGATCGTCACGACCGCGCTCGTGCTCCGTGGCAGGGCGCCACTCCAATTGCGCCGGTCGGCCAGGGCGGCGGCAATCAAGCCCACCACATCCACCGCGGCCGGGAGCGGCGGGGCCGTCTTGCTGCCGAACGTGCGCGAGAAGGACACCGACACCGAGAAGAACAGGAACTTGATCGAGGCCTTACCCTCCACATGCCAGGGCGTCGGCCCGGCCAAGCGGCCTTTAAACGAGATGCCCATCAACAGGCGGCCGTGATAGCGCAAGGCCAGCGCGGCACCGACCTCCACCTCAAAGGCCAAGGGCGCCAATTGAATGATCGCATCGAAGCCGAGCAGGCCATCGAAGCTGAAGCCGCCGCCGGCCGCATGCAGATCCACCCGCGCCCCGAACTGCACCGTGTTGGAGGTCACCGCGACATAGGCCTGGCAACGCAGTTGGAGCGAATCCCCATCGGCCAATTGCAGCGCCAGCCGCTTCAAGACGGGCAGACCCGGCGGAGCGGCAAAGCGGGGATGGAAGCCCCCGATGGCCAGCACGAACTGCGGCTGACGGCCCCAGCCCGCGCGTAAGGCCATGTCGCCGGTCAGGGTGAATTGCAGGATGCGCGAGTCATAGAGCGTCGCATCCAACGAGACCGTCTCGGCGCTCACATCCAGGACGCCCAAGGCATCCATGCGGATCTGGATCAGCGGATGGGCCTGGTCCGGCAACAAGACTTGCAACCGGCCCAGCACGACCACCCGAATCGGCGCCGGCAGTTCGACGAGCAGCGCCAGGTCGAGCGTGAGCAGGGTTGGCGAGCCCCAGCGCAGTTGCACCATCGGGCCCACCACATGGCGGCCGGCCGTCGGCGGGAAGACCCGGCGCAGGTCACTGAAGATCTGGGGGGCATTGCGGAGGGGATCGGGTGGAAACAAGATGGAGTTCAACGTCCCCGTCTTGAGGCCATCGCGCAGCACATCGGTGCGGACGGTGCGATGCAGGGCGACTAATCCGCCGATGCCGGTGAGGGTGAAGCCTAAGCCGACCGGGATGGGCGCGAAGCCTTCGGCGGTCAAGATGATAATGAGCGAGTAGCCCTGACTGCCGTCGGGCATCCGGGTGGTGAGCAGGCCCAGCGCCTTGAGGGCGATGGTCTCGGCCAGCTCGAGCTGCAGCATCCCGCTGTATTCAGCCCGCTGGGGATCGAAGCCCAGGAACCCGCCACCGGTCACCCCTGGCGTCGTCACCACCAGCCCGATGCCGGTGGGTGGCTTAAAGCGAGGTGAGAGTCCGAAAGGGCCGAGGTTGCCTTCGCGAAAGGAGACAGCAGTGGTGACACCGATCCGTTCGACGGTGGCGGTCACAGGGCCAAGCGTCACGCGTCCGCTGAGGCTCAATTCCGCATCGAGCCCCTCCTCGCGCACGTCGATGCCGACATGGGCCGCGTCCAAATGCAAAGGGCCGATGGTCTGTTGCACCGGGAGCAGCACATGTAGGCCGCCGCTGCCGGAAAAGGAGAGGCCCGTCTTGTTGCTCCAACGGAGCAGGAGATCGAACGGAGCTTCGACACGATCGCGTCCCATCGTTCCTTGCACGAAGCCATCTGCGTCGGCAAGCGTCAAGTCGAACCGAAGGCCAAGGAGCGCCAATTCCAGAAACGTCTCGGGACTGCTGGTCGATGCAGCGTCGATACCGCCTGCGGCGGCGAACTGTTGATATCGCAAGGCAGACCCTCCGGGCAGGCGAACCAGAGATTTGAGTTCGCCGGTCGGTTGCCCATGTCGCAATCCCAGCGTGAGTCGACCGCTGATGACGTCACCAAGCCCCGTTCCCTTGCGAAGGGTGAGGTCGCGATCGGGTCGTAGAATCACCGCCAACCGCTTGAGGATCTCCACGTCGCCGGACCATTCGATGCGGGTGTCTTCCAGACGATGAAACGGCACAGCCCCTTCCGCCCGGCCTTGAATGATAGGCGCAAGGCCGAGGCCGGCATCACTGGAGCCTGCCGAGGTGGGCGTCGCGCCGAACAGCGAGAGCCCCAGTCGTACGCCGAAGGGCGTGCCGCGCTCTTCATGTAAAAAGGTGATCAGCTGAGATGGCGGATCGGCAGTCGCTCCGGTGCGCCCCACCCAGACCTCCTCGGCTTGGGGGCTCAGGGGCTGAATGCGACTCCGTAGACCGAGCGTTTGGAGCAGCTGGCTGACCCGGTTGAGGAAGAGGGTGGACTGAAAGATCGGCGTATCCCAGCCATAGGCTTCGGTGAAGAGTCGCTGTGGTTCCGACACCATCACCTTGAAGAGGTGATAGTTCACGGTGGCGCGAACGTGTTCGACCTGAAACGTCGCTGGATCGGCGGCGTAGTAAGGGTAGTCGATGACGTTCAGGAGATGGAGGATGGCATAACTCAGCGGCGAGGCCTGCGCGAGGTAATTCGTCGCTAGAAAATCAAAAAGGCGGAGGGGGAGTTGCTTGTGGATCTGCGTGCGGTCTACGTAGTCACCGAAGGATGACAGCCTTCCGGGGAGCGTCTGGGCCAAGTCACGAATCTGCCGCGTGACTGCGCCGATCGCCAAGGCGAGGTCCGCCAGGCGGCCTGCCATGGCCACCTCGTCGTTCCCTTCGGCATCGGAGGCGCCGATCACCGCGTCGAGCTTCGTGAGGAAATCCCCAAGGTCGAGGGCGGCTAACCCGATGTCGTCCAGACCGGGCGGCAGGTCCCAGCCCAGCAACTTCAGAAACGCCCGTGCTTCCTCCACGTCGCCGTGAATGGTGTCGAGGTACGACAGCAGCCGCCCGATTCCGGCGGTGGCGTTCTGGACTATATGATCGGCCATGGGAGCAGGCTCTTCTTATCATTGACTTTGCAGGTGCCGAAATCGAACCTCTCGGCCTTGCTGCGCAGGGTTGAGGTACGGATTTTCAGCGCGGCCAGGTATTCCTTCGGATCGGTCTCCGGCTTCCAGGGCAACAGATGCGGCGCATGGTCGGCAGGAGGCGCCAGGTCATTCTTGATGGCATCCATATGCTGGGTGGCGGCATGTTCCCACTCGGCGACCCAGTTCATGGAAGAGGGATCGGTCGGCAAGGTTTTGAGGTGATCCGGCAGCGAGGCCAGCCCGAGGTGTTCCTGCCAGAGCGCGTGGCGTAACGATCGGACGACCCCGTTTTCCGGCAGGCCGGCGATGCCGCTGTACATCACCAGGTTCAGCTCCACGCTCCGCGAGGGTTGGCGCGAGCGGCTGGGCAGGGCATGCTGAGCCGTGCGCGTGTACATATCCTTGACCAGTTGTGGAATGTCGGCCACGTCGCCGAGCGTCTCCCGGATGGTCTCCAGTGTTTCCTTGAAGTCAAAGATGAGTTTGTAGGCGACGAACAGCAGGATCAGGAGCGTTTTGAGATCGAACAGGATTTGTTTGAAGACGAAGAAGAACAGATACCAGAACAGTTCCCAGAGAAATTTGCCGGGATCGTTGGTGAGTTTCGCCTTCTCGATGAGCCGATCGAGCAGGGCGCCGCCCACGATCAGGCCGATCTCATGGTAATTGAGGGACGTACCGTCGAGGTTCGCGCTTCCCACGGTGGCCCATACGTCGTCAATGATGGCCAGTTTGCTGTGGACATACACCGGCATCACGTCGTAGTGCCGTGGATTCCCTGCGCCGCCGCTGCCCGGCTTTTCTGAACGGCTCCACAGGGTGTAGGCGCCCAAGTGGTGCCCGCCCGCGCTGGCGGCCGCTCGGAGTTGGTTGACGTTGTCGATCTGGCGATCCGGGTAGCCCGGCAGGTCTGGACGAAGGTTCAAGACCAGGATAATTTCCAAGCGCGGCTTGGTGGTGTCCTTCATTCTGGATATGAGCGCATCGACGATTTCGTGCGAGGTAAAGTATTGGTTCTCGATGTAGATGTAGCGCTGGGCACTGGCGATGGCGCGTTCGTACGCTTCGAGGATGCCGGTTTCACCGTACGGCAGGTCTTCATCGCTCGGGTGAATGCGCTTGATCGAGCCGCCCGGCAAGGTGCGCAGGACTTGCACCGAGGCCACGTCGCCGTCGGGCGTGGCCGGGAGATCGGGAAAGGTCTTGGGCGGGGGGATGAGCATCGGTTTGCCGGTCGCATTCCAGACGCTCGCGAACGTCTTTTCGATGTGGGACACCGCCGGGCCCTTGAGATCCGTGTTGACGTCGTGCATGAGCGAGCCCTTGTGGCGGGCGTCGCGGATGGCATGGCGTGAATCGCTAAAGTAATACTGTTTGAGCGGCGATCCCATGAGGATCGCGTGGTTCCCATCCACCACGATGGCTTTGGCATGCAGCAGCGCGAAGCCCTTGTTGAAGGCATTGGTATGCACGCCTACTGTCTGTGCGAAGAATTCGGCCACTTCGGTCACGGTATCTTCGGCGGACAACGGCAGGTTCGTGACAAGAATGTTGACCGGCTTGCCGCCCTTGTCTTTCAGGATTTCCTCCAACGTGGTCTCGGCCGCCTGTTTGCAGCCGGTGGAGGGAGGATTCAACGGGTCGAAGCTGGCTTTGAACTTGGTGAGGAAGCCGTTGTCGACGTCGAAAAACAGCGTCATCAGGTTGATAGATTCAGTGGCGCCCGCGGCAGCATCGGTCACCGCTGGAAACATCGTGGCTCCGTCAATCAGATGGGTGATGCGGTTGTGGTGATAGAGCGCGACAGGATTTCCGACGGCGGGGTTCAACGTGGTGTGGGTGACGAGCCAGCCTTCGATGTTGTTGCGGTGGATGGTGATGGTGCCGACCTCATGGGTCGAGTCAGTCACATCTTCGGCCTCGGGGGTTTCGTGGAGCAGGCGCGTCCCGAAGAGTTTCGGCTCTGTATGGGGAGGGCCGAGGACCTGCACGACCAGATCGGGATTCCGGTCAGCCTTCCAGGCACGGTAGGCGTCCGTGGAGTAGGAAATCAGAAAGGTGCCGTCGCCTTCAGTCTTTCCGGCCCCCAGCACGTCATCTTCCTTAAAGAAGGGATCGAAGTCGATCGCGCGGACCGTCAAACCGGCGATGCCCGCCCCTTGCTCGTCGATGACACGCCCGTGGATAGCGGTGTTGGCCATAGGTGACGTCAGGTCAGCGAAACCTACGCCGCTCGCAGGACGGTGTCAACCGTCAGGCCACGTGGGAATACGTGTATTGATGCCCAGGAAGTTAAAGTGTGTCAGGTTGAGGGAGTGGGGAATCGATAGCGTTACGACGCGCTCATCCGGAGAAGAGCGCGCCGTGCGGGGGAGAGCGGAATCGCGATCACTTATTTGGCTGACACAGGCATGCCGTAGCCCTTCGCCCAGGCCAAATCAACGACCAGCTTGGCCGATTGGGAGGCTTCTAATTGCTGGTCGAAAAGTGAGGGATAGGTCTGCATCAGCGTGGACTGAAGGTCTGGTAATCGGTCGGCAGCGACGCCGGCGAGAGAAGCCAGCGACGCCAGATATTCTCCATTGCCTCGTGCGATGTCTGAGCGGAGATTCTCATGCGTATGCGTGGCGAAGACAGTGGCCCTTGCCTTGGCTCTCAGCAGACGGCCGTCCGTCAATGCGCCTGGTGTCGTGCTCGACGTGAATTCCGTCGTGGGATCGAGAAATTCCCGGGTCGCGCCGGAGGTGCCGCCGGTAAGGTCGGTCGTGGCGTCGAACGGCGCCTTCGTTAACTCGACGGTGGCATTCGTCATGCAGCCGCCGAGAGTCAGCAGCAAACCGGGAATCAATGCGAATCGTTTTGCAATCATAATAAACCTCCTGGGTCCACCCCTATGTACACAATTGGAATACCACATCGAGAGTGAGGGGGACCCTAGGAAGAGTCCTAGGCGAACGTCGTCTGGGAGTGATGCCTCCATTACGTCAGTCCTCAGGCTACGGACAGTCCGATTCCAATCGATTCTTTCCGCCTTTCCGCTCACCTTGCATCGCACCATTTGACTGATCCCTTCCGACCCTTTATCGTCGCGCCATGGGCTTGGACGAGATTCTCTTTCGTGGCATCAACGGCGTGGCGGGGCAGTCGAGCCTGCTGGACTGGATCGGCGTCGAGCTGGCCAAGCCGGGCAATTTGCTCTATCCCATCTTGCTGGCCGCGGCCTATTGGGCTTGGGTCAATTGGCGTGAATGTGTGATCGGCGGGGCGATGTTGGCGGGGGTGGTCGGCGTGACGGATGCGCTGGGGACTCAATTAAAAGGCTTGGTTCAACGCACGCGCCCCTGTGTGACACTCCCCGACGTGCACCAGTTGCTCGGCTGCGGTGGCGCGTTTTCATTTCCTTCCAACCATGCCGCGAACACGGCCTCAGCCGCGGCGTTCTTTCAGATCCTTTATCCCAAATCAGGCTGGATCGGCTGGCCTTTGGTGGTAGCAATAGGCATTTCTCGCGTATACATCGGGGCGCACTATCTCACGGACGTGATCGGGGGATGGATCGTGGGCGGGCTGATCGGTGCCAGTGTGGCGTGGTTCCTGCGCCGCTGGTCTCGCTTCCGGCCGGTTGCTGCGTCCCCTTCTCGCTCGCAGATCCAGACCGGCTCGATTTCCTGAGGGGCTAACTTGCCAGGCAGGCGAGGAGGGAATCTCGACAGCGGTCCTGATCGTAGTCACGTCCGATCAACACCAGGACATGGTCCGGTTCATCAAGCAGCATGACGGGTGCGACGGTGCTGGTACGCGGCGGAAAGAACTGAAACTCCTGTAGTTCGGGTTCCCCCGCAAAGCGAAAAAACCCCTTGGCCCGTTCCATACCCTCCGGCAACGACTTCGTCCATTCCATGAACTTTTTGCGATCGAGCGGCTTCGGCAATCGAACGGTCGTCACCATCGGGTGGTGAGCCGCACGAGTGTCCTGCGTCTTGCCCGGTGCCGGTGGTTTGCCGAACTGCACATTCGTTGGACGCGAGCCGGTTGCGGGCGCAGCCAGCAGGGCTGCCACATCAAGCCTGGCGTGGTTGGTTTCCCACAGCCGAGCGTGCGGGTTCAGGCGCGTGATGGTCTCTCGGAACTGCTCCCAATGGCCGGGTATGTAGAGGTCGCGTTTGTTGAGGATCAAATCATCCGCGTACCGGATGGCATTACGCGTGACAAGTTCGGCCATGCCGGTTTCCGGCAGGGGTACAGGATGCAGGATGGCAAAAATCCGCTCGAGCTTTACCATGCGTGAGACGTAGGCGTCGGTTACCGCATCGACCACTTCCGCCGGGTCGGCCATCCCTGAACATTCCAGGATGATCACCGAGGATTGATAGTCCTGAACCAGCTGGGCGATGCTCCAGGCGAGATCGTCTTTGGTATCGCAGCAGATGCAGCCTCCCGCAAGGTTCAAGACCTGTTCCGCGATGGTGCCCGCGCGCGGGCCGTCGATACTGACCTCGCCCGCTTCGTTCATGAGCACGCCGACCTTATGCCCCTGGCTGTTCCAGTGTTCGAGGAGGCGCATGAGCAGGGTGGTCTTACCGGCGCCGAGCGAACCGCAGAGCATGTAGAAGGGGATGGGCAGTGTCTGAGCCATGCGGGCCATTGTAGCTGCTGAGATGGTGGGACGGCTAGGTGGCTGTGGAGTAGGGGTGAGGGAGCACCATCCGCCTAATGATGGCTGTGCAGAAATTCCGAATGGGAATGTTGATCCGCGAGTTTGGAGAGGTCGCAATGGACCGCTTCGGGATGGCAGCATTCGGTTTCGAGCTGGATGGTCAGGTGTTTGATCTTGAATTCGCTGGTCACCCGGTTCCGGATCGCCTGGAGAAGGTCGGTCGTCAAGGCTTGATCGTCCCCGTCTACTTGTACGTGGGTGGTCATCATGATGAGGCGTGGTTCGACCGCCCAGATGTGCAGGTCATGCACGTTCTTCACGCCGGGGATGGATTCGATGGTCGCCGCAACGAGCGCCGGGCTGACGCCGGGCGGGGTCGACTCCAACAGGACCTCAAGTGATTCTTTAAAGAGAGGCCAGGCCCCTCTGACGATCGCCAGGACGACGAACAGGCTCACCAACGGGTCGAGCACCGACCAACCGGTCAGCATGATGATGCCTCCGCTCACGACGACACCGAGCGAGACCCAGGCATCACTCAGCATGTGCCAGAAGGCGCTGCGGATGTTCATGTCATCTTTCGCGCCATGCTGGAGCAGCAGCGCGATGGAAAGATTGGCCGCAAAGCTGATCAAGGCAATCAGCATGACCCATCCTCCCGGGACCGGGACGGGAGCCATCACACGTTCGATGCTGACGAGTGTGATGCCGCCGGCGGTGAGGAGCAGGATGAAGGAATTGAGGAACGCCGCGACAATCCCGGCCCGATGATAGCCGAAGGTGCGGCTGTCGGTGGCCGGTCGGGCCGTCAGTATGTGGGCATAGAGCGCGAGGAATAGGGAGCCTTGATCCACAAGGTTATGCCCTGCGTCTCCAATCAGGCCGATGCTATTGGTTAAAAATCCGCCGGCGAATTCCGCGACGACGATGACGGCGTTGACGGCCAGGGCGATTCTGAGCTGGGAACGAAGTTCATGGTAAGTATGGGGAAGCATCGACTTCAGTGTCTCATGAGAGGCTGAGGAGGGCAAGCCGTTGTCTGTCTTCAAGTGACCGGCGCGGCGGGCGCGCGGGGGGCCTGTGAGGATGAAATGGAGTAGGCGACAGGACGTGTGAGCGGCCGTGTTACTGCGGCATAGCGAGGGCTTTCAGTTCCTCGCCGGTGATCGTTTCTTTTTCCAAAAGCACCTCAGCGGCATGCCGCAGCGAGGGCTCCTGGGCCTTGATGAGATCCCGCGCCCGTCCGTACTGCTCGTCGATCAAGAGTCGAACTTCGCTATCGATCTCCCGGGAGGTATGTTCACTATAGTCGCCCGGCGTTTGGGACGGACTGGTTTGCAAAAAGATGGACTGCCGATCCCGCTCGAGGCTGACCTGGCCGAGTTTCTCGCTCATGCCGTAGGCTTTCACCATGCTCTTGGCGATATCGGTCGCCTTGCGCAAATCGTCCTGCGCGCCGGTGGAAACCTCGCCGTAGATGACCTCCTCCGCCGCGCGTCCGCCCAACAGGATGGCGATGCGGTTCTTGAGCTCGGACACGGTCATCAAAAAGCGGTCTTCGGTCGGAAGCTGCATGGTATAGCCGAGCGCGGCGATACCTCGAGGGATGATTGAGATTTTGTGGACCGCGTCGCCGCCCGGGATAGACATGGCGATCAGTGCATGGCCGACCTCGTGGTGAGCCACGCGGGCCCGTTCCATTTTATTGAGCACTCGGTTCTTCTTTTCCAATCCGCCGATAACTCGCTCCACGGCTTCCTGCAGCTCGGACAGGCTCACCGTGTCTTTGCCGCGCCGGACTGCGAGCAACGCTGCTTCATTCAGCAGGTTCGCCAAGTCGGCGCCGACGAAGCCTGGCGTCATGGCGGCGATGGTTTCGAGGTCTGCTTGATTGGCGATCGTGATGGTGCGGGCGTGGACTTTCAAGATGGCGAGTCGCCCGATCTTATCGGGCCGGTCTACCAGCACTTGGCGGTCGAAGCGGCCGGCTCGAAGTAAGGCGGGATCTAGAATTTCCGGACGGTTGGTCGCGGCTACGAGTATGACCCCGACACGGGTGTCGAACCCATCCATTTCGACCAGCAATTGGTTCAGTGTCTGTTCCCGTTCTTCGTGGGCCATCGGACCGACACCGCGGGCCTTGCCCAGCGCATCAAGCTCGTCGAGAAAGATGATACAGGGGGCTTTGCTCTTGGCCTGTTCGAACAGGTCCCGCACACGTGCTGCACCGACGCCGACGAACATCTCCACGAACTCCGACCCGCTGATCGAGAAAAACGGCACACCGGCTTCGCCTGCCACGGCTTTTGCGAGGAGTGTTTTTCCGGTGCCGGGCGGGCCGACCAATAAAATACCCTTGGGGATCTTGCCACCGAGACGCCGGAACTTTTCCGGTGTCTTGAGGAACTCGATGATCTCTTCCAGCTCCTGCTTGGCCTCATCCACCCCCGCCACGTCGGCGAAGGTGACCTTGACTTCATTCTCCACATAAATTTTGGCTTTGCTCTGGCCGACCGTCATGAAACCTTGGCTCTGGCTCATGCGGCGGAGCAGAAACCACCAGACGCCGAAGAACAGCACAATCGGCAGAATCCAGGACAGCAGGTCGCGAAACAGCGTGCTCTCGATGACCCCGGTAACCTTTACTTGATGTTCCGCCAGGTTTCTGAGCAAATCCGGATCTTCAATGCGAATCGTATTGAAGACTTTGTCTTCTTTGAGTTTCCCGTGAATGATCTGCGGGGAGACCGCGACTTCGGTGACCTTCCCCGCCGCCACGGATTCTTTGAACTCGCTGTAGGGAATCTCAGTGGGGTTGAAGAACGAAGGGAGAAACGTCTGGAGCAGGATCAGCACCCAGAGGGCGATGAACATGTACCAGATGGAAAATTGCCGCTGTTTAGGATCCATAGAAAAACCGTCGAAATGGTGATTAGGGTCTCGGTTGGTGGTTCCTGGACTTCGTCAGGTTTGCCTCCACACCATCACCATACCATGGAGTAGCCCATTTAATGGGTCAATTTTTCCTGGGGCGGAGCCGTTCGGAGAGCACCGGGTATTGCGCCGAGGCGACGCCGAAGTTGCCGGTGGCGACGTCGGCCGCGATCACGCGCAGGGTCATTCCATCAGGGGCGTCTTTGGAGATCGGCACGAAAAACGGCGCTTCGAACCGACTTTTCTCGCCGGCGTAGAACATCTGCAGCCGCTCGACGATGCGGTCCCCGATCAACAGTTCGGCATAGATATGCATCTTGCGGGAGTCCCAGTCACTGTGCGGCCGGACCAGGGCGCCGGAGAGTGTCCGCACCGAGGCTCGCAGCATCACATCTTCCTTGGCGATCAGGGGCTCGCCGGGTTTGGGATGTTCAACCTGCACGAGATAGCCGTAGAGGTGCAGCACGATGCCGTCGTTGGTCAGGTCGTGGCCCGGGATCAACAGCACGGTGGTGCTCGCCCGCTGCAACGCTTGGGGGTAGGCCAATGGCCCCTCAGCCGTAATTTCCACCAGGGTCGGGCGGGAAAGTTCGAGCGTGGCGCTGAACGCAGCTGCCGGGCGGCTGCTGTAGACCGGTTCGTCCATGAGGTGAGGGGTCCGCATGATCTGGGTCTGGTCGCCCGGTTCGCCCTGCTGCGAGCCTGAGGCCAGTAATTGGCCGGTCGCCACATCGGTAATCGTCACGCGCGCGCCGCCGACCTCATGCCCCAGGACCAGTGATCGATGTGCGACCACCCGCACTAGTATGGTCGTGGGAAGAGGATCGTTGAAGTGGGTTTTACTTTCGAGCTCGGATTCGGAGGGCTCCGGCGTAAAGGCGGCACTCATGCTGCTTAGCAGCACGAGGAGGCCGGTTCCGATCAGCCGGGTGAGAAAGGTGCCAGTCATTTCACTTTGGTGCCTGGCTCCACATCTTCGACGAAGGTGGCGAGCCCTCGCACTTCGCTGTCGCCCGCCGCGAGCACCATCCCCTGCGATTCAATACCCATGAGCTTCGCCGGTTTGAGGTTGGCCACGATGACGATGGTTTTTCCGATCAGGGCTTCCGGCTCATATTTCTTGCCGATGCCGGCGACGATTTGCCTCTGCTCGCTGCCGAGGCTGACCTGGAGCTTGAGCAACTTCTCGGATTTCGGCACGCGTTCCGCTGCCAGCACTTTTGCGGCCTTGAGTTGAATCTTCATGAAGTCGTCGATGCTGATCTGGGGCGGCTGTGCGGGTGCGGGAGCGGCGGCCGACGTGGTGACCGGAGCCGGGGATTGTGGGGCGGCTGGGGTAGCGGTTTGGGCAGTGGCAGTCGGTTGCGGAGATGCGGGTGTCTCACTCACAGCTTTGGCTCCTTGTGGTTTGGATTCGATACGGGGAAACAGTGAGGCGCCCTTCTGGATGGTGCTGCCGGCCAGCGGCGCATTCCAATTGACGGCATCTGCCGCCAGCGGCCGGGAAAGGTCCAGCGGGATTCCAAGTTGCCGGATCATCAGTGCCGCGGCATTAGGCATGAATGGGTAGAGCAGCAACGCTAGGAGCCGAAGGGCGCGTGCGGACGTGTTTAGCACCGTGTGCAACTGCGGTTGTGTCTCCGGCTGCTTCGCGAGTTTCCACGGCGCACTCTTGTCGATGTATTCGTCACAGAGGCCGTTGAGTTCTTCGATCGTGAGCAGCACGTCGCGG
Source organism: uncultured Nitrospira sp. (assembly GCA_964556305.1). Lineage (GTDB taxonomy): Bacteria > Nitrospirota > Nitrospiria > Nitrospirales > Nitrospiraceae > Nitrospira_A. The sequence goes on along the minus strand of CAZKVY010000014.1, from coordinate 33,267 downwards.
AACTGCAAGGCATTAAGGCCGGCTTCGGTTTTGCCGGGAAGTTGTGTGGCCAACTCCTCGATCCGTTGTTCCAGTTCGGGTAAGACGGCCGGGCCTCGTTCGGGGATCACGCCGGCGCAGGATCGTTCGATCATGGTGAGCGTGCGGCTCAGGAGGTTCCCGATGCCGTTGGCAAGTTTGGCGTTGACGGTCGTGACCAGGGCGCTATGCGAAAAATCGCCATCCTGCCCGAAGGGCACCTCGCGTAGCAGGAAATAGCGGAAGGCATCCGCGCCGAACTGGTCGACCATCTTGTTGGGATCAACGACGTTGCCGCGGCTCTTGGACATCTTCTCGCCGTCCACGGTCCACCAGCCATGCGCAAAGATGGAGTGCGGCAAGGGCTGCTCCAGCGCCATCAACATGGTGGACCAATAGACGGCGTGGGTGGTGAGAATATCCTTCCCGACGAGATGGACGTGGGCGGGCCAGTAACGCAAGCCGGCCGGTTGTTCCTTTGGAAGGTATTCCAGCGCCGACATGTAATTGACGAGCGCGTCGAACCACACGTAGGTGACATAGTCCTTGTCGAAGGGGAGTTCGATGCCCCAGGAGAGTCGTGATTTGGGTCGTGAGATCGAGAGGTCGCCGAGCTTCTGTGTCTGCAAAAATCCGAGGACCTCGTTGCGGCGCGAGTCAGGACGAATGAAGTCCGGATGCTCGAGGATGTGTCGCTGCAGCCGTTCCTGATAGTGACCCATCTTGAAAAAATAATTGTGCTCGCTCAACTGTTCGATCGGCCGCTTGCAATCAGGGCAGAGGCCGCCGACGACATCTTTTTCAGTCCAGAACCGCTCATCGAACGTGCAGTACCAACCCGTGTAATCAGCCTTGTAAATCAACTGCTTACCGTAGAGCTGTTGAAGATATCGTTGAACCACAGATTGGTGAGGTTTATCGGTGGTGCGGATGAAGGCGTTTTGGGAAATATTCAACCGATCCCAGAGGTGTGTGAACTGTGGTGCGAGGCGATCGCAATGCGCTTGCGGATCGATGCCGGCCTTCGCGGCGGCCTGCTGCACTTTCTGGCCGTGTTCGTCCAGGCCGGTCAGGAAAAATACATCTCGTCCACGCAATCGCCAGTAGCGCGCGAGGACATCGGCGGCGATGGTGGTATAGGCGTGACCGATGTGCGGCACGTCGTTGACGTAGTAGATCGGTGTGGTGATGTAGAAGGTGTTGCGAGTGCTCATGGTTCGTCGGATGAAGATAGCAAGATGGGAATAGGGAAAGCTAGGTTATCGTGACCGGTCGGCGGTGTCTGCCGGGGTAAGTAGTTGCCGGACTCGGAGCAGGATGGTTTCGAGCGCGATCTGCACGTTCAAATTTCGATTCGCCTGGCGTTCCATTTTTTCCAGATCGACGATCAGATCCAGCAGGTTGTCGATGTTGATGTCTGCCGCCAGCGTCTGCATGCCGGCTCGTTGTTCCAGGTTGAGGATGTGGTCGGAGCCGGCGCCGACGGCGATGAGCAGGATGTCGCGCAGCCATCGAAGCAGCCAGTCGAAGGCTTCTGCCGCCCGGTCGCCTTTGGCCAGCGCTTCCGCCGCGGCCAAGACAGTGGAGAAGGATTGCAGCCCTTTGGCCGAGAAAATCGCCGCGAATTCCTTCTGGCTCGTGCGGGCCTGTTCAAGATCGCATTCCAGCGCCCGACCCAACTGCCCGTCACTGAGCAGGGCCAGGAAGTGTGCGTCGGCGGGAGGCAGTTCACGTTTGAGAATCACGGCGGCTTCCACCTGCGTTTGTGCCGGTGCGATGAGTCGCAACGCTTGGCAGCGCGAGCGAATGGTGGCTGGCAGGGCATAGGGCCGGCTCGACACCAGAATGAAGAGGCTGTGGTCGGGCGGTTCTTCCAGCGTCTTGAGCAACGCGTTGGCCGCGCCGATGGTCATGCGATCCGCTTCGTCGATCAGGCAGATCTTTCGATCACCGATCAGCGGGCGATAGATCATCTGATGTTCGATGTCTCGAATGGATTCAATCTTGATTTGGGGATTGGCCATTTCCTGATCGGGTTCAATGACCTGAAAGTCAGGATGCGTGCGCGCGTCCACCTGCAGGCAGGCCCGGCAGGCCCCGCAAGCGTCCGGCTGCCGGTTGTCGGAAACCGTCTCGCAGAGCAGCGTTTGCGCCAGCCGCAGGGCCAGGAGGCGTTTGCCGATTCGATCTTCACCATGAAAGAGGTACGCATGGGCCAGACGGTTCTGCAGAATCGCCGATCGCAGCAGGGTCTTGGCGTGCTCGTGGCCGATGATGTCAGCGAAGGGCATGGCGGACCTGTGTGGCGTGAGAGGTGGTGGCGCGTGGCGCCGCCGTGTGAGTGTCGGCGCGATGAACGCGGCGAAGCATCGGTGCGACGATTCGGGCAACTGCGCGGGCAATGTTTTCTTTGGATGCGCGCGCGGGAACGACTTTCATGCGCGTGGGATGACGCTTCGCCAGGTCGAGGAACCCGGAGCGAACTTTTCGATGGAACCGGAGTGACTCGCCGTCGAGCCGGTTGAGCTCGGTGGCAGATCGCCGCCGCGCCAGGCCGGTAGCCACAGGAAGGTCGAAGAGCAGCGTCAGGTGAGGCGTCACGGCGTGAGTCGCGAGCCGGTTGAGTCGTTCGAGCAGGGGCACATCGAGACCGCGGGCATAGCCCTGATACGCCAACGTCGAATCGCTGAACCGGTCGCAGAGTACGATAGCCCCGCGCGCGAGAGCCGGCTCGATCACCTGAGCCACATGTTGGCGGCGGGCAGCGAACACCAGAAACGCTTCAGTCTCGGCGGCAACCGGCTCGTCGGCGCGATCAAGGAGAACCGATCGGACCTTTTCTGCGAGCGGGGTACCTCCCGGTTCCCGCGTCTCCACGGTGACGTGCCCTTGGCTACGTAGGTATTCTCCCAGGAGTCTGGCCTGGGTGGATTTTCCGCACCCCTCGATGCCCTCCAGCGTAATGAACAGACCTCGGGATGGTCGGCTGCGTTGTCTCATCATTTGGATCTGAAAAATGCCGGGAGAACGAGGGCGGAATCCTATTCCAAGTGATTGAAAATAGCAAGAAAAGGCTTGCGACGACTGGTGCAAGCCCAGTATCATGACGTTCTACCCAGGACCCCTCAGCCACGCATGTTAAAAGCATCGCTCAAACGTTATTTTCTCACCGGTTTGTTGGTCATGATTCCCATCTGGGGCACCGTCCTGATTCTCAAGACGCTGTTCGTCAGTCTGGATGGTATTCTCGGCGACGCCGCTGCCCGGCTGGTGACCCCAGGGTACTACGTGCCCGGCCTGGGCATCATCGCGCTCATCCTGCTCATTTTCATGACCGGGCTGTTCGCGGCGAATTTTATCGGCCGCCAGGTCGTGCGCCAGTGGGAAAGTTTGCTCAATCGCGTGCCGGTGGTCCGCGGGATCTACTCCACGATCAAGTCGATGATGGACATTTTGTCGTTCGCGGAGCGCGAAAGTTATCGCCGCGTGGTGCTGATTCAGTTTCCCAAGAACGGTCACTACTGTTTTGCATTTGTGACCGGCGTGACGAAAGGCGAAATGCAGCAGCTGTCCCCTGACCCGCTGGTGCATGTCTACGTACCGACCTCGCCCAACCCCACGTCGGGTTACTTTCTCCTGGTGCCCGAGCCTGAAGTGATCGCCGTCGACATCACGGTGGAAGAAGCCATGAAGCTGATTGTGTCGGGAGGGCTCTATACCCCGACGCCGCCGTCGGGTGCCGCGTCGCAGGCCGGTGGAAAAACCTGGACACCAATTAAGCAACCTGACGCAGGCGTACAGGTCGGCTGATCGCAACATCGTCGAACCCACCCTGTGTCGATTACGTATGGTGACACACCTATGACTGACGCATCGTACGGCAAGACCTTGTCGGCCTCCATTCCCGGGCTGGGCGTCATCATCATGGCGGCCGGGCTCGGCAAGCGCATGAAATCGACGTTGGCCAAAGTGCTCCATCCGGTGGCGGGCCGTCCGATGGTGCGGTACGTGCTGGATATCGCCTGCGGTCTGGCGGAGCAGGGCGTGGCTGTGGTCGTCGGACACCAGGGCGGCGATGTGCGTAAGGTCGTCGAAGCGGTCGGCGGCCAGGTGGCCGTCGCGGAGCAGGCGAAACAGTTGGGAACAGGCCATGCCGTGTTGCAAGCGCGGCCGGTGTTTACCGACGTCGCACACCGCCGCCCGACCCGCTATCTGATCCTGAACGGCGACACGCCCTTGTTGACGGAATCGACGGTGCGGGAGCTGCTGGCGATGCATGATGCGCAAGGCGCAGCCGTGACGCTGTTAACCGCAGTGCTCGACGATGCATCCGGCTATGGGCGTGTGATTCGTCATCGTCGCGAGGAATGGCCTGAGGGAGCTGCGGACAACCGGGTACAGAGTATCGTTGAGGACAAGGATGCGTCTCCCGCCGAGCGAAGCGTGCGCGAAATCAACGTCGGGACCTACGTCGTCGACGGGGAGTTTCTTTTTCCGGCCCTGGACAAGCTCGATCCCCGCAATGCCCAAGGCGAGTATTACCTGACGGACATTGTGCAGATGGCGGTGCAGCAGGGACGCGCTGTTTCGGCGTTACGCCTGCGGGACCTCGACGAAGGACTGGGGATCAATAGTCGCGCGCAGTTGGCTGAGGCGGAGGGCGTCATTCGCCGACGGATCCGGGAACGTTGGCTTGAGGCCGGCGTGACGATGCGTGATCCGGCGTCCACGTGGATCGATGCCGAGGTGACCATCGGGCGCGACACGCTGCTGTACCCGAATGTGACGCTCGAAGGCCGGACGGCGATCGGGGAAAACACGGTCGTGCATTCCGGCTCGCGGATTACTGATTGTACCATCGGCCACAGGGTTGAGATTCTGGACCACTGCATTTTTCGCGAGTCGCAGGTTGACGACGACTCGCATCTCGGACCGTTCGTGCATTTACGGCCCGGGGTGGTGGTGCGGCGTAAGGGAAAGGTCGGCAACTTTGTCGAGATGAAGAAGACGGAGCTCGGCGAGGGATCGAAGGCCAACCATTTAAGTTATCTCGGCGATGCGACAATCGGCAAAGGCGTCAATATCGGCGCCGGCACGATTACCTGCAATTACGACGGCTACAAAAAGTTTCAGACGGTCGTCGGGGACAGCGTGTTCATCGGCAGTGATGTGCAACTGGTTGCGCCGGTGACGGTGGGCCAAGGCTCAGTGATTGCTGCCGGGGCCACCGTGACGCAGGATGTGCCGGCGGATGCCCTCGTGATTGCTCGGGTGCCGCAAGTGACGCGTGAGGGATGGGCTGCCAGGCGGCGCGCCCTGCAGAGCGGACAGGTCCCGCCTCCTGCGCCAAAGTCTGCGCCGGCGGTGAACCCCCGCACGAGTACCACATCAACAACAAAACCCAAGGCCACATCGAAGGCGAAGGCATCGACCCGTGCCGCCAAGAAGAAGCAACCGCCAGTTCAACGTTCGAAACGGAGGTAACGACACCCTATGTGTGGCATCGTCGGCTACGTAGGAAATCAGGATGCAGTCCCGATCTTGTTGGACGGGTTGTCGAAGCTGGAATATCGAGGGTACGACTCGGCCGGCGTAGCGATCCAGCGCGGAGACAAAATTGATATCCGGCGCAGTGTCGGAAAGCTGGTCAATCTTCAGAAATCGCTGGAGCAGAAGCCGATTGCCGGCATGTGCGGCATCGGCCATACGCGCTGGGCGACGCATGGGAAGCCCTCCGAGCAGAATGCGCATCCGCATCGTTCCGAGAGCTGCGTGCTCGTGCACAACGGCATCATCGAAAACTACGTAGAGCTCAAGCAGCGTCTCGTCAAGGACGGGTACAAGTTTCAGTCCGAGACGGACACGGAAGTGGTCGCGCACCTGATCGATACCCACATGAAAAAGGGCAAGCTGCAGCTGGCGGATGCGGTTCGCGCGACGGCGAAGGAGATTCGCGGCAGTTATGCCATCGCGGTGATCTCGGAGCGCGAGCCCGGCCTGTTGATCGCGGCGCGGTCCGGTTGCCCGCTGGTCATCGGCCGCACCGCCGACGCCTCGTTCGTTGGCTCGGACGTCATGGCGATGTTGTCCCACACCAGGGATGTGACGTTCCTGGAAGAGGGCGATGTCGTCGAAGTCACGGCGGCAGGCGTCACCTTTACGGATCTCGACGGGCGGGCCGTGACGCGAAAGAAAACCAAGGTGACCTGGGATGCGTCCGCAGCGGAAAAGAGCGGGTATCCCCATTTCATGTTGAAAGAGATTCACGAACAGCCCCAGACGATTCTGGATACCATTCGGGGCCGCTATTCCTATGAGAGCGGGGAGGCCGACCTGCCCGATATCGGCCTGACCCCGAAGGAGTTTGCCGACGTGGGGCGCATCTGGATCGTGGCGTGCGGCACGAGCTGGCATGCGGGCCTGGTGGGAAAATATTTGCTGGAAGAAATGGTTCGCACCCCGGTGCAGGTCGATATCGGCAGTGAATTCCGGTATCGCGATCCGTTGATTGAAAAGAACGATCTCTTCATCACAATCTCGCAGTCGGGTGAAACGGCCGACACCCTGGCCGCCGCCCGGGAAGCGAAACAAAAGGGTGCGCGCGTCGTGTCGATCGTGAATGTCGTGGGCAGCACCCTGGCCCGTGAGTCGGACGGCGTCTTGTACACGCACTGCGGCCCTGAGATCGGCGTCGCCTCGACGAAAGCCTTTACCAGTCAGCTGGCGGCCCTCTACATGCTGGCCTTGCATCTCGGCCGGGTACGGGGCGTCTTGAGTGCGGCGGATGGGAAGGCCTGGCTGGATCGCCTGGTCACGGTGCCGGCGTTGGTGAAGCATGTGTTGGGTCGTGAGGCGGAGATTCTCGCGATCGCGAAGCGGTACTATAAAAAGCCCGACTTCCTGTATCTGGCGCGCGGCATCAACTTTCCGATCGCGCTCGAAGGCGCACTCAAGCTCAAGGAAATTTCCTATATCCATGCGGAAGGATATGCCGCTGGAGAGATGAAGCACGGGCCTATCGCCCTCATCGATAAGGACATGCCGGTGGTGGTATTGGCGCCCCGGGACCGGTTATATGAAAAGACGGTCAGCAATCTCATGGAGGTCAAGGCGCGCCGGGCTCCGGTGATTGCCTTTGTGGCAGAAGGTGAGCGGGAGTTGGGCAAGATCGCCGACGCGGTGTTCACCATTCCCGATGTACATCCGTTGCTGTCGCCGATCCTCTTTACGATTCCGCTGCAGTTGCTCGCCTATCACATTGCGGTGCTGCGCGGGGAAGATGTGGATCAGCCGAGGAACTTGGCGAAGAGTGTAACGGTGGAATGAGGTGCAAAGGAGGGACTCCCGCGCTCGCGCAACGCGCGGCCTCCGAAGGCCCTCGTTGGACGCGCGCAGCAGGAGCCCTTTCCTTCGCACCATTCCGATATGAATAAGGAGTGTAGAGTGGAAATCACGAACCAGGAAGTTGAAAAGGTGGCCAAGCTGGCGCGGCTGGCGTTGAGCGAGGCGGAGACGACGGCCTTCTCCAAACAGTTGAATCAGATTGTGGCGTATGTGCAGAAGCTCAAGACCTTTTCCACGGAAGACGTGGAGCCGACATCGACTGTGCTGGGGCAAACCAATGTCTTTCGTCCGGATCAGGTGCAGGCGTCCCTCTCGTCCGAGCAGGCGTTAGGGAACGCTCCCGATGCGGAGGCGCAGTGTTTCCGGGTGCCGAAAATCATTCAAGAATCTTAAGAGAGGTAAGGAGTACGAGCCGACTATGTTTCGACAAATGTTGCGGGCGAAGATACATCGAGCGACGGTGACCGAGGCCTGTCTTGAATATGAAGGCAGCCTCACGGTGGATGAAGATCTGTTGGATGCGGCGGGTATTCTCCCCTATGAAGCGATCGTCTGTTCCAATCTCAACAATGGCGAGCGGTTCATGACCTACGCGATGAAGGGCAAGCGGGGTGGAGGCGAGATCGTGTTGAACGGACCGACTGCCCGCAAGGCCGCGGTGGGCGATCAGATCATTATTTTCTGTTACGAATATTATAGCGACGAAGAGATTAAGCGGCATAAGCCGAAGATTATCCTGGTCGACGGAAAAAACCGGATTGCCCGCAAGGTGGCGAAGCGCTGATGGCATTGACGGTGATACATAAGATGACGATGGCCGAGTTGCAGCGGAAGTTTACCGCCGGCGACGTGACGGCCACGGAGATCGTGCGCGCCTATTTTCTCCGGGTGGCGCACGTCGAGCCCAAAGTGAACGCGTACCTCACGCAGTGCAAGGACGCGGTTATTGCACAGGCTGAACGACTCGACCAGTCCTTGAAAGGCTGGCGCAAAACAACCCCTCTGATGGCCATGCCGCTGGCAGTGAAAGACAATATCTGCACGGAAGGGGTGCGCACGACCTGTGCCTCCCGAATGCTGGAGACCTTCGTGCCGCCCTATGATGCGACCGTGGTCGCTAAATTGCGCGCGCAGAACTATCTGCTGATCGGGAAGACGAATCTGGACGAATTTGCGATGGGATCATCCACCGAAAATTCGGCATTCGGCGCCAGCCGTAATCCCTGGAACATCCAGACCGTTCCCGGAGGGTCCAGCGGGGGGTCTGCAGCCGCCGTCGCGGCGGATGAATGTGTGGCGGCCTTGGGTTCGGATACCGGCGGATCCATTCGACAGCCGGCGGCATTTTGCGGCGTCGTCGGACTGAAGCCGACCTATGGTCGCGTCTCCCGGTACGGGCTGGTGGCCTTCGCCTCTTCTCTGGATCAGATCGGGCCCATCACGAAGGATGTCACGGATGCGGCCATTCTGTTGGGAGCCATTGCGGGCCATGATCCTCGTGATTCGACGTCGGCGAATGTGCCGGTTCCCGATTATCTCAAGGCCCTCAAGCGGAAAGATTTGAAACGCCTGAAGGTCGGCGTTCCAGCCGAATACTTTGCCGACGGCCTAGACCCTGAAGTGGAACAGGCTGTTCGCACCGCCATTGAAGGATTACGGGAGCTGGGCGCCGACATCCGCGAGATTAAACTGCCGACGACGGATGCCGCGGTTGCCACCTATTATGTCATCGCCACCGCAGAGGCCAGCTCGAACCTGGCCCGTTACGATGGGGTCAAGTTCGGCCTGCGGGCAGGGGACAGTAAAGACCTGCTCGAGATGTACCTCAAGACCAGGGCGGAAGGGTTCGGACCGGAAGTGAAGCGCCGGATCATGCTGGGGACCTATGTATTGAGCGCCGGATACTATGACGCCTACTATGGAAAAGCACAGGCGGTGCGGACGTTGATCCGCCGGGAATTTGAAGCCGCCTTTGAGACGGTTGATCTGATCGTGACACCGGTGACTCCGACCACGGCGTTCAAGTTTGGAGAAAAGGCGCAGGATCCGTTACAGATGTATTTGTCCGACATCTATACGATCTCCGCGAACCTGGCAGGTCTTCCCGCCATCTCGCTTCCTTGCGGATTCAGTCAAGCGGGAATGCCGATCGGGTTGCAGCTCATCGGCCGACCGTTTGAAGAGGAAACCCTGTTACGCGGGGCCCATGCCTACGAGCAGGCCACAAACTGGCGGTCAAAAAAGCCGGTGGTGCGATAAGCCTGAAAGGGAATTCCTATGATTGTAGAAGTCGCCGCTATTCTGGTCGCGATCGCCTTCGCGGTGCTAGTCGGGTATTTGGTGCCGGTGCTGATTCAAATGCGCAGGACGGTCGCGGAGGCCGAGGTGCTGGTGACCAAGCTCAATGCCGACCTCCCGATTCTGGTGGCGGAATTACGAACGATGAGCCAAAACCTGAACGATCTGACCGAACAGGCGCGGGGCGGGGTGGAGCATGCGGCCGTGTTACTGCACGCCGTGGGCGAAGTGGGCGAATCGGTTAATCAGGTGCACAGTTTGGTGCGAGGCTCCGGAGGGACATTGCTGGCCAACGTGGCGAGCGTGGTGGCGGGGCTTCGCGCAGCGAAGCAAGTGGTGACGGAACGGTTGAAAGAGGGAGGACATCACAATGGCGGATAATCACGGTCCATCGTCGGCGGCGGTTCTGTTGGGATTTTTGAGCGGCGCGGCATTAGGCGCGGTGGCGGCGATCTTGTTGACACCACGAACCGGACCGGAGTCCCGCGAGATGTTGCGGGGCTATGCGCGGCGGGCGGAAGACGGGTTGCGGGATTTGGTCGGAGAAGCGGGCGAGCGGTTCGAGGGTGCGGTGGAAGAAGGACGCGACTTTATCGAATCGAAGAAATCCGTCTTGCGAGAAGCCTTTGATGCGGGGCGTGATGCCATGCGGCGGGAGCGGGAGCAGTTCACCAAGGGAGAGCAGAGTTGAGCGTGACCTACGAAGTCGTCATCGGCGTGGAAGTGCATGCGCAGTTGCGCACACAATCCAAATTATTCTGTCCCTGCGGGACCACGTTTGGTCGAACCGCGAATTCGCAGACGTGCCCCGTTTGTCTGGGTTTGCCCGGAAGCCTGCCCGTCATCAATGGGAAGGCCGTGGAGATGGCCGTGCGCGCCGGACTGGCCATGAACGGGACGATCGGCGTGCGCAATCGTTTTGCCCGTAAGAACTATTTTTATCCCGACTTGCCCAAGGGCTACCAGATTTCCCAGTATGAAGCGCCGATTTGCGAACATGGGTGGATCGAAATCGCCGCCGGTGGAACCACCAAGCGCGTGCGCATCAGGCGTGCCCATTTGGAAGAGGATGCCGGCAAGAATCTGCACGAAGCCGGCAGCGGCATGAGCCTGGTGGACTTGAATCGCGCGGGGACGCCGCTGCTCGAGATCGTGACTGAACCGGATTTGAGTTCGTCCGAAGAAGTGGTTGCGTATCTCAAGGGTTTGCGCGAGCTCCTCATGTATCTCGATGTCTGCGACGGAAATATGGAAGAGGGGAGCTTCCGGTGTGAGCCGAACCTCTCGCTGCGTCCCGTTGGTCAGACGGCCTATGGAACCAAAGTGGAGTTGAAGAACATCAACTCGTTCAAGTTTGTGAAGGATGCGGTTGACTACGAAATCAAACGGCAGACTAAGGTGCTGAGTGAGGGGGGGAAGATTTATCAGGAAACCAGGCTCTGGAATCATGAGCGTGGTGAAACGGCGGTGATGCGCAGCAAGGAAGAGGCGCATGACTACCGGTATTTTCCGGACCCCGACCTGGTGCCGCTGGAGATTTCGGCTGACTGGATCGAGCACTTGCGCGAGGGATTGCCGGAGTTGGCCTCGACGAAGCAGCAACGGTTTGTTGCAGAGTACGGAATTCCTGAGTATGACGCGGGGATTTTGACGTCCAGCAAAGCCCTGTCGGTGTATTTTGATGCCTGCGTCAAGTTGTACCCCCATCCCAAAACCGTCAGCAATTGGGTGATGGGAGAGTTGCTGCGGGAATTGAACCACGCCGGCATTCAGGCAGACGCCTCACCCGTGCCGCCCGAGCGGTTGGTTGAGTTGCTGACCCTGGTCGATCACGGGGCAGTAAGTTTGAAGGCAGCCCGGGACATCTTTCCGGAAGTGTATGCCTCCGGAAAATCGCCGGCGCAGATCGTTCAGGACAAGGGACTTACGCAGGTATCGGATGAAGGGGCATTGGTGTCAATAATTGATGAAGTCTTGAAGAAAAACCCTGCTCAGGTGGCGCAGTTTAAAGAAGGCAAACAGCAGGTGCTGGGATTCTTGGTTGGTCAGGTCATGAAGGCCTCAGGCGGGAAGGCCAATCCCGGCAAGGTGAATGAGTTGTTGAAGAAAACATTGGGCTGAGAATTGATGCGAAGGCGGGCAGGGGCGAACTAGACGACAGCCGTGATGGTTGAGTGTGAGTATCTGGAGGAGACAAAGAGCATGAGCGGAATCAGGAACGTGAAGGCGCGGCAGATCATTGATTCACGAGGCAACCCCACAGTGGAAGTCGAAGTGCTGCTGGAAAGCGGGGCGCATGGTCGGGCGGCGGTGCCGTCAGGGGCCTCGACCGGCGAAAAAGAAGCGATCGAGTTGCGTGATGGCGACAAAAAGCGTTGGATGGGTAAGGGCGTGTCCAAAGCAGTCGCCAACGTTAGCAAGTCCATTGCGCCGCGGTTACTTGGTATGGAGGCGCTGGATCAGGCCGCCGTCGATCACGAAATGATCGCACTGGACGGAACGAAGACCAAAGGGAAACTGGGCGCAAACGCCATTCTCGGTGTGTCGCTGGCGGTGGCCAAGGCCGCGGCCAATGAAACCGGCCAGCCACTGTATCGCTACCTGGGCGGGACCAATGCGCGGGTATTGCCGGTGCCGCTCATGAATATCATCAACGGTGGCGCGCATGCCGACAACCGGCTGGATCTGCAGGAATTCATGATCATGCCGGTCGGCGCTCCCCGTTTCAGCGATGCGTTACGCATGGCCACCGAGGTCTTCCATACGCTGAAATCCCTCCTGAAGAAAAAGGGCTTGAATACGGCGGTGGGTGATGAGGGTGGATTCGCGCCGGATTTGCAATCGAACGAAGAGGCCTTGGCCTTGATCATGGAAGCGATTGAAGCCGCAGGCTATCGCCCCGGTCAGGACATTGCCCTGGCTTTGGATTGTGCCGCCAGCGAACTCTATGAAAAGGGTCGGTATCGGTTGGAAGCCGAGAAGAATCCCGAACGGTCCTCCGAAGAGATGGTGTCGTATTACGGCAAGTTGCTCGACCGGTATCCGATCCTTTCGATCGAAGACGGCTTGAGTGAACTGGATTGGAAGGGATGGAAGATTCTGACGGAAAAGCTTGGCAAGCGCGTGCAGCTGGTCGGCGACGATATTTTTGTAACGAATGTGGAAATCTTTGCCAAAGGCATTGCGGAGGGAATCGGCAATTCGATCCTGATCAAGCTCAACCAGATCGGCACGTTGACAGAGACGTTGGATGCGATCGAGTTGGCGAAGCGGTCTGGATACACGGCGATCATCTCGCATCGATCGGGTGAAACGGAAGACACGACGATCGCGGATGTGGCTGTCGCGACTAACAGTGGATTGATCAAGACCGGCTCGTTATCCAGAACGGATCGCGTGGCCAAATATAATCAACTCCTTCGCATTGAGGATGAGCTGGGTGCCGCGGCTGTCTATCGGGGCCGCACGGCTGTTCCCTCGAGGGCATAACCACCGTGATCATTAAGCCGAACCGTGGGCGCGACTGGTTGGATTGGCAGCGGAAGCTCTGTGCTGCCGGGAAGTGGATAGGGCTCGGAGCGCTGTTCCTGATGATGGGCGCGCTGTTGTTCGGAGAGATGGGCATTTCCCGGTATCTGCATTTGCGCGAGCATGCGGAACAATTGGATCACGAGCTGGCCGATTTACAACGGTTGAACGGCGAATTGCGCGCGGATTTGGACCGTGTGCAGTATGACTCGACCCGTATCGAGGAGCTGGCTCGCGAGCGGTTGGGCTATGTGCGAAAAGGCGAAACTGTGTATCAACTTGCGCCGCTTGGAGAAAAGGAACGGCTCCCGACCGTAAAAACACCATGAAGTTCGGAAGTGTGGCCATTATCGGGCGCTCGAATGTCGGGAAATCGACACTGCTGAATCAGTTGCTGAAAGAAAAAATCGCCATCGTTTCCGACAAGCCGCAAACCACCAGGACGCGGATCCTCGGGGTGGCGCACGTGGAAGGGGCGCAGATCGTCTTTCTCGACACGCCGGGGTTTCACGAGCCGCACCACTTGCTGAATCGGCGGATGGTGCGTACGACGTTGGATACATTCGACGATGCCGATGTGCTGTATGTGGTCGTCGAAGCCACCTCCCAGCCAGGCCCCGGTGATCTGGCTGTGGTCGAACATGTGAAGCAGGCGGTCGCCAAGCATGCGCGCCCGGTGGTGCTTGTGATCAACAAAGTCGATCTGGTGAATAAGTCGCGGCTGCTTCCTCTCATGGAGCAATATCTGCGCCTATTCCCTTGGACGGAAATGGTGCCGGTCTCGGCGCAAACCGCCGACAATACCGATCGACTGTTGTCGGTGACGGTGTCGCTTCTGGATGACGGCGAAGCCACCTACAGTGAGGATATGATCACGGATCAATCCATGCGGACCCTTGCAGCCGAGCTGATCCGCGAAAAGATTCTTCAGCAGACCTACGAAGAGATTCCGCACTCGGTGGCGGTCGAGATCGAAGAGTTTGTGGAAACCAAAAAACTAATCAAGATCGGAGCCGTCGTGATCGTCGAAAAGGAATCGCAGAAGGGGATTCTGATCGGCAAGCAGGGTGAGCGGCTTAAGTCTGTAGGGACGGCAGCCCGGCAAGATATGGAACGGCTGTTCGGGACGAAGGTGTTTGTGAAATTGTGGGTCAAGGTGCGCGAATCGTGGCGAGAGGACGAACAAACCCTCGCGGAGTTAGGTTATTAACGACCTTACCATCCAACCGCCGGAACCGACGCGACTCCCGGAGAAGGAGCCGCTCGGGAAAGATGCGTCTCGCGACGCCGCCGGTAACGGTCAGGCGAAATCCGACGTGCGCCTGGTCTCCATCCAACGACTCTTGCGGCGGGGGGCGATTACCAATCTGGCGAAAATGCTGGCGCGCATGCACCCGGCGGATATCGCCAATGTCATCGACCATCTTTCCTCGCTCAAAGAAAAGCGTGAAATTTTTGAGTTGGTGCGAGGAGATGTGAAGCGCGGGCAAGTCTTGAGCGAATTGGACGGGGAGAGCATCACGGTAGTGCTGTCCGATCTGTTGCCGTCTGATGCCGCCTGGCTCTTGAAAGATCTCGGCTCCGACGATATCGCTCATATTCTCAGTGTGATTCCGAACGATCGCGCGAAGGAGATCCTGGCGCTCATGCGGACGGAAGACTCCACTGAAATCGCTGACCTGCTGAAGTATCCCAAGGGCACGGCCGGCGGCATCATGACCACGGAGTTTTTCGCCCTGTCCGAGGATGCCACGGCGCAGGAGGCGATTCGCCGCCTGCAACAGGCAACCGACGCCGAAATGGTGTTCTACATTTACGTGACTGATAAGGAAGACCGGCTGGTCGGCGTGTTGTCTCTTCGCCAATTGCTGACGGTTCCTCCAGCCACTCCGCTTAAGAACATCATGACTCGAGACCTGATCAGTGTCGCAGTCGACATGGACCAGGAGGAAGTGTCGCGTCAGGTGGCAAGTTATAACTTGCTGGCGATTCCAGTCGTCGAGAAAGACGGGAAATTGGTCGGCATCATCACGGTTGACGACGTCGTGGACGTCATCCGCGAAGAAGCCACCGAAGACATGTTGAAGATGGCCGGCGCCATTGAGGAGGACGCAATGTTCAAGTCCTCCAGCCTGGCCGCCGCGCGTGTCCGCTTGCCTTGGTTGTTTACCAATCTGGTGGGAAGCCTGCTTTCGGGGATGCTCCTCTGGATGTTCCGGTATACGATTCAGGAGGTCGTTGCCATCGTCAGTTTCATCCCCGTCATCGCGGCGATGGGGGGCAACGTCGGGTTGCAGTCCTCCACGCTCATCATTCGGGGACTCGCGACCGGCTTGGTGGAACTCACCGATGTCTGGAAAATCTTTTTTCGTGAAGCGAAGATCGCGTTCTTGATGGGGATTGCCTGTAGTCTCATGCTGACGGTTGTCGGGTGGTTGTGGCACCAGGTATTTCTCGGCATGGTGGTCGGGGTGTCGCTCATTACGGCCTTCCTCGTTTCGACAAGCATGGCGACGGTGATGCCGATTGTCTTGAAGCGAATGGGCGTGGACCCGGCAGTCGCGGCCGGTCCGTTTGTGACGACCGCAAATGACATCACCGGGATTGCGATTTATCTCACCTTGGCGACGATCTTCCTCGAGCAGATCCGATAACGATGCGGTGCAGGCCTCCTCGTTCCCATGTAACTTTCGACGCAGGGTGATGAGATGCCGCTGTTGAAAACGGCCGCGATCGTGCTGCACAGCCGGAAGTGGGGCGACGCCGACCGGATTGTCACGTGTTACACGCTGCGATTGGGAAAACTCCGTGGAGTCGCGCGGGGGGCGCGCCGGTTGAAGAGCCGCTTAGGCGGCATGATCGAGCCGTTTACCCTCTGCCAGCTGGATCTGTTTGAAAAGCCCGGGGACTCGTTGTACCGCATCTCCCAGGTGGCCCTGGATGAACCGTTTGTGAAACTCCGCAGCGACCTGACATTGATGACTGCTGCTGGACGGATGGTCAATCTCGTCGGCGCCGTCATGGCTGATGGTGATGCCGAACCGCGCGTCTTTGAGATGCTGGAATCGGGGTTGCGCACCTTGCTGGAGAGTCGGGACGCGGCGTGGACCACCTTGTTGTTTCAGATTCGCCTGCTGGGTATCACCGGATTTCGTCCGCAAACAGAACAGTGTGCGACCTGCGGACAAGTGCAGACTGTCCTGCCGCACTTTTCCCCGCTGGCCGGGGGCATGGTGTGTGAGCGGTGTGCGAGTCGTCAGCCGTTTCGGTGCACGGCCTTGTCCCGTGGCAGCGTAGCCTTTCTCCATCAAGCCTTACACATGCAACCGGCCCTACTGAGCCGGTTGCACGCGGCGGGACAGGTGCGGGCCGAAGTCGAATCGGTGATTGAGAGTTATGTCACGGTTGTGGCAGGCCGGCGTTTGCCCGCTGTGGATTTTTTGACTAGCGGGAGCCCCTCCTGAGAGGTCCTTGTGGTGATGGTCACCAGGTCTGTTGGCAGCATGTGATAAGGGAGCGTTGATCGTTATGGCTGAAATGGTGCTCGAACCCACCGACATGGAATGGGTAGAGAAGGGCGTGTTGAGCATTACGTGGAGTGATGGACACAAGGCCCGCTACCCGGTCCGCTATCTCCGGCAGCATTGTCCCTGCGCCGCTTGCACGGATGAATGGACGGGTGAACTACGCCTCAAGCCCGATGATGTGCCGCTCGTCATCATGCTGCAAGATATTCAGCCGGTGGGACGCTATGCCTTTCAGTTTGCGTGGAGTGATGGGCACGACACCGGCATCTACTCCTATTCGTTCCTTCGCCGGTTGTGCCAATGTGATATTTGTCAGCCGGTGAAGCCGGTCGAACCACGATCTCGGCGGTTGCTATGATCGATGCCGCCCGTATTCACTGGATGAAAACGGAAAGGCTGGATCGGATGAGCGTCTCTAGGTTGATTTCCGTGGGGTTATGGGTGCTGATCGGCATCGTATCCGTGGCCTGTTCGGGAATGCCTCCGCTAGACCAACAGAAGCGGTTGGTTCAGGCCGGCGACTTTCGCATTCAGCAGTTGACGCCTCCGGCTTTTGTCGACACCTGGGGCGAGCCGACCTACACGCATCAGCAATTTACGCATTTTTTCGGTATGCCGGATGGCCGACTCATTCCTCAGACACGCATGGCGCTCGGCGAATCACCCCAGGGATGGGAAACAGGGCTGGCTGCAGGT
Source organism: uncultured Nitrospira sp. (assembly GCA_964556305.1). Classification (GTDB taxonomy): domain Bacteria; phylum Nitrospirota; class Nitrospiria; order Nitrospirales; family Nitrospiraceae; genus Nitrospira_A. Next base: position 15,856 of record CAZKVY010000014.1, on the reverse strand, counting down.
GATGCGTTCTTTATGGCGTATGCGGATCGCGGGTTCTATCTGGTGTTTCTCGAAGGCGTGCTCGTGTACCATGAGGCCATGACGCCAGAAAAAGTTCATCTTGTCGGTAAGACCTGGAAGTTTGAATCCCAGTTCAAGACGCGGCTTGAATCATCCCCCGGTATGAAATAGGCGGCGGTGTCTTCTCCCATGAACCCCACTCCCGATCAGCCTCCCCTCAAAATTTGCATGGTCGCGTCAGAGGTCGTGCCGTTGGCGAAAACGGGCGGCCTCGCAGATGTGGTCGGAGCGCTGGCGGTCGAATTCGCCAAGCTGGGACAGGATGTCTGCGTGATGGTGCCGGCGTATCGACAAATCGATGAGCTGGGGTATCAGATGACGGAGGGTGTCCGCTTGTCTGTTCCTACTGGGCAAGGTGTGATTGATGCCCGTGTGCAGGAAATTTTCGCGCCGCCGCTACAAGTGAAAGGTCCGGGGCGCCTGCGCGTATTCGTTGTTCGACATGACCCGTTTTTTTCACGGCCCGGCCTGTACCAAGAGTCCGGCCGCGACTATTCCGATAATCTGGATCGATTCGCAGGGTTCTGCCGGGCCGTGATGGAGATGTTACTTCATCTCAGCGAGAACGAAGGATGGCAGGCGGATGTTCTGCATGTTCACGATTGGCAGGCCGCCCTCTGCGCGGTCTATCTGCGGACGCTGTATCAGGGTCGTCCGGCATTAAGCCGCACCCACAGTGTGTTCACCATTCATAACCTGGGGTATCAGGGGTTATTTCCCGCGACGCAGTTTCCTCTGACGGCACTGCCGCCGCACCTGTTCACGCCTGCCGCACTCGAGTTTTATGGCCGCGTGAATGTGTTGAAGGGCGGGCTTGTCTTCGCGGATATCCTTACGACGGTCAGCCCAACCTACAGCCAGGAAATCCAGACCCCCGAATATGGATGCGGTCTGGAGGGGGTCATCACCGAGCGCAGACAGGTGTTGTCTGGAATTGTGAATGGAATCGATACGGATACCTGGAACCCGGCGACGGATCCACATGTCGTTGCTCCCTATAGTGCCTCCGACCTATCGGGGAAGGCTCGCTGCAAGAAGGCGCTTCAACGCGAATTGGGACTTCGTCCGCTTAAGGGACCGCTGCTTGGAGTGATTGCCAGGCTTACCAGTCAAAAAGGAATTGACCTCGTCATCGACGTGCTTCCCGAGCTCATGGAACTCGATCTACAGGTCGTAATTCTTGGCACAGGCGATCCGCACTATGAGCAACAGGTGCGTGAGTTGGCGGATGGCTATCCCGGGAAAATTGTCGTCCGGAATGTGTTTGATGAAGGGTTAGCCCATCGAATTGAGGCCGGGGCGGATCTGTTCCTCATGCCCTCCCGCTATGAACCGTGCGGTCTCAGTCAGTTGTACAGTCTGCGTTACGGAACAGTTCCCGTCGTGAGAAAGACCGGAGGCTTAGCAGATACGGTCGTCGGCTATACGCCGCGAGCCTTCAAGGAGTCCCGGGCCACGGGTTTTAAATTTACGGATTCCAGTTCCGCGTCGCTCCTCACCTGTGTGTTACTCGCCTTGTCTGTGTATCGGAAAAAAGCGGACTGGCACCGCATTGTGAGGGCAGGAATGGAGCAGGACCTCTCCTGGAGTCGATCGGCGGCGACCTATCTGCAACTGTTCCGAGACGTGGTTTCTCGAGAGGATGAACGGAAAGGGTAGGAGGGCGTGTGTTTGAGCGAGTGCTGTGAAGCTACCGGAGCGCTGCCTGAAGTGTCAGTTCAAGTTGAGCCAGCCGCTCCCGGGCCTGTGTCGTGTAGTAGCCATAATCAGATTCCGTGTGGCCCTGTAACACTTCCCGAAATTTATTTCTTGCCAGCTCCACCTCGCCGGCTGACATGGCCAGGGTTCCCGCATGCAAGCTGCAGGATGCCGCCATGGCGTGAACATCCACCGCCAGGCGGGAGGCAGGCTGGCTAACCATATTTTTCAGACGGGCAGGCAGGATCGTTTCTATTGGCGAATGCGTGGTTTGAGCACGGCTGAATTGACGCAATTTGGTTGAATCCAACAAGGCCGTCTGGCTGTCTTCAGCCGAGAGGCAATGGGTGTAGGTGCTCCATACGTCCATGAATCGGACATTGTCATAACGCGCTGACGTGACAGACGGGTTAGATTGGCATCCTACGGCTGTGAGAGCCGTGATCAGGAGGACAACTTGGCGGAATCTTACATGTCGCATGGTGCCAGTCTTCTCAGCCATTCTGCCTTGTCTTATCCGGGCAATCCGTAAATGAGCAAGTCTCGCGCCACTTATCGCACGTGTAAGTTGTTGAATAATTGTCGTGTGCGCTCGACCTGCGTGGCAGGTGCTGTCTCAATTAGATTCCACTGTGTGGAATACGACACGGATCATGAGCCCAGTGCCCATAAGGGATAGCACGGGGGGAAGGGCCTTATGTTGACCCTGTCTCTGGGATCAATCCTGGAAGAGGCTGGAAGTCGTGCCCATATTACGGAAGCTGGTAGTGCTCGGTGGGGCATTCCCCGAGATAGAGCACGTGGTGGATGTCGCCAACTTGCAGTAGACATTCGCAGATGAAGGCGCGCTGAAGGAGGTGCCGTCGACGCTCGTTCACCGGACCTCTTTGCATTGAAGGATCGATAGCGTCGGGCCTTTCGGTTCGGCTACTATCTGCTCGTTGTGAAGGAGATTTGCAGGCATTGGCAGATGACAACATGCGCCTCCGCGACTCATGCAAGTAGGCAGAGGGAGTTATTCCTCCTGGCGAATTCTTGGTAGTGACTAATATTGTGGGACTTGATGGCCTCCTTGTGATACGAAGAATATCTCGACGATCGGTATAGAACTTCTTTGAGGAAAGGTTCCTCCGCCCATGAATTCGAGACACCCGCTGACTAAAACCCGCCAGTTTCGAAACTTACTCCTCTCCGAGCAGTTGGAATTTATTTGCGAAGCACACAATGGACTCAGTGCCAAAATCGTGGAGGAGGCGGGGTTCCCGGGCATTTGGGCCAGCGGTCTCTCTATTTCTGCCCAATTCGGCGTGCGAGACAACAATGAAGCGAGTTGGACTCAAGTTCTTGAGAATCTGGAGTTTATGTCCGATGCCACCAAGATTCCGATTCTCCTCGACGGTGATACGGGGTATGGCAATTTCAACAATATGCAGCGGCTCATTCGTAAGCTGGAACAGCGCAACATTGCTGCGGTGTGCATCGAAGACAAACTGTTTCCTAAGACCAATAGTTTTTTGAAGGGCGATGCGCAGCCGATGGCCGATATGCATGAATTTTGCGGGAAGATCAAAGCCGGCAAAGACGCACAAACCGATCCCGACTTCTGCATCATCGCCAGAGTGGAAGCGTTTATCTGTGGTTGGGGCCTGACGGAGGCGTTGCGTCGAGCTGAAGCGTATCACCAGGCCGGTGCCGACGGTATCCTCATTCATAGTGCGCTTGCTGTCCCTGATGAGATCCTGGCCTTCAAGCGGGAATGGGGTAATCGATGTCCCGTTGTGATTGTTCCAACGAAATATTATTCCACGCCCACGGATGTCTTTCGGCAGAACAGTTTTTCTATGGTGATTTGGGCGAACCACATGCTTCGGGCTGCCGTGTCGATCATGCAGAAAACTGCGCGTGCCTTGAAGCAGAGTGAAAACCTTCTGTCCATTGAGGACAAAGTGGCCCCGGTGTCCGAAATATTCCGCCTGCAGAATGCTGCGGAGCTTTTGGAGGCCGAGGAACGCTACCTGCCCAGGGGTGCCGAGGGTACGTCAGCGGTGGTATTGGCCGCTTCCCGAGGGGAGGAACTGGGGGAGCTGACGGCGGAACAACCCAAGACCATGGTCAAGATCCAGGGGGCGCCGATTCTGTCTCACATTGTCGATGCCTACAATGCCGTTGGAATGAAGGATATTCTTGTCGTGCGCGGATACAAAAAGGACGCCGTTAACCTTCCCAACCTGACCTATGTCGATAATGAGGATTTTTCGCAAACCGGTGAGTTGGCATCTCTGTCTCTGGCGCTCCGATGCAGGAAGGGGCTTTTTCAGCCGACGATTATTTCGTACGGCGATGTGTTATTCAATAAGTACATTCCCCAGGCGCTGTCCCAAGAGCCGGATGATTGTGTGATATTCGTCGATAGCAACTGGCAGGATCAAACCAGTTATGCCCGCTTGGGAGGTTTCGCCGAGTGTACGCTTCCGAATTCACGGAAGGCCTTTAATGCGAAAGTCTATCTCAAGCAGTTAGGAAATCGGATACCGCCCGCCGCCATTCACGGGGTTTGGATGGGATTTCTAAAGCTCTCCTCCGCCGCCGCCAGTGATATCAATAATGTCATCCTGGAGATGCTGACTGACCCGGAGAATCGTAAAGCTGGCATTCCTCACTTGCTGCAGGAGCTGTTGCGGCGAGGATATTCTATCCGGGTGTTGTATACCGTTGGACACTGGTTGGATATCAATAGCCTTGACGATGTGGTGCAGGCGGGAAATTTCTAATGCCCACTCTTCGTGGTAGCCGAAGCAGTTTCTCATCGGCTTCAATAGCCGATTGTTTAAAGTTATAGTTGTATCGCCTATTCATGACGTCTTGGTCTGGAGAAATAGGGCATGATTGATCCTCGGGAATTTGTCGAATGTCTCCAGTCGAACAGTGTCGAATTCTTTGCGGGAGTGCCTGATTCGCTGCTCAAGGAATTGTGCGCTTGTTTGGAACAGGTGCCTGAGGCCGGCCGGCATATCATCAGCGCCAATGAGGGCGGCGCCGTGGCGCTTGCGCTGGGCTACCACCTCGCGACACGAAAAATACCATTGATATATTTGCAGAATTCCGGGCTAGGGAACATCATCAACCCGCTATTATCCCTGGCTGATGCGGATGTGTACTCCGTCCCTCTCTTACTTGTCATTGGCTGGCGAGGCGAGCCGGGTGTACATGATGAGCCACAACATAAAAAGCAGGGGCGTGTCATGCTTTCTATGTTGGAAGCCATGGAGATCCCTTATTCCATTTTAGGCCCTGAAATGAGTGATGCCAGGTGCTCGTTACATGAGGCACTGGCCTATGTCCGAAAACACAACGCTCCGTTTGCACTCGTCGTAAAGAAGGGGACATTCAGCACCTTTACCGGCGGCAAGAAGAAGGCGGCAGCGTTTGAATTGACTCGAGAAGCGGCGATTCAGCAGGTCCTGGAATTTCTGGATGAACGTGATGTGGTCGTTTCCACAACCGGCATGGCCTCTCGCGAAGTGTACGAGTACAGGCAGAAGAAGGGTGACGGTCACGAGCGGGATTTTTTAACGGTTGGGGGAATGGGGCATGCTTCCCAGATCGCCTTGGGCGTTGCCCTCCACCGACCGGACCGTTCCGTCTATTGTCTGGATGGAGATGGCGCTCTGATCATGCATCTGGGAGCCCTTCCAATTACGGGAATGCTGAAGCCAGGGAATTATAAGCATATTGTTTTGAATAATGGGGCGCACGATTCTGTCGGTGGTCAGCCGACGGTAGGGCTCAAGATTGATATTCTTGGGATCGCCCGTGCCTGCTCCTATCAAGTGGTGATGCAAGCACAGACCTCGCAGGAGCTGGAGTCCTGTCTCCGGGAGCTGAAGCGATCAAACAGTCCATGCCTATTGGAGGTTTTGATACGATGCGGAGCCCGAAAAGATCTGGGACGTCCTGCAACTACTCCAGTTGAGAATAAACACGCCTTCATGGATTTTATTCAGGGCAGGGATAATGTCTGAAATCGGGCGGAGCCAGTCAGCAGCGGGGCGCGGTTCACATCTTTTATGAGGGATTTAGGCGAACCGCTTGCGCCGTGTGGTTAGGTCATTGCTCCTCAATGTTTAAGCGTGGGTGCTGATGTCTCGGAACGTTGAGACGGACAATATCGGAAGGATTTGATCAAAAATTGTTGACCCACTGAGTTGATCCACTGAAATGATCTGGCCTCCAGGATTACGACTTGAAGATCTGAACGAGAACCCCTGTCCTGGTTGTAGAGTTTGTTTTTCTCATGATGTGTTTGATGTGTTCCTTGACGGTCTGTTCGGTAATTTTCAGAGCATTCGCTATTTCCTTATTGGTCCATCCCTTGGCAAGATTTTCAACCACCGATTGCTCTCTATTTGTCAGCTGAAATCGTTCCTTGGCTTGATCCGTATTGAGCTGTTGCCGGCGACCCAGCTCTTCCAGTGTGACCACAAGGCGTGCGTATTGAATACCGCCTCGGTCTGGGAGGCCAAAACCTCGAAGAAGCACGGGCTGGTTTGGGTTTCCCGCGATTTTTTTGACCTCAAATTGCTCCCAGTCCTTTGCCTCCGTGCGAACCTGGAGCGCTTTCAGGATTTCGGAGCAGAGCTCAGTAAGGGCGGATGGGAGCACTCCTTGAGCCGCTTTCGCTGGAGCACCACCGTTTTCTGCCATATTGATGAGTTTGGATAGTTCAGCAGCTTGTCGGTTCATATGCAAAAGCTGCATGGATGAGGATAAAACGACGATGCCGGCCCCACAGCGTTGGTCGGCCAAGTTGTCCGCGGTTTCTTGCGAGGTTATAGCGATTTGAGCCACAGCGATACTCCGTAAGATGCTGAATGTTTCTCGACAACTGGTCGATTTCTGATACCCTAAAGTGTGTGCGCGTTACTAGTAATGCTACATAATACTTTCGAGGTAGTCAAATTATACCTTTGAGGGGCCTGTCAGTACATCATTGGTATTGTCGAGTGGGACTATTGATTCTATACTTCAAAACGGTAGCGAACTTCTTTAGTATAAGAATAGATTTCAAATCGCTGACAAGCTGTCCACTCCCCGCAATTGATCGTTTTAAAAGACACTCGTTTCTGATAACCGTGAGCCACCAGTTTTTTGCTAATTAAACAATGAGTTGAGTATGTTTTTCGGCATCTACATGGGCCATGTTTTTGTCATCGAAGGGTGCGAGCCTTCTTATGAAAACTGATCGATGAGTCTCACGTTAGGGTACTACCTTAAAATTGTTGCAAATGGCCAATTCGGATTTCTTCAGGAGAATAAGTCATGAAAGTTAATTTCGTCTTTGGCGCCGTGATCCTTGCTGGGAGTTGTGTCAATCTGGTGTTTGCCGGCCAATTTGACCCGGTGCCCAAAATTAGCCTGGTTGCAGGTTCTCCTGCCGCGACACCTCCTTCAGGTACGCGCCACGGAGATGGGGCAGAAAAGTCCTCCCTGACGGTGACGCCGGATTACATTATGGGCCCGGAAGATGTTCTGGAAATTACCGTGTGGAAAAATGCGGATCTCTCGAAGCAGGTTCAGGTTCGACCGGACGGAAGAATTTCCCTCCCCTTAATTGGTGACGTTTCCGCGGTAGGACGTACCGCTGCACAGCTAACGGAAGAAATCTCTGCACGCTTAAAGTCATATATGGAGAACCCAACGGTCTCAATCCTGGTTCGTGAAGTGAACAGCTATCAGATTTATGTTCTGGGAGAGGTGAATGCGCCAGGGAAGTACCCGTTGAAAAGCAAGACCACATTACTGCAAGCCATAACTATTGCTCATGGTTTTACCCAAGTGGCCGCCCGTAACAAGATCGTAGTCTTTAGATTTGGAAAAGATGGCGAGGGGTTGAACAAAATTAAGGCCAGTTATGACGACATCGTCCTCAGGGATGGGTCGGATCAAAATATCGAACTTAAACCGGGGGATCAGATTGTTGTACCCTCGGAAACGATGGTCGTATTGCCATCCAGGTGATTGTTGTAACTCAGGTTGTAGCGACGACATTCCGTACCGAATTTCGTACCGACGAGCCAAAGGAGTTAAGGAAGTGAAAACTTTCGGTTGCAGATGGTTGCGGGGGGGGGTATGTATTGTTTTTAGTGCGCTCCTCGCCCTCCCTGGATGCTGGATAGGTAATGAACAAATAGATTTTAACGTTACCTATATCCCACCGAATGAGTTTTTGTTAGGCCCTGAAGATGTTCTTGTAGTAAATGTGTGGAGAAATCAGGAGCTTTCTCGAGAAGTCATTATTCGGCCTGACGGGAAGATTTCCATGCCCCTGATTGGCGACGTTCAGGCGGCTGGAATGACATCAAACGTCTTGGCAAAAAGAATTGCTGATGGGCTGGCAGAGTTCATGTCGAATCCAACGGTCTCAGTCCAAGTCAAAGAGGTCAATAGCTACTACGTATATGTACTGGGAGAGGTCTCGAAGCCAGGCAAGGTTCCTCTGAAATCATATGCTACAGTTTTGCAAGGCATATCATTGGCTGGAGGATTTACGACGTTTGCCTCGAGAAATAAGATCCATGTATTGCGAGTTGTTCCAAATGGTCAAGGTCAACCAAAGCAGGTCCAGATTCCGGTTCCATATGAAGACATTCTGCAAGGTAAGAATTCGGAGGGCAATTTCTTCCTCAAGGCTGGTGATGTCATTGTTGTGCCGTGATCAGTTCTTGAGGCTATGTAGATTTGCGTTGATGAGTGCGGCACTGGTTCTGGTGTCGTGCTGGTCCGTGTCCCAGTCTGCGGCTCAGCAAATACGTGTCGTGCCCTCGATCTCTGTCCTTGAACAATACGACAGTAACGTTTTTTTTGCTCCGAAATCTCAGTTGGCGGCAGGGACAAAGGCAGATGATCTCATTACGACGTTTACGCCTCAGCTGAACTTTATGCAGAACAATAACCTCATTAAAACCAATCTCTCGTTGGGCGCAATTGTTCAGAAGTTTGCACATAACTCAGATCTTGATAACGTGGGGTTCAACGCGTCGGGTGGCGTTGATCTTTCTCAGGCCGCGAATAGGGTTTTGCCGAGAATGAAAGCGTTTCGCGTGTTTGGAACATACCAGTATAGCCCTTCTGCTCCCGCCTTTGGCGCTGGCGGTCTTGGGGGAGGATTTGGAGGTGGAGGTGGGTTCGGGATGGGCGGTGTTGGAATTTCCGGACCGGTTGACTCCGGCCTTCTCACCCAACGTATTAGAACCACCATGTATAGTGTTGGTCTTGCTGATTCTTACTCGCTTTCCCCCACCACGGACTTTCAAACTACGTACACATATTCGCAGTTAAGTTTTGGTGGGTCGTTTACACCGACTTCTGATACGGCAACTCCAGCAGCGCAAACTGTGTTTGACACAACTACACATGCTATTACGGCTGGTCCGTCATCAAGGATCACTTCGGTCGACACGTTGACCGTTAAGTATATGTTCACTCAAACATCGCAGGCGCAATTTGGCGATTATACGATGCATGGTGGAAACGTTGGATGGGGACGCTTGTGGACAAAGGAATTAAGTTCCTCAGTCAACGGTGGACTCACGCTGGTTGAGCCTATTCCAGACTCTTCCGCCACGGGCGGGCAGCGACGAGTTCCGGCCACTATGTTTCCAACCGGAGGCGTTAGCTTGACCTACGTGTCAGGTTCGTCATTTCTCCGAAAGTTAGGCAGCGACTTCCAAGAAGTGACGGGAACCGGCGGATCCCCTTCTATGGGTGGAAACTTTCTTCCCCTTCTCTCTGGAATGAACATGCCGGGAGGTATAGCTTCGCCTGGATCCTATCGAATAACGCTTCTATATAATTTAGGTGTGTTTCCCAGCTTCGTTCAATCTGCGGGCCCGATCTATACGCATACCGTTTCCTTGGCAAGTATGGCCGGGATAACCGATAAACTGACGGCTCAAGCGCTTTTCAATGTTGCGAGAAGCAGTTTTACCTCCGACGCCATTGGCACTACTTTTACGACCTACGGTACGACAGTATCTTTGAATTATCTCATCACTCCAACATTTACAGCGAGGCTCAGCCACCAATGGCTAATGTTTGACAATCAAATTACCGGTTCGACTACCGGTCTCAGTGCAGGGGATTTAGGATTCTCCAAACATGTAATTCTTTTAGGATTTACGTACGCGTATGCCCCGCGTGGTGATTTCTTCCGTTCCGGTGCCTTTTGGGAAGGGACTTCTAGTACTTCATCGTCTGTTGATACAGGAGCTGGTAAGTCTGGATCAGGAGGAGTGGATACAAAGAAATGAACACGCGCACCTTGTCTCCAGAAGATTATTGGCGAGCGGTTGTCAGTCGAAAATGGCTGGTAATTTCCGCAATTCTGGTATCGCTGAGTATTGCCGGCGCGGTTTGTGCGCTCATGCCAAAGATGTATCAATCGGCAACAAAGATGTGGTTTGAAGGTGCGAAGATTGAAGAGTCAATAGTGAGTGGGCCCAATCCTGCCGGGATGGGATATGCTCCTACTCTCGAAGACCGCGTCATGGAAGTACGGCAGTTTGTGATGGGGCGAAAGACGCTGGGACAAATTGCCGGAGAGTTTGGCCTCTTTGGCTATGAAAAAGATCGTCCTGATGGTGCGGAGTCAGAAAATGCCATTCGGGCCATGCGCGGATCTATCAAGGTAGAGCCTACGAAGGACAAACTTTTCATCACCCTGTCGTTTTCCAATGAAGACCCAATTATTGCGAGGGATGTTACTTCCCGGCTGAGCGACCTATTCATCGAAGAAACCCTCAAGGACCGGGAGCGTGGAGTGGAGGCAGCAGAGGATTTTCTGGGACTTGAGTTGAAACACGCAAAGGCCGAGCTTGAGGTGAAGGAAAAGATTATTTCGGAGTTCAAACAACTACATCTGGGTGAGCTTCCTCAGCAAATAGATGCCAACCTTCGAAAATTAGATCGCCTGCAGGAAGATATGCGGTCGCAAAGTGAGCAGTCCCAGAGTTTGTCCAGTCGCTTAATTCAGATTGATAAATCTATTAAAGATTATGAGGAGACTGGGGAAATAGGAAGTGATTCGCCCATAGGAGGAGCGAGCAAGCGGAATAAAGATCCGCGGTTGGGCAGAATCAAGGAATTGGAGCGGCGCCTCGTTGAGCTCTCGTCCATGTATAAGGAGACGTATCCTGACTTGGTGCAAGTCAAGGAGGAAATCAGAAAGCTCAAAGAAATGACGTCAGCTCAATATCGTGACCTGTTGCCTGAGAGTGACGAAGCGGATGAGCCAATTGCGAATAAGAAATCCAAGCGAAGGGCGATTGATCCGTACCATGCCGAACTCTTGAAACAGAGAGAAGATATCGTGCTTGAGTTGGATGCGCTCAAGCGTCGCCAAGCACATATTTCAAGTGAAATTTCTCAATATGAGCGAAGAGTCGAGCATACTCCTGAGCGGGAGCAGAAGCTGAAGACGCTTGAGCGAGATTATGAAAACCTCCAGAAGAATTATCAGTCGCTCTTGGATAAGAAACTCAGTGCCGGCATGCAGAAAAGCTTAGCGCAGGGACGTAAAGGGGCTAAGTTTAGCATCGTGGATCCAGCCTATACCCCCGTTGTTCCGGTTGTTCCCAATATTCCAATCATTATGGCCGCTGGACTGGTCTTGGGCTGTGCCTTGGGTTTCGGAGGTGCGGTGGGCCTAGAGCTCATGGGACGAGGATTCCGGTCTGCTGAGGAGGTTGAGGTTACCTTGGGCTTGCCGGTAATTGCGTCTATCCCTCTCTATGAAAGTGCCTTTGGGGGATCAATGCAAACTGTTCGAGCACTCTCTGGGAAAAATCGCGCGTCTGCATTGTTGCTGCCAGGCAGTGCCCAGAAAGGCGACGACAATATACCTGTGGCAGGTAGCCTCGCGGCTACAACGGGTAAAGGCAGGGGACAAAATGGGCAATTACATAGTCCAACTCCAGGGTTGGAGTTAGTCTCGATGTGGCGTCCACTTTCATTCGTGGCTGAGCAGTATCGTGTCGCGGCAACCCGTCTCGAGCTAATGACTGGAGATCGAAAAAGCACTGCCATTGTGGTAACGAGTGCAGTAATGGGGGAGGGAAAGTCCTCAACAGCGCTTAATTTGGGCTATGTCCTGGCCAAAGATCTCGACCGTAGAACCATTGTGATCGATTGTGACCTCAAGCGGCCGATGCAGCATATTTACGCAGGAGTTTGGCAGCATCCGGGTTTGGTGGAAGTGTTACGTGGCACCAAGGCCGTTGAGGATTGTGTCCAACGACTAGGCGAGGCGGGCCCCTGGATTCTTCCCGCAGGAGCGGTGGGAGACAATCCGCTCGCGCTCTCAAAGATGCACCAGTTGGCTGATTTGATTACTGACCTTAAAGAGCGGTTTGATTATGTGATCATTGACGCACCGCCCGTTCTGCCGCTTGCAGATATGCAAGTTTTAGCGAGTATGGGCGATCTTCTTGCGTATGTTGTGAAGGCAAGCATGACTGGACGTGATGTGGTACAAAAAGCCCTAAAAGCCATCGGCGATACAACGAATGTGGGGGTCATATTAAATGGTTTAGATGCCCACGCGACTCCCTACTATATGCAACAAGAATATTATCGCGAAGCTCATCATGAACAGCTCAAGTAAGTCCGAACAAGAGATTAGCCTAGACCCATTGGCTACCCACCAGCCGATCGTTTCTGTGTCGGTTAGCTTCCCAAAGTTCACACGACGTGTGTTGATCCTTGGGGTCGGGCCCCTCGCCAGAGATCTCTGCCAGACCTTACTTTCAAAACGTACCGGCTTCACAGAAGTGGTAGGGTTTCTTGACAAGGATGCCAGTCGTGTCGGTGAGCGTTTGGTAAACCCAAGCATCATCGGTACGTATGATCAATTGTTTGAGATTGCGGAGCGCTACCAGGTTCATACTGTGGCAGTCTGTTTGGAAGATCGTCGTGCGGTGTTACCTGTTCAAACGCTGCTAGATATGAAGGCTATGGGGCGCGATGTGGTCGATGGCCATTACCTATATGAGGAGGAGTCCGGCCGCCTTTCAATCGATCACTTAAAGCCCAGCGCTCTTATTTTTTCGACCGGATTTCGTCGTCGATTAGTCACCATGCTTTTAAAGCGAGCTCTCGATGTTGTGGTTGCAATCAGTGGGATGATCGCGCTCTTGCCGCTTGTACTGTTGTTGTCGGTGATTATCAAGGTGGATTCATCCGGCCCTGTTTTTTATAGACAAATGCGAGTCGGATTACGGGGCCGGCCGTATATGATTTGGAAATTCCGCTCAATGCGTCAAGATGCGGAGCAAAGTGGGGCCCGATGGGCATCGAGCGAGGATCCGCGTGTGTCTAGGGTGGGGCGTTGGATCAGAAAGTGGAGACTCGATGAACTTCCTCAGTTGATCAATGTCATGAAAGGCGAGATGAGTTTGGTAGGCCCCCGTCCTGAACGACCGGTATTTGTCCAAGAATTAAGGAACACTATACCCTATTACGATTTGAGGCATACGGTTCGCCCGGGAATTACCGGGTGGGCGCAAACACGTTTTCGTTATGGTGCGTCGAAAGAGGATTCACACGTCAAATTGCAATATGATCTTTTTTATGTGAAAAACCTGTCACTGGCTCTGGATCTGCGAATTGTTATACACACAGTCAAAGTCATGTTGATGGGTGAAGGGGCGCGTTAGAGGAATCTATGCCTGACTCAATTCCGAGACATTCTCTATCATTCGACGTCGAGGAGCATTTTCAGGTTTCCGCGTTCGAATCTCCAATGAGACGCAGGCATTGGGAGCAATTTGAGAGTCGCGTAGAGAGCAATACTGATAAATTGCTGGCCTTGTTGAACCAGAGAGGTGTTCATGCCACTTTTTTTGTTCTCGGATGGGTGGCAGAACGATATCCCTCTTTGGTTAGACGAATTGCATCTTCAGGCCATGAAGTTGCCTCCCACGGCTATGCTCACGAACTCATAACAGCACAAACGCCAGTAGCATTTCGAGAAGACATTCGAAAGGCCAAAGGAATACTCGAGGGTATTCTTCAGCAACCGGTGTTAGGCTATCGTGCCCCTAGTTTCTCCATCACTAAGGATACAATGTGGGCGATTCAGATTCTAATTGAAGAGGGGTATGTCTACGATTCAAGTATTTTTCCTGTGATACATGATCGCTATGGAGTACCATCCGCAAATCCTCAGGTGCATCAACTGGTGACTCCTGCAGGGATTTTGTGGGAAGTACCGCCTTCTACGGTCAAGTGTTTTGGTGTGAGACTACCTATTGCTGGAGGAGGATACTTTCGCCTTTACCCATATACGGTTCTGCGCGCACTCTTGCGCAAGTTAGAAGGCGAGGGCTCTCCGTTAGTGATGTATATGCATCCATGGGAATTTGATCCAGATCAGCCAAGAATGGAAGGGTCAATGGTCTCGCGACTACGACATTATTTGAATCTTGATAAGACAGAGGGCCGAATGCGGTCGCTTCTTCAAGATTTTTCTTTTGCCCCCATTCGACGTGTGTTTCCACAAATCGAACAGATGCAAGACAAACTGATTGCTCCGCCCGTTACAAGAAATGCATCGACTCATGCATGCACCTCGTCTGCATCTCTGAATTAGAATTGAGACCTCCATTTCCGTGATTGCCTACAGGACTGATCACAGTACCGTACATTGATATCTTTTGAGCTGTCATTGTCTTGCGAGTATAGAGGGTCTTTCGAGGCTCTCGCTTGAGTCGCACTTCAGTGTTCGAGTATGGGCAATGGGCGCTCCCTTTGGACAAGGAAGACAGGAGGCTATTCTCCTGTTCGATTTATTTTCTTCTCAGACTGATTTTGAATCAGTTGGCTTCTTTTGAAGACGGTATCCAAGTTGGGAAGCTCAGTTGCCTGCCAAGTATCAGTGGATACTACCTATACCAAGGCAGTTCGTTCTTTCAGACTAGACTTCTTTTTCGACCTACTGTGCTACTCTTATACTAGAGACGTCGCCGGCAGGTATGAATGCCCTTCAGGCAGACCATTGTGTCCTTTACCCAACTGTAATTCGTCGAACTATGCGAAATAAAATTCCGTATGGGACACCCTGCCGGTCATGAAGAAATCTTACAATTGGGAGTAACCATGGAATCTGCAGTAGCGCAAGAACATTCTTGCGCCTTAGTGATTGAACCGAGAACAGGGTATGTTCAGGTTGGTTGGCGCGAACTATGGGCCGCGCGGGAGCTGTTTTATTTTCTGGCGTGGCGAGATCTCAAAACGCGTTATGCACAAACCGCCATTGGCGCTGGGTGGGCGCTTATGCAGCCTCTCCTGAGCACCCTCATTTTTACCCTCGTGTTCAGCTATTTGGCCAAAGTGCCATCAGATGGACTGCCTTATCCGCTATTTGCGTTTGCCGCTATTCTCCCGTGGTCGTTGTTTGCCAGAAGTCTCGAGCGCAGTACGTTGAGTGTGGTGACCGAAGGTGGCTTAATCAAAAAAGTTTATTTTCCTCGTCTAATTATTCCAATCTCTGCCACATTTATCAATCTTGTCGATTTTGCTATAGGTTTCTTAATTCTCATTGGAATGATGGTGTGGTATCAGGTAGTCCCTCACTGGACAGTCCTCTTCCTTCCATTGTTTGTGGCGGTCGCTTTACTTACCGCTCTGTCCGTGAGCCTATGGCTTTCAGCGCTGAATGTGAAATACAGGGATGTGGCTTCAATTGTTCCGTTGATGACTCAGTTGTGGATGTTTGCCTCACCTGTGCTCTACCCGGCATCTCTGGTGCCGGAGTCTGTTAGGTGGTTTTATGGCCTCAATCCAATGGCAGGAGTCATTGAGGGATTTCGATGGGCGTTGCTCAGCAAGGCACCTCCTGATTGGAGCATGGTCAGCGTGAGTCTGGGTGTCGTGGCGTGCTTACTGATAGGAGGAGTGATGTTTTTTCGGAGGGTGGAGCGGACCTTCGCCGATGTGATTTAGGTGGGTAGCGGTATTGCAGTCAGGGTCGAGGGCTTATCAAAGCGTTACCGTTTGGGCGCGACTCACGCGCAAGACGGATCCTTGGCCGGTGCGCTGGCAC
>CAZKVY010000013.1:0-80587 GCA_964556305.1 uncultured Nitrospira sp. | reverse complement strand
ACGGCGCCGATCATCATGCCGAATCCAACCAGATAGTTCCATTTCAGCTCTTCCTTGAGATAGAGGACTGAGAATACGCAGAACACGATGAGCGTGATCACCTCCTGAATCGTCTTGAGCTGCGCCGCGGTGAACTCATAATGGCCGATACGATTGGCCGGCACCTGAAAGCAGTACTCCACGAATGCAATGCCCCAACTCGCTAGAATCGCGATCCAGAGCGGCGACTCCTTATATTTGAGATGGCCATACCAAGCAAAGGTCATGAAGATATTGGAGATGGTGAGCAAGACAATGGTGTGCATAGGCCTCCTCTGGGATATGGGCAAACAGCAGCGGGAGAAGAAGTGCCGACTTGGAGACTGAGCATCATTGGCGTCTCCTGCTTCCCCACATCTCTCCATTCATAGCGGGGGTGTGAGGGATGGCGCCTTCGGGAGTCGGTATGGCGGGTGTGGAGAGATGTAGCGGATAAACATGCCCTTCTGCGACGGCATGCGACCTTCGTCCGTTTGAAGTCATCCGCGGCATGGAAGGGCCCTCTCTTCCCTGCCTGCCCCATGTCCAATTCCCTCGAAGCGGGGGGACTGGGCCGTCTTTCACTGCGCGCGTCCAACGAGGGCCTTCTGAGGCGTCCGCCCGCTCACACCCCCGCTTCCCTCAGCACCTGTCCCGTATACGACCGCTTCACCTTGGCGATTTCTTTCGGCGGGCCTTCGGCCACGATTTCGCCGCCCCGGTCTCCACCTTCGGGACCGAGGTCGATGATCCAATCCGCATTGCGGATCATGTCGAGATTATGTTCGATCACCAGGACGGTATTGCCGGTTTCAACCAGACGATCGAGCACGTCCAGCAGTCGTTGGATGTCAGCGAAATGCAGGCCCGTGGTGGGCTCATCCAGAATATACATGGTGCGGCCGGTGGGGCGTTTGGAGAGTTCGCGAGAGAGCTTCACCCGTTGGGCTTCGCCGCCCGACAACGTGGTGGCGGACTGACCTAGCTTTACGTAATGCAGCCCCACGTCGTGGAGCGTCTGCAACTTCGTCTTGATGTAGGGGATGTTCTCGAAGAACTCCAAAGCGTCGTCCACGGTCATGTTGAGGATGTCGGCGATGCTGCGGCCCTTGTATTGAATTTCCAGCGTCTCGCGGTTGTAGCGCTGCCCTTTGCAGACCTCGCAGGTCACGTAGACATCGGGCAGGAAATGCATTTCGATTTTGATCAGTCCATCGCCCTGACAGGCTTCACATCGTCCACCTTTGACATTGAAGCTGTAACGGCCGGGCTTGTAGCCCCGCACACGGGACTCGGGCAGATTGGAAAAAAGATCACGAATAAACGTGAAAAGACCGGTGTAGGTGGCGGGATTCGACCGAGGGGTGCGCCCGATCGGCGATTGGTCGATGTCGATGATTTTATCCAGCGCATCCACGCCCTTGATGTCTTTGCAGCCGTCGATCTTCGGTTTCTTGTGATAGAGCAGCTGCGAGAGTGAGTGGAATAAGACTTCGAGCACGAGGGTGCTTTTCCCCGACCCCGACACGCCGGTCACGCAGGTCAACAGACCGAGCGGCACACTTACGGTGACGCCCTTGAGATTGTGTTTCTTAGCCCCGACGACTGTGACGAAGCCTTTCGGTTTCCGCTGGCGCGTCGGAAGGGACACCATCTGCGCACCGCGGAGGTACAAGCCGGTCAACGAATCGGGGTTCGCCTTCACCTGCTTCGGGGTGCCCTGCGCGATGATTCTGCCGCCATGCGTGCCGGCGCCCGGGCCTAAGTCGAGGATGTAGTCCGCGGCTTCCATGGTCTCCGCGTCATGCTCGACCACGATCACCGTGTTGCCGAGGTCCCGCAGGCGGATTAACGTCTGCAGGAGCCGCCGGTTATCCCGTTGATGGAGTCCGATCGACGGTTCGTCCAGAATGTACAACACGCCGACCAGCCCCGACCCGATTTGGGTGGCCAATCGGATACGTTGTCCCTCCCCGCCCGAAAGCGTCGCCGCAGGACGATCCAACGTTAGGTAATCCAGTCCGACATTGACCAGAAACCCCAGCCGTTCGCGGATCTCCTTCAGGATGCGATGGGCGATGACGAGTTCACGCTCCGTGAATTTGAGCGTCGCAAAAAAATCCGCGGCGGCCCGCACAGACAGGCCGGTGATTTCGGCAATGGACTTTTTCGCGATCTTCACGGCCAGACTTTCCGGCTTGAGACGCGCGCCCTGACAGGTCTCGCAACGTTCGAGCAGGGTGAAGTCTTCCTCTTCCGCGGCGCCGGGGGTCATGGCATACCCGATCCCGTCGCAGGCCGGGCAAGCGCCGTGCGGACTATTAAACGAGAACACCCGCGGGGTGATCTCCGGATAACTGACGCCGCATTTGATACAGGCCAGCTTGTCGCTGTAGAGATGCAGCTTGCCGGCCTCCGAAAGGACTCCGACCAATCCTCCGGCCAACTTCACTGATGTTTCGACCGAATCCGCAATCCTTCGCATCAAGGCATCGCCCGGCTTCATCACCAGCCGATCGACCACGATTTCGATGGTGTGTTTCTTCTGTTTGTCGAGCGTGATGTCGTCGCCGAGATCCACCATTTCGCCGTTGATCCGCGCACGCACATAGCCAGCCTTGCGCATCTCTACCAGTTCTTTGCGGTATTCCCCTTTTCGCCCGCGGACAATGGGAGAAAGGATCTGGAACTTCGAGCCTTCCGGCAGTTCGCAGATGGCATCCACCATCTGCTGTACCGTTTGTGCAGTAATTTCCTGGCCGCATTGGAAACAGAACGGGTGCCCGACGCGCGCATAGAGCAGACGCAGATAGTCATAAATCTCGGTAACGGTCCCGACCGTGGACCGCGGATTGTGGCTGGTGCTCTTCTGTTCGATGGAGATCGCCGGCGACAACCCCTCGATGGAGTCCACATCGGGCTTCCCCATCTGTTCGAGAAATTGCCGGGCATAAGCGGACAACGACTCGACATACCGCCGCTGGCCTTCCGCATAGATCGTGTCGAAGGCGAGGGAGGATTTCCCCGACCCGCTCAGGCCGGTCATGACGATCAGTTTGTCCCGTGGAATCTCGACATCGAGATTCTTCAGATTATGTTCACGCGCCCCTTTGATGATGATGGAATTGCTCATAAAAGTTCAGATTGTACCATGAGCTCTTGTCGGCTCGACACGAGCATTCCATACGCGTCGCGATCATACAAGTCCAATCTGCCCTCCAAGTCGCATGAAACGGATCTGTCCATGCCTGCCACATGAAAACAAGTTCCTTGTACACGCAGAGTACACGCGGATATCGCCTGAAGCGGCCCACAACATCTTTACTTGGCGTGACGCAAAGGCCTATTCTAGATTGAGGCTTTCGCGGACGATTCCGCTTCTGAGCCCTCGATCATTTCATGCGACGAAGCGCTCCATCGTTTCCGGGACCTCTATTTTACCGAGGGGATCATGTATGCCCGAACTTAAACCGATCGCGATGGTGGATGTTCCATTGGAGCGGGATGTGTTTTTGCGCACCCTCTTGAGGGAACTGGCAGGCACACTTTCTGATGTGGTAGGACTAGAGGAGGCCTCCGGATTCGTCAGTGTCGTGGGACAGCGAATGGGCCAACAAATCAATGCGATGTATCGTGAGAGCCTCGCGCTTCCCGCGTTGAATGCTCAGCAGGTGGCCGATGTCCTGGTCGATCTCAAGCGTCGGATACAAGGCGACTTTTTTATCATCGAACAGGATGAGGATAAAATCGTGCTGGGGAATCGTGCTTGTCCATTCGGGGACAAAGTCATCGGCAGGAAAGCCCTCTGCATGATGACTTCGAACGTGTTCGGCGGGATCACCGCCGACAATCTGGGATACGCCAGGGTTGCGTTGGAGGAAACCATCGCCGATGGCGCCCAGGGGTGCCGGGTCACGGTGTTTCTCAAGCCTTCCGATCAACCAGGCGATACGACAGCCCGAGAATACTACAAGGGCTGATCATTCGATGGTACCGGAGCAATTCGCCCAATGGGCCGACATTTTCCCTGACGCCCTTGCGGTGGTGACCAGGGAAGGCCTCTTTCAGGCTGCCAACCGAAAATTCCTGGCGTTGCTCGGGCAAAGCCGTGAAACCCTCCAAGGCCAACCACTTGCGGCCTATGTCCTCACGCCCTCTGACAAGGTGGACGAGCTACTGGGTCTGTGCGCGAGAAGCCGACAGTTCACCTTGGGCAGTCTCGTCATCAAGCCGCAGACGTTGGGTTCGGAAGGCTCTCACTATCGTTCCGAGGGAGCGC
The DNA here is from genome assembly GCA_964556305.1 of uncultured Nitrospira sp. Lineage (GTDB taxonomy): Bacteria > Nitrospirota > Nitrospiria > Nitrospirales > Nitrospiraceae > Nitrospira_A. Next base: position 76,290 of record CAZKVY010000013.1, on the reverse strand, counting down.
TGTTGTCTCCTAGAACCGACCGCAGACCTGCGCTCATTCTGCTCCGCCTCACCCCTCGACCGGTCGCCAACCAATTCACGATCCTGACGCAGCAAATCGATAAGCTCAATCGGGAAATCAAGGGCCGGATCGCGGCTGAAAAGGAACTGGCCAAGCAGCAGCGCTGGCTCCAGGTCACCCTCTCCAGTATCAGCGATGCCGTCATCGCTACGGACACGTTCGGGCGGGTGGTCTTTATGAACCCGACGGCCAGCACGCTCACGGGATGGACCTCCGCCGATGCGATCGGCCAGGAACTCGCGACTGTTTTCAATATCGTCAATGAGGAAACCCGTCTGCCGGTTAGAAACCCGGTCCAACGCACTTTGGAAGAAGGCATCATCACCGGGCTCGCGAACCATACGGTGCTCATCTCACGAAGCGGCCTAAGTACGGCCATCGACGACGGAGCGGCCCCTATCCGGGATGAAGACGGGCAGATCAAGGGTGTCGTGCTGGTGTTTCATGAGGTCACCAATCAACGCAATCTGGAACGCTCCCTGCGGGAACAAAGCCAGCGATTGCTGGAAGAAAATCGGCGCAAGGATGAATACCTCGCCATGCTGGCTCATGAGTTGCGGAACCCGCTGGCTGCCATTGCCAATGCGCTGGCAGTGCTGCAAAAACTGCCCGAGATTCCCCCTCTCGGACTCGAGACTTGTCATATCGCGGGAGAACAACTGCGCCACCTACGCAAGCTGATCGATGACCTGTTGGATGTGTCCCGTATCACGCACGGCAAGATTACGCTGCAGAAAACTCGCGTTCCCCTCTCCGCCATCGTGGCGCATGCCGTTGAGACGATGAAACCGTTTCTGGCTTCACGTCAGATCGACCTGGTCACAGAGTTCGACCCCGAGCCCATCTGGGTCGAGGCCGACTCTTACCGATTCGCGCAAGTCATCGGCAACATCCTGCATAACGCGGGTAAGTACACCCCGCCACAGGGACGAGTGACGGTCCGCACGGGACGGAATGGCGCAGACGCCGTCGTCTCCATCCGCGATGCCGGTGCTGGAATCCCTGAGACCCTGCTGCCGTATATTTTCGATCTGTTCGTGCAAGGTGATCAGTCGCTGAGCCGCACCGAAGGCGGCCTAGGGATAGGGCTGACCCTTGCTCGCAGCATCGTCGGCCTTCACCAGGGATCGATTGCGGCCGATAGCGCAGGCGTGGGAGCGGGCACGGAATTTATCGTCCGGATTCCCTTGTCGGACGCGCCTGAAGGAACGTCCACAGACCCTCCGGCAACGAGCCGCGAGGCGTCGCGTGGATTGCGCATCCTCGTCGTGGACGATAATCCCGCGCTGGTCGCGACCCTGTCGACCTTGCTGAAGCTTTCTGGACACGAGCCGGAAACCGCGCTGAACGGCAGTCAAGCCCTGGACCTCTGTACGTCCTTTCATCCGCATGTCGTATTGCTCGATGTAGGGCTTCCCGGAATGGACGGTTTCGCGATTGCCCGAGAGCTGCGCCGACGCGGATGTAATGCCTATCTCCGAATCATTGGAATATCGGGTTACGGCCACCAGGAGTACCAAGATCTGGGGAAGGAGGCCGGATTCGATGCCTATCTGGTCAAGCCGGTCGATCATGACGAACTCGAGCGGCTCCTTCGCACGTTCGCGCTCGAGTGCGAACGCGCCGGTTGAGGTGATCGTTGAATGACCCGGAAGGGCCATTCCCAAGAGAGACCATGAGCCCAGAGCAGCCACATGATAATGATTCGCTTCGACCAGTGCTGCATCGTCTGCTCGTGACCCGCGAAGACGAGAAGCGAGCGGCGGCGCTCACGCTTCATGATGAGATTGCTCAAAGCCTTACATTGGTGTCCTTGCATCTTCAGGTGATGCGCAAACAGTACGAGGTGGGTCCTGCGACGGTCGCTAATGTCATCCCGGAAGTGCAGGGGATTCTCTCGGAGACGCTGAAAAAGGTGAGAACTCTGGAATTCAGCCTGTATCCGAAGATCGTCGAGCTGTCGATTACCGACGCATTGAAGGGTGTCATTAGCCGGCTGACCACAGACCAAGGGTATGCCATCCAATATTCGTGTCCTCCTACTATACACATTGGGAGAACAGTCGCGATGGGCCTCTATCGAACGTTAGAACATCTGTTCACGCCATCGGGCCTGAACCCCTCCGCCGAGTGGTCGGTACGCCTCGCTGAGACGCAAACGGGAATCACCCTCTCGATCGAGGAAACATCTGCTCCTTTGCCGGAAGCCGGCCCGTTTGTCATGGATGCCTTGGCACAAGAGTACTTACGCGCGCATGGCGGCGAATTGGCCCTGTCATCCGCGCCGATTCGGATTGAGATCGTTTTCTCCCGGGTGTGAACCCGCCTGCCGATGATCGGCGGCCCCTTCAGCCGGCTCCGGCCCTCGCTATAGCGCTCCTGCAGCCGGACCCGTTGCGAGCCGGAGAAGGACTCGCCTTGACAAAGGTCAAAAGCGGGTGCTACCACCCTCTCATGGTGCGGGCAGAACGATCTTCCATAACCGAACCGGCTGAGGGTGCGGCACAAGCCATCTCGACTTGGTCCGGCCAGGCTCGTGAACAGGCCGTCCAGCGCATGTTCACCGCGATCGCAGGCGTCTACGATCTCAACAACACCCTGCTCAGTTTCGGCCTCCATCACCATTGGAAACGCCTTACCGCTTCGTATGTGCCCAGCGTGACGAACGGTCGTGCGCTCGACATCGGTGCCGGAACGGCGGACCTCGCGCTGTTGATCGAGCCTAAAATGGGCGAACAGGGCCATGTGGTGGCGTCCGATTTGAACCATGCCATGCTGGCCGAAGGTCTCCGCAAAGTCGCAGGGCGAGGTCTTCTGGACCGGATTACCTGCCTGCAAGCCAATGCCGAGCAACTAGGATTTCCGGATGACACCTTCCATGCGGTGACAACAGGCTTCTGTATGCGCAATGTGGGCAACCTGACACAGGCGTTCACGGAAATCCGGCGGGTCTTACGGCCCGGCGGCCGCTTTGTATGTTTGGAATTTTCCCGCCCGGCCTATGGCTGGTTACGCGCACTCTATGATTGGTATTCGTTTCGTCTACTTCCTTGGATCGGCACCAAGGTTGCGCGAGACCGGACCGGTGTCTACGAGTACCTGCCGGCCTCAATCAGGACCTTTCCCGATCAAGAACGGTTGGCGACGTTGCTAAGGGAAGCCGGATTCCACCAGGTGGAGTACCGGAACCTCACCGGGGGCATCGTCGCAATCCACGTGGCAACGAAATAGCAAAAACACGATCAGCGTTTAGCTCTCAGCGCAGGCTGACAGCTACGAGCTGATAGCTGATAGCTGATGAATTCTATTCTCTACATTTTCCTCCCTTGCAAAAAAGTCTACCCGATTGGTGTGACCTATCTGGCAGACTTTATCCACCGCCGGAAACCCGAAGTACGGCAACGCATTCTCGACCTGTCGCTGTTTCCTGAATCGCAGCGCACACAAGCCATCCGCGATGCCGCACTCGAATTCAAGCCTGATCTGGTGTGTTTTTCGTGGCGTGATATTCAGATTTTCTCCCCCCACGAAGGTGATGCCTCGCTGGAGCACGCCTTTAATTTTTACTTCGCCAGCAATCCGATCAAGCGTGTGGCCGCGTCATTCGCCGGGCTGAAGCAGCTCTATCGCTACTACAGCCACATTCGCGCCAACCTGTCGTATCCCTGGCTGATCCGGAAGGAATTCCCCAACACGCAGATCATGATCGGTGGTGGCGCCTTCACGGCCTTTGCTGATCAGTTGATCGAAAAACTTCCTGAGGGCACCATCGGAATCCTGGGTGAAGGAGAAGATGCGATTCTCAAGGTGGTCAACGGCGAATCGCTGGAAAACGAACGCTATATCATTCGTGACGGGAAACAGACGCGCAAGGGCAACCAGGGCTCGCCGGCACTCTTGGACGCCTTGACCGTCGATCTGCCCTATCTCACCTCTATTTTTCCGCAGCACGCCTCTTATATGGATGAATCGATCGGGGTCCAAACCAAACGCGGCTGTCCCTACGACTGCGCGTTCTGCCTCTATCCCTACATTGAAGGCAAACGGGTCCGGTATCGCCCGCCGGAAATGGTCGTCAAGGACATCTCTCAGCACTATCATCAGTGGGGCGCCCGTCGATTCTGGTTTACCGATGCCCAGTTCATCACGGGAAAGGAAGCATATCCCCAATGCACGGAAATTCTTGAACGGATCCTGAGCGAGAAGCTGGAGATTGAGTGGTCGGGATATATTCGTACCTCGCTCATTACTCCGGAGCTGGCCAAGCTGATGGTGCGATCGGGTGTCGGAGATTTGGAAGTCGCCATCACCTCCGGTTCGCAGGAGGTGCTGAACAATCTGCACATGGGCTTCAAGCTCGAGCGCCTTTACGACGGCTGTCGTTATCTGGCCGAAGCCGGATTCAAGGGCAAGGTGATCCTGAATTACTCGCTGAACTCTCCGAAGGAGACGGAAGAGAGCCTGCTCCAGAGCGTGGAGTCGTACAAAAAGGTCGCGTCGATTTTAGGAGAAGAGCGTGTGTTCCCCCTGATGTTCTTCCTCGGCATCCAGCCCAATACAGACCTGGAACACCGTCTGCTGGAAGAGGGCTACCTCTCTGCCGGGTATAACCCGCTCATGTTGACGCCTACGAGCATTCGCAAACTGTTGTACAATCCGGCGCCGCTCAACAAACTTATCGCCAAGGCCTGTCTCGCTGCATGGGAGCAGAAGAAAGGCAGCCGCGATCCTCGCCCATGGACCGGATCCCTTTCGCAAACAACTTCCTCCGAAGCCAAGCCGGACCAGGCCCATTATGCCGACGCGAATCTCATTCGCGGAATTCAGAATAACTCCGGACGGGAAGCGCTCCTGACGCTGGAAGAGATTCTCCGCTCCCGTCGGCCGGCTCAACCGTCACCCGCCCCAACGGAAAAGACAGCTGTGAGTCCAATGAGTTAGCGACTATCCACAGGCCCTTCGACCGCGGCCGGTTTGCTTGCATTCCCCGAGAACACGGTGCTATCATGCCGTTTCTTTTGGGGTAAATTTCCATTCAACCGTTTGAATTCCTGGCGGTTCTCTGATCTCCATCCCCCTATAGAGTGTTTGCCTAGGAGGCGTTTCGATGTACAAGACGATCTATATCCCGGTCGATAATTCCGACCATTCCAATACAGCCGTCGATGTCGGAGTTGAGCTGGCGAAAACCTATGGCTCAAAGATCGTGGGTAGCCATGTCTACGCGGCGAAGATGCACGATAAGCGATTTAAGCAAATGGAGGCGGGCCTTCCGGAAGAATATCACGACGAGAAAGAGCTGGACCGGCAGCGCCAAATCCATGACTCGCTGATCACGCGCGGACTTCAGATCATCACGGACTCATACCTCGACTACGTCGATAAGAAATGTAATGAGGCCAACCTTCCAGTGGAGCGTCGCTCGTTGGAAGGACGCAACTGGAAAGTGTTGGCGGAAGACATCAACACCAACGCCTACGACCTCGTGATCATGGGGGCTTTGGGAGTGGGAGCCGTCAAGGACAGTGTGATCGGCAGCAACACCGAGCGAGTCCTGCGACGTGTTCGCAATTCCGACATGTTGATCATCAAGCAGCCGACTCCGGTGGGCAGCGGTAAAATTGTCGTGGCCGTGGACGGAAGTCCCTACTCCTTCGGCGGCCTCATGACCGGCTTGGCGCTCGGCAAAGCCTTCAATGTGCCGGTAGAAGCGATTTCAGCCTTCGATCCCTACTTCCACTATGCGGCGTTTCACAGCATTTCCGGTGTGCTCAACGAAGAGGCCGGCAAAGTGTTCCGCTTCAAAGAGCAGGAAAAATTGCATGAGGAAGTCATCGACAGCGGTTTAGCGAAGATCTACCAATCGCACCTCGATATTTCCCGCGAAATTGCCCAGGCCGAACAGACCGATGTCAAAACCACCCTCCTTGACGGCAAGGCCTTCGAAAAAATCATTCAATACGTGCGGAAAGAGAATCCCTGGCTCCTCATCGTGGGCCGAATCGGCGTCCACAGCGACGAGGATATGGACATTGGCAGCAACACCGAAAACCTGCTCCGGGCGGCCGCATGCAACATCCTGGTCTCGAACCGCAAATATGTTCCGCCGATCGATACGCAGGCGGAATACACCATTGCTTGGACGGAAGAAGCCTTGCGCCGGATGGAACGCATCCCGGTGTTTGCCCGCGGAGTGGCCAAGACCGCCATTCACCGCTACGCCATTGAGAAGGGACACACGATCATCAGCAACACGGTCGTGGATTCCGCTGTCGGACATATCCTTCCCAAGGGTGCGATGGATGCCATGCGCGCACTGGGGGGCAACCTGGACGCCGCCGGCATCGATCGCGACAAGATGCAAGCCGACGATTCCGTCGCGCAGGATTTGATGGGCTCCACACTGAGCGGAATGATGACTCAGGTCGTCGAAGAGAAGCCGGCTCACAGCCCTGGAACACAGGCGTACCTGGACCGCATGAGCCAAAACTACTTTGTCTGTGACGGTTGCGGATATATCGGCAAGGGCGATACCCCTGTGAAATGCCCCGTGTGTAGCGCCGAAGGCGATCGATTCAAACAGGTCGACAAGACGATCTTCGAAGCGGCGGCCAAAGCCGAAGGCGGCATTGAGACCGACGTCGCTTATGACGACGTTCCGATGCAGTGGACGAAAGACGCCAAGGAAGCGATACGCGCGGTCCCCGCCGGTTTCCAGCGCCGACGGGCCAAAGCCAAGATCGAGAAGAGCGCCCGCAAACTCGGCATGACGACGATCACGTTCGAATATGCCGGCCCCATGATTCAAGAAGCGGCCTCGGAAGACTATACCCCGATCTTTGCAAATAAGGGGACAGGAACCGCAGCCCAGCCTTCGACCGACCTGCCTACGGCAACCGGTAACGAAACCGCTGCGGAGGCCGCAAATGGGACTGAACAAGCTCAGGCCCCACAAGAACCATCCTCACCTTACACCTGGACCCCGGATGCACAAGGCCGTTTGGATCGGGCTCCCGAGGGATTCATGCGGGAATGCACCAAGGCCTTGATCGAGAAACATGCCGACAAGATCGGTACAACGGTCATCACCCTAGAAGTGGCGACTGAAGGAATTGAGCAAGCCAAGGGCTACATGGCCGATGCCATGAAGACGGGTAACTTAAAGGACATGATTGCCAATCTGACGGGGTCCAAGACCGGGGCGAGCCGCTGATGGGAAAATCATTGCCGGTGCTCAATTTCCCGTTTCTCGGAGACAAGCTGGAGTCCCTTCAGCAGCAGATCTCGAAGTTCATCTCCCCGACCTCTCCGGCCGCAGCGCCACACGATGGCCGGACGGTGGATGACTTCAAGCCCTACCTCGTCGCCCTGAACCTCACCAAGCGTTGCAACCTCAAATGCGATCATTGTTATCTCGACGCCACGACAAAAGCCGGCGGCGGGTCGGATGAACTGAGCACTGAGGAATGCTACCGCCTCATCGATCAAATTGCCGAAGTGAATAAAGGGTGCCTGCTGGTCATCACCGGCGGAGAACCGCTCGTGCGCCCCGATATTTTGGACATCGCCCGGCATGCGGTGAAACTAGGATTCATCGTCGTGTTCGGCACCAACGGCATGTTGATCAACGACCGGATGGCCAAAACGCTGGTCGAAATCGGTGTGATGGGCGTGGGGATCAGCATTGATTCGCTCAATCCTGACAAGCACGACCACTTTCGCGGAGTTCCGGGCGCATTTGCCAGCGCGCTGGCCGGCATCGAAGCGTGCAAACGGAACGGCCTGCAGTTCCAAGTGCATTTCAGCGCCCAGCCCATGAACTATCAAGAGTTGCCCGCCGTGGTGGAATGGGCCCATACTCTGGGCGCACGGGTTCTGAATGTCTTCTTCATGGTCTGCACCGGGCGCGGCGAAGAGCTGACTGACATCACGCCCCAACAATATGAGGAAGTGTTGGGTTATCTGGTGGATTGCCAGGACCAATACAAAGACATGCTGGTGCGCGCGCGCTGCGCTCCGCACTTCAAACGGTTGGCTTACGAAAAAGATCCCAATTCCCCACTCACCAAGGCGACGGGGTACATGGGCGGAGGGTGCCTCGCCGGAACCAATTACGCGCGGGTCACCCCGAACGGCGAACTTACGCCCTGCCCCTATATGCCGCTATCGGCCGGCAACGTTCGCGAGACGAGTTTCGCTGATTTGTGGGAACGATCGGATGTGTTCAATTCCTTCCGATACCCTCAACTCAAAGGCAAATGCGGTGACTGCGAATACACCGACATCTGCGGTGGCTGTCGGGCTCGTCCCTACGTAGACCACGGCGACTGGCTGGACGAAGACCAATGGTGCCTCTATACGCCCAAAGGCGGCGAGAAGATCAAAGTCGCCTTCAACACGCCCGAGGAGAGCGAAGTTGCATGGGACGAAGCCTCCGAGCTTCGACTCAGCCGGATTCCCTATTTTCTCCGCGCCATGGTCAAGAAGGGCGTGGAACGTCATGCCCGTGAAAACGGCATCGCCCTCGTGACCATTGAATTGATGGAAGAACTGCGAAAGAAGCGTTTCGGAAACGACGCCCCTGTCTTCAATTTCGATATGAGAGGGAAGGACTAGGAGCGGGCGAGAGACACTGCATCTGGTAGCCCACACTACCTTCGCTATCCGCCCTGATCGATCTATTATGGATTCCGTACAAAGCATCTTCCTTGACCTGAACCAGCTCATCCCGATTGTCAATCACTGGTTCCATCTCCTCTCGGCGGTGATCTGGATCGGGGGGCTCGCGTTCATCGTGATGGCCGTCAAGCCAGGGCTTCGGGACGCCGGCCTTCCCAAGGAATATGTTCGCCCCATCACTGACGCTTTTTACAAGCATTACAAGCGGGTGGCGGGAATCTTGTTGGTGGTCCTGCTGTTCACTGGCGGCATCAACCTTCATTACGTCAATCAGATCTTCGTGTCTCAGACCGGCCAGGGCATGCAGAACCATCCTAAGTACCTCTGGATTTTCTGCATCAAGCTGATTCTCGTCCTGTGCCTTCTCACGCTGTTTCTCTACACCGTCATTTTCAAAGCAGATCAGGATGAAGAAGAGGAAGGCGAAAACTACGAATCGATTCCCTTTCAACGCGCCGCCCTCTGGATGGGCTTCTTCATCATCCTTTGCGCCGCCGCTATGAAGCATCTCCATCAGTAGCCTCTTTCCATCTACTTCCTCAATACCCTCGGCGGTTGCGCTGTATCTGTTCGGATACCTCTGCATTGAAGCGACTCCTCGCTCCATGCCGCACGCGACGGATTTCGAGCCTCTCCCGCGCCACGCCCTGTCGAAAAAAAAATAAATGGCTTTCATGGACCGATCCAGGTACCCTTCCCGCGCCAATGGCATGTGAGTTGCTTTACACAATCGGCGAGAGTCAGTACATACCTCTATCCAGCCCCCCACCATGCGCACATGGAGGATGACGATGCATCAGGCTGACGAACCTCTGGTATCGGTCATGCACAATCGTTCAGTGTAATCCCGCCCATCATGAGGAGATGAATGATGCTTTTCTTCCCTCAACGTGTCATGGCACTTGTCGTGGTCCTATTCGCGTTGTCAAACGTCCATTGCCGGGCAATGGACCTCCCACCTTCACAGGGCGACAATCCGTCTGACATTCAAGGTTGGCCTGAGCAGGTGCGGCAACAGTGGTATCATACCTCCGCTGGAACCCAATTGATTCCGTACGACTGGTTCGTGACCTTGATTGAGGATGAATCGCTCCTCTCGGCATTCGTTGCTACCGGAGTTCTGAGTAACCCGGTCCATCCGGACAAACTTCCGGTCGGATTCGCGAAAATCGACCGAGGGACCTCCTCACCTGCGATGGTGGGCTTCACCTGCGCGTTTTGTCATACGAGCGAATTCACCTACAAAACCCATACGGTTCGCATCGACGGAGGCCCATCGCTTCAGTACAACGCCCGGTTCTTACACCTTCTGTTCAAAAGCCTGGGCGAGCTCATTCCGCCGGATGTGCCCGCCTTCATGAAGAGTCTGAAAGAATTAAACCCGCCCGACAAATTCAAAGCCTTCGCCACCCGCGTGCTTGCGCGTCGCGGGGAAGCCATGACCCCGTATACGCTCACCACACTGGGGATGGACGTGGCCATGCGTACCCAGGGACTCCTTGCTCGAGGAGGAAGAGATATTTCGCCGGAGCAGTGGGGGCCGGGCCGGTTCGATGCGCTTGGACGTGGAGGGAATACAGTCTTTGTACCCCTCAACCCTGATAACATCAGGCCTGCCAATGCGTCAGTGAGCATTCCGCCGCTGTGGGGCGTATGGGAATACGATTGGGTGCAATGGAGCGGATCGATTCAACACCCGCTCGCGAGAAATATCGCCCAAGTGATCGGGGTGAATGCGGGCCTCTTCGCCTGGACACCGACCGCGACGTCGATTCCCTCAGAGAAGAGTGAGCTATTTCGCTCATCTGTCGATCTGAACTCGCTCAAGACGCTGGAGAGCCTTGCCCGAAGTTTGCCGCCGCCTCGCTGGCCGAACACGTTCCCGCCCATCGATCGCACATTGGCGGCGCGAGGCAAGGAACTCTATTACGGCAACAAGGTCAAAGGCATTAAAAACCTGTGTGCCCATTGCCATGTCGCCGCATCAATTAAGAATGCTCCCCGGAGTGGTCCAAGCCTCAAGCTCACCATGGTGCCGCTGAAAGAAATCGGGACTGACCCCCTCTATCTTGAGAATTTTTCCCGTCGCACGGTGGATACCGGGCCCTTACAGCGTGGACGGATGTCGGCGAAAGACGCTTCGGAATACATCACGAACGAATTAATGGCGCTCAACGGCGGGGCAGAGGATCCGGAGTATCGACATCTGACGAACACGTGGAGAGATACCGCACAATATATCGCCCGCCCGCACGTCGCGGTCTGGGCAACGGCTCCGTTTCTCCACAACGGATCGATCCCGAACCTGTATGAGTTACTCTCTCCGGCACGGGAGCGCCATGGATGCTTCTACCTCAATCCTGTCATGCAATTTGACCCGGAGAAGGTGGGTGTTGTGGTTGAGGAGTGCATGGGGTCACCGGCCAGCCGTAACCCGCTCGGGGGATTTGACTTCAAGACACAACTCCCTGGAAACGGGAACGGAGGACACGAATTCGCCAACGTTCCTGGTTGCGAGAACGGGAACGGGAATGGCGTGTTGGGATGCGAGTTGCCGGTGGAAGACCGGCGGGCGATTATTGAATACCTCAAAACCTGTGATCTCGACCGGCTTGTGATACGGGATGTTCCGGCCTGCCGAGACCTTGAATAGCCACAAACGTCCGAAACACGAGAATTTCGTTGGTCGTGACATTGGGACTCGCCTTCGACTGACGAGTTACGTATGATCCTGCCGACACGGCACACTTCCCTGACGAGTCAGGCACGGAATCAGGCTGCTCGCATATGACCGACCTGCTTTCCAATGACCACTCCATTCTCGAACGTCCGTTCATGGAGTTTCGTCCTTTCGGCCTCAACGATAAGGGCGAAAAGATCTCCGATATCAGCGGAGTCGTCGTTCAGTCCAACGTAGACTACATGTTCGACTATCTCAGTCGCACCGCCGGCTCGGCAGCAGCGACTGAAGCCGTGGATCAACTCTGCCGTCTTCTCAATGGCCGCCTCCCCGACCGCACCTATCACGTCACTCCCGACTTTCTCCGCAACATCTGGAATAGCTACTCCTATGAATTCGTCTGTTATCTGAGGGAATTCTGCGAACAGTTGTCCGGAGATCCACAGTTCCACGTCAACGTAGGAACAGACCGAAAGGTTCCGCCGCTCATCCAGATCCTCTGTCGCCCGTTTTCGACCCCGCAACTCTATAAAATGTGGCCCTACTTCGGCCGGAAATACGTGCGTGATGTGTTGGAGTTCGAGGTTGGTCGGGTGAGCAGACGGTCGGCCGTGTTGCGCATGACATTTACGGAACGAGCCCTTGCCCAATTCGGCCCTTACCGGAAACGCTGCGTTGACGTGATCTGCTTGTCCTGCAAGAGCAGCATCGCGCGCGTGCAAACTCAACTGCACGGCACACCGGCCGCCACGGTCAAAGATCTCTCGTGCACCGCCCATGGCGATCCCTATTGCGAGTGGGAATTTACCTGGACCCCTCAAGTCCGCAGTTCCATCCCCCTCGCCATGTGGACGCTGGTGGCCGGCAGCACCTTCACCTACGTCCATCTGCGCTGGCCAGACGTCCCCACATTCGAAGCATTGGGGCTTGCGGCTGTTCCCGCCTCGCTCCTGTGGTGGATGATTACCAGCCATATGCGGCAGGCCACCAAACCCCTTCAGCGGTTGATCAAGGATCAAGAACAGGTGGTCGATGCCAGGCATGAGGAGTTGCGCGAGGCCTACCTCGAACAACAAAGCACAGCCGTGATGCTACGCCGGAAAGTGAACGACCTCACGACGCTTCACCGCGCGGGACTCTTGTTCAGCTCGACGTTCGATCGGGAAGAGCTGCTGACCAATGTCCTGGACACCATCGTCCGCGATTTGCATTACGATCGCGCCATGATTACGCAATTCGATCGAACCAGGCAGGTCTCACACGACTTTCGAGTCCGCGGTATGCCGCAGGAAGTCGCGGATTTTTTGCGTACGCAGGAGGTGTCCGTCACCGACCCGGAGACGGTGGAAGGCGCCGTGTTTTTGCGTGGCGAACCGGTGCTCACCAATAACGTTCATGAGATCTGGGATCGGTTACACCCGTTCGACCAGAAATTGATCACCATGGTCAATGTGAAGTCCTTCATTACCGTTCCGCTGAAAACGCACGACGCCGTGATCGGCTCGCTCTCGGTGGATCGCACGCATAATCAGGCGCTGACTCAGGACGACCTCGACATGCTGGTGACCCTGGCCAGTCAGGTCGCCATTGCCCTCGATAATGCCCAAGCCTATCGGGAGATTGCGGCGCTCAACGCCGGCTTGGAAGCCCGAGTTCGTGAACGCACCGCCGAATTAGAGGCAGCCAACGCTCAACTCAAGCAAATGGATCGGCTCAAATCAAAATTTCTCGCCCATGTCTCCCACGAGTTGCGGACCCCTCTCACCAGCATTGTCGGGTTTGCAGACAATATGCTTGAAGGGCTGGTCGGCTCGCTCAATATGAAACAGGAACAATATCTGACTCGCATGAGGGCCAACGGAACCAGGCTCGCGCGCATGATCACCGATTTGCTCGACCTCTCACGGGTCGAGGCCGGCAAACTGGTCCTCTCTTTTGATCACGTGCCGCTTCAAACCGCGGTCAGCGATGTCATCGAACAACTCCTGCCGCTGGCGATCGCCAAACACTTACAGATCGAACTCCGGAGTTCGGATCCGACCCTGCTGGTCTGGGCCGACCCGGATCGCGTCAGCCAGATTGTGACCAATTTGCTGGATAATGCTATCAAATACACGCCGGACGGGGGACACATTTCCGTAGACCTTTCGGTCGGTGATCATGAGATGGCCCGTGTCGTCGTCCGTGACACCGGTCAAGGCATCCCCGCCGACGCCCTGCCTAAGCTCTTCGATCCATTTTTCCGCGTGCAGCATCAAGAGCGGAGCCAGACGAAGGGGTTAGGCCTCGGACTGGCGATTGTGAAGGATTTGGTGGATCTGCACGGCGGCAGCATCATGGTGCACAGCACGGTGGATGAAGGCACGGAGTTTACGTTCACCCTGCCTCTCCATTCGCATATGCCGGAGCCCGCCGCTCAGCTACCTGCCGCCCGCCGCAGACTCCTGGTCGTCGATGACGATGCCGACATTTGCTACCTGTTGCGAGATCGCCTGGAATCGGAAGGATTCCATGTCGAGACGGCAGCGGACGGCCGGACGGCGTTGCGCATCCTGTCGGAGACACCGGTCGACGGCGTCTTGCTGGACATCGCCTTGCCGGAATTAGGTGGACTGGAGGTATTGCGACAACTGCGCCCCCAACAACCCTCGCTGCCGATCGTGATGATGACGGCCGTGGAAGCGTTGGACCGCGCTATGGCGGCAGTAGAAGCCGGCGCACAAGGATATCTTCTCAAACCATTTGATGCCGCCCGCTTGCGACAAATCGTCGATCACTGGTTCCTGGCGAACTCCGGCAAAACCGACCCGACAATAGGACCATAACTCTATGCTGTTCTCTCGGAGATTCCGCCTCGCCCTGGTCCTGCTCCTGATTTTGCTCCCACTGGGTTTCTCGCTTCTAATGACACCCGCTCAAGCTCAGACCCCTCGCCTCCAGGGGCAATCGGCCTCTGCAGCCGCCATGGGCAATGCCTTTGTCGCTCAGGCGGATGATCCCTCCGCGCTGCATTACAACCCGGCCGGCATGACTCAGTTGCACGGATTCCAAAGCCTATTCGGAACGTCGCTGATCGGTGGGACCACCCAATTCACCAGCCCCACCGGCGTCCAGGCGACAGGGGATCGCAACGGAAGCCTGGCCTGGCCGCCACCTGGTCACGTGTATCTGGTCGCCAATCTTAAAGACCTCGGCTTCTCGGCGCTGGGAGATTTCAGCGCGGGAATCGGATTCAACAATCCTTTCGGTTCCCTGACCAGGTACCCGAATGATGGGCCGTTCCGCAGCGCACTGACCTTCACCACGCTGCCGTTGCTCGACATCAAACCCACTATTGCTTACAAGCTCAACGAACAGCTGTCGTTCGGACTGGGTGCGGACATCTATACCTTTTCAGGCCTCTTCGGTGAAGGTCATCTCGAGCAGAAATCGGTCTGGCCCGGCGGGTTAGGCATTCCGGCCGGCTCACTCGTCGAAATCAACGGGAATGATACCACCGCAGGCTTCAACGTCAGTCTCCTCTACACGCCCTATCGCAACAGCGAGGGCAAACCTCTCGTCAACATCGGGATGGTCTATCGCAGTCAGGCCACCTTGCATCTCACCGGCAACTTTTTGGCCAATGGCACTTCGATCGCCGGCACGGCCGCCACCTTTGTCCTGCCGCAAGTGTTCTCCGGTGGCATCGCCGTCTGGCCGGTGCGCACGCCTGATCGCGAATGGAAGCTGGAATTCGATGTGGACTATGTCGGCTGGAAATCGAACCGGAGCCTCGATGTTCATTTGACGAACGGCACCGTGCTTCCGTTCCCGCAAAATTGGCAGAGCGGGTATACAGCGATGGTCGGGACCGAATACCGATGGCTCCGGCTGGCGTCACTGCCGGACTGGGATGTCGCCCTGCGGGCAGGCTACATGAATCAGCAAACGCAAATACCCGATCGAACCTTCAATCCGGGGGTCCCATCGGCCAACGCCCACATTCCCTCTATCGGCATTGGATTCGCCTGTCATGCGAATGGGTATTTCCTCGGCTTCGTACGCTGCGGCGAATTGGGCATCGGTCCGCTTAAGCCAAAACTCTTCACCATTGATGTGTCATACCAGGCCGCGTTCTATGAAGTGCGCACCGTCACTGGCAATCAAAACCCGACGGTCAACGGCCGGTACGATACCCTCATTCATGCGGGCTCACTCTCCTTACGTTTCAACTACTAACCTTATCCAACCGATCCGTGCACCTGCAGGTGGCCCCTTCACGGTGCCGGCCCTCAGGGTACATAAGGGCACAGCGATTGCTTCTCTCACGCCCTGACAGAGGCACCTGCAGAAGCACGTCATCCCCGCCAAGGTGCGTAGAACATCGTGGCGTGGCCTGGAGCCGGTTTCCTGTCGCCGGTTATGAACAACCGGCCGTATCTCACGCCTCCTGGATCGTGCCCATCCAGCGCTGAGTAGACCGCCTTCATCCTCACGCCATCTGCCGCGTCTTCGTTCTAACGGAGACGCGGCTCCTTTTCACCCGCATATTTTTGGATAGATACTCCAGACTGCCCCCGCCATCTGTTCACCGTATCGTTCAGGGAAGAAATAAAGAACCTACGCGTATCAGATCGGATACGACCGAATCTGATCCGATACACCAATGCCGAACTACGTGCATTTGACTCCGGCTGAATGGAATGGTGCTGTTTCCGGATGTCCTCAAAATAATTACAGATCTTTCCTAGATCAAGGATGCATGCGCTCTCGATCGGTAGGGCATAACCCTTGCGCATTGCGACGGCTGAAACTGAAACAGAGAGATTCCCTAGGAGGGCACGCCGATGGGAGCACAGCGAATTCAGGAGGACACCATGTTCGCACTCCTCTTCCTGCTCGTAGGCGTCATCTTCTTACTTGCAGCCGCCGGCCGCATCTGGCTCGATTCGACTCCCTTGGATTCCCCCATCGTCGATTCAAATGCAGCACATGGCTCCGGCGATGCTGTGTCGCCACGCCACATGCCTGGGGGCAGGGACTCGATGGCCTAGCCATGATCTGTGGGACCGACAGCCGAATGGTGTATCCACACTGTGCTTCGCTGATGAGCAGGATGCGCGCTCCATAAGCATCCACTCTCATCTAATGGGCCGGTACTAAACTGGGGGGAAGATCTATCACGGAAGGATCAAGCCATGGATGGCTACTCAGGTTTACCCTTCTTTCACGTTAAGTCTCCTCCTTCGGCAGACCACTCACTCTGCGTTTAGTCGGTTTTTCGTGCTCGTGGTTATCAATCATCACACCGAATGAACAGGGCAGGACCGGAGCTAGGCACATGAACGTGCATCGGCGGTGACCATGAGCTCAGGTGGAAACAATTTGTTCAGGGAGGTGCGACATGGCGAAGCGGGGATTAATGGCGATCGCAGCTATTTCGGTGCTCATTTTGGTGTATCCGACGGGCCCTGCCGCGTCGGAGGAGCCGCCGAAACGAGATAAGGCCTGCGCGAAGGCACACCTAAAGAATAAAACATGTGAAACCGACGCCAAGGACTGCCATTACAAATTTACGGTCCAAAAAGTCGATGGGCAGAAGCTACAAGTGACCTACCCACCAAGCGTGTGGTCGGTGTCGAAAAAAACGGAGACGGATCCAGCTGAGGAGAAAAAGCACAAAGACGATTTCGAAAAATATTCCCCCTATACCATTGACCTGAAACAGGGCAGTGCAACTCCGACAAAGGATAAGACCTATATTTTCACAAGATGTCCGGATAACGCGTTCACCTTAGGAAAAGAAATCAAACCTGACGATGAGCAATAATGACAGACACTAAAACCCTAATCATGGCCCAAGCCAACGACTTGACTACTTGCCAAGGAGGTCTCGTGATGGTCATCCGTATACTGGTCCCCGGCCTCATGCTCATGCTGCTACTCGGTCTCCAAGCCACATTTCTACCGGAAACCGCACGTGCCGCGACTTGCTGCCCCTGTTCTTATCCTTGCAAGACAGGCTGCATCTGTCGTGGAACGGTGGACCACTGCCCATCCTGTCGTGGCGTCAGGGACAGCTTCTTTCAAACCCATGTGAAAGCGATCATCTCCGCGTCAGATTTCAGCTCGAGCTATGAACTGCCAACCATCGCTCTTCGAACGCCCGATCTGAGCGATGGAATCGTGGCGCTTGTGAGGGAGGGAAACCGAAGCAGGAGCACCCTCACTTCACGGCTGCTGCCCGGTCCTGAATTTCGGATCACGGCCTGGTGCCCCGGGACTCTAGACAAGAGCGTTTAGTTAGATGTAGCCTTCTTCCGGCCGATGGACAGCCGGAAGAAGGCTACAGGAGCCGATTAGACTCTATCGATCGCCCAGGATCGGCAGAGTTCACAACTGGCTACGAGCAGAAACGAGCGTCCCCCATGAACGGCACGCTGCTCCGAACGTCTTTGCTGCCTCCATTGGGAGTACTGCTCGGTTTCGCTTTCATGTTGGTCGCCTCACGGGGGTCCATCTGCCTGGCGCAAGTGACTCCCGCCATCACCTCGACCCCGGGTACCGGCAACTTAGGCACCACTGTGACCCAAGCCGGAAACACCTACAACATCACCGGCGGCACAAGATCGGGCAGCGGGCCGAATCTCTTTCATAGCTTCGGCGAATTCGGCGTGCCGACGAACAACATCGCGAACTTCCTCAACGAAACAGCGTTACCCACTTCCAACATTCTCGGACGCGTCACCGGCGGGAATCCGTCGAACATCTTCGGAACCATTCAAACCACCGGCTTCGGGAGCGCGAATCTGTTCCTGATGAACCCGGCCGGCATTGTGTTTGGCCCGACCGCTGCATTGAATGTCGGCGGCTCGGTGAACTTCAGCACGGCGGATTATCTCCGCCTTGCAGATGGGGGAAAGTTCACGGCGATTCCTGGATCGCTAGATGCTTCAATCTCCAGCTCACCCGTGGCCGCGTTTGGATTTCTGGGGTCAAGCCCGGGAGCCATTAACGTTCAGGGAGGGCAGCTCTCCGTATCGCCTGGGAAGAATATCTCACTCGTTGGAGGCGATATCACAGTTCAGGGTGTGGCGGTTGAGGAGGGCACGGTTCAGTCCGTTCAGCTTGCTGCCCCGGGAGGGCAGATCTCATTGGCCAGCGTCGCCTCCCCGGGAGAAATCCTTGCCGGCACTTTGGAGCCTGCTCCTAATCTTAACGGTCAATCATTTGGAGCGCTCGGCACAATCCAGGTTATGGAGAAATCCGTCATCGATTCCAGTGGCTATGACGGAGGCACCATCCGTATTCGAGGCGGCCGTTTTGTCGTGGATGACTCGACGATCTCGGCCAACGTCACCGGCCCAGCCCCGGGACAATCCGGCCAAACGGGAACTGGGATCGACATTCAGATGGCGCAGGATGTGGTGATACGGAACCTGGCCGTCCTTGAGACCAATGTGACCGATCAGGCATCGCCAGGGGTAGGATCGGGCGGCGTGCGAATACGAGCCGATCACATCGAGATTGCAGGGGTTCCCGACTTGGAGATGTTCCCCTTCACCGGCATCAGGTCCAACGTGGCGCCCATGAGCGAAGGGGGGAAGAGCGGAAATATCACGTTGGAAGCCAACTCCATTCTCATGAAAGACCTCTCAAATCTCGAAACCTCGACCATCAGCGCGAGCGACGGCGGCAATATCAAGGTGACGACGGTCCAGAACCTTGACATAGAGAATTTCGGACGAATTGCGACCTCCTCCGAGGGTGCGGCGGGGAATGCGGGCCATATCGAACTAAGCAGTACTCACGGCAATATGCTGCTGAACAGTCCCATTATAACCTCCCAAGCCAACCGCTTGGCTGAAGCAGGCACTCCCAATAGGATTGTGGGTACCGGCAGCACAGGAAACATCACCTTGAACGCTCCAAATAACGACATTCTGTTGGGCCAAGGAGGAACTGTCTTCAACGCAGCCGATACCCCCGCCGGCTCGTTAGGAAAGATAGAGATCACTGCAAAAAACCTGACCCTTCGGGAAGCATCTCTGATCGAGGGCGACAACTTGACTCCGCAGTTACCAGACAACATCACGATCGCGCTTTCCGAACGTTTAAGCCTGGAAGGCAACTCGCTCATTGCAACGACCGTCTGGCGATCGGCCCCGGCAGCGGACCTCACCGTCACGGCCCCTCAGATTCATATTGCTGGAGGAAGCATCCTCACCACCGAGACTCACCGGTCCGGCCAGGGCGGAAGACTCATTCTCTTCACGGATAACCTGCAGCTCACTACCGGTGGCCAGCTCAGAAGCGGCAGCACCCCGAATCCATTCGCACCTCCGAACCGGCCCATAGAAATCCCAAGCGGCGCAGGGGGGACGATCACGGTCCAAAGCCCTGCCGGCCCTTCGCAATCGATTGTCATCGATGGAGTGGGCAGCGGGATCTTCACCGATACTCTAGGCACCGGAGCCGGCGGCAGCATGAATCTATCAGCGCAAACCGTCACCATTCAGAATGGAGGCGCCCTTTCGGCCACAACGTCGGGTATTGAACCGAGCGCAACGGGCGGACATATTTCAGTGGTCGCGAGCCGGTCCGTCAGCCTGAACAATGGAGGCTCGATCACCGCAAACAGCACCGGCCCCGCCAATGCCGGCAGTATAGTGATCAACGGAGGCGCGCACTTTCTCAGCCAGAATGGCTCCATCACGACTCAGGCCAGCCAGGCCAGCGGCGGGAACATTACAGTTCAAGCGACGGATTCCATCAGACTGGTCAATTCCCAACTCAGCACATCGGTCCAGGGTGGTCCGAATACCTCGGGTGGTAATATCCTTCTCGATCCGGCAGTCGTCACGCTCCAAAACAGCCAGGTCACCGCGCAAGCTGTGCAAGGCACAGGCGGCAACATCAACATCATCGCCGGAACCTTCCTCGCCGATCCGACGAGCGTCGTCAGCGCCTCGTCGCAATACGGGTTGAGCGGCGGCGTGAATATTCAATCCCCGGTCTCTAATTTGAGCAACACCTTGGCCACTCTGCCGCATCGCCCACTGTTAGCCCAGCAGCTGCTTACTCAGCGTTGCGCCGCGCAGGCGCAGGGCCGGCTGAGCAGCCTGGTCGTCATGGGACGTGATACGCTGCCGACCGAACCAGGCGGGTGGCTGATGAGCCCCCTGGCGTCGATGGCCGGCGACGAACCTACTGAACAGGCTCACCTGGCCACTCATCGAGTCTTCGATCCCTTGCATCAACGCCGGCAATATTCGAGACAGTTGTCGGATCACCGTGACTCATCTTTACAACGAGGTGCATGGGACCGGGAAACCGGCTGTGGGTCATAAGAGCCGCCCATAAGCGGCGGTCGAGAGAATAGAGGCAGTATGCTGAGCACATTGCGAACCGGCTCCCGGCACGAACGCCTATTTCTGATGGCCACGCTGCTCATGTATTGGCTGATTCAATCATTCGTGCCTGGCATGGGCCACGCCCAGTCGCCCTCCCCCATTACCTCCTCGGGGCTCAACACGATCGTCACGAAAAACGGGAATGCCTTTGATATCACCGGCGGCACTCGCCCTGGGAGCGGGCCGAATCTCTTTCACAGCTTCGGTGAATTCGGGATCCCCACCAACAACATCGCCAACTTCTTGAACGAGACCGCGTTGCCCACTTCGAATATCCTCGGGCGCGTGACGGGCGGCAACCCCTCGAATATCTTCGGCACCATCCAGACCACCGGCTTCGGCAATGCCAATCTCTTTTTGATGAATCCAGCCGGGATCGTCTTTGGCCCGAATGCCTCCCTGAATGTCGGGGGGTCGGTGAGTTTCACGACGGCGGATTACCTCCGCCTGACAGATGGGGCGAGGTTCAACGCGCTGCCCGGTCCGTCGGATATGACCATCTCCAGCGCGCCGGTCGCGGCGTTTGGGTTTCTTGGATCGAATCCTGGCGCCATCACCATGCAGGGCGGTCAGCTCGCGGTTTCAGAAGGGCAAGGCATTTCGCTCGTCGGCGGAAATATCGAGATCACTGCCGGCAGGCTTGAAAATGGTAGCTCTGTGCCATCCCGCATCACGGCTGCAGGTGGACACATCAACGTGGTCAGTGTAGTCGGCGCCGGAGAACAGAGTCTCGGTGGAACTCCGGCCGGTCTCGCCGGAACCTCTTTCGATCCTGCAAGCCTTGCCGGACAAGGCGGCACGATTCGGCTCACCTCGGGAGCTGCGCTTGAGACCAGTTCGAGCACCGGTCGTGCCGGACCTATCCTCATCAGAGGCGGGCAACTGGTTATGGAGAACGCCGCGCTTGCGGCAAACACCTCGTCCAACACAACCGCTGCAGTCCCCTCCTCGACCGCGCAGGGCAATATTTCTGTTCAGTCCGAACATGTCAGTCTGAGCAACGGATCGACTCTCAGTGCCTCCACGAGCGGCGCCGGCAATGCAGGCAACATCACGATTGAAGCGAGGACGTTGGCAAGTAACATGGGGGACGATGGCTTACCACTCAACGGCGCGGCGCCCGTCACCATTGCCAGCAACAGTACCGGGCAGGGAGCAGCCGGAACGATCTTTGTGAGAGGACCGGGAGGGCAAGCTGCCGAGACGATTGCTCTGAGTAACACAAAGATCATGGCGAATGCGAGCAATGCCACGCTTCCCACGCCGAACTCAGTCGGCGGGGAGCTGGTGGAACGCGCACATCGTCCGGACTTTACTCCTATGAGACTATCGGCGGATATCGAGCTCACGGCAGAGAAGGTCGCCCTTGTCAACGGAACGGTCATTCAGGCGGACACGAGCGGCGGCGCCGACGCCGGCTCGATTACCCTCAATGTCGGCACGCTGAAAACCGCCGCCGGTCCTGATGGGCGGGTCATGGTGACGAGTACCAGCAATTGCCAAGGATGCCCGGGCGGCCAACCCGGCGACATCATCATCCAGGGCATACCAGGGGTGACTCCGACCGCTCTCCGCCGGTACGTGTGGGTAGGCAGGCCGCTTGGCGAAGCGGGCGACGTGTTTGAATACTATTTGGCGGAATCTCTTGATCTCCACGGGACGGATATACGAGCAAACGCTTTCGGGAATGCGCCGGGCGCAATCGTGATGATGCGAACGCAGGGTAAAGCAGCATTTACCGATACGAATATTTCCGTTACGACGCAAGATTTCGATATCAATGGAAACAAACCAAACGGTGAGTTTGCGCGCAACCAGGGCTTCAGCCGTATCGACATTATCGCTCGGGATATCGCCCTCAAAGACAGTACGATCGCGGCTGATGCGAAGGTGTCGGATATTGGTTCATGCCCCTTATGTCAGGGCGGCCCCAGCGCAGGGGAGATCTGGTTGCGCGCTCAGAATTCCGTAACGGCAGACAATTCTTCCATCACCAATACGAGCAGCGGACGAGCGCAAGCCGGCATCACGAAAATCATCAAGGATAACTTCTTTTCGTTCGGCGCCCTGTGGGAGCCGGATTTTCCGGATCAACCGACCAATACCATCCGGCTTACCAATTCCGAGGTGACGGTCGAGTCTCTACATGATGGGCTTCCGGGGATTCTCAGGTTGCGAGCCGACAATATCGTGTTGGACCATTCCGTGCTGAATTCCCAAGTCAACAATGTCAGTAACGCCAAGGATAGTAATGGGCAGGTGATCGATGTCGTTGGAGCCGGTGAGAGAGGCCGGACTCTGACGGATGGGAGAGGCGTCCAGGGAAGTCTCCTTGTGTCGGCTAAGAATCTAGACATCACGGGAGGCGGAATCATTTCGCCGACGCACGGCAATCGTATCGGGAGCAGCATCGAAATCCATGCCGACCACTTGACGACTCGCCCGGGAACCGGGCCCGGTGGAACGCTCGGCGAGCCCCGGATACTGAATTCCACGGATCCGACCCGAGTGGTGATCTCCAGCAGCAGTACCGGAAGCGGCGGGGCGGGCGCGATCAGTATCACCGGTGAAAGCGGACCCATGCCCGAGGGGACGCCGTTCCCGCCCGCCTCCTCCATTGATCTTGCCGGAACCAACATGGCGACGGACACGAGGGTGGATGCGCTGGGAGGCAAGATCGAGCTGAAAGCAAGCGGGCCGATCCGGCTGGAAAACACGACCGTCTCATCCAATGTAAACAACGTCCGGCCGCAGTCGGCGAACACGCAGGATCAGGGCGGCAACATTGACGTCTCGGCCGGGACCCTCATCATGCACCGCAGCGGTATCTCCGCCGTCTCCACTGGAACTCAGAATGGCGGGAATATCGTCGTCAGTGGACAAGAATCAATCACCTTAGGTCCCGGTTCGACCATATCAGCAAGTAACACCGGAGGAGCCAATGCCGGCAACGTATCAATTAAGGCCGGTTCTCAGTTTCTCAGCCAGAATGCTTCCGTGACGGCGCAGGCCCTCCATGGCAGCGGAGGGAATATTACAGTGCAAGCGAAGGATTCTATCAGACTCCTCAATAGTCAAGTTAGCACATCCGTTCAGGGCGGCCCGCATACGACCGGCGGAAACATCCTGCTCGACCCGGCCGTCGTCACGCTCCAAAACAGCCAGGTCACAGCGCAAGCCCTGCAAGGGCAGGGCGGCAACATCAGCATTATCGCGGGAACATTCCTGGCCGATCAGACCAGCCTCGTGAGTGCGTCCTCTCAATTCGGGTTGAGCGGCACTGTGAACGTTCAGTCCCCCGTTTCGAGCTTGAGCAACACCTTGGCCACGCTGCCGCAACGCCCACTGCAAGCACAAAATCTACTTACTCAACGCTGTGCCGCCCAGGGAAACGGGCAATTGAGCAGCCTCGTCGTGGCAGGGCGGGATGCGCTCCCTGTTGAACCGGGCGGTTGGCTGATGAGTCCCCTGGCATTGATGGTTGACGGCGTGACGGCTCCGCAAGCCTCCTTACCCACCAATCAAGGCTTCGAGGCCTCACCCCAAGGTCCGGGGCCTTGGGGACTGTTGTCGGATCACCGTGACTCATCTTTGCAACGAGGTGCATGGGACCGAGAAACCGGCTGTGGGTCATAAGAGCCGCCCATAAGCGGCGGTCGAGAGAATAGAGGCAGTATGCTGAGCACATTGCGAACCGGCTCCCGGCACGAACGCCTATTTCTGATGGCCACGCTGCTCATGTATTGGCTGATTCAATCATTCGTGCCTGGCATGGGCCACGCCCAGTCGCCCTCCCCCATTACCTCCTCGGGGCTCAACACGATCGTCACGAAAAACGGGAATGCCTTTGATATCACCGGCGGCACTCGCCCTGGGAGCGGGCCGAATCTCTTTCACAGCTTCGGTGAATTCGGGATCCCCACCAACAACATCGCCAACTTCTTGAACGAGACCGCGTTGCCCACTTCGAATATCCTCGGGCGCGTGACGGGCGGCAACCCCTCGAATATCTTCGGCACCATCCAGACCACCGGCTTCGGCAATGCCAATCTCTTTTTGATGAATCCAGCCGGGATCGTCTTTGGCCCGAATGCCTCCCTGAATGTCGGGGGGGCGGTGAGTTTCACGACGGCGGATTATCTCCGCCTCGCGGATGGCGCAAAGTTCATGGCAATTCCCGGGTCGCTGGATGCTTCGATTTCCAGCGCGCCGGTGGCGGCGTTTGGGTTTCTAGGATCGAATCCTGGCGCCATCACCCTGCAGGGCGGACAACTGGCAGTCCCAGATGGGCAAGCCGTTTCACTGGTGGGGGGGGCCATCGACATCACTGGAGGAACAAATCTGACTGGATCAGCGCAAGCCGCTCGCATTTCGGCCCCCGGTGGACATATCGATCTGGTGAGTGTCGCGTCGGTCGGCGAAGTATTGCCGGCCGGGACTGCCTCACCGTCGACCGGCCCGACGTTGAACGGGTTTACGGCCATGGGACATATTTCACTCGCCCAAGGAACAGCGTTGACGACAAGCGCGCCCACTGCAGGTCGTATTGTCATCCGCAGCGGCCAATTCAGTATGGAGGGGGCGACGCTTGAAGCAGAGGCCACGGCCACCGTCCGGAATGCCGAACCCTCTGCCTCAGCAGCAGGAGGCATCTCTGTCCAGGCGGAAGACGCGACCCTCTCTCGCGGCTCGATCGTCAGCACCTCCAGCATCGACGGGACAGCAGGGAATATAGCCTTTGAGGTCGGCACCTTGCGCAGCAATGTGGGAATCGACGGCACTCCACTCAGCGGTGCAGCATCAGTCACCATTGCAAGCACGAGTACGGGCCAGGGCGGAGCCGGGACGATTACCATCACGGGCAAGGCAGGAGGGCCGGCTGACGCGGTCTTGCTGAGCAATACCCGTATCGTAACGGGCGTGACCAATGCAGCAGATCCTATGGTCGTTCCCGGCAACATTGAGATGACCGCTCAACAAATCGAGTTGGCCAACGGCACCGTCCTGCAGTCGGACATCACGGGTGGTGCAGATGCCGGGTCGATTACGCTGAACGTGGATACACTGAAAACCCAAGCCGGTCCGGAAGGGCGCGTCCTCATCTCGGCGGACAGTAACTGTGGGAGCCAATGCTTCGGGGGACAGGCCGGCGATATCACGATTCAAGGTCTTAAAGACGCCGCACACAGCCGGACGCGAAACTACTCATTTATTCTCACACCTCAGCTTGGACGGACCGATCCGTCCACCTTTTACCTCACGCGACGGATCGATCTGCAGGGTACTGATCTCCACTCGCTGGCGACCGGCAACGCTCCCGGCGGAAAAGTGATCCTGCGGGCGCAAGGGCAGGCATCGTTGCAGGACACGACCCTCTCGGTCGCGACCCAGGACTTCTCCCTGGACGGGACAAAACCCAATGGACAACCAGCGCGGTATCAGGGATTGTCCAATATCGAAATTATGGCTTCCGATATCGTCTTGACAGATAGCACCATCAAGGCTGATGCGCTGGTGTCAGATATCGGGACTTGCCCTGTGTGCCTGGGAGGGCCGACGGCAGGGGAAATTTGGTTGCGGGCAGATAATTCGGTGACCGCCAACAATTCGTTGATAACCAATACCAGTCGAGGGAGGGCTCAGGCTGGCCTCACGAAAATCATTGGAGATCACTATTTTACCGAAGGCGCCATTTGGGACACCCTGTACCCTGATGAACCAACAGGCACGGTCCATCTCATCAATTCAGAGGTCACGGTTGAAGCCCTCCATTCCGGGCTTCCCGGCTATCTCAGAATCAGGGCCGACAAGGTCATACTCGATCATACCATCCTGAACTCCAGCGCCAATGACGTGTCCAATGTCAGAACCAGCGGAGGTGATTTGATTGACGTCGTCGGCGCGGGGGAACGAGGTTTCGTATTCTCGGATGGCCGGGACGTCCAGGGGAGCACACTTATTTCGGCAAAAGTCCTGGACATCACCGGAGGCGGGATCGTTGCGCCAACCCAGGGCAACCGAGTCGCCAGCCGCATCCAATTGCAAACCGATGAGCTGATCACCAGGCCTGGAATGGGACCGGGAGGGACCTTGAACGCCCCCCGGATACTGAACCCGGATGCTCCCACCCGTGTGGTCATCTCCAGCAGCAGTACCGGCAGCGGCGGAGCAGGAATGATCACGATAAGCGGGCGAAGGCCGCCAGCGCGCGGGGATGCACCCATAACACCCGGGACTTCCGTTAATCTCACCGAAACCGATCTGCTCACAAACACTAATGTCGATGCGCTGGGCGGAAAAATTCTCCTGAAGGTAAGAGGCCCCGTTGAGCTGCGCAATTCCACCATTTCAGCCAACGTGACGGATGTGAGACCGCAATCCAGGTACTTGCAGGAGCAAGGAGGAAATATCGAGGTCTCGGCCGGCAGCCTCTCAGTGCAAGGCGGAGGCGTGTCCGCCCTTTCCAGAGGAACTCAGAACGGCGGCAATATCATTGTCACCGTTCAGGGGCCGATCTCAGTGAGTGACGGTGCAACGATTTCAGCCAGCAACACCGGTTCTGCCAATGCCGGCGATATCGTCCTCCATGCCGGCCCTGAAATCCGGATGCAAAACGCCTCCGTCACCACCCAAGCCACTGAGGCCAGCGGCGGGAATATTACACTCCAGGCGATCGACTCCATTCGGCTCGTGAACAGCCAACTCAACACCTCCGTGCAAGGCGGGCCAACCACCTCTGGAGGCAATATCACCATCGATCCCGCCATCGTGACGCTGCAAAACAGTCAGGTACTCGCGCAAGCCGTGCAGGGTCAAGGCGGCAACATCAGCATTATTGCGGGGACGTTCCTGGCCGATCAGAGCAGCCTCGTCAGTGCGTCCTCCCAGTTCGGGTTGAGCGGAGCCGTGAACATTCAGTCCCCGGTGTCGAGCTTGAGCGGTAGCTTAGTCACGCTGCCGCAACAGCCGCTGCACGTGCAGAATCTCCTCCGACAGCATTGTGCGGCACAACCAAATGGTCACATGAGCAGTCTTGTGATTGCAGGACGGGATGCGCTGCCGGCCGAACCGGGCGGGTGGCTGATGAGCCCGCTGGCTCTCGTGGCTGAGGAAGTCGCTGCCCAGGAGCCCCTGCAGACCGCCGGCGACACTGCCGACCACTTACGACAGGGGCAGGCGCGCGCGGGACCAGGGCTTGAACACTTCAATTCCCTGCCTCAACGAGGCGGCATGAGCTGGGCAGCAGGCTGTCGGTCATGACAGGATGAGCCGGCACACCGGCGGACAGGTAACTGAATTGCCGTTGCGGATCTTCAATAGCCGATCCCTTTGCGCAGGCTTTTTGATGGGCCTCTGCCTCACCGCAGTTCCAGCCCTTGCCCAAGTGCAACCCACACTCCCCCCAATTTTTGACCCGACCGGCAGATCGGGCAAACCTCCAGCTCCGCTGAAGGAAGAATTCAAAGCTCCCCCGATGGAACTCCCTGGCTCGATCCTGCCGGCCGTGCCAACCACGCCACAGAAACCCGCGGACGGCAGGTTGGGAAATATCCGGGTGTTTGTGCATGACATCCACGTAACCGGAAGCACCGTCTTTTCAGAAGCGGAACTGGCTGAGGTGACCGCCCCCTATCGCAACCGCGAGCTCACGACCGAAGACCTCGAGCGACTTCGTCTCTCCCTTACCCTCCTGTATGTGAATAGAGGCTATCTCACTTCGGGGGCCATTATTCCGGATCAAGACCTGACATTCGGGACCATCGTCATTCAGATGGTAGAAGGCAGGCTCGCGCGTATCGATGTGGAAGGCAACGAATGGTTTCGCAGTTCGTATCTGCGCAGTCGAATCGCGCGAGGCGTATCGACGCCCCTCAGCATCCAGCCGCTTCAGGAACGGATCCAATTGCTGCAACAGGATTCCCGCATCGAACGCATCAACGCCGAGCTGAAACCGGGAGACGTACGCGGTGAGAGCATCTTGGCCGTGCGAGTCAAAGATGCCAACCCTTTCAAGGCCTGGTTGGAGTTCAATAATTATCAGACGCCGGTGGTTGGCGCTGAGCGAGGACTGGCCACGGTGGCGCATCAGAATGTGACAGGCCACGGCGATCAATTTATGTTTAGCTATGGACGATCGCACGGGGTCAACCCCATCATCGACACGTCCTACAGTCTCCCACTCAACAGCTATGAGACGACCCTCTCTGCCTACTATCGGCGCAATGCGTTCCTGGTCGTGGAAAACCCGTTTCGTTCCTTGGACCTGAACGTGGATTCCGAAGTGATCGGGATCGCTTTGCGTCAACCGGTCTATCGCACGATCACTGATGAATTTGCCCTGACGCTCACCGGGGAACATTTGTATCTCAAAACGACATCCGCATTTGATGCGCCGGGTCTCCCCTCCCTGTTCATTCCCGGTTCATCTACAACGGGCGTGGCGACGGTGAGCGCGCTCAGATTCAGTCAGGAATACACGCATCGCTCTCCCTCGTTTGTCTTTGCCGCCCTCTCCAGGGTCAGCGTCGGTTTGAACGTCCTCGGAGCCACGATCAATAGCGGGCCTCTGCCGGACGGTCAGTTTGTTTCCTGGCTGGGCCAGGCCCAGGCGGTGAAACGTTTGGACGATTGGTGGGGGGTTCAGTTGTTGGGACGCGTCGCGGCGCAAGTTGCCAGCGATCGGCTCTTCCCTCTGGAGCAGATGCCCGTCGGTGGCCGTTTCAGCGTGCGGGGATACCGGGAGAATACTCTCGTGCGGGATGATGCCGTGCTGGCTTCATTTGAATCCCGATTTCCACTGCTACGATTCGCCTCGGGTGAAGACCGCGTGCAGTTTGCACAATTCGTCGATTTCGGCCATGCTTGGAACGCCAAAGGCAGCACCCCCGATCCGCAAACTTTGGCCAGCGTAGGAGCCGGATTGCGTTGGATGATCCTGCCTCAGGAACGTGCCCGCTTTGAAGTGTACTGGGGCCAGCAACTCAATCATGTCCGCAGCGGCGAGGGCAACCTGCAGGACCACGGCATCCATCTTCAACTGGTCGTCCAGGTGCTCTAATGAAGGAGCGCGGGCAAATGGAAGGTGCGGCGGCATTGAGGCCCCATGTCCCATCGTTAAGGTCATTCATCCTCATCGTTCTGATTCTGTTTTCCTCTCCGAGCTCATTCGCCGCGGACCTAGGCCCATCTGCCGACGAATTCATGCAACAAGGCCGGGCGGCTGCTCAGTCGGGCGCGATGGAAGAGGCCCTCGTCGCATGGAAGGAGGCCGCGCGGCTCTACGACCAAGCCGGACAAACCAAGGGCCATATCCAAGCACTCTCCCACGCCGCCTATGCCGCCCGCACCTTGGGACACCTCAACCAGGCCTTCCTGCAGCAGGAATTGGCTCTGCAACTCGCGCGTAGAATCAACGATCCCACATGGCTCGCCCTCACCCTGTCCGAGTTAGGCAAAACCTACGTGATCAGCCACCAATACGACACGGCCTCCGACTATCTCTCACAAGCCCTCACCCAGGCGCAGACAGAACACCTTGGACCCCTGTCGATTGCGATCCAGAATGATCTCGGTATTGTCCACGCATTACAGAACCAGTTCCCCGAGGCGCTCACCGCATTTCAGAACAGCGCAAGGGGGGCAGAGGAGGCGCACCTGCGCTGGCTTACCGTGCGCGCGCACGTGAACGCGGCGCGAGTAGCCAATCAATTACAACGAAGTGAGGACGCGGCGGCAGCCTTGAATGAAGCCGGAAAAGTTCTTTCGTCGGCTCCCAGCTCCCACGACAAGGCCGATGGGCTCATCAATCTGGCCCTCGGGTACCGGGATCTTGCTCAGGCTCAGCCTGACCCTCAGGGTCGCTCGCTGATTCAGGCTGCAGCCCTGCTGCAAGAGGCGGCGACCATGGCCGAGGAGTCCCGCGATGCTCGCCTCGCCTCCTATGCGTATGGACACCTCGGACAACTCTATGAGGGGGAACGTCGATTGGAGGAGGCGCTGCAATTAACCCGCAGAGCCGTCTTTACGGCGCAGTCTGCTCGCGCATCTGAATCTCTCTACCGCTGGCAGTGGCAAAGCGGTCGACTGCTTATGCGCCTGGGTAAGCTTGACGACGCACTCTCGGCCTATCAGGAAGCCGCCGCCACCCTCCAACCGATCCGGACTGAAGTGACCTTTGCTGCACAAGCTTCGCTGGAACCGAGCCAACCATCCATTCGCTCGTTATATTTTGAATTGGCCGATCTGCTCCTGCAACGAGCAGCCTTGACGGGCGAAGGCACGGAAACCGAACCCTATTTGAGAGCCGCGCGCGACGCCATTGAGTCTTACAAAGCGGCCGAGCTCCGCGACTATTTTCGCGATGATTGCGTGGACCAAATACAGGCTCGGCTGACCAAACTTGATTCTGTCTCTCCGGCTACGGCCATCATCTACCCGATCATCTTCAACGATCGTACCGAACTGCTGGTGAGTTTCCCTGACGGCCTGAAGCGACGCTCAGTCCCGGTGACGGCATCGGCCTTGACCGCCGAGATACGCAGTTTCCGGCGCACACTCGAAAAGCGGACCACGCGCGAGTATTTGCCCCATGCGCAGCAGTTATATGACTGGTTGCTGCGCCCGCTTGGAGATGATCTTCGCCGACTCAACGTCGACACGCTGATCTTCGTTCCGGATGGAGCCCTTCGCACCATTCCCATGTCGGCATTGCATGACGGCCAGCAGTTCCTGATCGCCCAGTACGCCGTCGCCATGACCCCTGGCCTCGATTTGACCGACCCTCAACCCATCAATCGAACCAGAGCCCAACTGCTATCCAGCGGGTTAACGAAAGGAGTACAGGGCTTTCCTCCTCTGCCGCACGTCGCCGAAGAGATGAAGTCTATTCAATCTCTCTTCAAAGGTGAGCAACTGCTCGACAAGAACTTCGTCACTTCGCGCCTTGAAAAGGAGTTGGAAGATGGCCGCTACAGTATCTTGCACATTGCTACACACGGCCAGTTTGCCACGGACGTAAATCAGTCATTCCTCCTCACCTTCGACGATCGATTAACGATGAGCCAATTAGAGCGACTGGTCGGACTGTTTCGCTTTCGGCAAGATCCCCTGGAACTGCTGACCTTGAGCGCCTGTCAGACCGGCGTCGGCGACGATCGGGCTGCGCTTGGGTTGGCTGGTATTGCGGTAAAAGCGGGAGCAAGAAGCGCGCTCGCCACGCTCTGGTACATCAACGACGAGGCGTCCTCTGAATTGATCTCAGAGTTTTATCGTCGCCTGCACGATACAACAATATCAAAGGCACGTGCCTTGCAGCTTGCACAGCTGAAACTTCTGGCTGATGGACTCTATGAACATCCGGCCTATTGGTCGGCATTTCTCTTATTGAATAATTGGTTGTAATGCCCGTGTGGAGAGGTGTCATTATGGCGTCATGGAACTATCGGAACATGGCCAGAGGAATCGCCGTCACCTCGTTGCTGGTTGCTCTGATTGCTGTCGCCGATGAGGCTGCGACTGAAGTGGAACCAGCCATGCCGACCTACCATGCACCCAAGCAGATCACTCCCCGGGCCCGCATTGGTGGGAGCCTGAGAGGTGCCGACGGAGAAGACCCCGCGGTGGCCGCCCTCGTGCCCGACCATGTGGGCTTCACTGTCAAGCAACACCCCGCGCTGAATTGGTTTGTTTCCAAGCATACGACCTTTCCCATTCGATTTACACTCATCGACGAACGGTCGGTTCGTGCGCTGGTGGAGCAGCCCATTGCGCCTCCGAAACAGGCCGGTGTCCACGCCGTCAAACTCGAAGATTTTGGGTACGCTCTCCAGGCGAATGTCCAATACCGATGGTATATCTCGGTGATCAAAGACGTGGATTCTCCTTCGCGCGATATCGTGACCGGCGGGATGATCGAACGTTGTGAGTTCAGCGAATGCTCGATATTAGGGGCCATGACGATGTGTACCCGCGAGGCGGTCATGGCGAGTGCCGCCAAGGGATTTTGGTATGATGCCATGTCGTGTCTATGCGATCTGATTGACTTGAATCCGGCAGATACAGGCCTACGGAAGCAGCGCGCTGCCTTACTCAGGCAAGTGGGCCTCCATGACGTGGCGGCCTGGGACCTCGCGCAATCCCATGCCAGGCAACGGTGACCAATGCCATACGTGCGAGCCGTTTTCCTGATGGTCATCGCCATAACGTGGTTGACCAGCGGACATACGTCGAAGGTTGCCTTCAACTCCGCGGGCAGCATTGCTGCCGAGCCTGTTGCCACCCCTCAAGAACGCCTGCCTGAGTACAAACCAAGAAAAGCGGACCCGCCACGGGCTCGCCTCGGCGGTCAGAACCGTGGAATGGAAGCTGGAACCCCTGTCCTCATTGCCTTGGTGCCCGATCACATTGCCTTCACGGTGAAGAATGATCCCACACTGTGTTGGTACCAGTCTCTACACACGCCTCGACCAATGGTCCTGACCGTGGTCGATTCACGAGGGATCCGCCCCATCCTTGAACAATCACTTCCCGCACCTGTTCGTCAGGGGATTCACTGCCTGAGACCGCGTGAATACGGAGTGGAGTTCCGGGTGGAAGAGTCCTACCGATGGTATGTGACAGTTGTGATGGACCCTAATAGACCATCACTCGACGTGGTGGCAGGTGGGATGATTGAACGAATCTCTCTGGATGAGGCATGCGCCCTCGGAATGCCTTGCCTTTCGTCTCCTTGTGATACTGAAGGAATTTATCGCTATGCCGAATCAGGTCTCTGGTACGACGCCATTGCCTGTCTGGTGGAACTGATTGAACAGGAGCCTGACAAGGCAAGGTTACGGCGAATGCTCGACCACTTGTTGCACCAATCCGGCGTTCACCTGCCGAGAGAGTCCTCACCTTAATCACAGCACTGGGTTCACACACGATGAATCCTGCGGGACCTCCGCCACAATGCTGCCATCCGCCATCACGTCCTTGTATCAGGAACGGGAGCGAGACGTATCGATGGCTCTGCTGTTCGCCAGGACAAGAACCGGCGCGGGTTGATGCTCTCCACGTAATCTAGATTCCCCTCCAGTTCAAGGACACTGCCCTACTTTGCCCCTGGTATCGGATCGGATACGCCCTTGCATCGGATCCGATACAGTGAGACCCGTCCTTATCCTTCCCGCAACGTCTCTACGCGAACCGCGAGTGGTTTTTAACCCCGACTTTCAAAAACATTTTCTTCATCGAGCAAGAATCGCCAGCAACGATCATAGTGGCACGGCTGTTGCTGTGTGTATGAGTGCACACGTAGACCATTCTTGGAGCGGCTGCAGGAACACAGCCCCCTTCGAGATAGAAAGGAGCCTGACATGGAGCTCGTCATGGGCGGTCTCCTGGTGGGAGTCAGTGGTATGTTGGCCGTATTGATCGTTGCGGTGTGGAAAGACAGCGCCTCTCATCGTGCCGAGACGCATCCGCCACAGCGGAGGATGTAGCCAACTGATTCATTGTTGGACGACGCGGCGCCTCGTAAAGACGAAGCAAGAGCGGATCGGGAGGCGTACACCTCCATACGCCTCTCGTGCAAAGGAGTTGCACCATGAACCGATTCATCTATTTGAGACCTCAAAAGCG
This sequence comes from uncultured Nitrospira sp., assembly GCA_964556305.1. Lineage (GTDB taxonomy): Bacteria > Nitrospirota > Nitrospiria > Nitrospirales > Nitrospiraceae > Nitrospira_A. The sequence continues at coordinate 41,859 of CAZKVY010000013.1, read as the reverse complement.
GCAACGCATGACCGTCAGCCTGCCGGCGGATCTTTTGGAACGCATGCGCGATGCCGCGTATTGGACCTCTGGAACCACCATGGCCGGCCTCATTTCGTCGGCGATTGAAGATCTGCTGCACAATCTGGAATCACAAAACGGCCGTCCTTTCTCACCACGGCTTCAAGACTTGAAACCAGGCCGGCCACGATCCAGTAAAACGATTCAGCCGTCTGTATCTGAAAATATACAGTCTGTATCCCGTTAGATACGCCTATCGGCTGCGAGAATTGAAACGCTCCCTTCCTTCTTGCGAAGATCGTCCAAATCGCAGTAGATCACGTCGGAATCCTCACCGGCCATTTATCTCCTCATCTAAGTGGGACAAGCATGCCTTTTGCGTGACAGGCTCTTGTGCAAAGCAGACTCTGCTCCATTTGTCTGTCAGACACCGTCCGATACCACCGCTAGGGGGCTGACGCTATGCCATGCGCACTCGGACGGCACGAGCAAGAACAAGTTTCTAATGTCCATCTGCTGCCACGCAAGCGGAACCTCCAATTGGAAGCGCGGCCAACCAGCCCTCATGGGCATCACTCTGCGCTCATACTGGGGAGAGGTCTCATGAGCTTACGTTGGTTCATCGACTGCCAGAAATAACATGCGCTGGACGACACGCTCGGAAGTATCGTCAGAGGAAGGGTCCCAAAGGGTCTTGAGTCCTGCACGAGGCATCTGAATTCAAGGGAGTGTGACATTCGATGATCGTGACTTTCCTGGCTATAAGCATTGGCGATTCGGCTACCGCCGAATCGCCCGCCATCCGCTTCGAGGATTCCCTTGCCTTTTCTGCTAATAACGATCTGGAGCTTCTTGAAGAAGAAGAAACCGTGAGCATTGCGTCACGGTACGAACAGCCCATTTCGCAGGCACCGGCGAATGTATACGTCGTCACGGACGAGGAAATCCGGCAATCCGGTGCCATCGATCTCCCGACCGTCCGCCGCCGCATTCCAGGCTTGGAAGTCATGCAGATGACCGGGGCCGATTTCAGCGTCAGCGCACGAGATAGCCACCCCTTCGCGAACAAGATGCTGGTCATGGTTGACGGACGGTCGATTTACCTTGATGTGCAGGGAAACGTATTTTGGAAATCTTTCCCGCCTACTCTCCTCGAGAGTAAGCGAATCGCAGTGCTAAAGGGTCCTGCATCCGCCATGTATGGATTCAATGCCTTCGACGGGGCACTCAACATCATCAGCAAATCACCCGAAGAAATGAAAGGGACCGCGCTGCAATTCGGAGGAGGAGAGCAAGGAACCATCAGCAGCGCGGCCGTCCATGCAGGTACAGACGGCAAGCTCGGCTATCGGCCCGCGGTCGAACGGCAGCGCCGGTGTCCGAGCGAAATGGGACAACGGCCTCAGCGGAGAAATGAGCTACAACCACGTAGGCGCCGCCACCTATCCGACTGCACAAAGTTTCACCCAATTGGCAACTATTCCGTCAACAGGGGTCACAGCGCCTGGCAATCAGGTCGGCAGCGACAGCCTGCTGAACCTGCAAGGCGGGTATCGGCTCTGGCAGAAGGCCGCCGTCGGGTACACGCGCGATGCGGAGGCGGCGCTCTCTGTCCTCAATGCGCTCAACGACGAACACGGGGACACCCGCTGGGCGACCTCGTCGGCCGGCGGGTGATAGGGTGGTTGACCCTTCGGTTTTGACATGTGCCCGGCGACACTCGAGAGGATGCGATGGCACCGGCAACACTGACTCATTCTGTCCTGGTCGTGGACGACGATCCTGATATTGCGCTCGGACTGCAGGATCTACTCGACCACGACGGGTATCAGGTAAACGTCGCGATGACTTGCTCGGATGCGCTCGCGCAAGCCCAGGCCCATCATTACAATGCCGTATTACTCGACTTAGGCCTGCCGGATGGAGACGGCTCCTCCGTCCTGCTCGCACTACACCAACAACAGCCCCAACTGCCGGTCATCATCCTCACGGCCTATACCAGCACCGACCGTACAGTCGGGTCGCTGACGCAGGGCGCCTTCGCCTATCTGACAAAACCCTATAACCGGGATGAATTGCGCGCCGTCCTGCAACGGGCGGTCGGAGTCCAGGCCCTGGCCGCCAAAGCTGAACATGCCGAGCATGCCCTGCATGAGAGCGAAGCCCGGTTCAAGTCTCTGGTCGAAGCTGCGACCGACTCTATCGTCCTGGCCGATCATAACGGTCATATCCTGTCCTGGAACCGCGCCGCTGCGAATCTTTTCGGGTACACGGATGACGAGGTCCGCGGCAAGTCTCTCAGTATATTGATGCCCCCTCGTCACCGCGCCGCCCACGATCGCGGGCTCGCGCGTGTCAGAGATACGGGTCAAACCCGCCTCATCGGCCGACTCGTCGAGCTGGAAGGCTTGCGAAAGGATGGAAGTGAATTCCCCCTGGAACTCTCGCTGGCCATGTGGAAAAGCGACGAGGCCATGTTCTATAGCGGCATCATCCGCGACATTACACAACGACGCCGGGCAGAGGAAATTCTCGACCGCCTCCGTCATCTCCACGAGGTCATCCTCAACCAGGCGGGTGAAGGCATCTATGGCCTGGACCGCGACGGAATGACCACGTTTGTCAATCCGACAGCGGCCCAGTTGCTCGGCTACGAACCGTACGAACTGATCGACCGGCCGATGCATGCACTGCTCCATCATTCTCGGCCTGACAGCAGTCCCTATCCGGCCGATCAGTGCCCCATCTATACGTCCCTGCAGGACGGCTTGGTCCATCGCGTGGCGAGTGACGTCTTCTGGCGAAAAGACGGCCGCGCCATACCGGTGGAATACGTCAGTACGCCGATTATCGAGAAAGGACACACGGCAGGCGCGGTCGTGGTGTTTAGAGATATCTCGGAGCGTAAGGAAGCCGAGCGCGCGGTCGAAGAAAGTCAGGAGCGGTTCCGGCAACTGGCGGAACATATCCGGGAGGTGTTCTGGATCACCAATCCCGAAAAAACGCATGTGGTGTATATCAGCCCAGGCTATGAGGAAATCTGGGGCCGCTCCTGTGACAGTCTCTACGCCCATCCCGATTCCTGGCTGGAAGCCATCCATCCTGACGATCGGCCTCGCATCGAACAGGCCGCCATGAGCCGCCAAATCCTGGACATGTACAATGAAACCTACCGCATTGTGCGCCCTGACGGATCCCTACGGTGGATCTGGGATCGCGCCTACCCGATCCGTGACGGATCGAATAGGATCTATCGCATCGTGGGGTTCGCCGAGGATGTGACCGAGCACAAGCGGATCGAGGCGGAATTGATCGCCAGTGAAAGACGCTATCGGGCTCTCTTCGACGACAACCCGTCCATGTATTTTATGGTGGACGCAGGCGGCACCGTACTCTCCGTCAATCAATTCGGAGCCGAACGGTTGGGCTACGAGGTGTATGACCTTGTCGGAACCTCCGTCGTCAACGTGTTCCATCCGGACGATCAACAAACCCTTCTCCGACATCTTTCCGACTGCCTGTCCGAGGTGGGACAACCGAAGCGATGGGAACTTCGAAAAGTCACGAAAGATGGCAACGTGATCTGGGTGAGAGAAACCGCTCGGGCTGTGCATGGATACGAACGGGCTCCGGTGGTCTTGATCGTCTGCGAGGACATTACGGCCATGAAAGAGGCTGAAATCGCCCTCCACGATAGTGAAGAGTTTAAGAACCAGATCCTGCGCAGCAGCGCAGACTGCATCAAAGTCCTCGATCTGCAGGGGCGACTTCAATACATGAATGATGCCGGGCAGACGCTGTTGGAGATCAAAGATCTCAACGCGTACACCAACAAACCCTGGTCGGAATTTTGGAACGGGGAGGATCGGGATGCAGCTTTAGCCGCCTTGGAAGCGGCCAAGGCCGGGGACATCGGAAAGTTCGTCGGGTTTTGCCCCACGACGGGCGGACAAGCGAAGTGGTGGGACGTGCAGGTGACTCCTATGCTCGATACGCAAGGATATTGTCGGCGGTTCCTGGCCATCTCGCGCGACATCACCGCCTACAAACAGGTCCAAGAATCCCTGCACGCCAGCGAAGAACGATTGGAACACGTCATTCGCGGCTCTCACGACGGCTTCTGGGATGGCCACGTGTTGCCGGATCATCCCTGGTATGCGCCGATCACCCCTGTCTGGTGGTCTCCTCGCGTGCGCGAAATGCTGGGGTACAATGAGGATGAGTTCCCCGACATATTGGATAGTTGGGCGTCCCGATTACACCCTGAGGATCGTGAGGGAGTTTTGGCGCGACTGACTGCTTGCATGGAACAGGGCACCTCTCACCACGATGCGGAGTACCGGCTCTTGAACAAGCAGAATGAGTATCAATGGTTTCACGCGCGCGCGGAAGTGGTCCAGCGGGACGCCCAAGGACGAGCCATCAGGATGGCCGGCGCCTTGCAAGATATCACCGACCGCAAACGGACTGAAGCCCGATTGCGCCTCAGCGAAGAACGTTTGCGTATGGCCCTTATCTCGTCGGAACTCGGCATCTGGGACTGGGATGTGACCTCGGACCGTCTCTATTGGTCCGAAGGCGTCGAAATGCTATTCGGCTTGACCCCGGGCTCCTTTCCCGGCACCTACACCGCCTATATCGAATTGATCTACCTGCTTGATCGCGGGTCCACCCTCACCCGCCTCGAACTCAGTCTTCGTGATCAGACATCCGTCCATCTTCGGCATCGCGTCATATGGCCCGATAGCTCGATACATTGGCTGGCATGGAGCGGACGGATCTATCGGAATGCCGACGGAGTCGCAACGCGCGTACTCGGCATCGTGCACGATACGACGGGACGCACGGACGGATAAACCGGCGACATTCGGCGACCTCACATCGGGCCGGCTGATTCGACGAGGACGCGGATTGTGACGTTCGCATTCCTACCAGTACCGTTTAACACAACGTCTTCCGGACGCCTTCGGAATACGTTGTCCTGGCGCATCGTCCTGTTTCTTTGGGCGCTCCCGTTGACATCCCCCGCATTAGCGACTGACGTCATCATTTTCAAATCCTCCGATATCGCTGCCTACAACCAGGCGATCACCGGCTTTAAAGCTGCCATTCCACCTGGAATCACCCTATCTGAATATGATTTACAGGGCGACCTTGAGAAAGGGCGGAAACTGGCTCGTAAGATCCGCGCGTCCGATCCGGCACTCGTATTTGCCGTCGGGGTAAAAGCCGCGAAGGCCGCGCAACTCGAAATCGTCGACATCCCCGTCGTCTACTCTATGGTATTGGACCCGGCCAAATATGGCCTCAATGCCCCGAACATGACCGGGATACTGCTGGAAGTGCCGGCCGAACGGCAACTGGCCATGATCCGAAATCTGCTGCCTCAACTCAAACGCATCGGCACGCTGTATGATCCGGCGAAGACGTCGGCGCTGATTGACGAAGCCAGACGCCTGCTGAAACTGAGCGGGATCGGACTCGTGCCGATGCAAATCAGCAGTGAGCGGGATGTTCCCGGAAGCCTGCGCGCGTTGCTGCCGTCAGTCGATGCCCTTTGGCTCGTGCCCGATTCCACGGTGCTGACCGACGAGTCTCTGCACTTCATTTTGAATACGGGGCTGGAAGCGCGCGTACCGGTGATCGGCTTCTCACGCGAGTTTGCCCGGAGCGGGGCGTTACTGTGCCTGTCCGTCAACTATGCCGACATCGGACGGCAAGCCGGCCAACTCACCCGCAAGCTCCTGGACGGGCAGCTTTCGCTGCCCATGAAACCCTGGCACCCCGACCGCATCGAGACCAGCTTGAATCTCAAGACGGCCAGATTCCTCGGTATCGACATTCCTCGTGAACTCGAGCAAAAGGCCGACGAGCTGTATTGATGAAACGCCCTGTTGTGAAAGATCCGACCCATCTCGCCGCGCTGCCGTTCCTCCAGCACGGTCTGAAGCGGTTCGTCAGCATCCGGACCAAGTTCGTCGTGTTCTTTAGTCTCATCATCATTCTCACGTGTTCAGGGATGAGTTGGTATTTCATCCACAGCAAACGCGTCGCCATGACAGATCGGGTGCAGGACCTGGGCAGCATCCTGGTCAAGAACCTGGCTCACAATGTCCGCTACGGCATTATTCTCGAAGACCGGGTGATTCTGGAACAGTTCATCGACGGGGTCCTGGAAGTGGATGAAGTGATCTATGCGAAGATTACCGGCCCAGACGGGCAGGTGCTTGCCGCAAAGAGCAAAGGCAAATTGAAGACACCGCTCGGTACGGTGCGCGCGGCCGATCAACCGTTTTACCCAGCCGCCGTCATTGCCTCCTCGCTAATAAGACATCCGGTTCCGGAACCGACCGTTACACGCCTCCGGCTCACCGACGAAAGCACGATCCCACTCGTGGATGAAGACTCTGCGCTTCGCATTTCGACCCCCGGCATACGGGAAGAGACCTTCTTCGACTTCGCCCTTCCCGTGCTCAAACGCGCTGAGCCTCGGCTGGAAGCGCTGGCCCTCCAAGAGGAAGAAACGCACAAAACCCCCACTGCTCAACCGTCTCCGCCTGCTTTCGGCGTGGTCCAAATCGGTCTGACCGAGGTACCGATGCAACGAGAACTGGCGGAGGTGCTGCGAACCTTCCTTCTCCTCACACTGGGTATCATCACGGCCGGCATTCTGTCCACCAACCTTCTTGCTCGGCGCATCATTACCCCCTTGCGGAATCTCGCAGCGGGAGCGCGGAAGGTCGGGGAGGGCGATCTCTCTACGTTTGTCGTGCCGACCACACAAGACGAAGTCGGCCAGCTGACGGCGCTCTTCAACGTGATGACGAAATCTCTTCAGGAACGCAATCAGGCTATCTCCGCAAACCTCGAAACCATCAGACGTCATGTCACCCAACTCACGACCTTGAACCAATCCAGCGCGGCGATCACGTCCACCCTCGACCTTGATCGTCTTCTGTCTACGGTGCTGCAGTTGCTCAGCGAGAATCTGGGATTCGCCAGGATGGTCCTGTTCTTGTGGGACAGCGAGCGAGGTATCGTTACGGTAGGACAGATGCTCGGCATGCCTCCCGAGGCCGAGGAAGCCGCACGACGTCTGGCGATTCCCGTGCATGAGGACGGCGGTTTCGCCGCGGAAATTCTGCTCCACGGGAAACCCCTCCTGGTGCCGAATATCGAGGTCGTGATCGACCGTATCTCTCCGGCCCTCTTGCCCTGGCTTCGCCAGATAGGATTGTCGTCCTTTGTCGCCGCCCCTCTCCGTAGTCAACAGCGTATTCTTGGCTATCTCGGTGCGGATCGCGGAGCACAGCCCTGCACCCAGGAAGACCTTGATCTGTTGGTCACCATTGCCAGCCATGTGGCGGTGGCCGTGGACAATGCGCGGGCGTATACCGAACTTGCCACCTTGACGGAACATCTCGAACGACGCGTACAGCAACGCACGCAGGAATTGCAAACCGTCAACGAACGCCTGCAGGACCACGATCAGCGACGTTCGAAATTCGTCTCCGTCGCCTCCCACGAATTACGCACGCCGATGACCTCCATTAAGGGGTTCGTCGAGAATATGCTGGATGGATTGACCGGGCAATTATCCGAACGGCAAGAGCATTATCTCCAACGCGTAAAACATAACGTGGATCGACTGACCAGGATCATTAATCAATTGCTGGACTGGTCGCGCCTGGATGTCGGACGAATCGACATCAAACCCGAGTCGTTGGCCATCGACGCATTCGTCCGGGATGTGGTGGAAAGCTTTCAGACCCTTGCGGCGGAAAAATCCATTTCACTGGGCGTACTCCCCTGTGAGCAGCCTCTCAGGGTGTACGCCGACCGCGACAAACTCGAGCAAATTCTCTGGAATCTTGTCGGGAACGCCATCAAGTTTACCCCGCATGCTGGACACGTCTCGGTGCGATGCAGTGCCCATGATGCAAGCTTCGCCCAAATCACCGTCGCGGACACCGGCTGTGGAATTGCCGCCGGCGAGTTGCCGCTCGTGTTCAACGAATTTTCAAAAGTGGAATCGGCCATGCCCACGTCGCAAGGCGCTCAACTCGGCCTCTTCATTACCAAGAGTCTCGTCACTCTGCATGGAGGCCAGATATGGGTGGAAAGCCGGGCGGGAGCGGGAACGCAGTTCTCTTTCACTTTGCCACTCGCCGCCACGCAACCGGCACAACAGTAGGCCGCCTCCTCGCCCGATTGCGTCATGCTCTTGCCCCTGTATCCGATCCGATAATAACTGCATTCTTTTGAACAGCCCTTATCAGGCATCTACGCCCCATTCATTGTGCGCCGTTTCGCTCTTCACCAGAGAATCAATGAGTTGTTGGGCCGCGCCACGTTTGTATCTACCTCGATCTTACGGCATGGGTATTGCGCTCGTATTCATCGATACAAGAGGTTTTACAAGCCAGGGTGGGCATATCGTGCACACCGCCGTACTTATTGTTGATGACGACCGGGATATCCGGGAATCCCTCACAGACATGCTCCGGCATGAGGGCTACCTGGTAGAGAGCGCCGGGTCAGGAAACGAAGCGCTGGATCAGGCCAAACAGCGACAATACGGCGCGGCCATTCTGGATATCCAGCTGCCTGACCTCAACGGACTGTCCGTACTCAAAGTGTTGATGGAGTTGGACGCCTCGCTTCCCGTGATTATCCTGACCGGAAACGCGACTTCTGAAAATACCATCGGCTCGCTCGCCAAAGGCGCCTTCGCCTATCTGACCAAACCGTACAATGCTCAGGAACTCAAGGCCATCATTCGTCGAGCGGTTTCAGTGAAAGGTCTCGCCGTACGCGCCGAACATGTCGAGCAAGCTCTGCATGCCAGCGAGGAACGATTTCGCGCGCTGGTGGAGTCGGCAACGGATGCCATTGTCTTGGCCGACCACTGCGGCCATATCATTTGGTGGAACGGGGCGGCGGAACGGATGTTTGGGTATTCCAAACGGGAGGCGCTGGGGGAATCCCTCACCATGCTCATGCCGGAACGATTCCGGGCTGCGCACGACACCGGCATCATGCGCCTGGCCAAAGGAGCGGCTGCAAAAGTCATCGGGAGAACCGTCGAACTGGTCGGATTGACCAAGACCGGGGACGAGTTCCCCATCGAACTGTCACTGGCTTCCTGGCGCGCCAAGGAAGGTGCATTCTTTAGCGGAATCATTCGCAACATTGCGCGGCGGAAAAAGGCGGAAGAATCCGTCGTCCGGCTGAGTCACCAGAACGCGTTAATTCTCGATGCTGCCGGGGAAGGCATCTTCGGACTCGACCTTGAAGGACGCGCTACTTTCGTGAACGCCACGGCGGCGCGAATGCTGGGATGGAATGCCGCTGAATTGATCGGCAAACGCTTGGCGCCTCTCCTGTACAAGCTTCACAGCGACGCTACCGAGCAGCTCTCAGACCCCTTGTGTCTTTCCGCCGCGGTTCGCGATGGAGCGATTCACCGTGTACAAAACGATGTGTTTACCAGTAAAGGCGGGGAATCGTTCCCGGTCCAATTCGTCACGAGTCCTATTCGTGAGCAGGATCGGCCGGTGGGCGTAGTGGTGGTCTTCCAGGACATCACCGCCCGGAAGCAGATGGAATGTTTGCAGCAAGCGCAACTTTCCGTCAGCCATATTCTTGCCCAGACCGGCGCCCTCGAGGAGGCCGTTCCACAACTGCTCCGCGTGATCGGTGAAATGGGACCGTGGGAGATGACGATCTTTTGGCGCAAAGAATCAATGAGCGACAGGCTGGCCTGTAAGGGCACGTGGATCCGGCCATCTTGCCGATGGGATGAATTCGTCACGATTTGCCGCAACAGCGAATTCCCTCCGGGGATGGATTTCCCGGGGGCCGTCTGGAGCACGAAACTCCCGCTGTGGATTCCCGATGCCTTGACCGATGCCCGCTTTACCCGCGCCCCGACCGCCGCGCGGCTCGGGATGCACGGAGCCTGCATCATTCCCATCAGGACGGGGGGCGTCATTCATGGTGTACTGGAATTGTATACCGACAGGCCTCGTCCCCCTGATAGCCAACTCATTCACATCCTCACCGACACCGGCATGAAGATCGGACAATTTATCGACCGCGCACAAGCCGGCACCGCATTACGCGCCACGCATCGGATGACGCAGAATTTGCTGGCCAGCCTGCCAGGTGCCATTTTCCTTTGCGGACGTGATTGGCAGATCCACTATGCCAACACCCTGGCGCTTCAGTACTTTGCCATTGCAGGAACGCCCTTGCTCGGCCGACAGCTCTTCGAATGCCTCGCACTCACTGAGGCCGCCGCTCAACAGTTGGTCCAGGAATGGGCTGCCCTCAAGGCGGACTCACCGCATCATGCTCGCGAGCGCGAGTGCGAGGTTGCCTCACGGCTGTATCGTTATCGCTTTTTCCCAGTCGCCACTCCGGACTCCTCTCAATATCAGATCGGCATTGTGCTGTGGGACATCACCGACGACGCACATCTTCAAGACCAGCTCATCCAATCGGAGAAGCTCACCAGTTTAGGCACGATGGTGTCGGGGATGGCGCACGAAATCAACAATCCAGCTCAAGCCATTCTCAGCATGGCCGAACTCATTCAAGATGAAAAAGACCCCGCGTTGATCAAGGAATTTGCCGCGGATATCGTGGGCTACGCCCGCCACGTTTCCAATGTGGTCCGGGATTTCGCCGGGTACGCTCGTTCGGCCGGCCGAGATGGCGAAACGGAGATCGATGTGGCGGAGCGCCTGATGGAAGCCGTCAAAATGGCTCGCCGCGGTCCCTCTTTTGGCTACGTAGACGTCGTCACGCGATTCGACGCGCCCACATTTATCCGCGCGCGTAAGAACGAAATTGATCAGGTCTTCATCAACTTGATCAACAATGCGACACAAGCCATGAACGGGACCGGTCGCCTGACCTTAGGCGCCGCTCAAGATGGTGCGTGGATCGAGGTGACCATTTCCGACACCGGCCCGGGCATTCCAGCTACTGTACGACCGCGCATTTTTGATCCGTTTTTTACCACCAAGGCGCCGGGAAAAGGGACGGGACTGGGGCTCAGCATCGTGCAGAAGATCGTCACTCGACATGCAGGAACGATTACGGTGGACAGTGTCGACGGGCAGGGCACCACGTTCCGGCTGCGGTTCCCCGCCCTATCGCAGTGACAGGACGCTACCGCACGTTTTCGAAGAAGCAGGTGTGGAGGGGATTACGCGCGCGAACGAGTGGAATAAGCCCGCTTAAACACCGATCGCAATCCGAAGTAGGCGAACGAATCCTTCAAATTGGAATAGAGGCGCTTGAATGCGCCCATGTCGGGATTGGTCACATACTCCATCGTCAGCACGATTCGCTCCTCTTGATCGCCGAGTGGCGTCACGGCGTGCCAGAGCTTGTCGCCGTTGAAGATCACCAGGTCTCCGGGCGCTGTAGCCAATTCACGGTGCACCGGTTCCTTTCCCGGCACATCTTTGAAAAGATCGCACACCAAGCGGCATCGCTTCGACTGGTCGAGCAACCCCATCAGGACTGTGTACCGAGCTCCTTTGTAGTAGGAGGTGTCGTAGTGGTACCCGATGTGGTCGCCGGCTTCCGTGTAATAATACAAGGCACAGGAATGCGGATCGTTGTCAGGGCATAGGAGGAGATTGACCTTGGTCAACCGGTTGAGCATGGCCAGAAAGGCTTCCGAGCGATAGAGGTCGATGAACTGCGGCGCCTGCTCCCTCACCGCATAGTAGCTGACACTGCCGCCCTTTTTGTGTCCGGGAATGTAGTTGCGGTTCAATCCGGATTTGAGCGCCTGCGCCTGCGACGTCAACTCGGCTTCGACAAACTCACTCGGCAGAAACTGAGGAATGTACAGGAACTCGTTCTGCGCCCAATAGTCCTGTTCCAACCGATCGAGATCCAAGGCCGAAATCGCCCGCTGAACCGCTTCGGTGACGCTGCTTGTACAGGCCTGGTTCATGCTCCCCTCGCCACGTCTTGAGTCATCGTTGTCCCGCCGCCGACCCAGGTTCAGGGTCGGCTCAGCACCGGCGCCCTGACGATTTCTACATCGGCAGGAGTCTTGAAATCAAATAGGTCGTCTTTTAATCCACTGTTCGGCTTCAACTCTGAAAATTCAAAGGTGGCGACGTTGCCGCTGACCTCGTGCAGCGCGATGGTCTTGAGGAAATAAGTCTTGGGCTGCACTTCGATCACGATCTTTTGAATCGCCCGCTCCGGTTCGGCGCGTCCCTGCTTTGGAGTCAGCGAGACCAGGAGTATGCCTCCGGCTCCCCGCTCCTTATTGGGCATCGGTTCGATATCGAATTCCTCATCCAGCTTAGCCACTCCCTGCAGTAACTGCAGCGGCGCCTGGGAAGCCGCCATGTAAGTGAGCTTGCCGACCAAGACCTGCTTATGCTCCGGCACGTACATTTTCACGTCGTCTTTGTTGACGTAGATTTCTTCCGTGGCCGGCTCGATATAATCCCACCGCAACCGCCCGGGCTTCTTGATGTAGAAGTGTCCCGTTGAAATCACCGGCGTGGAAAATCCTTCAATCCTCGTTTTCTGCGTGAATGACGCCTGCAGGTCCTTGGTCTTCTCATAGCGGGTTTGAATTTTTTTGACGATATCCTGGACCTCTTGTACCGCTTGGAGGTCGACTGCCGGCTCATCCGGTTTCACAAGTTGAGCCATGGCCGGAGGTCCGCACATGAGCAGAACAGCTGTTAGGACGAATACACGCATCATGCCTCATCTCCACCGACCGGCCCTCGACGTCCCAGCACCTCGCGACGCCCATCCCGGCCGGCCGCTCCCACAACCCCTTCCGCTTCCATCTGTTCGATCATGCGCGCCGCCCTCGGATACCCCACGCGCAAACGCCGCTGGATCAACGAAGCAGAGGCTTGGCCTGTTGATAAGACCAGGTCCTTCGCCTGTTCGTAGACTTCGTCCTTGGCCTGCTCCTCTTCCGCCTCTTCGATTTTGAGCGATTGCAGTTCGCGGCAATAAGAGGGTAATGCCTGTTTCTTCACAAATTCGACCACTCGCCGTACGTCGTCATCCGAAACAAAAGACCCGTGAATACGCATCAATTTCCCGGTTCCCGATGCAAGATATAGCATGTCCCCGCGGCCGAGTAGCGCTTCCGCTCCGTTGGCGTCAAGAATCGTACGAGAGTCGGTTTTGGATGAGACCTGAAACGCGATCCGGGCCGGAAAGTTCGCCTTGATGAGCCCGGTCAACACGTCGACCGACGGCCGTTGGGTGGCGAGCACGAGGTGAATGCCTGATGCGCGCGCCATCTGAGCGAGACGGGCAATCTTGTCCTCTACATCTTTCGGGGCCACCATCATGAGATCCGCCAATTCGTCGATCATCACCATGATGTACGGCAGGGGCTCAGGCGGGCTCGGCTTGACCGAATCTGTCGGTCCGTTGTCGCCGGCCGGCTCCGCATCTTCTCCCTTGGAGAGGCGCTCTTCTTCGGACAGAAACGTCAGTTCGACCTGCTCAGGTTTACCGGATTGCCAAACATCGGCCACCGCCCCCTGCACCTCGGAAATTCGTCTGTTGTACGCGTCGATGCTGCGCACGCCGGCTTCAGCCAGCAGCTTGTACCGCCGCTCCATCTCCTGGACAACCCACCCCAACCCGCGCGCAGCCGACTTGGGATCGGTGATGACGGGACGAAGCAGATGAGGAATCCCGTCGTAACTCTGGAACTCCAACATCTTGGGATCGATGAGGAGCAATTTCACTTCATCGGGTCGCGCACTGAACAGAATACTGAGCAACATCGTATTGAGGCCCACGCTCTTGCCGGCCCCGGTGGCACCCGCGACCAGCAGATGCGGCATGGTCTGCAGATCGGCGCAGACCGCGCCGCCGAAAATGTCTTTGCCGAGCGCCAGGCTCAATTTTGAGCGTGAGCGTGAAAAGGCGTCACTGGTCACGACTTCCTTCATGGACACCATTTCCCGGTGTGGGTTCGGCACTTCGATTCCGACCACGGATTTCCCCGGCAAGGGGGCCACGATACGTAGACTGATAGCCTTGAGCGCCAGAGCCAGGTCATCGGCCAGGTTCACAATGCGCGCGACCTTGGTGCCGGGCGCCGGCTCGAATTCATACATGGTCACGACCGGCCCTGGACGCACTTCGGTGACGCGTCCCTCGATCGCAAAGCTTTTCAAGGCCTTGGTCAGGATTTCCGATTGCAGCTTTAATTCATCGTCGCTGAGGCGAGCGATAGGCCCGGATGGATCGCTGAGTAATTCTTGCGGGTCCGGCAGCACATACCCGTCCGAGACGGACGGACTCGTCGCCACGGCCGGAGTCGACTCATCGACGGGCGTAGCACGCTTTTCCACTTTCATCGGCGGCTGAATTTTGGGGGGAATCAGGGGAACCGCAATCTGCTCGACGGCCTCAGCCACCACCTGCACCTCGCGGTCGAGCTCCGGCTCTTCTGTCTCGCGTGACGGCCGCGCGACTTTTACGCGCGCCCGCTTCGCTAGATTGATCGGCTCTTCCTGCTTCGCCGGCCACTCCGGCACGAGTCCGACCATTCGCTCGCGAACTGCGGCCCACCAGTCCGGGACTCGCTGCAGCAACAACGTCAACGACACCGGCACCGTAAACAACAGGGCCACCATCAGCCCGGTGAGGATCACGATATGCGCACCGGTCGTGGCAAAATACCCGCGGATGCCATCGGCCAACACCTGACCGATGATCCCGCCCGCCATCCCACGATTCACCCATCCGCTGGAAATCGTCGGGACAGCCGTCACTTCCAAATGCAGCAGCCCACTCAGGAACACCATGGCGACGAGGCCGCTGCCGGCATTTCTAAGTCGCATGGTGAGGGGGATGGGTGTGAAACAGCGCACACCGAGGAGTCCGAGCAGAATCGGAAAGAGATAGGCGGCTCCACCGACCATAAAGAAACAGGCTGCCGCCGACAGCGCTCCGACCGACCCGATCATGTTTTTGGGCTGATTGCCGGCAGCTCCGGATGCCGCCATCGATTTGGCGTCGCCGGGAACGAACGACACCAGACTGAGCAGGATCAAGAGACCGACTGCGATCAGGAGAACCCCGATCACTTCGCGCTTCACATGAGAGGAACGGGAAGGGGCTGAGCGGGCGTCACCGCGCTTTGCCGTGGTGGATACACCCATGCGGCGGATCGTAGCACAGGGAAAACGCCTTTTCAAACAAACGGGCAATGTTGCGCAGGCCGATCGGCCGCGGCTCATGCCCCGTGTGGACCCTCGTCGTCAAATCGACTCGTCATCGAGCGCCAATGCGAGGGCGCGAAAGTGATCGAGTGTCAGCGTCTCCGCGCGAGCCTGCAACGGAACACCCACGGCCTGCATCGCCCGGGAAATTCCCTCAGACGAATATCCCGCGTCACGCAGAGAATTCACCAACGTCTTCCGCCTGTGGGCAAAGGCCGCTCGGACCAGACGCCGGAACCGCTCATAGCGCACCGGATCGACTCCATCCCGAGCCTTGATTTTGAGATGGACCACCGCCGACCCGACGGTCGGACGAGGGCGGAAACAATTTGCGGAAACACGAAACGCCACCTCCACCTCTGCCGCCTCCTGCGTTAGCACCGAAAGCACTCCGTAGTCCTCGCTGTTCGGTGTGGCGGCCAATCTGAGCGCCACTTCCGTTTGCAGCATGAGCACCAGCCGGTCGACGTGGGCACGGGCATCGAGTAACGCGAACAGGATAGGCGTGGAGACATAATACGGCAAGTTTGAGACGACCACCGTCCTCGGCGGCAAGCTTTCGTAGGGGAACTTCAACGCGTCCCCGATTCGAAGGTCGAGGTTGCGGCAATGACCGAGCGTCTCCTGTAGTTGAGGCTGCAATTGCGGATCGATTTCGACTGCAATGACGCGCCCGGCCTCGGCACACAAGCCGGCCGTCAGAGCGCCTCGCCCCGGTCCGATTTCCAACACTGTGTCGTCCGGACGAAGCGCGGCCAGGGAGACGATTTTGCGGATAATGTTGGGGTCGATGAGAAAATTCTGACCAAGCCGTTTGAGGGCCGGGGGGAAGGACGCAGCCATGGTTTCACGCGGCTTTCTATCCGGCGGTCGGAGGAACCGCGGTCCGCAAGCGTTTTGCAAGCGTGACCAGATAGGATCGATAGCATTCCACCTCGTCGCTGAACTCTTCGATCAGATCGTTCGTGAACGCCATCCCGGGAGTTTTTCGCGCCAGGCCATCCGCCTCGGCCTGTCCCGCATGTTGCTGGAGCAGGGCCACCGTGCGGATCTTCCACTGCCCCACGCGTTCAGTGCCCAGAGTGGTGTTGAAGTCCTGAATGGTCCGTGTCGCGATCGCATCCAGTTCCTTCACCTGCTGATCGATCATTGTCGCCGCAGAAAGTCCTGTCTCTGCCATGAACGTGTACCCCTCTCTCCTATCGGGACATTTTGGTGACCGGTGACCAGGATGTGGCCAGGCGGGCGGCGACCTTCACGGCCTCCAGTAGACTCCCATGCTCGGCAACCCCTTTCCCGGCAATATCGTACGCCGTTCCATGGTCGACCGAAGTCCGGATGATCGGCAACCCCACGGTCAAATTCACGCAGGTTCCGAACGCCACCAGCTTCAGGGGAATGAGCCCCTGATCATGATACATCGCCACCACACCGTCGTAGTCCCCGCGGGCGGCCTTTCCGAACAGGGTGTCGGCAGGTAAGGGATCACTGGCGTTGATCCCTGCGGCCCTGGCTAACTTCACGGCCGGAGCGATGCTGGTCGTCTCTTCGTTTCCGAACAGGCCATGTTCACCGGCATGAGGATTCAACGCCGCCACGCCGATTCTCGGGCGCGCGATCCCAAAATACTTCGTCAACCCGAGATGCGCGAGGCGGATGGCCTTGACAATTCGCTCAGTCGTTAACAATGGAGACAAGGCATTGATCGCCACATGAGTAGTGGTGAACATAATCTTTAACGGCCCGCCGACAATCATCATCCCGAACTCTTTGGTCCTGGTGAGATCCGCTAACAGTTCCGTGTGGCCAGGGTAGTGAAACCCGGCCATGTTCATCGCCTCTTTATTGATGGGGGCCGTGACGATTCCGCCCACACTGCCCGCCTGCGCTAGTTCGACCGCCTGCTTGATGAAGGCAATGGAGGCAGCACCGGTCACTGCCGTAGCGGCACCCATGCGAAACTTTGGCAGCGGAGTCTCCAGCGGATCAGCAATAGCGACCTGTCCGGGCTTCAATCGTGAACCGCCTGCCGGATCGAACGTCACCACATCTAAGGGCAAGTCCAGCCACTTGATCGTGCGTTCCATGACCGGACGGGAGCCGATGACTACCGGCTGACAGAGCCGCGTCAGGGCCTTGTCGGCCAGCGCCTTGGCGATGACCTCCGGCCCGATTCCGGCTGGATCGCCCATCGTGAGCCCCAGGACAGGACGAATCGATCGTGGTGAGAGTTTACGAGCCATGGGTATACAAAAATAATGTGTACCCAAGGTACAGCAGTGCGCTGCCGCTGAGCAACCAGGGCCGCCAATGGCCGGACCAGACCGCCTGCAAGAGGCTAAGGCTCATGGCAATGACTGCCAGCACCATCGTCGCCAACGCCGTCGTGCCTAAGGTCCATTCGGTCCCCAGCAATCCGACGGATACGGGAATCGAGCCCTGGAACACCATTGCACCGGTCACATTTCCGACCGCCAGCCGATCCTTCTTCCGATACAACCAGAGAAAGCTGTTCGACATCTCCGGTAACTCCGTAGCCAACGGGGCAATCAGCAACGCGAGGATGAGCGGCGAGACCTGCAGTTCCGCAGAAATGGAATTGGCCGCCGTCACAAACAGATGGGCGCCTCCGACCAATCCCAGCAATCCGACGATTCCTTGCGCGCCAATCACCAGATAGGAGGGTTTCGTGGAGCGGCGGGCAAAGAGCAGCGGCTCAAGTTCATCCCCCCCCTCACTTTCCTCGTCCTCGGCTGAAAATTTGAGCTTCATGTAGTAGACGTACATCGCCAGCAGGACAAGCGCCACCGCTATATGAAACCCCTTTGAAGGAATCATGGCGCAGGTCAGCGCCAACACATAACTGACGAGAAAGAAGCTGATGTCGACCCGCACCTCGCCATAATTGAGCTTGAACGTCGCGGTCCGCTTTCCCAGCTTGGCGTAGAGTACCAGCAGCAGCGCAAGGATCGGCAGGACCAACGTGCTCAGCATGAACGGCGCCCCAAGAATCGCTCCCAGGCCGACCTCCATCTGTTCCCGGCCCGCCCCGAAAAAAATGGCGATGATCGGGATCGAGGTTTCAGGCAGCGTCGTTCCGACGGCAGCGAAGACACTCCCGACCGCGCCTTCGGAAATATTCATGCGCTTTCCGAGCCACTCGATTCCGTTCGTGAAGAGATGGCACCCGGCGAGGGTGATGATGACGGAAGCCATGAACAACCCTACATAGAACAGGATTGTCACAGAAGTCTCCGCACTGTCGAAGGCGAAGGAGAGAAGTAAGGAACGGACATGGTCTCGTATTTCACTTCCGACTCTTTCTCTTTGGCGGCATGTCCGGAGTCTGCCGATAGGCCAGCATGGCTTCTTCTAAAACATCCTTGACCGGACGGCCGTTCTGCTCGGCCACGCGTTTACAATCCTCATATTCCGGAGCGGCTTTGCTCTGGCCCGGCCGAATATCGGCGAGTTTGATGCGGACGTCATTCCCGTTGACCCGTACCGTGGCAAACCGCCGCGGCAAGACACGCCGCTGCACCTCGCGCGTCCGGACACCCAGCGCCGTCGTTTCGGCAAAGAGCACAGCCAGGACCGCCTCTGCCTGTGCCCGCGGCGCGAGGATGGACAGCACATTTCCCGGCCGGCCCTTCTTCATGATGACCGGCGCCAGCGTGGCATCCAGTGCCCCGGCGGCAAACACTCGGTCGAACACTGTGTCGTACACTTGCGGGTTCACATCATCGAGATTCGTTTCGAGCTCAACGATCGTTTCCACCGCTCCGCTCACATCCCCCTCTTCGCCGATGAACACTCGCAACACATTCGCCCACTGCGCCGGATCAGCAGTCCCCGCGCCATACCCCACCTGCCGCACCTGCATGGAGGGTAGGTCGCCGAACTCGGTGGTCACGGTTCTGAGCAAGGCCATCCCGGTCGGCGTCGTCAGCTCCCGTTCAGGCCCCTTGGCATAAATCGGCACGCCGACCGCTAATGCCGCCACGGCAGGTCCCGGCACGGGTAACGCACCGTGAGCCGACTGCAGCATGCCGGACCCGACATTGATCGCGGAGGCCGTCACCCGATGAATGTCGAGAAGGTGCAGGCCGAGGATTCCGCCGACGACATCCACAAACGAATCGATCACGCCCACTTCATGGAAATGCACATGCGACGGCTCGACCCCGTGGGCCTTCCCTTCAGCGTCTGCCAGGACATCGAATACCGCCAGACTCCGTTCTTTCACTGCCGGGGGCAGGCCGCTTTTCAGTAGAATCCGTCTGATCTGCGCCAGGGTTAACGGCGCGCGAAACCCCTTCTCGATCAGCACATCGACCTTGGTCGCGGTGATGGCTCCGCGCTCGACCCTCTTCCGCGCAAGCCGGTACCCATCGATCTTGAGCGAGGCGAGGCCACGCACGAGATCCTTGAACGGCAAACCGGCATCGACCAATGCGCCCAAGGTCATATCGCCGCTGATGCCGGAGAAACAATCGAAATGAAGATGCCTCGCCACGTCACTCCTACGATTCAGGATTCCGCGCAAACGAGCGGCATCTTACCGGAGCCGCACCCAGACAGCAATCATTCCGCTCGTTCATTGACAGCCCTGCGATGCTGTGTTATCCCCAATCAAGAGACGCATTCCATCGGATCACCAGCCACCACCTGCGACACCGACACCCATGATCAATTCACTACCCGCTTTCCGGACTATCGTCCCACGCGCACGGGCAGGCGTGAGATTCGGCCTGTTGCTTCTCGTCAGCGTCTCCCTTTTAGTGGGGGGACACAGCACGGACGTCCTCGCCAAGACCAAAGGGAAGAGTAGCGTCCCGCGCCCTGAGCCGGACCTGAAAATTCTCTCGCTGCAAGCCGCGCCAATGCCCTACCGGCCCCAGGCCGGAGCCTTTCATTTCATCGCCACCGTGCAGTTGCCGAAGGAAATCGACGAGCACCTCATGTTGGAGGTGTCCGCCCTTGTGACCTCTTCCTCCATGACCTCGCTACGCTTCCTCTCGATTCGACAACCGGTGAATGAACATGTTCAAACGACTCCCAGCGCGAATGGAGAGACGCCGCAAAAGCACGTGCACGTCGACCTGGAGTGGGACGGACTGGACCACAACAAACAACAGATCCCGGTCGGCTCGTATGAATATGAAGTGCGGGTCAAACTGTTGAGTAACGGAGAGAAGGGCCAGCGCACCCAAATGCTCGCATGGCCCAAACGCGGGAAGATTGTGGTGAAGAACTAGGGACGTGTCCTGTCTGCAGGCAGCTGATCGAGCGAGAACAGGCCTCTGATTCAGCCCTGATTGCCTGTCGATCCTTCCTGATCCATCTCTCCCACCATATTGATGCGGTGGGCCAGACAGCCGGCGCCGAACCCGTTATCGATGTTCATCACGCCGACACCGGCCGCGCAGGAATTCAGCATCGTCAACAATGCAGCCAAGCCGCCGAAATGTGCGCCATATCCACGGCTCGTCGGCACTGCAATCACCGGTTGCCGTACCAACCCGCCGACCACGCTCGGAAGTACCCCGTCCATCCCGGCGACAACGATGATTGTCCGCGCGTCATGTAACCGTTCTTGTTGACCGAGCAGCCGATGTAATCCGGCCACCCCCACGTCATACAACGTGTCGGTCTTGCTTCCCATGATATCGGCCGTCACGCGCGCCTCTTCGGCGACAGGAATATCGGCGGTGCCGGCGGTGACAATGAGCACAGCCCCTCGACGCACCAGCTTGGGCGGAACGATCGCCACTACCCGCGCCTCGTCGTGATAGATCGCCCGCTTGCTGACCCGCAGCAACGCACGCGCGACGGCAGGCTCCACCCGCGTGGCCAGCAGCGCATCGTTCTTCTGCAACAGGGTCTTGGCGATGGCCACCACCTGCGACACCGTTTTTCCTTCGCAAAAAATGACTTCCGGAAAGCCCTGCCGAAGTGCGCGGTGGTGATCAAGCGAGGCAAAGCCTAAATTTTCATACGGGAGGGTGCGTAACCGGTTCAGGGCATCCGGCACCGCGAGGTCGCCCTCCTGAACTTCGATGAGCAACGCCCGTAACTGGTCTTGGTTCATGACAGGGCCTTTTCTTCCTTGGCTTCGCGTTCCATCAGGTCCCCGACCGCCTGACGGCAGGGTTTGTCGGCGAAAAGTACGGCGTTGACTTCCTGCACAATCGGCATATCCACCGCACAGCGCTGCGCCAATCCCAACGCAGCCTTGGCTGTACGCACTCCTTCGGCCACGGCTTGCATACTCGCAAGAATTCCTTCCAATCGTTCACCCCTTCCTAACCGTACCCCGACTGAATGGTTGCGGCTCAAGGGTCCGGTGCAGGTCAGGATGAGATCTCCCACTCCGGACAAGCCGTAAAACGTTCGCGGGTCCGCGCCCATCGCCATACCAAGCCGAATCATCTCGGCCAGCCCGCGAGTGATGAGTGCCGCGCGAGCGTTATGGCCGAGTTCAAGCCCATCCACGACACCGGCGGCCAGGGCCATCACATTTTTCAATGCCCCCCCGAGTTGAACCCCGATCAGGTCGTCGTCTGCATAGACTCGAAAGTTCGGTGTCATGAACAGGGCCTGGATCGCCTTGACGGCTCCGGCATCCTGGCCGGCAAGGCAGAGGGCGGTTGGTTTTCCTTGGCTGACTTCGCTGGCAAAACTGGGGCCCGACAGGACCATCAATGAGCTCCGCAGATGCGCAGGCAGGACATCTTGCATCACCTGTGTCATCAGGTCGAGCGTGGTTTCCTCGATGCCTTTGGTGGCGCTGACGAACGGCACCGATCGCGACAGGTGGGGGCTGATCCGGCTCAAGACCGGTCGCGCCACATGCGAGGGCACGGCGAAGATCACACAATCAGCCCCCGCCAGGGCGTCGGACAAGTGGTTCGTGGCCGTTACGGTGGACGGCAGCTGCACGCCCGGCAGAAATACGACATTTTCCCGTCGTCGTTCGATAGCCTGCACCACCTCTGCTTCATGCGCCCACACACACACGGAGATCGGTTTCTCGGCCAGGTGCCTGGCCAACGCCGTGCCCCAGGCGCCAGCGCCGATGACCGCGACACGTTGAATGAATGAGTGCGTCATGGACGCGGATTATAGGAAGGGGTCTGGAAGGGTGTCAACGAAGGCATCCGGCACATGCACATCGGCACTGGAATTCCGTTCGCACAGACGGTAGGCTGCAGGTCCACGAGGAGCGAGAGTCATGAAGCCCTGTCCAGCTTGCGGACGTGCCCTGCCAGAAATCAATCGCTACTGTACCTACTGTGGGACCGGCGTGGCGGCCGACACGAAAGAACCGCCGACGCCGCGCACTTCTGGGGCTGATTCCGCCAGAGACCAGCTGAATCTCCACATCCTGTATGGCATGGTCACCGTCTTAATTGTCTCTGTCATCATGCCGCCCTGGGAAACGCCGCCTTCGCAACCGGCAGCCTTTCTCGGCTTTCACTTCATTCTTTCGCCGCCGCAACCGGAGGCAATCGTCAGCCGCTTACTGCTCACCATCGAACTGACCACGACCGCCATTGCAGGACTGTACTTGTCGTTTCTCTTCCGGTCAAAGCACTGACCGTACGGCAAAGGTGAGTCATGTCCGCTGTTAATCCAAAGCGAGGGTCAGACATTTAGCCGCACCACCTGACTTCATGAACTCGCCCAGCTCCACGCTATGGGTCTGATACCCGCGAGATTCCAGAAGCTGTATCGTGCGGGGGCAGCCGGCCGGAATCACGATGTGTTTGCCGATACAGACGGCGTTGCAGGCAAATCGAATCGCCTCCTCTTCAGGCACGGCCAGCCGCTGCTCATCGGGGATTCGTTGCGCGATGGCGGTCAGGCCGTAGGCATCGAAGGCGGCGGGAAAATATAGGAGCTCTCCGCCGCTGAGAGGACAGAAGCACGTATCGAGATGGTAGAACCGGCCATCGATGAGTTCCAGCGGGATGATTTCACGCTGGAAGATTTCACTCAGC
Source organism: uncultured Nitrospira sp. (assembly GCA_964556305.1). Classification (GTDB taxonomy): domain Bacteria; phylum Nitrospirota; class Nitrospiria; order Nitrospirales; family Nitrospiraceae; genus Nitrospira_A. The sequence goes on along the minus strand of CAZKVY010000013.1, from coordinate 18,608 downwards.
TTCGGAAACGATCGGATATCCGATCGCTGGCGATAGCCGCCGAACCACGTATCCGGAAATCCTAAGAGGTCGCCGGCTCCTTCAAAATAGAGCGACTCCTCCAGCATCAGTACTTCGTAACCATGCTCACGAAACCATTGCGCGAAGTACACTTCTTCACGACGGCGTTCGGGATACCGAAACCGGCTGATCACGGCGCGGCGACCGGCAACCACCCCCGCATTGGCCGTAAAGACCAGATCCGGAAGGCCGGGTACAGGCTGCATCCGCTCGACTCCTGCACCGACGTCCTCCTCCAAGACGTGCATCAGCGTCTGCCACTGACTCACCGCGCGCGACGGAACCACCGCATTCTCCCGCCGCATCCAGGGATTGATCTCGTAATCGATCTGGAAATATTCGGGTGGACAGACCAGCAACCGACTCATAGACGCCACCCAAGTGCACGCGCCAGTTCTTTGAGAAATGACGCAGCATCCATCACAAGGCCGACGGCTTGAAAACTACCCCGATCCGCCAGCTTGGTCGGCACGGAAGGATTGACATCGACACAGACGGTGGGAACAGCGGCCGGCAACAAATTGCCGGTTGCGATCGCATGCAGCGTGGACGCCACCAGCAGAGCAAGCCCGACGCCCTGCACTTCTGCGCGCATTGCCTGCTGGGCCTGCATCGAGTCCGTCACCACACCGGGCAAGGGTCCATCGTCCCGGATGGTGCCGGCCATCACCATACTGACGTCGTGTCGTACGCAAGCCGCCATGATACCCTCGGCAATTACACCGGAGCGCACGGCTTCATGAATGCTGCCGATGGCGCGAATCCGATTGATCGTCCGCAAATGATGCTCGTGCCCATGGGGGACGGAACGACCAGCGGTCAAGCCATACCCAAGAGACGTGCCGTACAATGCGGCTTCCATGTCGTGCGCAGCCAGCGCATTGCCGCAAAACAGGACTTGAATAAAGCCGGCCTCGATCAACCAGGTCAGCGGCTCCCGGCCTCCGGCATGTACGATTGCCGGCCCGCCCGCCAAAAGAACCTTCGTGCCGGGATGTCCCTGCCGATGGCCTGCGCGCAACTTCAGCATACGCTGCGCGATATCGGCGATGACCGGCTGATGCGGGCGCTCCGAGGACACCACGGACTCCATGAAGCCGAACACATCGCGCTCGGCAGGGCGGGCCAGTGGCGTGACCCTGATGCCTTCTCTCCCCGTCACGATTAATTCACCGGCCTGTACCGCCCCCATCGGCAACGTCCTGGCGCGAGCCTTCGCCGGATCCACACAAATGCCGAGATCCATCTCTATGCCCTCGACCTCGACCCAGTCACCGTCGAGACGGATCTGAGTCGGCAAATGCGTCGTGGCATAGAACTGATCGGGGAATATCCCCGTCGCCGGAGCCGGCGCGAATTGGCAATCGGTGTCTCGCTCGACAGCGGCGCCATGGGGTTGAATGGCCTGGAGAATCTCCGCCAGCAGTCGGCTGGAATGGGCGTGCACGACAATTCGCGCCTGGGAAGGCGCCGCTCTCGTCGCTCCTATTGTGACGTCCTGCAGATCGAAGGTGCCACCCATCATCACAATCGTGTCCAGCACCTTGGCGAGAATCAACGAATCGATGATGTGGCCCTGGAGAAAGACGGTTTCCTGCGAGGCAGTCATGACCGGACCCTCTGAACTCAAGTCGGTGCGGAAGAGCACACACCGGAGGAACTGGTGCGTCTCATGATTCTACCACTAGTCCGGACGGATGACCCGCAAACTACGCATTCGCTTTCACCACCTCTCGTAGCACGCTCGTGGCATAGGAACCAGGGGGCAGCCAAAACGAGAGGGTCAACACCGAACCGTCCAGCGACCAGTCCAGATCATTGAGACGAACACGCAAGGCGCGCCGCTCACCGCGAAATCCGCATTCCGCGCCGGCTTTCGACAGCACGTCCGGAGTCGTCCCCAAATCGGTAATCACGGCCCGTTCAATGTCTCCCGGCACACCGGTGGCCCAAGGCGCGCGGGAACCGAACAGCGGTCCCGTCGGGCTGATCTCGAATCGATCCGCCCGAAGCTGCTCGACATCCGGCTGCTCCACCGGAAAACAGGCGCCGTTTTCAGATTTCATGGCCCAATCACCGAGCAACACGCGGTCGATACTGTTTATTCGCTTCGCAACGATGTGATTGAACACATACGATTGATAGGCATTCATGAACCAGATACGTTTGGAGCGAGGCATCTTGTTGCGGCGCGCCGCATCCTGCAGCAGCTCGGCTCCCAATTGAAAATTCGTCCCTGAGCGTCCTTGCCGTTGCGGGCCAAAATAGTTGGGCACACCGCGCCGTACGAGCTCATCGAACAGCCGGCTCAACCGTTCTTCGCTCCCCTCGCGAACATCCCGCACGATCAAACGGAACTGATTGCCGGCATGGTGCCCCTTTCGCAGTCGATTGCGATGGCGTCCCAACACCTCTAGCTTAAGCAGCCGCTCGTCGGTCGGTAACGCCGCGACCGCTTCGACCTTCACGCCCTGCAAGGACAACATTTGCGTCGTCACAGCCTGCGCGTCTTTGAGCCCGGCTACACCGATCGTCTGCGCCTTCACATGGAGTTGGGACGAGAGGCGCAACACCAGATCAGGGGTCGACAGCCCCCGCTTGGTGATTTTGATGTACAAATGTTCTCCCTCCCCGCAAGGCAGATACAAGGGACGCTCTTCTACGCAAAAATCTTCCGGCGTACTGCGAATGCGGCCGCCGAGCGCGGGGATGGAGGCGGTCAAATAGGGCACCGTGTCATCGAGCCAGGAGGGAGTCGGCATGAGTTTCCTTTATCATTTCCGAAAGATTACACTTCACGTCATAAGGATAGGCGCGTCGACCACCCGTGTTATACTCAGTTCAGACAGTCTCCGACGCCAACCATCCTGCTGGACGCGATTACAATGAGAACAGGCGTTGCCCATACCAGCGGTGCGATCGTGGTCCTCTTTTGCGCGGTCACGTTCGTCCCTTTAGCGACGGCGGCGCCGCGGTCGATTGGGATCGATGTCTTTGCGCAGCTGACCCAGCACATTAAGCGCCAGGCTGACACTGACAAACAGGCCTTTGCGATTGCCAGTCAATGCATGAACTGGTTCTACAAACAACAGCGGCAGAAGCCGGCCGCTCCCGCCGTGCAGAACATCACCTGGGTCATACCGGATGCCTCGGTACTGCCCGCCGCTGAGTCAGAAACGGACGGTGCCGACTGCCGCAAGCGGTATCCCGACGGACTGGATGGGGTTCGCGTCGATTTTCAGCGCACCCAGGCCCTGCTCTCTCTCAGCCTGACCTTTTACGAATTCGCCCTGGTCGGCGACGGTGACGACAATTCACTGTACAGCGCGCGTGAACTGCAGGACATGCTCATGGCGTTGAACCTGGCCGCCGAGCCCTCTCTGGGAGCCGCTGCCCATCTGCGTTCGCTGACCGCGCAGTTCGATTCCCTGCACGACGCCCGTGGCATGGAAGCCCTCATGACCGGTATGGGCAAACTCTACGATCAGGGCTATCGTGTCACCCCCGCAGACAAAGCTCATTTAAATCGAGTGATGGAATGATCTCCACGCTGATGCGATGGCAGGAGCTGGCGCGCGTCTGGATCGGCCACTGGCTCAGTCGCCCCTTTCACCATCTGTTCAATCTGATACCGGGAGTCGAGATCGGTCTGTCTACGACGGCCATGACCAGACTGCCGCTCACCCACGCACCGCTGGCCGGACGACGCGCCGTACATTTGAGCGATCTGCATCTGGACCGCTACCGCCCCCGGCATCGCTCCCTGGTTCGCACCGTGGCAGGTCTGAAGCCGGATTGGATCTTCATCACCGGCGATCTGGTCAACGTACGGGACGGCCTCCCGCATGTGTTGCGTTTTCTCACGGAACTGCGCCGACTGGCCCCCGTCTTCGTCACCCTCGGAAACCACGATCACTATAGCGGCATCAGTGTCGATGAGTTCGCCGAGCAATTTGACCGCCGCAAGGTCACACTCCTGCTCAATCAGGCCACCTTCATTCGGGTGGCCACCGGCGAACTCGCTATCGTCGGGCTGGATGACCCGTCACTCCATCGGGCCGACCTTCGATGCCTTCCTTCGCCGCAACCGGGACGGTTCACGCTGGTGCTGGCGCACGCGCCGAATATCCTGGATCAACTGACACCCGAGCAGCACACCGACCTCACGCTCTGCGGCCACAGCCATGCTGGCCAATGGCGGATTCCCGGTATCCCGACATTCTGGTTGCCGCCCGGCTGTCATGGGCGAACTCACGGCATATATGAGAAAGGCGGCCACCGTCTGTATGTCAATCGCGGCCTAGGCTGGTCGGTCCTCCCCATGCGGTTGAACTGCACACCGGAAATAGTGCTGCTTGAGTGGGCTGCTTGAATCTGTGACACACGGGTTGTCCCTTCCGCTTGCTCAGCGAATGCGCTCCAACGCCTCCCGCGCCCGGCTCCGCACTGTTTGATCCCAATCTTCCTTACTGACATAGGCCAACTTGTCTTTGGCCGCAGTGGCGCGCAGACGACCCAGGCCCAAGGCGGCACTGGATCGCACATAGGCATGGTCGTCTTCCAATGCCGCGAGAAGATGGGGCACGACCGTGTCATCCCCGATCACGCCCAAGTGGCTCGCCGCCATTCCTCGCACCTGATGTTGCTTATCACCCAGGGCTCGTTTGAGTGTCGTGAGAAACAATTCTTGAAAGCGCGGCGCAATCGCCTCGAGGCCCGCGCGCCGGTACTCATTCACTTCAATCACGGCGAACGCGAGCTGCAGTCGCTTGTCGCCCGCGGCCTGACCCTCGAAGAGCTTGATCAGCCGAGCCCGTTCCTGGTTTCGTCTGCGCCGTGTGCGAATTTTTCCGGCCAGTATCCATATCAGGGTCAGCAGGGCGAGCACCAGTGCCGCCAGCGGAATGGCCTGATCGATGATCACATCCTGCGTATCCGGCGACAGGCGCTTCCACACCCACACCCCGGACACAACAAGGCCCAGCAGGAGAAAGATGGTCGTGAGATTGGCTTGGCCGGATTGCGAGTGACGAGCCATGGCAGGCGACATGATAGGGGGCCGGTCCGTGCGGCGTCAACGCAAGTCCCGCGAACGACTCTTGACAGCTAGCCTCACGGATGACTAGTCTTCGCCCGCGATGGAGCTTCCGGACCTGAAAGACGATCCCCACCTCAAAGTGCTCCGTCCTCTGGTCGAGACCTATCTCGCATTTTGGCGCACCGATAGCCGCCATGTGCGCTCGCTGCGGCTCACCCCGTCGCAATTCGACGTGATCGCCACCCTGGGTGACACCAAGGGACTGACCTGCGCCGAACTCTCGACCGCCACGTTGGTGACGAAAGGCACACTCACCGGCGTGCTGGACCGTCTGGAGGCTAAAGGACTGATTCGACGAACGCCCGTCGCCGACGATCGGCGAAGCACCCGCATTTGCCTTACGTCCAAGGGCAACCGGCTGTTTCAAACGACCTTCGCCGCGCACATTGCATTTCTTCGTCCCTTCTTCGAACGCGCGCTCTCCGCCGCAGAAGCCGTTCAATTGCGCAACCTGCTCCTGCGGCTCCATCAAAGTTTTCAGGAGAAACCGGGCGCATGATCCGCCTCACGGTTCTGGGGTCAGGAACCAATGTCCATCCTACGCGCGCTGCCGCGGGGTATCTCATCCAAACCGACCAGACGTTCCTCTTGGACTTCGGACCGCGCACGCTCTCCAATTTGATCAAGAGCGGAGTCGATCGCCACACGATCACGCACATTCTGTTTTCCCATTTCCACGCAGACCATTTCGCGGATTTTATTCCGTTCTTCTTTGATGCCGTGATCTTCTGCAAATACCAGGGCGGGACCAGACCACCGCTGACGCTCATCGGCCCGCATGGTACCGCCACCTTGATGCGGGCTATGATGACGACGTTCCCGAGTTTCGATCGTGCGCCCTTCAAAGTCACGATCCGTGAGGTGTCCGATCGCAGCTTCCGGATCGGCGACACCCGCATCACGCCCGCCACCGTTACCCATGCTCCCAAGCTGCATTGCGTGGGGTACCGGATCGACTATCAAGGCCATGCCGCGGCGTATTCGGGGGATTCTCTGTATTGCGAAAGTTTGGTTCGCCTCTGCCGCGAAGCCGATCTCGCCGTTCTCGACTGCTCGTTTCCTGAGAACCAGCCCGGTGCCGGGCATTTACACGCCGGCCTTTGCGGCCGCGTGGCGCAGGAAGCCGGGGTCAATCAGCTGATCCTGTCTCATTTTTATCCGATTGCTGAACGGTTTGACGTTCGCGCCCAGGCGAGAGGGTATTTTTCGGGAAAGGTCAGAATGGCGCGGGACCTGCTCAAATTGCGGGGCTAGCAGGATTCCAGGGAGGCCCAAAAGTTGGATATGGAAATCGGCCGACAGAAGAGGTCTCTAGGGATCCTGGAGGCACGCAGTCTGCGCTACAGACCTTCTTCCCGTTGTTCACAACCCAATATCTCAATAAACCGCGGCAGCCGGGTCTTTTTCAGCGGCTCGTCGAGCTTATTGTAGATAGCGAGCAAATTCTTGATCATGCGGGCAAGAATCGCCCTGGTCGGGCTTTTTTGCAGGAAGCGGTCTTCGAATCCATAGCCGGCTTCGGTGAGAAAGCGCGCGCAGTTTTTCTCTGTCAGCAGGGCGCCGCCGTTGAAACAATCGATGAAAATTTTGTACCGGTCGGAATCGAACTTCACCAGGAAGTGCCCGGGCATGCCGATCCCGTGCACCGGCAACTGCAATCGCCGGCCGATCAGCAGATAGACCGTCGAGAGACTGATGGGGATACCCGTCCGGCGGTCGATCACGCAATTCAGATAACTGTTTTCGACTTCATAGTAGTTCTTGGTGTTGCCTTTGAATCCGGCTTCCGTGAATAGATAGCGATTCAGCGCTTTGACCGTCTCCTCCCCGGACACCCGGGACCCGATCTGCTCTCTGACGTCCTGCGCCATACGGTCCAATTGCCGCTGGTAGGCCTGCACATCCAGAGTGGGATAGGCATACCGCGCGAGAATGAACGCGCCGGTCTCCAGATCCACCTGGTCCTCCGGAAACGCGATCAGATCACGGAGCTCCTCCTCCAGCCTCGTCCCGCGGATTTCCTCTAAGACGGTCACGATGCGATCGGCCATCTCCGGCTGCTCTATTTCAGCCTCTTGAAGCAGCGGGACGGCGCAGTCGCCGAAATCGATCAGTTTTCCGCTGATCGTTTTCACGATCCGCTCATCCTCGTCACCGAGGAGCCGGATGAGAGCACGAATTTGGCTTTCGTTCACGAACATGGAGGATCCTCGGTGCGTACCCGTGCTCACCCGATCGCCCGCCGGAAGGCCCGCGCACCACCGTACAGACAGATTGCATCGAACAACACCATCACGCCGATTACCATTCCGACATGAGGCAAGGCCTCAGCCCATCCCTGCAGAATCAGCGGACGGACGGCATCAATGGCCCAGGTCATGGGATTGAATTGGGCCAGAAATCCCATCCAGCCCGGCATGGCCGCCAGGGGGACTAGTGCCGAGCTCAGGAAAATCATGGGCAGAGAGAGAAAACCGAGAACGGAAAAGAAATCGCCGTGGCTCTTGACGGAAAAGGCCATGGCCATCGAGATGGCCGTGAGTCCCACCCCGAACATCATGCCGATGAGCAAAATTGTCGCCACCCCCGCCAGGCCTGTGACCGGCTGCACGCCGAAGAGCCAGGCAACACCCAGGATGACCAAGACCTGCAGCGAGGTGATGGTGGTCACGAAGATGAACCGGCTGAGGATGACCGAGGTTCGATGAATCGGCGTGGACATCAGCCTCTCCAGAAAACCGTTCTCCTTGTCGAAGAGGAGATCGACGCCGCCGGCCAATCCGTTATTGAGCACCGTCATGACCACGACCCCGGCGGTCAAAAAACTGATGTAACTCGACGATTGGGTCACCTGCATGTCCGCCGCGCGTTGAAACAGGTTGCCGAAGAAGATCAGCCAAAACAACATCGGCTGCACGAGCGTAAACAGCATGCTGAACTTTTCCCGGCTCAGCCGTCGCACCCAGCGCATGGTCAATGCGCGAATTTCCTGGGAATATTCTTTCATAGACCGATCCGCCTGCTCCTCGACGACACTTATGAATCCTCGGCCTTCGGCTGGTCGTCCTTAATGGATCGCCCGGTATGGGCAATAAACACATCGTCCAACCGTGGCCGATGATAATCGATAAACTCCAGCTGGCACGTCAGGCGATTCGCCGCTTCAAGGATAGCCGGCAACGCTTTTTCGGGCGAGTCCACACGAATGTCCAGTCCGTCTGGCTTAGTGGTGACGGCCCGAATAGCCGGGAGATCCCGGACCGCAGCTGCCAGCTTCTCAACGCGATCCTGTTCACGCACCGTCAACGACACGAGATCTCCGCCCAACCCGACTTTCAACTCGTGGGGAGCCCCCAGGGCTTTGATCCGTCCCCCGTCGATGATGGCGATTCGGTCACACAGTTGATCGGCCTCATCCAGATAGTTGGTCGTCATGACCACGGTGATGCCGCGCTCCCGCATCGCCCGCACATGGTCCCAGATGCGCAACCGGCTTTGCACATCCAGCCCGAGAGTAGGCTCGTCCAGAAAGAGGACTTTAGGATCGGGCAATAACCCGCAGGCGATGTCCAGCTTACGCTTCATGCCGCCGGAATAGGTCTTCGCGGGACGATCCGCCTGCTGCTCGAGTTCAACCAATTTTAACAGCTGGGGGATGCGCCGGGCCGCGTCTTCCGTCGAGAGATGGTAGAGGTCGGCAAGCAGTTCCAGATGTTCCCGGCCCGTCAAAAACCGGTCGATGGCCCGCTCCTGCGGCACATAGCCGATGGTCTGCCGGACACGGTCCGCATCCTTCACCGAATCCAAGCCGAAAATGCTGGCCGATCCGGAGGTGGGGTTGAGGAGAGTGATGAGAATGCGAAGGGTGGTACTCTTGCCTGCGCCGTTCGGTCCGAGCAAACCGAAAATTTCTCCCGTGTAGACCTGAAACGAGAGGTCATCGACGGCCCGTACCTTGTCGTACGTCTTCCCCAGGTGGGACACGTCGATAGCGACCGGTCGCGACATCAGCCCCATCCTCCGGCGCCACGCCGCTCCGCCAGCTTGAACTGAATCAAGTCGCTAAGGCGGCGAGCCTGCTGCGGCACATGCTCCGCTTCCAGCAGGAATTGTTTTTCCAGCGGCGTACAATCGAGATAGGTCGAAAGGGAATTCACAAACACCTCGTCGCTCACATCGGGCCGGATCAAACTGTGCAGCGGTGAGACTTCCTCATCGGCTTTGAGATATTCATCGAGCACGCCCATTAGGTACCGACGCAAGGCCTGGTCCAGAGACAAGGACCCGTCGCGCGGCTTCAACGTGATGCGGGCTTCGCGATAGCTTTTCTCAAAAAATTCTTCATGGATTTCGTAGCGTTCAAGGCCCTGCAGCAGGATGTTGGAGCGACCATCGGGAAGCACTTGCACGCTTGCCAATCGCCCGACACAGCCAACGGAAAAGATCGGAGGATTGCCCTCGTACTGCTCCTCCCAGCCCTCCTTCAACAACGCCATGCCGATGCATTGCCCTGCCGCCGCCGCATCCGCTACCATCTGGCGGTAACGAGGCTCGAACACATGCAGCGGGAGATAGGTCTTGGGAAAGAAGACGACGTTCGGAAGAGGAAATAACGGAATGCGTTCCGGAACAGGAAATGGCTGGACCTTTCCCGAAAACTCCCGGCTCGACGGCTCACGTTCAGGCTCAGGAAACATGGCTCACGATAGCTGATGCTTTGCAAAATTGTCAACGCTGCTACGAGTCCGCAGCACGCGACGAATCATCATAAAACATGCATGAATACTGGATTTCTATCGCCTGTCTAGCAAAGAATCCGGCGGGACCAGGCGAGGCTATGCGGAGTGGCCGGAAGTACCGGGTGGTGATTTCACTATGACGATAGTACGCCTCGCAGGCTTGATGTCCCTTCTGGCCTTGGCAGGTCTGCGCGCGTTCACCGCGCAGGCCGTTGGGACGGACGAGGTCTCTCACGCCTTCGACACGGCCGTGCCGGGGTATCAGTATCGGTTTCCCGCAGACCATGGGGCACACGAACGGTTTCGGACTGAATGGTGGTATTACACCGGTCAGCTCACCGCGGCCGACGGCCGGCGGTTCGGGTTTGAACTCACCTTTTTTCGCCGGGGCATTCCTCCTGATCAGGTTCACACACTCCCGTCCACGTGGTCTATTCAGCAACTCTATCTCGCCCATTTTGCTCTGACCGACCTGGATGGCGGCCAGTTTTACTTTGCCGACAAAGTCAGTCGCGAGGGACTCGGCAAGGCCGGCGCAGAGACGGGCCGATTACACGTGTGGGTGGACCACTGGTCTCTAGTGATGGGTGATCGAACCACTCACCATCAACTTCAGGCCGCCACCGACGCGTTTGCGATCAATCTCGATGCCCTTCCGGAGAAACCGCCTGTCTTGCATGGCCGAAATGGGATCAGCCGTAAAGGCGCCGCTCCAGGACAATCCTCGCACTATTATTCGCTCACTCGCCTCGCGACCGGAGGGCAGATTCGCGTTGGCACCGAAACGTTTGCCGTCACCGGACTCAGTTGGATGGATCATGAATTCGGCTCAGCCGACCTTGGGCAGGATGTGGTGGGATGGGATTGGTTCAGCCTCCATTTGAGCGACTCCACGGAACTGATGTGGTACTCCTTGCGACGTGCCGATGGATCGAGCGATCCGGTCTCGAGCGGCACTCTGGTCCTGGCCGACGGACACGCCCAGCCGCTCGACGCACATGACCTCACCATCGAACCATTGGCGTACTGGACGAGTCCGCGATCCAAAGGACGGTATCCGCAGCGGTGGCGACTCCGGGCCCCTGCGATAGGAGTAGATTTGGCTGTCGAATCGCTCCTCGCGGACCAGGAATTGGATACGGCCCGTAGTACTCGTGTCACGTATTGGGAGGGGGCGGTGTCCGCCTCCGGCCAAGCGCGCGGCATGCCCGTGACGGGACGAGGCTATGTCGAGATGACCGGATATGCTGAACGGTTCACCCCGAAACTCTGAATCTCCACTCATCCACACGATCTCTACGATGTCTCACCTTGACTCAGTCGCGACGCTGTGATTAGGTCTGCGACCATTGTGATGTCCTTACGAATTCGAGTCGCGACCCTACTCCGGAAATCGATCTGCCTGATCGCTCTGTTCCTCCTGGCCTGCGGCAGCCGTGAATCGGCCGTGGTCTCAATCGCGCTCCACCCGTCCAACCCCAACATTGTCTATGTGGCCACGAACGATGCCGTCCACAAAACCCGGGACGGCGGCGCAACCTGGGAACAGTTTCCCGCGTTCACCGCTCGCCGCGTCACGACCCTGGCCATTGACCCAAAACTTCCGGCCACGGTGTATGCCGGCACCATGGGCGATGCCATTTACAAGAGTCCCGACGGCGGCCAACATTGGCTGCCCCACAACGTCGGGCTCAAAGAGCATGTGTCGTTCATCAATGAAATCATCTTCCATCCCGAGCATACCGAACTGATCTACCTCGCCACGACGGTCGGCGCCTTCATTTCCAAAAACGGAGGGAGAGAATGGGAAGAACGGATGGCAGGAATGAAAGAAGTGCATATCGTGACCTGCATCACCATGGATCCTCATCACCCCCGCGTGTTGTATGCCGGAACGACCGGCGGCACCTATCGCAGTGACGACGGCGGCACGAGCTGGCAGAAAAAGAATAACGGGCTCATTCCCGACGAAGTCTTAAATGCCGCCATGGCACTGGGCGTCAATGTGCTGGCGGTCGATCCGCGGAACTCCGAGATTGTGTATGCCGCCACCACGAAGGGACTGTTTCGATCCGTCAATCGAGGCGAGTACTGGGAGCAGATCGGGCAGGGATTATCAAATCAATTCATCAGTACCTTGGCGCTACATCCCACGGATGCCAATATGTTCTACATCGGTGGCCCGGAAGGCGTGCGTAAAACCATCGATGGCGGAAAAACCTGGCAGGCGCACAATGAGGGACTCACGACCTTGAATATCCGCACGATCAGCCTCAGCCCGAGTGATCCCCAGCTGCTCTATCTCGGCACCAATGGCAGTGGCTTATACCGATCGTCTGACGGGGGTCAGCACTGGACATCCATTCCTCTGTCCAGGTCAGGCCAGGCGATCCCTACGCCATAACAAGGGACACAGGATCACCGATGCCAACGCTGCTGCTTATTCGACATGGAGAAACCGACTGGAATCGATCGGGACAAGTTATGGGAAACCAGCCGATCCCTCTCAACCAGACCGGCGAACAGCAAGCCCGCGCCTGTGCCGACGTGCTGGCACAGACCCCGATCGCAGGCATCTTTACCAGCCCCGTCTTGCGAGCCGTGCAAACCGCCGAAATCCTCAGGCATACGCATGCAGCCCCGGTGCATCATGCTCCGGGGCTGAGCGAGATCGGCGTGGGGAACTGGCTCAATCGGTACTGGAAGGACCTGGCAGAAGATCCGGCCAAGCGGGACTGGTATCTGCACCCGGACCGGGCCCGTCCTTCAGGCGGAGAAACCCTTTGCGAAGTGCAACAACGTGCTGTGGCGGCAGTCGAACAGACTCTCCAGACCGCGCATGAGGCACCCTACGTGTTTGTGTCCCATGGCGACGTCATTCGGGCGCTGCTTGCGCACTATCTCCACCTCGACCTGAACGCGCTACGTCACGCGCGTATCGACCATGCTGGGGTCAGTGGACTAGAAGTGACCGACGCCGGGACTCACCTCTTGTTCCTCAACTACCGGCCCGGCATACACCGCCTGGCCTGAACGAGGAAACCTCTCTTCTACTGGTGACTGGCAGCTCCCTCCGAGCCTTTCCCGTAGTAGCGACTGCCATAGCGCTTCAGCTCTTCGGACAATGCGGTCCATTCCTCGGCCGTCAACAAGGCTTTCATTTTGAACCGAAGCCCCAACATTCTTGCGGATGAGCGCATCCGGTTATTATTCAATTCGTCGAGAATTTTCGTGAACTCCTCGGGCGAAGCCGAATAGTTCGCGTTCAATTCATAGAGCGCACGATGAGATTGCCGATGTTGTTCCCGGGCCGACTTGATCTCGGCGATCATCTCTCCCATCACCACATTGACCTGCTTGGCGGTTTCCGGATTCTTGACATGTTTTTCAACCAGGCCGCTCACGTCCTGAGATGCTTTGCTCCAGTAGTAGTCTCCTTTTGCCTGCTCATAACTTCCATGGTGGTGGGAACAACCGGCCAGTCCCGTTACCAGCACTCCGACGAGAAGACACAGGGATCGATACCTCATTACACCCTCCATTGAAAAGATGACCGCTTCGCATGAAAACGCGTTGCGCCGCGGCTCGTTCCTCCCGTAAGCTTGCCGGAACACCTAGACAGGGCAAGGAGTACCGGCATGGGCGAGCAGAAGACGTCTCAACGCGGAACAGGGCCGATCGAAGCACTCCGAGATGAGTTCCGTGGACATCTCGATGTGTTTTACAGCCGCCTCAAACTGGCCGCCCCCTATGACAGTGTCGAAAAGGCCGTGGGAGTGCTCACCGCCATACTCAAAGCCTTGCCGCCGGAGGACCTTCAACGCCTGGGCACGGACACCACCCAACGGTGGGCCCATTTTCGGCAGGCCTTTGTCGAATCGGGCCTGAGCCAGAAACATCGGGGGATCATCGCAGGCCTGGCACGTTCCAGCGCATCCTTGGACCTGCCGCCAGAATTCAATCATCTGCTCGATCTGTATCGCACCAGATCGTAGTTTAAACCTACACGAAGGCGTGCTGGATCAACGGCGCTCCCTGTGGAGGGTTCATTGAGGCTATGCTGCGCCTTCTTTTTCCACCGCCACGGCCCTGAGTTCCGTGTATACAAGCATCAGCCTCGTGTTTTCGATGCGATACGCCACCGTGACCGTCAGCAGGCCAAAGGCGACGACGATCAATCCCACACCGGTCACACCGACTCCCAACAGCACACTCCCTAAAGAATCGAGCCCTCCCTGCAGTACGTAAGTAATGAGGAACCCGAGCGTCCCAAATCCCACGAGACTGAACCAGAGAAACGTCAGGATCGAGGATGACCACGGCACTCGTTTCGTGCACACCATGCGGAGGCCTTCAGGTTCCGATGCCAATTCAATGCAACCCTTGAGCGGCCAGGCCGTGCGAAAACGCATGGAGAACAAGCGATGGGTAGGCCGGATGATCATCCGATTCGCTTCAGGGAATACCCGCGCGACTCCGTGAGGCAAACTCAGGAACCCATTCGTGTCGAATGCGCGAAGCAGTTTCGGAACAGTCAGGGCCACAAACCGGTCCTGCACCTGCCCGATTCCGTAGCCGTATCGGGTGGCGTCGGACGAGAGGCGCGTAAAGTACATCCAATCGCCGACGATCAATCCGATACACAACACGATGGCAAACGCACCGGCAAGTACCATAGCCGAAACTTCCCACAGGGCTTTACGGAGAATCAAGTATGAACAGCGAGGATGAAAAGCAAAAGCCCGTAGGAATCTGTTGACTACCCATCAGTGCATTGGCTACATTAAGGCCATTCTTATCCGGCGGGTGAGGATGGGTCATCCGGATTGAGTTCCCGCCTTCATAGATTTTTCCACGTCACAATTCTTATCGCCGTCATCTCTGTACTGCAGAGTGTGCGGGCGGAGAGGCGTGTTTTTGCGGAGGGACGATGGATATCGCCAAAGTCGAGCGAGTGTATACCAGTTATTCCGGCGTCTACGATCACATCTTCGGAAAAATCTTTCATGAATCGCGCGAAGCTTGCGTGCGCAATCTCCGAATCCGGCCGGAAGAAAACATCCTCGAAGTCGGCGTGGGAACGGGAATCGCCCTCGAATATTACCCGAAAAATTGCAATATTACGGGCATCGACCTTTCGTCAGGCATGCTGGCCAAAGCCAGACAACGCCAGTCCCACTATCATTTGGACCATGTCCGCCTGATGTTGATGGACGCCGGGAAGATGGAATTCCCTGACGACAGCTTCGATACGGTCATGGCGGCCTACGTCGTCACCGCCGTGCCGGACTATCGAAAAGTCGTCAATGAAATGATCCGCGTCTGCAAGCCGGGCGGCCGCATCATCATGCTGAATCACTTCAGCAACGGAAATAAGCTGATCGCCGCCGTGGAAAAAGTCATTTCCCCACTCTGCAAACACATCGGTTTTCGTACCGATCTCTCATTGAACACCGTGCTGGAAGGTACCGACCTCCACGTGGCCAGAAAAGAAAAAGTCAACCCGATGAAATTCTGGCACCTGGTAGAATGTGTCAACAGGAAGGGTTCGAAGAGCGCCAATGGGAACGGAAGCCCGAATGGAAACGGGAACGGTCGGCACGGGCACCTGAGTTAGTCACCGCTCGCGCAACAGCCTGAGATTCGGCACAGGCCTATGCCCGAATCCTTAGAATTTCCTCCCCGACCACTCCTCGCTTGAAATCCCGGCCAGGCAGGTTCCTGCATACCGTTGTGTCACCACTTCAGTCACCGCTCTCAGTAACCGTCCATTGATCCGGCCGGTGGCGAGCCGCGGCAACAATCTGATTCCGAACCCGGCCCCGTCGATCGGTTCATACGCCCGCACTGTCAGCCCTGCCTTCGAGCCGGCATCCAGGTCGGCTGCCGCCACCAACTCTCCTTCCCACGACAGGGTCCGTGGAGCACCGGACCGGCGCCCGGTCGATTTCCAGATACAGGGCACTCCTGCCTGATCAAGTTCGTTCAGTAACCAGGCCACCGTAGGAGCATCGCCGGATTCAGCTTGGAAGATCCACTGTGCGACTTCTGTGTTCATGTCCCTATCGCCGTGCGGCAATGCCACTTCCTCCAGGAGTGCCTCTTCACAGACCACATAGAGGTTCCCTTGCGGATCGAACCAGAAGCGCAATTGGCCTTCCTGTACTTCGACTTGAATCACGCCTACTGAAGAACAGTCTCCACCGTCCTGCTCAAAGATGGAAAAGTCGGACACTCCCTGCAGAGTGAGTTTGGCAATCCGGAGAATGTCGTTCAGGTGATATTGCACCACCACCGTCACGACGCTCCCTGCCGTCACATCTCGGCCTGATTCCTCGTCGAACATCCAACGTTTGGCGAGGTGCACATCCATCACTCGAGCACCGCGAAACCCTTGCGTGTGCGTCAGCAACCAGCGAACTTCTTCGGCTGTCTTTATTGAATGTGTCATTGCGACGTGAGAGCCCTCAGCAGGATGCCGTTTATCGATACCTATCAAACCACTGTATCACGCGGACGCTGCGGAGAAGAGCCCGAAATGTCTGTTGCGGGGAGAGGGGGGGCTGTGCGACAGGAGATTAGAACAGCACTTGCTGCTGCTTGGCCTCTGCCAGTTGACGCTCCAACTCCTCCACACGTTCCAGGAGCCGTTGATTGTCGAGGCGAAGAAGGTCGAGGCGATCCAACAATTGGTCGCGTTGAATATTTGTCCATTTCAGGGTGCGTCTCAAACCGGCCAGCTCAAGCTGTGCCTGCTGCCCGTCTTCAAACCCGGAACCCATGCGTACGCCTCAGTCGATCGCCTTACGGAGTGATAGGGCAAATCGTAGCGCACTCTTAGTCAGTTGCGGAGCGTTTAGTGATTTATTGACGAGGGTTACGCAGAGGAAGCGAGGGCAGGCCGTGAGGCATGAACGCAGAGTTCCCCTGCAGCTTATTTTTCGCGAGCACGAAAGGGCAAGGTCCTGCCCTGGAGGTTGTCGCTGGATTCCCAGCGATAGCGGACCAGCACGCCATTGGCTTCCCAGCCGGGCGGGCAGAGGTTACCCGTACCATAGTAGTCGGCATCGAGCACTGAAAAGGGCGCGACATTTTTGATCCAGTCCTGGGCATGGCCGTTGGATTCAATATAGGACTGCAAAAAGTACGCGCCGCCGGTCAAAGGCAGGTCTGGCACAATGAAATCCACATACCCGGTTCCGCGCAGGGTCAAGGGCGCGGGATCCACGATATCCGTCGACAAGACGAACAGGTCCTGGCCCTTCCGCCCATTGACAGAAATACTGACACGACAGTTGCGAAATTCTTTCCCTTCCGCACAGCGGTAGTGCATCCGGATAATCACGTCCCGGCCTGTCATGGCAGCGGCTATCGAATGCCGGTCTTTGTCCAGCAGATCAATCTCGGTGAGCAGGATCTCTCCGAGGCCGACTCGGTCGGGGCGCGCGCCGATCGGCATGCTCGCCTGGCTGCGAATCGCGTCGGCATACCCCTCGACCACCGTTTGCGTCTTCCCGATTTTTGCGACCCGTCCCTTCTCCAACAGAATGGCCCGTTCGCAGAGCCCTTCGATGATGCCCATATTGTGGCTGACGATAAGGACTGTGCGCCCGCTTCGGCTCACCTCTTCCATTTTCCCGAGACACTTTTGTTGAAAACTCGCATCGCCTACCGCCAAGACTTCATCCACGATCAAAATTTCCGGTTCGAGATGCGCGGCGACGGCGAACGCCAATCGGACATACATCCCGCTTGAGTACCGCTTCACCGGCGTATCGATAAAATCTTCCACGCCTGAGAAGGCGACGATCTCATCGAACTTTCTTCGGACTTCGTCACGACGCATGCCCAGCATCGCCGCGTTCAAGAAAATATTCTCCCGCCCGGTCAACTCTGAGTGAAAGCCCGTTCCTACTTCCAGCAGCGAGCTGACGCGCCCGTAAATATCTACGGTACCTTTCGTGGGCTGCGTGATTCGAGACAAGATCTTGAGGAGGGTGCTTTTTCCGGCCCCGTTGTGCCCGATGATGCCCAGCACTTCTCCCTGATTGACCTCGAAGGAGACGTCCTTCACGGCCCAAAATGAAGGATCGGGCTCAGATCGGCCGGAGCCCCAGTGCGTGAGGGCCTTGAGGCGATGCATGACCTGATCGCGGAGCGTGTTGTGCTGAACGGCTGCCCCCAGTCGATAGTGTTTGGACAGCCCTTCTGCTCGGATCGCGACGGTACTCATTTAAATCACGTCCGCAAATGTCCGCTCCATCGAACGGAAATAGATCAACCCGCCGATGAGGACGACAACGACAATGCCCAGACTGGGAAGCACCATTGAAAAGTCTACCTGAAATCCTGGAATCAGCGCCCATCGAAATCCTTCCACGACGCTTACCACCGGATTCAACGCGTAGATGGCGCGCCAGGATTCCGGCACCTTGCTGACGGGGTACAGGATGGGGGACACAAACATCCCCAGCTGAATGAACATGGGAAGGATATGCCCGACATCCCGGTACCTGACGTAGAGCGCCGACACCCAGAGTCCGGCGGCCAAGGTGATCATTGCCGCCAATCCGGCGAAGACCGGCAACAGGAGAATGCGCCAGGTCGGCACGACCTCGAACCAGGCCATGAGACCGAGAAACGCGATAAACGCCAGGAACAAATCGACCAGCGGCGCGATCGTCGCTGAGAGGGGCAGAATGAGCCTCGGG